>NZ_CP194644.1:1830068-2440090 GCF_050990935.1 Streptomyces sp. L7 | reverse complement strand
GAGTTTTTCGAGGTCGCGGCGAATTGTGGCGGTGCTGACGCGGAAGCGCGCTGCCAGCTCCGGCACCGACTGGAAACCTGATCGCTGGAGGTGCTCGATGATGTCGGAATGTCGTGTCATGTCGGCTGCTCTCGTGAATTCTCATGCAAACCTACCAGCGCCGCGGCTGATCGCAAATGTGCGGCATGCGCAGGATGATGTTCATAAACGGTCAGTTTATGTTGACTTTCGCGCATGACGTGATTAGATTCTGTCCAGCACCGAATGAGAACGATCCGAATCTCTTGACGTTGCGATCACACGTCGCCCCGTCGGTGGGTGCTCGGCCAGGCGATCGCCCAGAGCGGCCATGCCTGGACGGGAGCCTATAGAGGGCCAAATTCATACAAAGGAGTACGTAATGTGTAAAAAGAGATTGCTGATCGCTGCCGCGGTCTTGGCGTCTGCCTCCATCGGGCTCGCGGCTTGCAGCGGCACTGGTGCCGCGGCAAGCGGCGGCGGGTCGCACCTGCTGGGGATTGTCTCGATCGCATCGGGCATCGACTTGAACGACAATGCGACCAAGGGGGCTACCCAAGCCGCGGAGGCGGCCGGCTGGAAGGTGCAAGTCGTCGACGCTCAGGGCGATGCGTCCAAGGCCAACGCCGCCATCACGAACTTCGTTAACAAGGGCGCCACCGCCATCATCACCCACGTGTTCCCTGCCACGTCACTGGGAAGCGGACTCGCTGCAGCTCAGGCAGCGGGAGTGCCCGTCGGCTCATGGGGTGGCGGCAAGGGGCCGGGGATCGTCGTGGACACTGTGACCCCGCTCGGCAAACCGAGTGCTGAAGCGATGGTCGCCGACATGGGAGGCAAGGGAAGCATTCTCGCCCTGACTTACCACGGTGGTCAGCTCTGCATCGACCGCGAAACCGCTCTCGACAAGGTTCTCGCGGCGCACCCCGGAATCACGGTCACCAAGGAAGAAGTGTCGATCCCCGGATTCCTCCAGCAAGGTGCACAGTATGCGAACGCCTGGCTGAGCAGCCACCCGGCCGGCACGGGACCCCTTGCCATCTGGGGTTGCTGGGACGACCCGACCCTCGGCGCGATCTCCTCGCTCGAGCAGCAGAACCGGACCGACGTGCTGACCTACGGGATCCAGGGGTCCAAGACGGCGATCGCGGCTATCCAGTCGGGGAAGCTGTCGGCGACGGCCTTCGAGGACGGAATCAAGGAGGGGAAGGACATCTTCGCTGCGCTGGCCAAGTCTGTCGCGGCCGGCGGTAAGGGCACGCCGGTCACCATCACCGAGTCCGGCCAGATCATCAGGAAGCCGGACCTAGCCGCGTTCCTGAAGGCGCATCCCGAGTTCAACTGACACCGGCTCCGCTGGATCCACCTTCGACGAAAGCACGGCCATGACCCACACGACTGCGAAGCCGTTCATCCGATTCACCGATGTGAGCAAGTCCTTTGGGGGAGCACATGCTCTTCGTGACGTGTCATTCGACATTCGGCCGGGCACCGTCCACGGTCTCGTCGGAGCGAACGGGGCAGGCAAGTCCACCCTCATCCGCTGTCTGGCTGGGGTCAACCAGCCGGACAGCGGATCAATCGAGATCGACGGCGAACCCGCCGACATCACGGGCCCAGAGCGGGCAGCTGAGCTCGGTCTCGCCTTCATCCACCAAGAGATGAGCCTCATTCCGGGTTGGGACGTCCTTCAGAACATGGCACTAGGCATGCCGCTGTCGACCCGGGCCGGAATGATCGACTGGCGCGCCGCGCGTGTGAAGGCGACCGCTGTCGCCGAGCGAGTGGGCTTCGACTTTCCGCTGACTAAACAGGTGGACGAGCTGAGCACGGCCGAGAAATGGTTGGTACTGATCGGCCGTGCCCTGATGCTGAACGCCCGGATGATCGCGATGGACGAGCCGACGGCCTCACTGTCCGCGCGCGAAGCCGGCCGGCTGCACGAGATCATCCGTGACCTGGTCCGCGGTGGCACCACCGTCATCTTCGTGTCGCACCGGCTGGATGAAGTTACCGACCTCTGCGACGACATCACCATCTTCCGAGACGGCACCGTCACGCGACGGATCGTCGGCGAGCGGCTCATCAAGGCCGACCTGGTGTCGGCGATCGCGGGAAAAACTGTCGACATCGCAGAGCACGGTCGGACTCCTCCTACCCAGGGCGCCGAAGTCCTGCGCCTCGAGCACGTCGGCGACGGCCGAATAGTGCGCGATGTGTCGCTGACAGTGCACGCCGGCGAGATCGTCGGAATCGGAGGCCTCGTCGGCGCGGGCCGTAGTGAACTGGTCAAGGCGGTGTACGGTGCTTCACGGTTCAGCAGAGGAGTGGCTTATCTGCGGGGCCGGCGGTTCGCCTTCCGTCATCCGGCGGAAGCCGTCGCCGCGGGGTTCGGGATCGTGCCGGAAGAACGCCGGACCGAAGCTCTCTTCCTCGACGAGTCGTTGGCGTTCAATATCAACCTCCCCCGCCTGAATTCGTTGTCGGTGAACAGGCTGATGCCGATTGTACGGATCCGGTCGGGTCGCATCCGAGCTCAAGCCGTTGCCGACCGCGTGACGGTGAAGGCCGCCAGCGTGGGGACTCACGCAGGCGCGCTGTCGGGTGGCAACCAGCAGAAGGTCGTCATCGCGCGTTGGCTGATCGACCCACCCCAGGTGCTCATCCTCGACGAGCCCTCGCGTGGGGTGGATGTGGGCGCTCGCGCCGAGGTGCACGACGTCATCAGGATGCTCGCCGAAGGCGGGGCAGCAGTCCTGGTCGTATCGTCCGATAACGAGGAGCTCGTCGGTCTCTGCGACAAGGTGGTCGTCATGGCCGAGGGCCGGGTTGTCGGTGACCTCTCGGGCCCGGAGCTCACCACGGAGAACCTCGTCCACTTGAGTTTTGAAAACGATAAAGAAAGAGGGGACGCAGCATGAGCGTCGCTGAAACCGCAACGACGGACGAGACCACAGTTTCGCCTCGATCGACACGCGCACGACGGGCCATTCTGAATATCCTGTCCACGTACGGGACGCTCATCGCGATGCTCATCCTTATCGTGACTTTTAGCATCGCCGCCCCCGACGGTGAATTCCTGCGCCCCCTGAACCTGCTGGCGATTCTGAGTCAGTCCGCGCTTACCGCAATCATTGCTTGCGGTTTGACACTGGTTCTCGTCGTTGGACAATTTGATCTCAGCATCGGGTACACCGCCAGTTTCGCGGGCGTTCTCGTCACCGGGCTGATGACCAACCAGGGCATCCCGATTCCGGTGGCCATCCTCATTACCGTGGCTGCTGGGGCTCTCATTGGTCTGGTCAACGGATTCCTTGTCGCCAAAGCCGGAGTGAATGCTGTCGTCGCGACGCTCGGTGTCGGGACGGTGGTGGTCGGATTGAGCTTTGGCTACGGTGCAGGTCAGCCGATCGTGTCTCTGCCCGCCGCTTTCACATCGATCGCCCTCGGCAGAGCGGTCTTTGGAATCCCCAACCTCATCTGGCTCATGGTGATCGTGATCGCCGTTCTCTGGATCCTGTTGAACCGCACTCCGCTCGGATTCCGGCTGCAGGCCACTGGCGCGAACCGACACGCGGCAGTACTGGCCGGGGTGAGGACTGGCCGCGTGACGATCGCCGCCTTCGTGGTTGCCGGTATCTGCGCAGCCATTGCAGGAACGCTGCTGTCCTCGCAGCTCGGAAGTGGCATGGTGAGTTCCGGCGACGGCTACCTGCTCGATGCGCTGGCCGCGGTGTTCCTCGGATCCGCCACACTCAGGGACGGGAAGTTCCACATCCTCGGCACCCTGGTCGGCGTGCTCATCGTGAATATCGGTTTCAACGGGCTGGGCCTCGTGGGAACACCGACCTTCTTCCAATATGTCTTCAAGGGAGGCATCCTCGTCTTCGCTGTCGCCCTTGCCACCCTCGCCCGCCGCTTCTCGCGGGCATAGACGAAACACCCCAACCAGACGCAGCACGAAGGGACAGGAAAATGGGAATCAAGATCCACAACATCGTCACGGGTGAGCTCGAGAACATGCTCGTCGGGCACTTGCTCAACGCGGGCATCCATCCCGCTCACACACAGGAAGACGTGATGCCGGGTGGGTTCACCGCTGATCACGTGTCGCACTACGGCGTCGCCGCTGCAGGCGGTATGGTCCCCGTACCCGTGTGGCTCCTCGAGGGCACGGAGAAGAAGATCCTCATCGACACCGGTATTGGGGACGTCGACGAAATCATGGAGATGATGGAGCGCCACGGCGTCCCGACCTGGACGACCAAGTCTCCCGAACAGGACATCGTCACCGGTCTGGGCCGCCACGGCGTGAGCCCGGAAGACATCGACATCGTTGTCCTCTCGCACCTGCATTTCGACCACATCGGCAACAACCACCTCTTCACTAATGCGACGTTCCTGGTCCAGCGCTCCGAGATCGCCCAAGGACTAACGCCGCCAGCGTACTGCCAGTACTCCTACCCTGAGTACTCGTACAAAATCGCCGACGTGCGCGATCGCATCCAGATCCTCGAGGGCGACTACCTGATCGAACCGGGTGTGCGGCTGGTCAAGATCGGAGGGCACACGCCGGGAACCATGGTCGTCGTCATCGACACAGATGAAGGCCGCGTCGCGCTGGCCGGGGACATCATGTACAACTACAAAAACCTCGAACTGAACTGGCCGACCGGGTCGTTCTGGTCGCTGCAGGATCTGATGAGCGGTTACGACCGTTTGCATCAGGAAGCCGACATCATCGTGCCGGGCCACGACTGGGAATTCAACAAGCGCTACCCCAGCGGGACCCTCGGATAGTGACCGCGCATCAAAAGGTAAGGAAAAGCATGAGAAAAATCATTAATGAGCCCGCAGATTTCGTCGATGAGATGATCGACGGGATCCTGCTCGCCCACCCGGACAAGCTAAAGACGCCGGGGAGCGACAAGCGGGTCATGGTGCGAGCGGACGCACCCACCGGCCGTGTGGGAATCGTCACCGGCGGCGGGTCCGGACATCTACCGCTTTTCAAGGGCTACGTCGGAACCGGCCTCTGCTCGGGCGTTGCGATCGGCAACGTCTTTTCCTCGCCCTCGGCACAGCAATGTTTCGAAGCGGCCAAGGCTGTCGACGGCGGGGCGGGGGTGCTGTTTCTCTATGGCAACTACGGAGGCGATATCTTTAACTTCGACCTCGCCGTTGACCTCGCTGAGTTAGAAGACATCGAAACGCGCACAGTGCTCGGGCGCGATGACGTCGCAAGCCAGCCGAAGGAGCGCAAGCTCGACCGGCGCGGCGTAGCGGGAATCTTCTTCGCATACAAGGCGGCTGGAGCGGCAGCGGAGCGTGGTGACGACCTCGACACGGTGGCGCGAATCGCTGAAGACATCGTGGAGAACACGGCGACGATGGGGATCGGCCTCGGACCGACCATCCTGCCCACCACTGGCATGCCGAGTTTCGACCTGCCGGAAGGTGAAATGGAAATCGGTATCGGGATCCACGGCGAACCGGGAATCCACCGCGGCCCCCTCGAGACCGCGGACGAGATCGTCGAACACTTGTGGGCGCCGATCGTCGCCGACCTCGATCTCCAGGCGGGTGACCGGATCGCAGTCCTGGTGAACGGTCTGGGTGCGACCCCAGTCGAAGAACTCTACGTGATGTACCGCCGAGTCCACGCGACCGCCATGGAATTGAACGTGACGATCGAGAAGAACTACGTCGGCGAGTACGCAACTAGCCTGGAAATGGCCGGGGCGTCCGTGTCCGTCTTGAAGCTGAACGACGAGCGCCTCGCTCTGCTCGACGCGCCAGCCGAATCCCCGTTCATTCAGGAGGTCTGACCAGTGAATGCAGATCAACTAAACACTGCCATAAGCCGGGCCATGGCGGAAGTGAAGCAGTACTCCGACGAACTCCGTGACCTGGACACCGCCCTGGGAGACGGCGATCTCGGGATCACAGTGGCGCTCGGCGCCGACGCCATCATCGAGGCGCTCGCGAATGCTGTGCCCGGCACCTCCCTGGAGGACACCACACGCGCTTGCGCAAAAGCGTTTGCCAACGCCAACCCTTCGACGATGGCGGCACTCGTAGCGGGCGCCCTGCTTGCTGGGTCCAGACTGTTGGCCGGTCTCAGCGAGGTAACGACCGCCGATGCCAGTCGATTCACCCAAGCTGCAGCCGAGAACATCAGCAAGCGCGGCAAAGCGACAGTCGGGGACAAGACCATCGTCGATGCGCTCGTGCCGGCCGGAGCGGCGCTGGCCTCATCTGAAACAGCCTCCGTCGCACTCGAAAACGCGATAGAGGCTGCCAATCGCGCTGTCATCGACACCACCGCACTGCAATCCCGCCGCGGTCGTGCTTCCTGGCTTCAGGAACGCAGCATAGGGCTGCAGGATCCGGGCGCAACCGCATTCCTGCGTTTTCTGCAGGCCTGGAAAAAAGTGAACGGGTAAGCAATCACTCGCGCACCGGGGACCCCAGGGGCCGCGGGAGCAATCGATAGATGCGCCCGTCCCCGCTGAACTGCTCCCCCGGAGTTGGACTGAGAATTCAGTTCCGACTCCCGGGGAGCGGTTTTGTATTCGCGTAGTTCTCTGTCTGAATCGCAGCCTGACGCGGCGGTAGCGTTGTTCGAGGCTCGTTGGGGCAGCGGGGCTGTGGCCTCGGAGTTGGGGAACGCGCGGCGTCTCGAACTGGTGGAGTTGCTGGCGCAGGAGCGCTGGTAGGTGTCGGCGACGGCCGAAATTGAGGCATTAGCGACGGGCGAAAACGAGGCCACCCAGACAGATTGGATGGGTGATCTGGTGACGTCCCTCTCGGTGGAGGATTGGGCGTTGATCCGGCGGCTGGTCGCGGATGGGTGTTCCGAGGCGGCAGATCGCGAGGCAGTTGGGCATCGGCCGGGCGACGGTCGATAGGGCGTTGGCTTCGGATCGGCCGCCGAAGTATGAGCGGCTGACGGTGTCGATGTCGTTCACACCGTTCGAGGAGCGGGTCCTAGCGTTTCTGAGAGAGCACCCGGAGATGCCGGCGACGGTGATCACTGAGCGAGTGGAGTGGGTTGGGTCGATCACCTGGTTCCGGGAGAACGTGCGCCGGCTGCGGCCGGAGTATCGGCCGGTCGATCCCGCGGACCGGTTGAGTTTGGCTGCGGGTGATGCGGCGCAATGTGACTTGTGGTTCCCGCCCCGGAAGATCCCGCTCGAGGACGGGACCGCGGCGCTGTTGCCGGTGCTGGTGATCGTCGCCGCGCACTCGCGGTTCGTGACCGCGCGGATGATCCCGACCAGGCGGACGGAGGATCTGCTGCTGGGGTCGTGGGAGCTGATCCGTCAACTCGGCGCCGTCCCTCGTCGACTGATCTGGGAAAACGAGTCAGGCGTCGGGCAGCACGGCCGGCTTGCGCAGGGAGTCGCCGCGTTCGCGGGGACCCTCGCCACCAGGGTCGCCAAGTTGAAGCCCTACGATCCGGAATCGAAGGGGATCGTCGAGCGCCGCAATGGCTGGTTCGAGACCTCCTTCATGCCGGGCCGGACCTTCACTTCGCCGGCGGATTTCAACGCGCAGTTGCAAGGCTGGCTGGAGAAGGCGAACGCGCGGGTGGTTCGGAGGATCAAAGCGCGACCGATCGATCTGATCGACCACGATCGGGAACGGATGCTGCCATTGCCGCCGATCCCGTTGCAGCTGGGTTGGCGGGAGCGGATCCGGCTCGGCCGCGACTACTACGTCCGTCTTGGCGCTTCGGATTACTCTGTCGACCCGGCCGCGATCGGCAGGTTTTTTGACGTGAGCGCCGACCTCGACCGGGTGAGGGTCCGCTTGGAGGGTCGGCTGGCCGCGGACCATGCTCGGGTCTGGGCACGTGGCTCCACGATCTCCAACCCTGCGCACCTGGAGGCGGCCAAGCGGCTGCGGCACCAGTTCCAGCAGCCCCGATCCGTCACCGGGGATGACTTGAGCCGAGATCTTGCGGACTACGACCGGGCGTTCGGGATCGAAGGAGTCGCGTGATGGCCGCTATCAATAGCACCGAGTCGGTCAAGCAGATCACGTATCTCGCCGCCGCTCTGAAAGCACCCCGGATCACCAATGCCGCCGCCCGGCTGGCGGACCAGGCCCGAGACTCGGGCTGGTCGTTCGAGGACTACCTTGCCGCCGTGCTGGAACGCGAAGTCTCGGCCCGCAACGCCTCCGGGGCGGAGTTGCGGATCAAGGCCGCTGGGTCCCGGGCCCGGAAGACGCTGGAGAACTTCGACTGGGACGCGCAGCCTGCCGTCCGCCAGCAGATCGCTGCGCTGGCCTCCGGTGGGTTGCTCCTAGAAGGGCAGAACGCGTTCTACTCGGCCCTCCCGGGACCGGGAAAACACATCTCGCGACCGCGCTCGGGATCGTCGCCGCCCGACACGGGCACCGCGTCCTCTTCGCGACCGCGACCGACTGGGTCACCCGCCTCACCGACGCCCACCGGCAAGGCAACCTCCCCAAAGAGCTCGCCCGGTTGCGTCGTTACGGGCTGATCACCGTCGACGAAGTCGGCTACCTCCCGTTCGAGCAAGACGCCGCGAACCTGGTCTTCCAACTCATCTCGTCCCGTTATGAACACGCGTCGCTAATCCTGACCTCCAACCTGCCCTTCAGCGGCTGGGGCGGCGTCTTCGGCGACCAAGCCGTCGACGCCGCCGCAATGATCGACCGGATCGTCCACCACGCTGACGTGCTCACCCTCAAAGGCGTCAGCTATCGACTCCGCAGCCGAGGCATCGACAGGGTGACGTCCCTTGGAGTGGTGGAGTTTCTGGTCAGCTTGTCGGCGTCGTAGACGTCAAGTGAGCCATCGTGCGATGGTCAGTGAGTACCGATCAAAGTCACTCAACAGGAAGACACGAACGCACGATGGCTCTAGACCAGTCTGCCCTCCTCGAGCTCCTCGGGGAACTCAAGTCCACTGAAATCAGCGACCGTGTCCGGGTCGCGACCGAGACGCTCTATCAGGAGTTGATCGATGCCGAAGCGGCCGCGTTCATCGGCGCGGCCCCGTATGAGCGCACAGGTTCCCGCCGCGCGTTGCGGAACGGGACTCGGCCGCGCACGTTGACGACCACGGCGGGCCAGCTGGATCTGTGGATCCCGAAGCTGCGGCAAGGTTCCTTCTTCCCGCCGTTGTTGGAGCGCCGCCGGGTCGACCAGGCGTTGTTCGCGGTGGTGATGGAGGCCTACGTTCACGGTGTCTCCACCCGGAAGGTCGATGACCTGGTCAAGGCGCTCGGCGCTGACACCGGGATCTCCAAATCCGAAGTGTCCCGGATCTGCGCCAACCTGGACGAGGACGTTGCGGTGTTCCGCGACCGTCCCTTGGGCGAGACCGCATATCCGTATGTGTTCGTGGACGCGACCTACTGCAAAGCCCGCGTGAACCGGCGAGTGGTCTCTCAGGCCGTCGTCGTCGCGGTCGGTGTCGCCGCCGACGGCCGCCGCGAGGTCCTCGGGTTCGACGTCGGGGACACCGAGTCCGAACCGTTCTGGACCGTGTTCCTGCGCTCGTTGAAAGCGCGCGGGCTTTCCGGGGTGCGCCTGGTGGTCAGCGATGCCCACACCGGCCTGGTGAGCGCGATCGCGGTGGCCTTCCAGGGCGCGTCCTGGCAACGCTGCCGAGTCCATTTCATGCGCAACGTGCTGGCGAAGACCCCGAAGACCGCCGGCCCGATCGTCGCGCAGATCATCCGCACGATCTTCACCCCGCAAACCGACCGGAGCCTGGTCCGCGCCCAGTTCGAGGAGGTGTTGACCATGCTCACCCGCTCGCACCCGCAGATCGCGGCGATGCTCGATGACGCCCGCGACGACCTGCTCGCGTTCGTGCCCTTCCCCGCCCAGCATTGGCGGCAGATCTGGTCCACGAACCCGCTGGAGCGGGTCAATAAGGAGATCCCAGTGTTGAACTTGATGCGCCTTGCGGCCGCCACGGCCGCCTAGGTTGTGACCGTGGCGGGTCTGACTCAAAAGAGATCTCGACGACCACTCCGCTCGAACGGCGTGCTGGCCTGTCTTCCGTTTGAAGTGTCGGCCCGCCGCGATCACAGGGAACCACGCTGACTTCATGAGAGCGTCGATCACTCGACTGGGATGTTGTCGCGTGGGTTCCACTTTCAGATTAGACAAGCGGCAGGGAGCTCACCATGGTGATGATCACCATCGGAGTTGATCCACACAGGAAGGTGTTCACCGCGTCCGTACTCGACGAGAGCAGACGCGATCTCGATCATCAACACTTTGTGAACACGGAGAAGGGGCATGCGGATGCGCTCGTTTGGGCGCAGTCGATCGGGTCGATCAACAAGATCGGAATCGAAGGAGCCAGCGGCCTCGGTCGCACTCTCGCAGAGTTCCTGGTCGACCGAGGACTGGACGTCAGAGACGTCCCGCCTCACAAGACCGCACAACGCCAACGGGGCCGGCACGAGGGAAAGTCCGATCGGCTGGATGCGCACCGCGTCGCCGCGGAAACGCAGACCAACGACCGACTCGCCCATGCATTCAAGAACTCAACCACCGCTGCCCCTAACGCAGTCCGAGACCAGATCGCGCTCTGGCACAACGCCCGCATCTCGCTGCGGAAGATCCGCGTCCAGCTGATCGGAGAACTGGACGCACTCATCCAGGATCTTCCCGAACGGATCCGGGTGAGACTTCCCGAGCGCACAACTGCGCGGGCTCGGATCACCGCAGTCGCCGCGCTCGGACACGTGCGCAGCACCGACCCCGTCCAACAACTGCGCCTGAAACTGATCCATCATCGGACCAAGATGCTCAAGGACGTGCTCGAACAGGACAAGGTCGCTGCGGCGGAGCTCGCCAAGCTCGTGGCAGCGAGCGGATCCACCCTGCCCTCGATCCCAGGGATCGCTGCCCGTTCGGCTGCAGAGATTATTCTCGAGGTCGGCGACCCGCGGAGGTTCACCGAGGCAGGCTTCGCGAGGTTCAACGGAACCGCACCGATACCCGTCAGCTCCGGAGAAGGCGGCGGCCGACCACGACGTTACCGTCTCAGCCGTGGCGGGAACCGGCGACTGAACGCCGCTATTCACCGAGCCGCGACCACTCAGCTGCGTTGCGAACCACGCGCCCGTGAACTCTACGAGGGGGCCCTCAGCCGCGGACACACCCGTCGAGAAGCGATGCGAATCCTCAAACGGCACCTATCGAACACAATCCACCGGACCATGATCCGCGACGCAAAACAGGACCACCTCTTGACATGAGAGCTTCAAACGCCGCACCGACGTCGTCGGCACCTTCCCGAACCCCGCCGCGCTCGCCCGTCTCGCCGGGCACGTGCTGATCGAGCAGCACGACGAGTGGGACGGCGCCGACCGCCGCTACTTCAGCGAGAACTCGATGAAGCTCCTGAACGCCACCACTGAGGAGGTGATGCTGCCCCAACTCGCTGCGGCATAATCAACAACACTGACCCTCACACGGTGTCGAGAAAATCCACCACCAAGAGGGACGTCACCCATCGGTAGCCTCCCCAGCATCAAGACACAAGATCCGGCAGACGGAGCCTGACCCGGTTTCCCGGACGGTTTCGGTGTGTTGATCATGCCGCGATTTCGGCGGCGGTGTGAAGGGCTTCGTAGTCGGCGGGGCTGAGGTTGCCGAGGCTGGTGTGCCGTCGGCGCGGGTTGTAGAAGCCCTCGATCCACTCGAACATTGCTGAGGCCAGCTGGGTGCGGGAGTCCCAAGCGGTGCGGTCCAGGAGCTCGCGTTGCATGATCGACCAGAATGACTCGATGAGAGCGTTGTCGACGCTGGAGGCGACTCGGCCCATTGAGCCCAACAGGCCGGCTTGGCGGAGCCGGTGCCCGAACAGCCAACTGGTGTATTGCGCTCCTCGGTCGGCGTGGACGATGGTGCCGGGCTCGGGGCGCCGCCGCCAGCGGGCCATCTCGAGGGCGTCGACGACGATCTCGGTGGTGATCCGATCCGAGATCGACCAGCCGACGATCCGGCGGCTGAACGCGTCGATCACGGCCGCGCAGTAGACCCATCCGTCTTTTGCGCGGTGTTGGGTGATGTCGCAGAACCAGAGCCGGTCCGGTGCGTCCGCGCGGAATCGCCGCTTCACCAGATCCTCATGGGTGGCCGTGTCCGGCTTCCATCCGCGTCGCTTCCGGCGATGCGAGACCCCGATCAGGCCGGCGCTGCGCATGAGCCGGGCAACGCGTTTGCGGCCGACGTGAACGCCGAGCCCGAGCCGCAGCTCGGCCAGCACGCGCGGTGCCCCATAGGTTTGGCGGGAGTCGGCGTGGATGCGGCGGATCGTCGCTGTCAGCTCGGCATCCGCGACCGCCCGCGCGGACGGGGGCCGGGTGGCCCAGTCGTAGTAGCCGGAGGTCGAGACGTTCAGAAACCGGCAGGCCACCGCGACGGGGACACCGTCCGCGGCGAGCTCCTGGACCAGCCGGAACCCTATTTTGGGAGCACGTTCTCCCTCGCGAAATACGCGCTCGCGCGCTTGAGGATCTCGTTCTCCATCTCCAGCACTCGGTTCCGGCGACGCAACTCGACGAGCTCCTTGTGCTCGTCGGTCGTGACACCAGCCTTGCGGCCGGAATCGACCGCGTCCCGGTGCATCCAGTTCCGCAGGCAGGATTCACTGATCCCGAGATCACGGGCGGTCTGCGCGACAGGGTTCCCCTGCGCGACCAAATCCAGGGCACGACGCCGGAACTCCGGCGGGTGAGCAGCAGGCATCTCACGGACTCCTCTCTGAGACGATCATCGCCTCAACTCAGGTGTCCGGAAAAGCGGGTCAGGCTCCGACTAAGCAAACGACAAGACAGTGGCCTCATTTTCAACCGTCGCATTGGCCCCGCTTTCGAACGTCGTGGACACTTAGCCCAAACGGACCATTCGGCGCGTCTGATGATAAGAACAAGCGCGGTGAGCCGTTGCCTTACCAGGCTCCGCCGGCTCGGCTGTTCCTCGGCATACGACGCTCCGGCTGACCATCGGACAGCAGCTGCTGCATCGGGACTTCGACCAAAGTCGGGCGTGTCCAGCATGGTTATTGGGTTAGTTCACCTCGTTGGCTTCGCCGGGCGAGAGATAGATGAATTTGGCTTGAGGGGGTTGCAGCTGCCCGGGAGGCCACCTCGTGGCCTGAGAGGAGGGAGCACTTCGAAATTTCTTCTATGGTTAAGGTGACGTTACCTTGTATCCCGAACCCGAATCGGGAGGGAGCGCCTCAGTGGAGGAACGATGCCGCTACCGCAGTCCAACTTGAGGGAGGTCAAAGTCCCGGGGTTGGTTCGTGAACGCGCTTACTCGATGATCCGAGACGCGATCCTGACGGGAAAGCTCAAGCCGGGAGAACGGTTGGAGGACGCTGAGCTCCAAACTTGGCTGGGTATGTCGCGGACGCCAATCCGCCAAGCGCTGCTGGCGTTGACATCGGAGGGTTTTGTAGAGACCGCTCCCCAATCCCACACGCGCGTGGCGAAGGCCCGCGCCGAGGACGCATCCGGCTACCTGCAAGCGGTGGGCGTTCTCGTTACCGGGATGACTCTCCTCGCAGATCCCGTGATGACGCCGGGTCAGCGGACTGAACTCGTTGCCCACCTTATTGGAGGGTTAGCGGCGATCGATCGGGGGGATCGACAGGGCTTCATTGCCCAGGTGACCCAGTACTACACCGACCTGACCGCAGTATGTCCCAATCCATTTCTAGTGCGCTTGGTAGAGCAATCTGCGAAAGGCCTTGGCTTTAATCTCGTCGTGGCGTTCGCGGATGTGTCGATCGACTGGGCGGCTGTTCGGGTCCAGTATGAAGCTCTGGCGCGGAGCTTGAAAGCCGGAGAAGGCGGGGCATCGACAGAGGAGGCAACCCGCCGCATCTTCGGGTTGCCTCCTTTCGACGGAGCCAGTGACTTCGGCACTGTCGAACCTGACCCGATCACGAGCGACCGCAGTCGCGAGTTGCGTCTCAATTAGGTGATGCGGGCGGGTGCTTCACCGTCAACCTGCACGGTGCTCGTCGGTATCGGAACTACAACCGTGGATCGGTCGTCAAGCAGGGAGGTCAGGTGCGCATCCGCGGAGTCGAACTCCTAAGAGAGCCCTCCAGTTGGGCACGCACTCGAACAGCTTTCGGTAAACTCAGCGCATCGAGTTTTGAGACGATCACCTCCAGGAGTTGGGTCCTCTCCTCCTGGATCCTCCGCAGTTCCGCTCGCCTGTATTCGCCCGGAGGAATGCCCGCGAAGGCCTCACTATGGACGGCCGTGGCCGTCGCTCGCGTGGGAGGAGCCGCCCGCGTTCTGCGCGTCGCCGTGGGTCGTGTGGCCGGTCGCTGCGTCCGTCTCGGCCGCTCCGTCGGTCCCGCTCGGCGCGGTCGTCGGCGGGGGCGTCGGTGCGGCCCGGTGGTCGTCGGCGTGCCCTGGTGCGATGATCGTGGCGCAGTAGGTGTCGATCGAGCCGGCGCCTCCCGAAGCCTTCGCGAGGGACGCGTACGCGACGGAGGTGGACGCGAGACCGCCGTGCTCGAAGGCGGTGCACAGGCCGTGCGCATCCGGCCCGGCCGCGTCCGGCCCGACCGGGACCTCCGTCGACGTCGGGTCTGGGGTGGGTGTGGGCGTCGGGACGTCCGTCGCGGAGTCGGTCGGCTCCGCGGTGGGAGGCTCGGTGGGGTCGTCCGTCGGGGCGGCGGTCGGCGCGCCGATGAGCGTGTGCGCCTCGTCCTGAAGTCCGGTGGGGAGCGCGTCGGCGTACGCTGCCGCGGCGGTTCCCCCTGCGGTGATGGTTCCGAGCGCAATGAGCCCGACGGTGAGCTTGTGGCCGACAATCACGGAGATGAACGACATCCTGGTCCTCCTCAGATTCCGATGGTGGTTGGACGCCGTTCGGGCGGGCCCTCGTCTTCTCTTAATCGACCGGAGCACGCGAAAGGTTACGCGCACCCCCAAAACGGCTGCGTGGCAACGTAGCGCGCCGCGTTCAGCCGCTGCGACGCATCAGCTCTCTCGTCCATTGATCAAAGCCTCCGGACAAGACGCTGACGGCTGTGTACCCGGCAGCTCCGAGGATCGACTGTGCTGTGCGGGCTCGCGGTCCGGCTTTGCAGTAGAGGACGATGCGTCGCTCGAACGGTGTGCCGTCGATGGCAGCGTTTCGCTTGAGCCGGCTGACCGGAACCAGGCGCGACTCGGGGATCCGACCGGCCGCCCACTCGTCTTCTTCTCGTACGTCGACGAGTTCGAACTCCGACCTCCCGGCAGAGCGTTCCCGAAGCAGGTGCTCGAGTTCCGGGACGGTGATCGAGTCGACGCCCCAATCGGCCACGACATCTGCGTTGCACGAGTCGGGTTCGTCGGTGAGACGTGCGGCGGTGAGTCTAGCCGGGTCTATGACGACGTGGAGTTCCCGCCAGGAGGCATCTTTGAGGTCGAAGGTGGCGAGCCTTCCCAGTAGGGATCGCCCGGTACCCGTGATGAGCTTCACCGCCTCCGCGGCCATCATCGAGCCGGCAACGCCGCAGAGCATGCCGAAGACGCCCGCTTCCCCGCACGACGGTGCTGACTCGGGTGGCGGCGAGTCGGGGAAGAGGTCGCGGTAGGTGGGGCCGTGCGCGCTCCAGAATACGCTGACCTGCGCTTCGAATCGGAGGATGGAGCCCCACACGCAGGGCTTCCCGGTGATCTCCGCAGCGTCGGACACGAGGTATCGGGTCGCGAAGTTGTCGGCTCCGTCGATGACGAGGTCGTACTGCTCGAACAGCTCCATCGCGTTCGCGGCCGTCAGACGGAATGGGTAGGTCTCGACTCGGACGAGCGGGTTGAGCGCTGCGATCGTGTCGCGTGCGGAGTCGACTTTGAGGCGGTGGACGTCGTCGGCGCTGTGGATGACCTGGCGCTGGAGGTTGCTCGTCTCGACGCGGTCGTCGTCGATGATGCCGAGTGTTCCCACGCCGGCGGCGGCCAAGTAGAGGAGGATGGAGGAGCCGAGTCCTCCGGCGCCGATGATGAGCACGCGAGCGTTCTTCAGTCTGCGCTGGCCGAGGACTGCGATCTCGGGCAGCAGGATGTGCCTCGAATACCGGTCGTATTCGTCGGCCTCCAGTTCGGATGCGGGTTCGACGAGGGGCGTCATGCTGTCGCGGTGGGTCGTTGCGGTCACAGGTCGGGTCGGCCTTCCATTGACGAGGAGGCGAGCGCTCTGGTGCGGCGGGGGATACGCCCGGAGAGGGCGGCGAGCCTACCGGCGATGACGGCGTGGCGGAAGGCGGTGGCCATGCCGACGGGGTCCTGTGCGCGGGTGACGGCGGTGGCCAGCAGGACGGCGTCGCACCCGAGTTCCATCGCGAGGGCTGCGTCGGAGGCGGTGCCGATGCCGGCGTCGAGGACGATCGGGACGTTCGCGCGCTCGACGATCAGTGCGATGTTGTGCGGGTTGAGGATGCCGAGGCCGGTGCCGATGGGCGCGCCGAGCGGCATGACCGCTGCGGCGCCGAGGTCCTCGAGCCGGCGTGCGAGGGCGGGGTCGTCGTTGGTGTAGGCGAACACGGTGAAGCCGCGTTGGACGAGTTGCTCGGTGGCGGAGGCCAGCTCGGCGCCGTCGGGCAGGAGGGTGTCCTCGTCCGCGATCACCTCCAGTTTGATCCAATCGGTCGCGAGCGCTTCCCTGGCGAGTTCAGCGGTGAGGACGGCCTCCCGGGCGGTCAGGCAGCCGGCGGTGTTCGGCAGAAGTCGGATGCCTTTGTCGGCGATCAGGCGGAACAGGGAGCCCTCGGCGGAGGGGTCATGCCGGCGCATCGCCACGGTGGTCAGCTGCGTGCCGGAGGCGGTCAGTGCCGCGCCGAGACCGGCATGGCTCGGGGCGCCGCCGGTGCCCATGATCAGGCGGGACGTGAACTCCACGCCATCGATTCGGAGAATGTCGGCGGGGAGGTTCTCGGTCTCCGGGGCCGCGTCCGGGCCGATCGTTTCCGTGAGCATGGTCATCCTCCCTGGGTCGCGCTGACGATCTCGATGATGTCTCCGTCGGCGAGCTCTTCGCCCGCCCAGCCGCTGCGCGGAATGACGGCGGAGTTGACGGCGACGGCGATGCCGAGTGGCGCTGCGCCGGAGGTCGCTCCCCCAGCGCCGACCCGGATGCCGGTGCGTTCTTCGACGAGGTCCGCGATCGAGAGGGTCGCCTCTCTTTTCTGCGGCTGGCCGTTGACGGTGATCGTGATCATGCGCGGATCCTTCCTGCGATGGTCCTGGGGCTGTTTCGAGTCGCGAATCGGTCGGGACGGATGTCGTCCCAACGCGGGTCGTGCTCCCCGTTGATGAGGTGGAGGCAGATGTCGGCGGCGATCGGGGCGAGCAGGACGCCGTGGCGGAAGAATCCAGTGGCGACGATCAGTCCCGGCACATCGGCGCCGTCTGGTCCGGTCATCCGGCCGAGCAGGGGGGCGTTGTCCGGTGTCGCCGGGCGGGCTCGCGCGGTCGCTTCGACCAGTTCCAGGTCGGCCACGGCAGGCAGGAGCTCCTGCGCATCGCGCAGGAGGCGATGGACGGCGCCGGCGGAGACTCCGGGCATCCCGTCCTCGCGCTGCGTCGCTCCGATGACGAGCGTTCCGTCGGAGCGTGGGACGAGGTAGACGCTCTCGCCGTGGACGAGGCCGCGCACGGTGGCCGAGAGCAGCGGCTGGAGGGCGACCGGAACGCGTAACCGCAGGATGTCACCGAAAACCGGTCGCAGCGGGAGGTGCAATCCGCCCGGAAGGGCTTCGAGCTCGTTTGCGCCGAGGCCGTTGGCGAGGACGACCTCCTCCGCCGAGACCTCCTCGTTCTCGGTTCGCACGCCGGTCACGCGCGAGTCCGGGTCTGCCGTATCCGCGTGGAGCAGCGCGACCACCCTCTCGCGCACGATGACGCCGCGGCCGGTTCGGATCAGATCGTCGACCAGGCGGGCTGCGAGGGTGCGCGGGTCGACCTGATGGTCGCCGCGCACCCGGTAGGCGGACGTCACGCGTGGGCCGAGCAGGGGCTCCTGCGCTCGGGCGGCGCCTGTCGTCAGCCTCTGGACGTCGAGGTTCCAGCGACGGTGGGCGGAATGGAGGTCGGCCAACGCCTGCCGGTCGCCGGCATCGATCCCCACCAGCAGGGTCTCCGTCGGCAGATACCCGGTCGGTTCGCCGTTCGGGGAGAGCTCGCGGATGAACTCCGGGTACCGTGCGGCCGAGGCGAGCATGAGCGGGAGGAGGGCGTCCTCCTGGTAGTGGTACTCGCTCACCGGGGCGAGCATCCCGGCCGCGGCGAAGGTGGCGCCGCGGGCCGGCGCCGGGTCGAATAACCGGACGTTGCGGCCGGACCGGGCGATCCGCCAGGCGATGGCCAGGCCGATGATCCCGCCGCCGACGACCGCTACGTCGACGACGGTCCGGTCGGAGCGGCTCGCGGCCCCGGCTACGCTGACCTCATGTCCCTCGCCGCCGCACAGCTCTACCTCTGCACCGATGCCCGCACCCGTCAGGGCGACTTCGCCGACTTCGTGGGCGCCGCGTTCTCCGGAGGGGTCGACATCATCCAGTTGCGGGACAAGACCCTCGAGGGCGGCGAGGAGCTCGACGTCCTCACCGTCCTCGCCGAGGTCGCCGCCCGGCACGGGAAGCTCTGGTCGGTCAACGACCGCGCCGACATCGCCCTGGTCGCCCAGGCCCCGGTACTGCACCTCGGCCAGAAGGACCTGCCCGTCCCGGTCGCCCGGACCGTTGTCGGCGCGCAGACGGCGATCGGGCTCTCCACCCACAGCGTCGAGCAGATCGATGCCGCGATCGCCGCTGATGACCTGGACTATTTCTGCGTCGGCCCGGTCTGGGCGACGCCGACGAAGCCGGGCCGTGCCGGGGTCGGTCTCGACCTGGTCCGCTACGCGGCCGATTCTGCCTCGGCCCGGCCGTGGTTCGCGATCGGTGGCATCGATGAGACCACCATCGAGGAGGTCGTCGCTGTCGGGGCTGAGCGTGTGGTCGTGGTGCGGGCGATCACCGAGTCGGCTGACCCCGCGGGCAGCGCCGGGCGTTTGCGCGCGGCGCTCCCGGTTCTCGCGCACCACGGCTAGGGCCGGGTGGAGGTGGGTGCGGGGAGGTAGACCTTCCCGCCGGCCTCGGCGAACTCCGCGGACTTCGCCGCCATCCCGGCGACCCGCTGCTGCTCGGTGACGCCGCCGAACTGGTCGCGGATGTCCTGGGAGATCCGCATCGAGCAGAACTTCGGCCCGCACATCGAGCAGAAGTGCGCCGTCTTCGCTGGCTCGGCCGGCAGGGTCTCGTCGTGGAACGCCTCTGCCGTGACCGGGTCCAGCGACAGTGCGAACTGGTCGCGCCAGCGGAACTCGAACCGTGCTTTCGACAGCGCGTCGTCCCGCGCCTGCGCGCCCGGGTGGCCCTTGGCGAGGTCGGCGGCGTGGGCGGCGATCTTGTAAGTGATCACGCCGGTCTTCACGTCGTCCCGGTCCGGCAGGCCCAGGTGCTCCTTCGGGGTGACGTAGCAGAGCATCGCGGTGCCGTAGCGGGCGATCTCGGTCGCGCCGATCGCGGAGGTGATGTGGTCGTAGCCGGGGGCGACGTCGGTCACCAGCGGGCCGAGCGTGTAGAACGGGGCGCCGTCGCAGAGCTCCTGCTGGCGTTCCACGTTCTCCCGCACCAGGTGGAACGGCACGTGCCCGGGGCCTTCCACCATGACCTGCACGTCGTGCTGCCAGGCCCGCTTGGTCAGCTCGGCGAGGGTGTCCAGCTCGGCGAACTGGGCGGCGTCGTTCGCGTCCGCGATCGAGCCCGGCCGCAGCCCGTCGCCGAGGGAGAACGCGACGTCGTACCGGGCGAAGATCTCGCAGAGCTCGTCGAAGTGTGTGTAGAGGAAGTTCTCCTGGTGGTGGGCCAGGCACCAGCCGGCCATGATCGACCCGCCGCGGGAGACGATCCCGGTCACCCGCTCCGCCGTCAACGGCACGTAGCGCAGCAGCACGCCGGCGTGGACGGTCATGTAGTCCACGCCCTGCTCGCACTGCTCGATGACCGTGTCCCGGTACACCTCCCAGGTCAGCGCCGACGCGTCCCCGTTCACCTTCTCCAGCGCCTGGTAGATCGGGACCGTGCCGATCGGGACCGGGGAGTTGCGGATGATCCACTCCCGGGTGGTGTGGATGTCATCGCCGGTGGAGAGGTCCATCACCGTGTCCGCACCCCAGGTGGTGGCCCACTGCAGCTTGGAGACCTCCTCGGCGATCGAGCTCGTCACCGCGGAGTTGCCGATGTTGGCGTTGATCTTCACCAGGAACGCCTTGCCGATGATCATCGGCTCCGACTCCGGGTGGTTGACGTTGTTCGGGATGATCGCCCGGCCGGCCGCGACCTCCGACCGCACCAGCTCGACATCGCAGTTCTCCCGCAGCGCGACGAACCGCATCTCCGGGGTGATCACCCCGTCGCGGGCGTACCGCACCTGGGTGATCGTGCGCCCCGGCAGCCCCCGCCGCACCGGCGGCTTCGCGCCCCGCCACTCGGCCGACGCCTCACCCCGGCGCATCGCCGACCGGCCGTCGTCTTGGAGGTTGCGCTCGCGACCCTCGTAGACCTCCGTGTCGTCGCGGACGATGATCCAGCCTTCACGCAGCGGCGGCAACCCGACGACCGGGTCGCTGCCCGGCCCCTCGGTCCGGTACACCGTCACCGGCGGGTTGATCGTCCCATCGGGCGACGGGTCCAACCCGATCCGGCTGACCGGCACATGGAGGTCGTGCTCCGTGTCGTGCAGGTAGGCCAGAGTGCGTGCAGATACGACAGAATCCATCGAGGAGACTCCTACTTCCTTCGCCGGCATTACCCGGACAGGTTCGAACGGTCGCAGGCCGCGTCAGCCCGATCTCAGCCCTTGCGAGGGCCCCCGTGTGGATACCGAAACTCTACAACACGATCCCGCAACCTCCCCAGCGCTGCCGATCGGATCACGTGGCCCCCTTCGAGGGAGGCACTGCGAGCGACGAAGGAGCCTGATCCATGCGATCTGTCCACGGTCTACGGCAGGGGTAGGTTCATCCACATCACACGAGGCCTCGCATTAGGGGCTAGGGATGGCCAGCGGCAGCACTACGCGAGCCTGTCGTGCCTGGTCGAGTCGGTGCTTCGGGGCGCTGGGGTCAACTCCTCCATCCCGTCGCTGGTCGTCACGAGCGATCGGCTCTTGGCCCCGGTTACCTCTTCGGGGCCGGCGGCAATCTCGAATGTATTCCCTCCCGCGTTGCGGGATTTCATGGCGAAACCGCGGCGCGGTATCTTCGTTGGGCGCCTTCCGAGTTGCGTGCAACGCGGAGCGCCTTCCCTTCAATCCAAGAGGAGGGGGCTCACCTTCAGGAGGGGGAGTCCCCTCGCACTAGCTAAAGGAGCCCGCTGTCAAGGCCTCCGTCAGTTGCACAGGGGTCCATGGCCTTGATGGCGGGAGAGGTCGTGGAGTAGACCAAGTACGTAGCGCGGTGGCAGTCCTCGGCCGGCGCGGATCCGGTGGCGCAACCCGGGCTGCGGATCAACCGGCGGCAACGTCAGAGGAGCGCGCTGGTTCTCGTTCTGTGGCGCGGTGCCGTGGTTCTCTGTCGCGCTCGCGGCCTCGGCCACGAAACCGCGCCAAGATCCCTACCTTGGCGGACCTAAGAGCAGCTGGAGTTGCCGACGTCGGACCGAAACTCTACAACACGATCCCGCAACCTCCCCAGCGCTGCCGATCGGATCACGTGGCCCCCTTCGAGGAGGCACTGCGAGCGACGAAGGAGCCTGATCCATGCGATCTGTCCACGGTCTACGGCAGGGGTAGGTTCATCCACATCACACGAGGCCTCGCATTAGGGGCTAGGGATGGCCAGCGGCAGCACTACGCGAGCCTGTCGTGCCTGGTCGAGTCGGTGCTTCGGGGCGCTGGGGTCAACTCCTCCATCACGTCGCTGGTCGTCACGAGCGATCGGCTCTTGGCCCCGGTTACCTCTTCGGGGCCGGCGGCAATCTCGAATGTATTCCCTCCCGCGTTGCGGGATTTCATGGCGAAACCGCGGCGCGGTATCTTCGTTGGGCGCCTTCCGAGTTGCGTGCAACGCGGAGCGCCTTCCCTTCAATCCAAGAGGAGGGGGCTCACCTTCAGGAGGGGAGTCCCCTCGCACTAAGCAAAGGGCCCGCTGTCAAGGCCTCCGTCAGTTGCACAGGGGTCCATGGCCTTGATGGCGGGAGAGGTCGTGGAGTAGACCAAGTACGTAGCGCGGTGGCAGTCCTCGGCCGGCGCGGATCCGGTGGCGCAACCCGGGCTGCGGATCAACCGGCGGCAACGTCAGAGGAGCGCGCTGGTTCTCGTTCTGTGGCGCGGTGCCGTGGTTCTCTGTCGCGCTCGCGGCCTCGGCCACGAAACCGCGCCAAGATCCCTACCTTGGCGGACCTAAGAGCAGCTGGAGTTGCCGACGTCGGGAAGGTGGTTGTTTGGCAACGGTCACAGGCTAACAACACGAGATGGTCCGTCGCCCCGTCCCGAAAGTACGGGTTTACCAGTTGGCGCAACTGCGTTCCGCATTGCATGCAACGGTGCTCATGCGCGGCGCGGTTGCGAGCTCTCTTGCGCTCCGTGCCCACTGATGCCTCGGCATTTTGTTGGCGGGTTCCGCGTTCACCGCGGGGCTCCAGTTGCTCACAGGTAAGCCGCTGGAGCCCCACGGGGCTTCGCCTAACCCGAATAGGCGAAGCATGCCTCGGCTGGGGATGTGTCCGTGTGCCGAGCAACCGTAGTCGGGGGAACCACGGTCTGAAATTAGAATCCCGCACGGCTCGGCGCCAGCGCAAGGCCCCGTTCGAGGTACACGGTCGGGGCGCAGCCCGTCCGATATTTCCGGCTCATCGTGATCGACGCTCAGAAGGGGGATAGTTTGCCAGGGTGGCGGTTGACTAACCTCAGCGGCGGCAGCATCGCCATCCTCCGAACCAGGTCAAGTCATCGGCAGCGTCCCGGGCTGTCAGCGCTCGTCAGGAATTGAGCACTTTCGCTCGTGAGGAATTGAGCACTTCGTTGTGTGGTTAGTTTGCCGCGTTTTCGGCGCGGACGGAGGGTAGCGTCTCGATCTCGGTGTTTCGGAGTCGATAGCTGGAGCCCTTCAGTGTGACGACTTCGGCGTGGTGGACGATGCGGTCGATCATGGCCGCGGCGACGACTTGGTCGGAGAAGACGTCGCCCCAGCGGGCGAAGGGCATGTTGCTGGTCAGGATCAACGACGCGTGTTCGTAACGGGATGAGACGAGTTGGAAGAACAGGTTCGCGGCGTCTTGCTCGATCGGGATGTAGCCGACCTCGTCGACGATGATCAGCCCGTAACGGCGCAGCTTGGCCAGCTCAGCGCCGAGCTTGCCAACCGTGTGGGCGGCTTGCAGGCGGGTTACCCATTCGGTTGCGGTGCCGAACAGAACCCGGTGACCCAGGTGGGCGGCTCTGATCCCGAGCGCGATCGCCAGGTGTGTCTTGCCAGTCCCGGGCGGACCGATCAGGACGACGTTCTGCCCGCCCGCGAGAAAAGCCCCGCCGGCCAGGTGCAAGATCGTGTCGCGCTTCAGCGCGGGTTGGTGATCGAACACGTAGTCCTCGATCGTCTTGCGGGCGGGGAACCCGGCCGCCCGGATCCGCAGATCCGATCCGGAGGAGTCCCGGGCCGAAACCTCCCGATCCAGGACGGCAGCTAAGTATTCCTCGTGGGACCACCCGGCGTCGCGGGCCTGCTCGGCCAGCCGGGCAGCGTGCTCCTGGATGCGCGGCGCCTTCAGCGCCCGGGCGAGATGGTCGATCTGCTTGATCGCGGTGCTAGTCATGCGGTGTGCTCTTCCTGGTCGAGGGTGATGCCGAAGAAGGCGTCGTAGTCGGCCAGATCCCGCAGGATCCCGGCATCCTCGATCGTCTTCGGCCACGGTTGCTGGAACGCGACCCGCAGCCGGCCGGCGCTGCTGACGTGTTCGGGGTCGGTGATCCGTCCGGCGCGTCCCCAGCTGCGGGGATGGTCGGCGACCAGCCGACCGGCGAGACGCGCTTGGACCCGCTCCAAGTCGGCGCTGACATCGACCATCCGATCGATCGCCGCCGGGTCGACGGAGTAGTCATTGCCGAGCACGGGCGTGTAGTAGTCCCGGCCGACCCGGATCCGGTTGCGGAACCCGGCCTGCGGGTCCAACGGCGGCAACGCCAGCATCGACCTCCGGTCCAGCTCGATCAGCTGAGTCGGCCGGGTCTGGAGCGATCGGACCGTTCGTTGATTCGCTCTGGTCAGCCAGGTCGCCAGCTGGGCGTTGAAGTCGTCGGGGTGCTCGAACTGGCGGCCAGGCATGAACGAGGTCTCCAGGAACTGGTTCGCTCGTTCGACGATGCCCTTGGACTCCGGATCGAAGGGCTTGAGCTGAACAATCCGAGTGGCCAGCGTCCCGCAGAACCCGGTGACGCCCTCCGCGAGATGGTTGCGGCGGCCAATGCCGGCCTCGTTATCCCAGATCAGTCGTCGGGGAACGGCGCCCAGCTGCCCACTCAGCAGCGACCACATGCCGGCCAGCAGGTCCGGTGTCTTGCGGGTGGGTAGCATCCGGGCGGTGATGAACCGTGAATACGAGGCGACCATCACCAGCACCGGGAAGGACGCCCATTGGCCGGTCCCAGTCGGAATCCGCGCTGGCGGGAACCAGAGATCGCACTGGACCTGGTCGCCCGGGGAGTAGTCCAGCCGGTCGGCTGGGTCCTTCGGTGAATACTCCGGCCGCAGCAGGGCGACCCGTTTCCGGAACCACGACGGCGACCCTGCCCAACCGACTCGTTCGGCGATCACCGTCGCCGGCATCGTCGGGAACTCGGCCAGCAGCGACCGGACCCGCGGCTCGAGCTCGTCGAACGCCGACGGTCTCGGCGGCTGCTGATAGGTCGGCGGCGCTGGCGAGGCCAACGCCCTCGCCACCGTGTTCCGCGACAGCCCGAGCTGTCTGGCGATCTGCGCCTTCGGCACTCCCTCTGCCAAGTGCAGCCGCCGAATCAAGGCCCAATGCTCCAAGGTGATCACCCGTCCAATCTGGATCAGGTGCTCAATTCCTCACGAGCGTTTCTGCTCAATTCCTAACGAGCGCCGACACGGGCTGCAAAACGAACGAGGAACATCTTTGAGTGAGCCTCCCCGGGCACCAACTCTTGAGCGACCACCTTTCGTTGGCGGGATATTTGGTGCCAGAAGTATGCAGCCGGCTCCTCTACGCCGATCGGGACAAGCTGGCAGTCTGCGGCCAACACGCCCCTTTTCGTTGCAGCTCAGGCGCATGCCGACGAGGGTGCTGACCGCTTTGCGGGCAAAGCGCGATGGCGCATCACAGTTGCCCTCTGGACCGGATCGGGTCATCATGGCCCGCTGGCGGCGCACCCGGAACCAGTGGCAGCGGACCGGTGGCAACGAGACAGGATCTGAGGAAGAAGCCTGGGCGAAGAGCCGACTTTAGATGAGCTCGGGGGCACCCTCGGGCTCGGCCGCACGATGAACGAGCGAATGGTTGGACTGCACCGATCCTCGGCGATCATCGGAGAGGGAATCGTGGACACTGAGCGGCTTGGCTACGCGGCGCAGGTAGGTACCGGCCCGGACGGCGGCGAGCTGCCTTAGGGCGTCGAAGAGGTACCGAAAGATCTCGAGGACCGAGTGGCGCCAACACGACGTCGCCGATCAACGGGGTTCGGGAGGAAGTCCTTGCATGGCCTTCAGATGTACTCATCCGAAATGATGCCGAGTTGGCGTCCCCCCGCTATAGGAAACGGGCAACCTTGGAGGATTGAAGCAGCCGAATTTTGCGGACTCGTGGCCGTTCGGTCGATCTGCGCACCGGCATGGGCGGTTGCAACGAATATTACTCGTCAGAACCGGACATCCCCGCGTCCGTCGGCCCGGTGGCATACAGCCCGAAGGAGCTATCCGTCCCAGCCGTCCAGTTCGCCGACATAGAATGCCGCCTCCCAGCCGCCGGCACCCGCAACCGGTGCGGTTTCGTTCTGCCCATCCGAGTCCACTGGCTCGATAACGATCGTACTTGCCGGTCCGACGAACAATTCGAGTGACCCAAGATCAACGAACTCGCCTCCAGCACGTATGGCATCCAGGAGACGAGCCTTGGTTGCCTCGTACTCGGCGACCACGAGCCGCCGACCAGCAATATGGAAGACATACCGGCTCAACGCATCCATCCTTTCGCGCCATTCCTTCGCGCGCTACCCAGTGCAACCTGGCGCGCGCATTCGCCCGCGTGTACGATCACGGTCCCAGAAGCGCTGTTTCCAGTCACGCCAGGGCCTGCTCGTTCGGTTCGTGCAACATCCGATACGTCGCTCCGCGCTTGGCAGGATGTTCGCCCAGGCTCTGCAATCCGGCCTCGACTAGCACAAGTCGCGCTTTCGCCGCCTGCCGACGACTGACCCCGGCGCGCTCAGCCAACTCCGGCAGCGTGAGCACCGTAATGCCTCTGGCGTTGGCTGCTGACGCATCTATCTCTGCCACCGTCATAATCAGTTCGGCATCGATCCCGTGAAGAGCCATCCAGTGCGCCGCCTCAGGGCGGCGAAGCGCACGCTCGACTTCCCACAGCCAAACCCCGGCATCGGAGAACCGGGCAGTGTGCCTGATCGGCGCAGCGCCACGCCTGCGACTGGGTTGGTCTTTCACTTGCGGGTGATCCTTCGCAGCAGCCTCCCAAGTCGACGGCTGGCGGGGGCGCTTCTTCTTGTTCTTCCTCGACGGGCACGGCCGGTCGAGGTGCGAACAGCACATATCCGCACTCCGGGCAATCGTATACGTACTCATGCACGGCAAGCCCCACACCGTAGAACCAATTGCGAAACCGTCTCATCCGCGATCGGCAGCGAGGACACAGCACAGCCGACAATGTTCCACCTCAGATTCGGGCAGGGACAGCGGCCCCAAGGACAGGTGGCGGACCCCAGGCAACCCGAATGCCCAGGGCCCTCACTGACCAGGCCTAAGCACAGCCAGCGACGCTGCAGTCAAAATAGACAGCAACCAGCCTAGACAGTATGCAGAATTAGAATTCTGTCAAGCAGCGCACTAACCGTCTGCTTGTAGCCGCCGGTCGCCAACTAAATGGTGCCGGCGCAGTGGCGCCCCTTGGTCGCATCGTGGCCCCGCATACCGGGTAGGAATACTTGTGATGCCTCAAGCGGCGACAGTTCTGTCTCAAGCTTCGGTAACAGCAGCGGGCTCGCCGTCGCCGCAACGGCGACCCCGCGGGGCCGACCGGGCGGTTGCTGTTGCCATCGATGCCCTGGACGACGATCGGCGTACTAGCGCAATAGGCGGGCGGCGGTGAGACCCGCACCGATCGCTCCCCCGAAATCGTCGAGTTCTGTCGGTGCCACCCGGAAGTCGAGCATACGGCCCGCCGTTTCCGCAAGGGAGGCGTCGAGCGCGGAACCGAAGTGGGGTAGCATACGTGCTGCGGACCCGCCGAGAACCACGAGGCTGGGGCGGTAAAGCTCGATCAGTGTTGCAAGACCCTCCCCTAACCGCGCTCCATAGTGCTGAAAGACACGTCGAGCGTCCGGCGTATGAGCTGCAGCGGCCAAGCTATCGATCGCTTCCACCGCGGTCCGGCCCGTCACCCGCTCGGCGGCCCGCTGAAGAGCGCGCCGCGAGGCGACTTGCTCCCAGCACGCGGCCCGGCCGCAATAGCAGGGCGCGTCGCCCCTGACCGTGAGGTGGCCCGCCTCGGGATGGATTCCGTCCGCGCCTCGCACCGGCGAACCGTCGACGATCATTGCGACACCGATCCCGGTGCCAAGCGTGACGTGCAATAAGTTCGCCGAACCGCGAGCCGCGCCGCGCGAATCCTCGGCCAGCGCGGCAACCACCGCGTCGTTCTCTATGACGCTCGGCACGCCGAATGCGTCGCGCAACAGTGGGGTGAGGTCGAAGTTAGAGAATGCCGGCAGCGTATCCGGGTTACGAATGACTCCTGAGCTGTCTATCGGCCCGCTCGCGCCGATTCCGATCGCTCTGAGAGCGGATTGATCTCGGGCCGCGAGCCTCCCGTCGGCGAGACGTTCGAATGCGTTCCGGAAGAAGGTCAGGGCTTCCTCGGCCCCGCCGGTATGCGGCGTTGCGACGACGAACCGATCAAGCACCGTCCCTTCTGGGTCCATGCGGGCGAATCGGGTACCGGTGCCCCCGAGGTCGATTCCGACCACGAAGCTGCTCACAGGGCGGTGGTCACCTTGCTGCCGTAGGCGAACGAGCCGGGAGTCACCCCGTTGGCGTGGGAAAGGTCCACAGCGATCAGCTCGGCCGCCACGGCTCCGGTCGCCAACCCCTCGACGGTGGTCCGACCGCGCAACCCGATACTGATAGCCCCGTCGGGGGCCTCGCCACCGACGATCACGACAGCCGCTCCGGAGTCCACCAGGTCAGACGCGAGCGCATGGAGCCGACGGTCCACGGTCGGAGCGGCGGCCGAGAAAAGCACTGCGAGGAGGCCCTCACCGGCGAGCTCGTAAGGACCATGCCGGAATGCGCCGCCCGCGAAGCCCTCGGCTGCGAGCTTCGAGGACTCCTTCACGATCAGTGCGCTGTATAACGCCGTCGTCGCGTCGTCTGCCCAACCCACCATTGCTATCCGGCGATCAGGAGCTGCGACCAGCCGCGCCGCGATCTCACCGAAGGAGGGTGCGGCTATGGCTGATGCGACGGCGTCTGCCATGGCGTCGATCTCCTCGCGAACCGCGCTCTCCTCCTCTCCGGTGAATGCCGCCGTAAGCAAGCGGTGCACGCCAAGCGTGTTCAGGTAGCTCTTTGTGCTGACCGTCGCCTCTGCGCCACTGTTCAAGGGGAGGAACAGGTCGGCATTCTTCGCGAGCGGGCTGGTTTCGTCGTCCGTGATGCCGATGACGGCCGCTGCTGTTACGGCTCCGGATGGCCGTCGGTCGAGCAGCTCCACGATCTCTCCGCTGGCCCCGGACTGGGACGTCGCGACCACGAGAGTTCGCGGGGTCAGAAGCCCGGGGGTATCCAAGAGAGTGCTCGCGTCGACGCACCAGGTCGGACGTCCGGAAGCGGCGAGTTCCCGCGACGTCGGCATCCCGGCAAAGTACGAAGAGCCCATCCCGGTGAACACGATGCGATCCCAACCACGCGACGCCAGGGAACGCAGCTCGCCTGGCATCTCCGCGGCCGCGAGCCGGCGCAAGGCGTCAGGCTGCTCCCTGATGTCCGCTTCGAACCCGCTCGATGTCGAAGGTGTGCTCATCGTCGCCCTTTCATGACGCGGTCGCTCTGCTCGTGCTGCGCTTTCATTCCGCGGCGGTGAGACGGTTCAGTTTCGTGTCGTCCTGGTGGTACAGGAAGTCCTCGATCGGGAACGACTTGTGCTCGACCGACGCAGCCAGAACCAGCTGGGCGAAGACGACCTCGACCACCGCCCGGCTGAAGCCGCCCAGTTCCGCAGCGATGGGAACGATGGTCAGGCCCGGATGCCCGGCTGCCGGAATGCTCGATTCCGGCGCCGACGTCACGAGAACCACCTTCACCCCGGCGTCGAGGACCGACCCAGGAATGCTCAGTTCTCGACCGTCACCGAAGATAACGACCAGGTCGCCCTCCGACATCGCTTCCATGGGTCCGTGGAGGTACTGGTACGTCTCGTAGGCCCCGCTCGGCGTCCTCAATCCCTCGCGGAACATGAGCGCGGTTTCGGCCGCGGAGGAGAAGGACACACCACGACCGACACAGTCGATCGCGGGTGCGGCAGCAGCAAGCACGCCAACCTCGGCGGCCAGGCGCGGGAACTCGGCGAGCGCGCCCTCCACCAGAGCCGGAATCGCGTCGAAGTCTTCGCCCGTCCCCACGCCGTGACGTTCCGCCCAGATCCCGAACGCCAGCAGCGTGGCCGTGAAACCGGCGGTGTACACAGGAGAGTCGTCGAATCCCCCGAGGAAGAGGGTTCCATCGATGACCTCCTTCAACGGCGCGTCGGCGTCATTGGTGAGACCGAGCCTGCGTCCGGCCGACAGCGCGCGGGCTGCGGCGATCGGCTCCGGGCTCTGGCCTGATTCGGAGACGACCAGATAGTGGTCTGCGGGCTGGTATCCCGGTGCGGCCAGCTCGAGATCCGACGCCGTCAGGTTGACGCAGCGCACACCGGCTTCGGCCAAGACCGCGACGAACGCATGCGCGGCATGGCCGGATGCACCCATGGCGATGACGCCGACAGTCTCGCTGGGCTGAAGGGGTGCGATCGGGCCGGCATCGAGCGACTTCCGCAACGAAGCCAGCGCGAGGCTGAGAGCTTCAGGCTGACTCCGAACGGCCTGGATGAAGGGGATCTTGTGCATGGTGTGCTTCCTAGGTGTTGGTTGTGACGGCGACGGCTCAGCCTTTGACAGCGCCTGCGGACATGCCGCTGACGACGTACCGCTGGAACACGACGCCGACCAGGATGGGTGGCAGGGCGGCGAGGATGCCACCGGCGGCCACGAGACCGAAGTCGGTCGTGTAACGGCCGGCGAACTCGCTGATCGCAACGGGCAGCGTCTTTGCGGCATCCGAAGACGTGAAGATCAGTGCGTACATGAATTCGTCCCACGCGAGGAGGAAGGCGAACATGATGGCTGCGAAGATCCCGGGCCGCGCAGCAGGGATCACGACCCGGAAGAGGGCGCCGAGCCTTGTCGTGCCGTCAATGCGCGCCGCCTCCTCGAGCTCTTCAGGGATCGTCAGGAAGTAGTTGCTGAGGATCCAGAGGACGAAGGGGACGACGAGAGCGCAATCCACAATGATCAGCCCGGTGACGGTGTCGAGCAACCCGAGCGAGTTGAGGATCAGGTAGAGGGGGATCAACAGGGCGATCTGAGGAAGCATGTAGCTCGCGAGGAACACCATGAGCGTGGCTTTGCGTCCGCGGAACCGTAGCCGGGCGAACGCGTAGGCGCCGAGGATTCCGACGATGATCGAGATCGCGACGGTACCGACGGCGACGATCACCGAGTTCCCCAGCGCCGCACGGAAGGTCTGCGCTGCGTTGTCGGCACCGGCGAAGATCTGGACGTACCGGTTGAAGTAGAGCTGGTCCGGAATCCATTTCAACGGTACCGCGATCAGCATGCTCTGCGGCGAGACACTCGCGATCACCATCCAGGCGAACGGCGCGAGGATCACGACCGCGACGCCCCCGGCAGCGAGGTGGATGAGGAGCGAATTCCGGGTCGCGCGCTTCACAGGAGACTCATTTCTGAACGGCGGAGGAGTCGGAGATAGATGGCCGTGAGCGCCAGGATCACGAGCACGATGATGTACGACAGGGCCGATCCCACACCGAAGTTCTGATCGGAGAAGGCGGTCGTGTACGCGTAATACGCCACCGTCTGGGTGCCGTTGACCGGGCCGCCGCGGGTCATGGCGTAGATGATGTCGAACACCTTGAACGCTTCGACCGTCCGCAGGACCAGCACGATCGAGATCGATGGAACCAGCATCGGCAGCACGATGGACCGGAAGATGCGCGGCCAGCTCGCGCGGTCCATCTTCGCGCTCTCGTAGAGTTCTCCTGGGATCGCGGTGAGGCCAGCGAGGAGGAAGAACGCCACGAGCGACGTGTTCTTCCAAACGTCGGCGATGATGACCATGTTGAGCGCGAGGTTGGGGTCGCCGAGCCACGCCTGATACTGCTGGATCAGTCCCAGCTGACTCAGCAGGGCGTTGAGTGCGCCGTACTGGGCGTTGAAGATGCCCTTCCACATCGCCGCATTGACGATAGTGGGGATCGCCCAGGGGATGATCACGATCGCCCGGAAGAGCCACCGTGCGCGGAGCTTCGCGTTGAGCAGGCCCGCCACGATGAGCCCGAAGAAGAGCTCGAGGGCGGTGGACACTAGCGTGAAGTACAGGGTCCGCCCGATCGACGCCCAGAAGGAAGAACTGCCGAGAACGTGCACATAGTTGGCGAACCCGACGAACGGGGTGTCGGTTGCCAGCGCCGAATCGACCTGGAAGAACGAGATGAACAGAGTCCGGAGGATCGGGTACACGATCACCCCGAAGACCGCCACTCCGGCCGGGAGAAGCAGCCAGAAAGCGAGCCTGCCCTGCTTCTCCCGTTTCCGCTTGCCGATCGGGGCCTTCTGCGGGGACCGGACCGGCTCAGTTTCGACGCTGGCAACAGACATAAGGTTGTACTTTCTTAGCCGTTGTTCGCGGCGTTGACGGCGTCATCCATTGCCTGCTGCGGCGTCTTCTTGCCGAGAAGGGCGTTCTGGATTTCGACCTGCAGTGCTTGCGAAACCGTGTTGTAGTTCGGCATCTGAGGGCGAGGGATCATCGAGTCGTACGCGGTGGCGGCCGCCTTAACGACCTCCGGGTTCGTCGCGATCACGCTCGGCTTCGAGTAACTCGCCTTCCAGTCGCTGGAGTTGCTCTGGACGAACTTCTCCTGGACGGCCTCGCTGGTGACGTACTCGATGAACTTCCATGCGGCAGCAGGGTGCTTCGACTTCGCCCCGATGGACAAAGCCATCGAACCGTTGACACCCGGGTTCTTGCCGGATGGCCCCGCGGGCGTCTGCATGACTCCGGCCTTACCGACGATCGTGGAGATCGTGGGGTCGTTCAGGTCGCGGAAGGTGGACTCCCAGTTCAGTTCCATGGCCGTCTTGCCGGATGCCATCGACTTGTCAGTGTCGTCTTCGAGGAAGGTGGTCGAGGCGGGGTCGCTGAGACCCTCGTCGATCGACTTCTTCATCCAGGTGAGGGCCTCGACGCCCGCCCCCTTGTTGATCGCGAGCTTGCCCTTCGCGTCGGTGAAGGTGCCGCCCCACGCGCCGAGCAGCTGAGCGTAGTCGCACACTAGCGCCTCGGCCTGAGACCAGCTCCACGCAAGCGGATACTTCACGATGCCGGCATCCTTGATCTTCTTGGCTACCGCCAGGACACCGTCCCACGTCTTGACGTCGTCCTGGGTGGCCCCGACCTTCGCCAGCATGTCCTTATTGAAGAAGAAGAGTTTCGTGGAGGGTCCCCACGGCACGCCGTAGTACTTCCCCTTGTACTCGCTTGTGTTCAGGGCGCCCCCGAGCATCGTCTTCTTCCAGCTTGAAGGGAACTTGCTGGTGAGGTCGGCGACGATCCCCTTCGTGGCGAACTCGGCGGGCCAGATCACGTCTGTCGCGACAGCATCGTAGGTCCCAGCCGGCGCCGACGTGACGATCTTGTCGTGCAGCGCCTCGTAGGCCACGAACGTGGTCTTCACCGTGATCTTGGGGTTCTTTGCTTCGAAGTCCTTGACCATGGAAGCGACATCGCTTTCCGAGTAACCGGCCTGTTTCATCAGGAGGACATTGATCGTGCCGGTGGCGCCGCTATCGAGGGCCTTGGATGACGAGGCGCCGGTGATGCTGCAAGCGGAAAGAGCCAACGACGTGGCCGCGACGACGCCCAGCGCTGCGAGCGCGCGCATTCGGCGATTCCGGGTTTTCATGAAATCCTCCTTGATTCTTGGTGCAGGGTTAGGTGATGGTGCGAACCGTCGCTGTTGCGCGCAAGCGCAAGAGCTCCAGCAACGGGGGGACGTCCAGCAGGTGGACCGTGAGATCAGGAGTGAGCGCGCCGACATGGCGCGAGAACGCGTCGTACAGCCGCGGCTGGTTGGTGATGACTCCACCCGCGCAGACCACGTCCGAGGAGACAGCGCCCCGCGCGACGACATTCGCGACGCTTCGCGCCAGTTCGCGCGCTGCGTCATCAATGACGACTTCTGCGAGCGTGGACCCGTGATCGGCGGCACGGAAAACCATCGGGGCCATCGACGCCCAGGCCGCCAGCCGCGAGTCCTCGGCGAAGGAGTTGGCCGCAGCCTCGACATCGGCGACCGAGAAGTGTCGCATCAACTGCTGCGCGAGCACGTCCGGCTCGGCACCCGCGTCGCGCGCGTCGAGCACTGCGCGCATGCCTTCTCGCGCCAGAGCCGCGGCGCTCCCAGGGTCCCCGAGAAGATGCCCATAGCCACCCGCCGTGATCATCGATCCGTCAGCGGCGTGAGCCACGATCTTGGACCCTGTTCCCGCGACCACTGCGATGGCTTCCGTGAACCCGGCCGCGGGCCCGAGGAGTTCAACGTCGTTCACTGCGCGGATGGGTCCCCGGTGCTGTCCGCGAAGGGCCCTTTCGAAGTCGCGTACTTGCGCCCTGGTGTCCAACCCGTGCGCCCCGATGACGACCGCGGAATGCGACGAGTCACCCAGAGCCGCGAAGGTGGAGAGAAGGCTTTCTACGCTGCGTTCATCGTCCAGCAGGCCGTTGTGCTGCCACTCCCTCGTGGGGAGCACGCGGTCGAGAACGACATCGTCGCCGTCGGCAGCCAAGACATGCGTCTTGGTCCCACCGATATCTATTCCGACGAACACGTCGCCTCCAGTCACCGTCGTGGAACGAACTCCCGATAAAGGATTGTTTCTTATCGGAGTGATAATAAGCCACTGTAAATAACGCGGTACGGGAAGTCAAGTTTCGCGCGGACGGGCCGTACGAGGGGCCAATCAGTACGCGACGTATGCGAACCCGTTGACTTCGCTCGCGGCGAGCTCCGCAACGCCGAGCAAAACAGCGTCGACCCGGTGAGTGGCGGCGATCATGGGCGGCACGGTCATGATGCGGCCACTGAGCCGCTGTTGGATGGCAGGGATGACCGTCTCCGCACTGCCAACGAAATTGCTGCCGACGACCACCAATTGGGGATCGAGGATGATGACGATCGCCGCCATGGCGATCGCGACCATGTCAAGGACCTCTTCGGCGAGTTCCGCGGCCGCAGCATCCCCTTCTCGTGCACGCTGGAAGATGTCCTCAGCAGTGACCAGCGTGCCAGCGGGGAACTCTATCCCGCGATCACGGGCGGTCCGTGTGAGGGCGACGGAGCCGATCCTGTCTTCAAGGTCGCCGATGTCCGAATACGAGCGCTTGAACGACGCGCGTTCCATGAGCAAGTAGCCGATCTCACCCGCTTCGCCATTGGCTCCCCGATGGAGCTGTCCGTTGGTCACTATCCCTGAGCCCAGGCCGTTCTCGAGTACGAGGGCGACCAGGCTGGAGAGTCCCTGGCCCGCGCCGCGAGTCGACTCCCCGTAAGCGAGCGAGTTCGCGTCGTTCTCGACGACCACGGGAAGCGTGGTGCGGGATCGCAGGTAGGCGCCGAGTTCCAAGCCGTCCCAGCCCAGTTCGGGCATGCGGCCGACCGCGCCACCTGCGCCCTGGATGACTCCCGGGACGGCGACGCCAATGGCCACGCAGGGCGTGGCCATCCCCCGTGCGGTCTCGACCAGGAACTCGACCAGCTCAGTCGTGAGCCGCAGCGAGTCCGGCTGGCCTTCCGGGGCGTCGGCTTGGGCCCGGCGTCGGTTGCTCGCCCCGAAACTCACTTCGCGGCGGAACACGATCTTGCCGTCGAGGTCGACCAGGGCTCCGGTTGCGCCTTGCGCACGCAATTGAACGGCAACCACGACCCGGGTGCCGCCGGCGAAACGGAGAAGGATGGAGGGCCGCCCTCCTGTGGAGGGCTCGACGCCAGCGTTCGCCACTATTCCCTTATCGAGAAGGTCGGCGGTCAACCGGTTCACTGTGGCCGGGCTCAGCCCCGTCATCGCGCCGATCTGCTGTCTGGAGAGGGCGCCGGAGCTCTTCAGCGCTTCGATGATCGACGTCTGATTGACCCGGGCGAGCGTGCTGGTGGTCGCAACGCCGCGTCTTCTCGCCGCCATCACGCCCCCCGTTCGTCGGATACAGCTCCTTGCGTCAGGAGACCACAGGGTAATGATAGCCAGTTAGGAAGATATCTTCACACTGACGAAAACCTTTCTCCTCGTATTTCTTTCGACTCATAGTGCCTCCACCAACAAACTGAGCTCCGCCATGGACGTGAACACCGTCGCACCCTCGCGCTCCAGCCATTCGCGTGGCGTCAAGCCGCCGGCGTACCCGAAGACACGCATTCCGGCAGTTGCTCTATGTCCCCGGCCGCATCGTTCATCACGCCGCGGCGACCTATCGTGGGGACGGAAAGACGGACGCGAAAGACGCCAGGATCATCGCCGACCAGGCCCGTATGCGCACTGATCTTCAGCCGGTGCGTGACGGTGATCAGATCAGCATCGACTTGCGCTTGCTGACCGCCCGCCGGCTCGACCTGGTTCATGATCGGGTGCGGGCGGTCAACCGGTTTCGGGCGACGATGTTGGAGTACTTTCCGGCGTTGGAGCGGGCGTTCGACTATAAGAAGAACAAGGCAGCACTGATGCTGCTCTCGGCCTACCAGACCCCCCGCCGCGTTGCGCCGGATCCGGGCCAAACGGCTGACCGCCTTGCTGAAGAAGCGAGGCTGCCGCAACAGCACCGGTGTCGCAAGCAAGGCGATCGATGCGGCGTCAGCGCAAACCACCACCCTGCCGACCGAAACAGTGGGTGCGGCTCTCGTTGCCCGGCTTGCCGCAGTCATCACGGCCATCGACGCTGAGCTGGCCGAACTCGACGCCACGATCACGGCACGGTTCAACCACCACCCCAAGGTGGAGATCCTCACCAGCATGCCCGGCTTTGGTCCGATCCTCGGTGCGACGTTCCTGGCCAACGTCGGCGGGGACCTGCGTTCCTTCGAGAGCCCCGACAGACTTGCCAGCGTCGCTGGAGTTGCACCAGCACCAACGGATTCAGGCCGCATCAGCGGCAACCATCATCGGCCACGGCGCTTCACCCGGCGCCTCCTCCGAACCTGCTATCTCGCAGCGCTCTCCAGCCTGAAGAACAACCCTGCCTCCCGCGCCTTCGACGACCGCAAACGCGTCGAGGGCAAGTTACACAAGCAAGCGCTCATCGCGGTCGTCCGACGCCGCATCAACGTCATCTGGGCCATGCTCCGAGACCACCGCCACTACCTCGAGCCCGCACCTCGAGCAGGCGCACTCACCGCTTGACATCTTCATTTAGACTCCCAGTGCCCGGGAACAGCGCGGTCCTCGGCCTCGGGTGGCCGTTCGCTGATCAACGTCTCGGGTGTGACATGCGCCCAGGTCTTTCGTCGCGACCGCTCCCGCGGTGCGCGGAGTGCCCGGCCAGTGCGCAAACACCAGACCAGCTCGCGCTGGAGCGCGCCGCGGCCCTGGATATAGAGCGACTGGTAGATCGCCTCGTGGCTGATGCGCATGGACTCATCATCCGGGAAATCGACCCTGAGCCGGTTCGCGATCTGTTCCGGACTCCACGCCCATGACCACGGATGATCCTTGCGGTGCGGCTTGTTGTTGCCGGTGAACCGAGGTGGGGGCGGCCCGGGAGTCACCGTGCCGTCGGGCCGTCGGATCTGCCCGGACAGCCGCTCCTGAACATAGGCATGCAACTGCGGGTTGCTGACCAGCTTCGCGACCTTCGGTCGGCGAGCGGCCATGTCAGCCTTCCACTGCGCGACCGACGCCCGGTAGCCGCTGGTGCCGTAACGGACGGCGGCATTGCGACGCAGCTCCCTCGAAATCGTCCCCGGGTCACGCCCCAGCGCTCGGCCGATCGCGCGGACCCCTTTGCCTTGGACCCTCAGCAGCGCGGATCCTCCCGCTCGGCGAACGACAGGTAGCGACCCGAGGGCTGGAACTGCAGATCGAACGGTGCCATGCCGCCAGCGTTGTGGAACCACCGCTGGCCGACCGGCTGCGACACCCCCACGGCAGTGGCCGCCTCGACCGGCAGCAACCCCCACGCGATCTGCAACCAGAACGCCGCCTCGACCGGACGCTGAAACTTCGGATGACCTGGTGACCGCAACTTCGGCCGTATCGCCCTGTCGGCTGCTTGCTGACGACGAACCATTCAACACCTCCATCACGAGGTGTTGCGACGACCAGTTGAATCCGCCGTTCGAGCCGTGGTCGGAGTGGTGGGTCAGCCCGGACAGGTCCCCGCCAGCAGCGAACGCAGCCATCTCAAACGCCTGCAGCGGCAGGATGTCCACCTGCAGCGTCCCGGCGACGTTGAAGCTCACGATCCGGCGGGAGAAACACGTCGGTCACGAACGCAACATAGGCGAACTCGGACCAGGTGCGGACATAGGTGATGTCTGCGACCCAGAGTTGTTCGCGGGCCGGTCGCGGTGAACCGGCGTTGAACCAGATCCGTTGGCCTCGCTCCGGCCGGGTCGGGGCGGGTGGTGAACACTCGTTTCGATCGACGAGCCCCGGCCAACCTGAGCTCGCGCATGATCCGACCGGTCTGATCCCGACCCACCAGCCACCCCTGCCGGCGCATCAGCGCATGCAACAGTCGCAAAGCGCGCTGCCGGAACTCCGGCGGATATTGACGAGGCAGACGGATCGCTTCATACTCCGACTCGTAACCGGGCAACGCCTCCTCCAACGCACGATGGCTCGCCACGTCAACGACGTGACACTCAGGCCCAAAAACTCACGATGGCTCTTGACCAGAGAGCCCTCATCGAGCTGCTCGGGGAACTCAAACTTACTGTGAGTCTTGGAGCGGCTGGTCTGGGACTGGCTGGCAGGGTTGGCGTTGGCCGTCCCGTCCTACTCGTGACTCGAAACTCACGTGGCCCCGCTGCGGGCGCCTTGTTATCCACATGTCCGGGCCGGGTGGGGCGGCGGGCGTCGGCCCGGTCCACGTCGGTGGCTTGATTAGAAGCTTGTCCAACCCGTGAGGGTTGTGACTCCTCACAGTGTTGCCCCGAAGTGCTTTCCTCCCAGGTCAGCGCCGGCCGCGCGCGGTCGTCCAGTTGATTCTGATCAGGAAGGAGGCGGCCGCGTTGACTATCGTTGCGCAGTCCCGCCCATTTGTCATCGGTGTGGACTGCCACGCCCGCACTCACACCTACGCGATCCTCGACGCCCGCACCGGCGAGGCGCTCGGGTGTGAGCAGTTCCCGACCACCAGCGCCGGGATCACCCGTGCGATCGGGTGGGTGGCCCGGCGCATTGGCGGTGATGCCGAAGTGTTGTGGGTGATCGAGGGCGTGGGCACCTATGGCGCCCGGCTTGCACGAGCAGCCACCGACGCCGGCTACGAGGTGTCGGAAGCACCACGGATGGACGCTCGCGCCCGTCACGGCATCGGCAAGTCCGACCCGCTCGACGCCCAGGCGATCGCCAAAGCAGTGCTCGGCATTGACGACACGCGACTGCGTATGCCCCGGCAAGATCACGGACTGCGCGCCGCGCTGCGAACGCTGATGACCGCCCGGGACCAGCTGGGTCCAGAGCGCACGATGAACGTCAACGCGCTCACCGCGCTCCTGCGCGCGAACGACCTCGGCATCGACGCCCGCCGATCCCTCACTATCGCCCAGATCGCGACAGTGTCGCGGTGGCGTGAACGCGATGAGCCGTTGGACGCCGCGATCGCCCGGCAGGAAGCCGTCCGTCTTGCCCGCCGGATCGAAGAGATCAAGACGCAGCTCGCAGCGAACCACAAGCAACTCGCCGCACTGATCCAGGCCCTCCCGCCGCCCCGCTCCTGGAAAACACTGGCATCGGCGTCGTCACCGTCGCCGTCGTCCTTACCGCCTGGTCCCACCGCGGACGGGTCCGCTCGGAAGCCGCGTTCGCCGCGTTGGCCGGAGTCAGTCCCATCCCCGCCTCCAGCGGCAACACCACCCGCCACAGGCTCAGCCGCGGCGGGGACAGGCGACTAACCAGGCGCTTCACACAACTGCGATAGTCCGGATGACCCACGACGCCGAAACCCGCGCCTACGTCGAACGCAGAACCCAGGAAGGCCACAGCCTCCGAGAGATCCGTCGCTGCCTGAAGCGCTACATCGCCCGCAACCTCTTCCGAGTGCTCAACGCGCTCCACGAAGCCCCCGCCCCGATTTGCGAAATATAGATTCGCAATCTGTTTGTCAAGCGGCGGTGCGCGCAGCTATTGACTGTTGTTGGTAGGTGGTTCCGTCGCGCAGGAGTGCCCAGATGACGTTGATCCGTCTGCGGGCCAGGGCAAGAACGGCTTGCTTATGGCGTTTGCCCTCGGCGCGCTTGCGATCGTAGTAGGCGCGGGACTCTGGATGGGATCGGGCAGCGACCTCGGCGGAGACATAGCAGGCTCGCATCAGACGCCTGTCATAGCGTTTCGGGCGGTGCAGGTTCCCGCTGATCCGACCGGAGTCGCGCGGGACGGGTGCGACACCAGCGACGCCAGCGAGACGGTTCGCGTTCTCGAAATAGCGTGTGGTGCCACCAGTGGCGCCGATGAACTCTGACGCTAGGAGGGGACCGAACCCGGGGATGCTTAGGAGGGTTTCTGCCCATTCGTGGCGGCGAAATCGGGCATCGATCTGCGCATCGACGGCCTCCACTTCCTCCTTCAGCCGAAGGACCTCTCGAGCGAGGCGCTCGACGATCAATGCGGCGGCGTCTTGGCCGGTAACCACGGTGCGTTGTCGGTTCGCTGCTGCGACGGCGTCTTCGGCGATCTTCTCAGGTTGCCGGCATCCTTCGTTCCGCAGCCAGGTCGTGATCCGGGTGACACCACTGCGGCGCAGCTGCGCGGGCGTCTGATACTTTGTCAGCAGCACCAGCGCAGCTTTCCGCTGGGCGAAGTCGAACGCGGCTTCCAGCCCCGGGAAGTACTCGAGCAGGGTGACGCGGAGGCGGTTGATCGCTCGGGTCCTGTCCGCGACCAGGTCTGCGCGGTGAGCGGCGAGCATTCGAAGCTCGGTGGCGATCTCATCGCCGGCCCGGACGGGGTGCAGGTCGCGGCGCATCCTGGCCTGGTCTGCGATGATCGCGGCGTCTTTCGCGTCCGTCTTGCCGTCACCACGATAGGTGCGGGCAGCGCGATGAACGGTCCTGCCCGGGATATAAAGCATCTCCTGACCATTCGCGGCCAGCACCGCGATCAACAGTGCCGCACCGCCCTGGTTCAGATCCGTCGCCCAAACCACGGGGTGACCGTCTGCCAGCTCGGTCACATCACCGAGCAGTGCGAGGAGCTCGTCCTCATCGTTGGCGAGACTCCGTGACAACAGCCGTGCCCCGGCCTCGTCGATCACCACACAATGGTGATGGGATTTGCCGGCGTCGATCCCGGCCCACAGTTGCGGCATTCTGCCCTCCGTTCGCTCGGTGCGGGCTCCAGCGAACGACCACGCCTGCGCGTCCTTACACAGCGATCATGTCGCGCGTCTCAATCAGAGGTCGAGTCGTTGCGGGACGCCGGGCGGCCAATCTATGTCCTACCACTGCGGAAGCGTCGAAGCCATACCCGGCATCCCTGGAGCGGTCGAGAGCTTACAACGACCCTCAATCCACACCCCCAACAACGTAAGGAAGGGTCTGTCAACACAGGGGAGCAATCGGGATGCGGGTATTCGTAATCGATACGAGCAACATGAGTCCGGAACTGCAGGGCGGACTGATCGGGGTGGTCGGATCCCTCAGCCCGATCACGGAAGAGAAGAAGGAATGCGTGGACATGGTGAGTCGCTACGCAGTGGACGGGTGGCCGGTCGCGGCTGACCCGCACACGCCGATCGGCCGGCTCGCCGCGGTGACCGCGGAGGCGGCGTGTGTTCCGTTCGTGTCGCTTAGCCGGTTGCCGCGGTTGCGGCAAACGGTTATGGCGCACATGTTGTCCTCATCGCAGGGTGGCGCGCTCAATTGAGATTGCGTGGTTCCGCCCCTTTGGCGGGCAGCAAACTCGGCATCACCGATCAGCGTGCGCTCGACATCACTGACGATGAGCGGGCAGAGGTGGCGAGCCAGAGGCTCTTCCGCCCCGTCGCTTTTGTCGGTGTTCCGTTAGAACGGAGGGGGAGGCCTCACCCGAACTGGGGAGTGCTTATTAGGTGATTGTTCCTCCTTGCCTTGGCTATCGTGAAGGGGTTCGGACAACTGGGGTGGGGTTGTGTTGCTGGGTTTGAGCAAGGCGACTGCGCGCGCGTTGACGGCGTCGTCGGTTGGTAGCGGCGGGTGTTATGGTTCTAGCGGGTTGTCAGACGACGGGTATTTCAGGGCCGTCGACAGATCCACTGGATGCGCTCAAACCGATGCCTAGCAAGTCACGGTGGTGTGGGCGCCCGCGGCGGCCAGCGCCTCGGATACAGCGAATCCGTTGCCCGCTTGGCGCTGTTCGCGACGGCGAGGCGCCCTTCGAGGTCGGAGGAGTCCGTCGCTTACCGCCTGCTCCGGGCGACATCGACAAGGATCTTCATGGTCTTGTCGCTCGCGAGCGTTTCGACGGCGTCGGTGACGTGGTCCCGGTCCCATGACTCGGGGCAACAGATGGAGAGTGGCTCACTCCGCCTAGTGAGCCTCGAAATCGGGCGCTGTGTGGTCAAGACAGGCGGCGTTCATCCACGAGTGGAGAGCTGCCGTGAGGGGTTCGCGGTCCCGTGCAGGCAGGAAGCTCAGCAGTACCTCGTCGGCGCGCATGACCGCGCGAAAAACGACGTCGAGCTTCTCTTGGCCGCTGTCGGTGAGCTGGATACTCACGCCTCGGCGGTCGTCGGGGTTCTGGTGCCGCGTAACATACCCGGCAGTCTCTAACCGGTCGAGTCGTTGCGTGATCGCTCCGGCGGTGACTTCGCATTGCCTAGCCAACTCACCAGCACTAAGCCGATAAGGCGGCCCGGAGCGGCGCAGTGCGCCGAGGACGCTTAGGCGTCCCTGGTTGATGCCGAGCCTGCGCAATGTGGTGTCCCGCATCGCGTTCAGCTGCGCCGCGAGGTGAATGAGCGGGATCAGCACCGCGATCGAGGATGCGTCCACGTCGGGTATTTCGCGATTCCATGCCGCGATGATCTCAGCCACGGTGCCGGGGGTGCGCGCACTCACGATGATTAGTTTAGGCGGAAACTAATCCGGTGACCAACCTCAAATCCGCACTCGTGATCACCGGCACGGCTGAGGAGTCGGACGCGCGGCCGCGTGGGCGCTCGCCAGACCGGACCTGACGCTGGTCCTGGCGGGCGGCGGCCGGCGGCGGGCGGCGTTAGAGACCGCTGCCGACCTTCCGGCAAACACACCGACCCTCATCGCGGGGCCGACGTGTCCACCACTGCGGGAGCCGAAGCGCCCCATCTCAGGCAGCTTCAGCATCCGCAGAATTGCCCCGCTTGCAGGCGATCTCCAAGGCGACTCCTCGGCGTTGCTGAGAGCCGGATCGTCGACTACCGCGCCAACGTGCTCACTGCCGTCCTCACGGTGGCGGCTCTCCGGCCACTCCTGCCGGACCACGCTTGTATCGTCGCGGCCAGCTCGATCGGCGCTACGACCAGCGGCCCTTCACCGGAACGGGCGAATTCGAGGAATGGCCGTGTAGCGCCCCACGCAGGTCGTGCTCGGCGTTAGCGCCGCCGCGCATCTGCGGTACTGGTGCCGCGAACTCGAGCAGAGACAGTCATTGAAGTCCTGCTGGCGGAGATCGTCGAGGTGAAACTTGACGACTACGGCGCAGTGGCTCCTCGCATCCGCTAGTAGCCTTCAGACGCGTGTCACAGGCTCGATGCACGCACCATGAGACGGCTCGGGTAGTGAGGAAGATCAGGCAGCCCAATGGAGTAGGCGCTGTTCAGCAACTGCGTGGCTGCCACTTCGCCGTAATGGCCGTGGTCGCGGTCGAGGGCGGTAAGAGGATGCGCGGAATACTGGCAGAGGAGCGAATCGTCCCAACTCACAACGGCCACCGATGTGCCGGGATGCTCGGAGACTTCGGCCACGGCCCCGATCGCCAGAAGGTCGCTTGAGGCCACAACAGCCGAGAACTGCGCCGATCCGAATGCATCTCGGGCGGCCTTCCGCCCCCCTTCGATTGAATAGTCGTTGTTGGTTGCAACGACCCGGATCCCCCGGCTCGAGCTCAGGCGAACCAGTTGGTCAGCCCGGTCGCGTTCGTGTGCGAGATTGCCCGGCCCACCGATGAAGAGCGCGTTCGTGTGCCCGCGCGAGGCGAGGTGCTCGACGATGGTCTGTGTTTCTTCCACGACGAGCTCAGTGGGGGAGAGCGTGCTTGACTCTCCGTAGACCGCGAAGGGAAGTTGACCTTGCATGAGGAGTCGCGGACGAGGGTCGTGGAGGCGGGGGTCGAACAGGATCACCCCGTCGACGCGTCCCTCGGTGATCCATGACTCGTACACGGCCAGCTCATCGTCCGCCGCCTCGATGGTGCGGAGGAGCAGGTTCTTCCCGTTGGGGCTGAGCACCCGCTCGATCCCCGCGATGGCGTTCATGTAGAACGGCTCCGAGCGCAGCAGCTGCTCCGCCTGAACCAACGCGATGCCGACGTTGTCGCTGCGCGCCAGGGACAACGCCCGTGCGGCGGCGTTCGGCCGCCAGCCCCGTTCCAGCGCGTAAGCCTTCACCCGCGCTGCTGTGTCGACGCTGACCTGTGGGAGTCCGCGCAGCGCGTTCGAGACCGCCGACTTGGAAAGCCCGAGTTCGCGAGCGATGTCGGCGATCGTGGGTTTCTCCACCATTGCTCACCCTTCCACTCCTACTTCGCCTAGCGAGCGATCCCACGAATTTGCGGCGACAATCTTGACCCGCTCTGGGGGAGCCACTAGATTCTACAGAACCGGTATACAGAACCGGTTCTGTACAAAGGAATCCGACGATGAGCCTTCACGCGATCCATCCGGGGCAGGCTCGAGCGCATTCGCATGAGGCGCCCGATCCCGCGAGTGCCGGATGCTGGGTCTCTTTGCGGCAGGGTATGTTGCGTTTCGCTCTCCAGAGCGCTCTCGATGCCGTTGGAGTCGGCGCCGGCGACCAGGTCATCATGCCGACGTACGCGCGGCGTGAGCTCGCTCACGCGATCGCCGCCGCCGGCTTCGTTGTCGAATTGGCCGATGTGGATGAGAGCCTCACGCTCGATGCGGCGGATCTCGAGCGGCGGATCCGGCCGCAGACGCGCGTGGTGGTGGTGCACCATGCCGCCGGTGCCCCGGCGGACATGAGTCGCCTCATCCGCGTGGCACGCGCACGTGGGATTGTCCTCATCGAGGACGTGTCGGAAGCGTTGGGAGTCACATTCGGCGGACGGGACGCGGGCTCTTTCGGTGACATCGCCGTTCGTGCCCGGGGGTCGAACGTCGAAGTTGCCTCGCGTCTGCCGGGAACTTCGGAGACGCTGGCGGCTCTCGGCCAGTGGCAGACCCCTACCTCTCCTTCCGCTCGTGAGTGCGTGGAGGCAGCGACGCGTCGCGCCACCCGCGATGCCGTGCTGAGTCAGCTCGGAGCGGACGCCGGGCGGAAGGTGACCTGGAGACCCTTATGGGATCCGGAGGGAGACTGCGGGGTCTACCTCGTCGCCCTCTTCGACGACGCGTCGGCCAGTCGGTTGGCTGCCGAACGGCTGACCGCGGAGGGCGTACCCGCGTCGTTGGTCTTCTCGCCGGAGCACGGGAAGGAGCATGTCGCATATTTCTGGGGTTCCGGCGAGCAGAGCCCCTGGTCGTGCACCCGCATGACGATGGATCCGGGGGAGTTCGCCCGCTCCTGGGCAGTGCTCTCCAGGGCGGTCCGCATAGACGTCGCATCGGCACTCACTTGTCAGGATGCGGGCAACCTCGCCAGTCGCGTCCGCACTGCGTTGGGGAGCCTTCCGTGATCGGCAGACCCCTCGAATGCGGCATGCCGCGCTGCAGTGCGCGATGCACGTCGAGGAGCAAAGTGGTTCACTTATGTCGTGAGACCTTCGAAAGACTTCGTCCAGGTAGCGATGCCGGGGTTCAATCGCGCCGGCGACATCTTCCAGTATCTGCGAGACGGAGTGCCGCGGACTCGCATCGAGCTCGCCGAGTTGACCGGCTTCGCCCGATCGACCATCTTTTCGCGTATCCAGACGCTCGCGGACGCGGGTCTCGTCATGAACGTCGGTGACGCCCGGTCCAGCGGTGGCCGCCCGGCTACGCGTTTCGCGTTCAACCCCAGCGGTCGCGTGCTCTTGGGGATCGAGGTCGGGGCGGAACGGACGACCGTCGCTCTGACCGACCTGATCGGTCAGATTATCGCGCGCGTCGCGTTCGATCACCCCCGACGGCCGGCCCCACCGAGGTGTTCGACCGTGCACGAGACAAAGCGGAGGACCTGCTCGAATCGACCGGTGACCGCAGCAAAGACCTGATTGGCGTCGGGATCGGGTTGCCGGGTCCCGTTGAGCGCTCCGCAGGGCGGCCGGTCCGACTGCCTACCCTGCCGGGGTGGGACGGGTTCGACGTCGCCGGTTACGTCTCGCGCGCCTTCCCGGTTCCTGTGCTGGTGGACAACGACATCAACCTCATGGCCTTGGGCGAGCAACGGACCTTCTGGCCGGATACCAAGAATCTGTTGTTCATCAGGGTTGCGAGCGGCGTCGGCATGGGGATCATCAGCAGTGGGGCGCTGCAGCGCGGTGCCGACGGATCGGCTGGCGACCTGGGACACGTCGCGGTGGGCAGAGGCTCCGATATGCTGTGCGACTGCGGCAATTACGGATGCTTGGAAGCCTTGGCCGGCGCGCCCGCCGTCGCGCGTTCGCTGACCGGGAGCGCTGAGGCCGACGTGGCAAACCTGATCGTGCTGGGTCAACGAGGGGACGTGCGCGCCTCCACAGCGCTCAGGCAGGCCGGCCGGGACATCGGTTCGGTGCTCGCCGGGTGCGTCAATATGCTCAACCCCTCTGTCGTGGTGGTCAGCGGCCCCATCGTTGAGGCAGGGGACTCGGTGCTCGCCGGCATCCGAGAGGTCGTGTACAAGCGCTCCCTTCCGCTCGCGACCGCGCGATTGACGATCGCGAAGTCGCAGGCGATGCACGACGTCGGCGTAATCGGCGCAGCTTCGATGGTCGCTGAACATGTACTTTCGCCGCTTGCGATCGAGAACATGCTCGCCGCGGCCCGATTGGACGACGGAGCACCGGTGGCAGTCAGCGCGTAGCCGCTCCGGGCTTTGCCTGCGCCCACCGCGGGAAGAGTTGTGCTCTCTCTGATCGAGCGCTCGACTTGCGCTTGTGTCGTTGCAGTCTGATTTCCCTGTTGGCCGGGGTATTCGTTGCCATCGACATCTCCGGATTTCGATAAACAGGTAACTTACGATGATCAGGTTACAACTTTCGATTGTTGAAAAGCGTAAGTCTTGCTAGCGTGAGTCGAGCGCCGGTCCCGATCGGTGCGAGAACACCCTCCCACCGGATCCGCTCGAAGGAGAGCAATGCGACGTCTGCTTCAGAGAGTCGGTTTCTACCTGCTGACGGCGTGGGCTGCCTTCACGCTGAACTTCCTGATCCCGCGGATGATGCCGGGAAGCCCGGTGCAGGCTCTGCTGGCCAAGTTCAAGGGGCGCCTGTCGCCGGCCTCCCAGCACGCCATCGCGGCGATGTTCGGACTAGGCAAGCAGGACCTCGTCTCGGCCTACTTCTCGTATTGGGGGGAGATCTTCCACGGGAATCTTGGCGTCTCGTTCAGCTATTTCCCGTCCTCGGTGGCGAGCGTGATCAATGACAGCGCCTACTGGACGCTCGGCCTCGTGGGCATCTCGACGATCGTGAGCTTCGTGCTCGGCACGTACCTGGGTATCGTGATCGGCTGGAGGCGGGCCTCGTGGCTCGACAGCCTTCTCCCCGGAACGACGTTCTTCACAGCCGTCCCGTACTTCTGGCTGGGCCTCATCACGCTCTTCATCTTCGGACAGGCGCTGGGCTGGTTCCCGTTGTCCGGCGCCTACTCGTCGGACGTCGATGCGGGTTTCAACGGCCCCTTCATCGCGAGCGTGATATCGCATGGGTTCCTGCCGGCGGCCACGCTGATCATTTCCTCGCTTGCGGGCTGGATGCTCGGCGTGCGCAACATGATGGTCACGACACTCGATGAGGAATACGTCTTGATGGCCGAGGCCAAAGGACTCTCGCCGCGCCGGATCATGCTGGTCTACGCAGCGAGGAACGCTATTCTGCCGTCGATCGCGAGCTTCGCCCTCTCGCTCGGATTCATTATGGGTGGTGCGATCCTGACGGAGGTCGTCTTCTCCTACCCGGGTCTCGGCTACGTGCTCTACCAGGCGGTGACGAACGAGGATTACCCGCTGATGCAGGGAATCTTCCTGATCATCACCCTCTCGGTGCTGCTGGCCAACCTGCTCGCGGATGTCCTTTACGTCATCCTCGACCCCCGCACCAGACAACGAGGAGCGACAGCATGATTCCCGTCGAGCTTGCAGAAACGGATTCGCCCATCACCGGCATCACGCCTCCGATGCGCGCCCGGGGCCTGCGCCTGGGCTGGCCGAAAGAGCTGCGGTCTGCCAAGTTCCTGACGGGAAGCGGTATGGTCACCTTCTTCGTCGTCATGGCCGTCGTTGGTCCGCTGGTGTATCGCGTCGATCCGTCCGCGCTCAGCAGTGATGTCGTCTCACCGCCGTCCGCGGAGCATCTGCTCGGGACGACCCAGAGCGGCCAGGACGTGCTCGCCCAACTGATCGATGGCGCAGGCGAGTCGCTTCTCGTCGGTTTCGTGGCGGGCATCCTTGCGACAGTCCTCTCGGTGCTCATCGGGCTCCTGGGCGGCTACCTCGGCGGCGTCACCGATGAGTCGCTCTCGGCCTTGTCGAACATCTTCCTGGTGCTGCCCGCTCTTCCGCTGGTGATCGTCCTGGCCGCGTATCTTCCCAGCAAGGGCTGGATCAGCGTGGCCCTCGTCATCAGTGTCACCGGCTGGGCCTGGGGCGCCCGGGTGATCCGCGTGCAGACGATGTCGATCCGGCAGCGGGACTACGTCGCCGCCGCTCGTGCGAGCGGAGAGAGCACCCTGCGGATCGTCCTGCGCGAGATCCTCCCGAACCAGCTCGCCCTGATCTCCTCCACCTTCCTCTTCACCGTGATCGCAGCCGTGCTGACTCAGGCGGGACTGTCCTTCCTCGGACTCTCGGACGTGTCGACGTGGTCGTGGGGAACGATGCTGTTCTGGGCTGAGAACCAGAGCGCGCTTCAGATGGGAGCGTGGTGGTGGTTCATCCCGCCGGGCATGTGCATCGCCCTCCTCGGCACCGGGCTCGCGCTCATGAACTTCGGCATCGACGAGTACGTGAATCCTCGACTTCGAGTCGCTCAGGAGATCCGGAAGCAAAAGCAGGCCATCGGCCGGAAGCCCTCTGCTGCCGCCCGTTCCGTCGGCCGTTCGGACAGGAGGGTCCAGGAATGAGCACCGCAGAAAGCACCACGACAGGCTCCGAGGACGGTCGGGCTCGACCCGCGCACGGGAGGCCGCTGATCCACGTGCGGGACCTCTCGGTCCAATACGGCATCGGCGAGAACAGCGTGCGGGCGGTCCGGGAGGTGGATCTCGAGATCCCCCGGGGCGAGATCATCGGCATCGCGGGCGAGTCGGGCTCCGGAAAGTCGACTCTCGCGTTCGCCATAGCCCGTCTGCTGCGGGCGCCTGCGGAGATAACCGGGGGCTCCGTCATCTATGAAAGCGTCGACGGCGGACGCGACGACCTGGTCCTGCTCACACCCAAGGAGCTTCAGCCGTACCGGTGGGAGCGGATCTCCATGGTATTCCAATCCGCGTTGAACGCCCTGAATCCTGTGCTGACGATCGGCGCACAGCTCGATGACGTCCTGAAGGCCCACCGTAAAGGGATGGACAAGCGTCGGCGGCGCGAGCGCGTGGCCGAACTGCTCGGACTGGTCGGCATCGCCGCCGCCCGCGCGAAGGCGTATCCGCACGAACTCTCCGGAGGGATGCGGCAGCGTGCGATGATCGCGATGGCTCTCGCCCTCGACCCCGAAGTCATCATCATGGACGAACCGACGACGGCACTCGACGTCGTGACGCAGCGAGCCATCCTGCGCGAGATCATGAGTCTCCAGAAGCAGAAGAACTTCAGTATCGTCTTCATCACCCACGATCTTTCCCTGCTGCTCGAGATCGCGGATCGCGTCGCGGTCATGTATGCCGGACGCATCGTCGAGCTCGGCACGACCCGTGAGCTGCTCGACTTCGCGGCCCACCCCTACACGACCGGACTGTTGCGCTCGTTCCCGATGCTGTCAGGACCGAGGCAGGTCCTCGAAGGCATTCCCGGGACGCCGCCGGATCTCCGGCGCAGCACCTCGGGATGTGCGTTCGCGGATCGGTGTGCGTGGGCGATCGAGCACTGCGTGTCGCAGGACCCGCAGCTCGAGGCAGTGCACGGAGCTCCGTCCGGGCAGAGCGACCATCGGGCGGCGTGCTTCCGCGCGGAGGACGTGCTCAACGCCAGCGCTCAGCGCGGATTGGCAGGTACCCGATGAATGGCGCTGAGGCGACCACCCGCTTCGCACCGGACGCGTCCCCGGCGGCGGACGACGGCATCGTGCTGGAGGCCGTCCGGCTCTCCAAGACCTTCCCTGTCGGCGGCAAGGGTCGCCGCGGCGGGCGCAAGCGCGCGCGGCTGCATGCTCTCAGCGACGTGTCGCTCACGCTGAGGTCCGGCGAGATCACGGCCCTGATCGGAGAGTCCGGGTCGGGGAAGTCGACGCTCGCCCGCGTTCTCGCGCGCCTGGAGCAGCAGAGCGAGGGAGTCGTGAGGCTGCGGGGGAAAGAGGTGGACACCCGGGGCCGCTCCCGGTTCCTGCGGTACGTCCGTGACGTGCAGATGGTCTTCCAGGACCCGTTCTCGTCACTCAACCCGATGAAGAGCGTCGAAGACCATGTCGCCCGGCCCCTGCGCATCCACGGTCGCGCCTCATCCGGAGCCGAGGCGCAGCAGATGGTGCAGGATCTGCTTCGCGAAGTGCAGCTGACGCCCACGAAGCAGGTGGCCGCGAAGTTCCCCCACGAACTCTCGGGCGGTCAGCGTCAGCGCGTGGCCATCGCCCGCGCCCTCGCAGTCCAGCCGACCGTGCTGCTGGCGGACGAGCCCGTCTCCATGCTCGACGTCTCGATGCGGCTGGGGGTGCTCAATCTGCTGCGGCAGATCGTCGTGGAACGCTCAGTTGCGTTGTTGTATATCACTCACGACATCGCGTCGGCCCGGTATTTCGCGAAGCGCGGCGTGGTCATGTACGCCGGCCACGTCGTCGAGGAGGGACCGTGCGAGGAGATCACTCAGTCTCCGGCCCACCCCTATACGCAGCTCCTCATCTCCAGCGCTCCCCAGGTCGGCGCTGACGGTGCACGCGCGGAGGTGCGCGGGGGTGGAGAGCCGCCGAAGGTGATCGACCCGGGACCGGGCTGCCGCTTCGCATCCCGATGCCCCTTCGTGATGGAGCGGTGTCGCACCGAGACACCGCCAATGTTCCCGATAGCGACGGGTCGAACGTCGCGTTGCTGGCTGCACGAAGAATCGGCGGTCGCCTCCGCGACGCCGGACCCCCACCACGAAACCCGACCGTCGACGTCGACGGCGACCCAAAGAGAGGATCAGGCATGAACACCCCCAGACGGAGGACGATCAAGCGGGCGCTGCTCGCGGCGGTCGCACTCGGCAGCGCCTTCGCGTTGGCCGGCTGCGGCGGCTCAAACGGCGGCGGCGGTTCCGCCAAAGCCCTGGTGGTGCAGGTGAACAATGCCGGCCCGCAGCCCCGCAACTTCAACCCTCTGCTGGCGAGCAGCCCTGTGCAGGCGGTGAACCAGAACTGGGCGATGATCTACGAGCCGCTGATCCAGTACAACGTGGTGAAGCCGGGACAGACCTATCCGTGGCTGGCGAGCTCGTGGAAGTGGACGGATGGCGGCAAGACTCTCACGCTCGCCCTGCGTAAGGACGTCAAGTGGTCGGACGGCCAGGCGTTCACCAGCGCCGACGTCGCCTTCACCCTCAACCTGATCAAGAAGTTCTCCGCTCTGAACCTCAACGGCATTGCGTTCACCAGTGTCTCGACGCCGGACAAGTACACGGCGGTCGTCACCTTTGACGCTCCCGCCTTCACGCAGCTCTACTTCGTCGGCGGTCAGCTGCCGATCGTCCCCGAGCACATCTGGGGCAAGATCTCCGACCCGACGACCTTCGACGACCCGAACCCCGTCGGCACGGGCCCGTATGTCCTCGACAGGTACACGCCCCAGGAGGTCGACCTCAAGAAGAACCCGCTCTTCCGGAGCCCCGTTCCGGTCAGCGAGCTCAAATTCCCGATCATCAGCTCCACCTCCACCTCGACCTCCGAGCTGCTGAGCGGCCAGATCCAGTGGACGACCGGTGGCGAGCCGGACTTCAAGCGACTCTACGTCGACAAGAGCAAGTACAACCACTACTGGTACCCCGAAGTCCAGCCGATCAGCCTCATCGCCAACCTCACCAAAGCGCCGCTCGACAACGTGGCGGTCCGCAAAGCGATCAGCTACGCCCTCGACCGAAAGGCGATCGACACCTCGGGCGAGTTCGGCTACGAGGCGCCCATCACGTCGGCGACCGGCCTGGTGAGCACCCAGCTGAGCTACCTCGACCCGAAGTACAAGAACGACACCCTGACGTTCGATCTGGCGAAGTCCAAGGCGCTGCTGTCGGGGGCGGGATTCAACTGGAACGGGTCCGGTCAACTCATCGGTCCGGATGGGAAAGCCGTGCAGCTGAGCATCGAAGACCCGTCGGGATTCGAGGACTACATCTCCGACTGCCAGATCATCGCCAAACAGCTGCAGAAGATCGGCATTGCGGTGACGGTGAAGGGTGTGTCCACGAACAGCTGGAACGCCGATCTCGCGTCGGGCAACTTCGATCTGAGCGTCGATTGGTCGGCGATCGGCCCGTCGCCGTATTACGCCTACAACTACCTGCTCAATTCCGATCAGACCGCACCGATCGGTTCCAACGCGGCCTCCAACTTCGAACGGTGGAAGGACCCTGCGACGCAGAAGTTCCTCACGGCGTACGCCGACTCGGGAAGCGAGAAGGAGCAGCAAGACGCCCTGTCCGGACTGGAGGGGATCATGGTCGAGCAGATGCCCGTCATCCCGCTCGTCGGAGGCGCCGACTGGGGCACCTACACCGACAAGACGTTCACCGGCTGGCCGACGCCGCAGAACCCCTACGCGGACGACAGCCCTGCCGGCCCGAACGGCGAGTACGTCGTGCTGCACCTCTCGCCCCGGAAGGGCAGCTGACGGATGGGTGAGACGGCTCCTGCGTCGCCTTCGCTGGCCAGTACCGCGCAGGGGCGCGCAGGAGCCGCTCGCGTCGATATCACGCCTCCCATCGGCGCCCCGCTGATCGGCTTCGCCGGGCGCGGGCCGGCAACGGGAGTCCTCGATCCTCTGGCCGCGACCGTCCTGTTCCTGCAATCCGGTGGCCCGGAGGGGACGGCCCTGGCGCTTGTCTCCTGCGATCTCGAGGGAATCGACGCCGAGTGGACCGACGAGGTGCAATGCCGGGCGCGCGCAGCGACCGGAATAGCCGACTTGCATGTCATCGTCTCGGCCACCCACACGCACTACGCTCCAGCGGGCCCTTCGATGGACAACGAAGGGGAGCTCGAGCATCCCGTGTCGATCGCCTACACCCGGCTTCTGGTCTACGATCTCGTCGGTGCGATCCAGCTGGCCTGTTCTCGTGCGCGACCCGCCCGATTGCGCGTGGTCGCTGGCGAGTCGGATGTCGGCGTGAATCGCCGCGAGACGACGCCGAACGGCGACGTCATCCTCGGGCACAACCCGGCGGGCCCGCGGGATGCCCGAGTCGTGCTGGTGGTGGTCGAGGGCGTCAACGGGGACGCGATCGCGTCAGCCGTCAGCTTTGCGTGCCACCCGGTCTGCTTGGGCTCGGAGTGCCGGGACGTCAGTGCGGATTTCATCGCCCCTTTGCGCTCGACCGTCGAACAGGTCACCGGCGTGCCGATGTTGTTCCTCCAGGGCGCGGCAGGAGACATCAACCCGAGAACGATGGGCGAGTCGACGACGACGCCCCTGGATACGGCGATGCCTCTGGCCGCCGAGGTATTGCGACTGTGGAACACGACTTCACGGACGGCGCCCCACGATATCTCCATTCAGGTGTGCGCCCAGACGTTCGCGTACCCACCGCTGCTTCCGGAATCGAGAACGGATGCCGTGCGCGCGGTGAGCCTGCTCGCCGACCGGCTCACCTCCCTGGGGGCAGACCGCAGTGCGGATCCGGCTGACGTGAGCTGGACCCAGCTCCGCCTGTCCCGCGCGCGAGATGCACTGCGCGTCATCGACGGCGAGGACACCGCCCGTCCGGTCGAAGCGCGACAGTACGCCGTAAGAATCGGTCCGCAGCTCGCCATCTCGACGGCTCCGTGCGAGCTCTTCACTGTCCTCGGCCAGGACATCATCCGGCGCTCTTCTTTTGCCACCACTGTCTTCGTCGGCTACGCGAACGGGCTCATCGGCTACGTCCCGGACCGGGCTTCCTATGAGGAAGGGGGCTACGAGGTGACGCACGCGACGCTCGTCGCCCGCGGAGCAGGCGAGGAGATCGTCGAGAACAGCGTCCAGCTCCTGTACGCGCTCGCCAGCAGTACACCATGAGCCTGCTGACAGTGCTGGGCTCCGCGGCCGCCATCCTGACGACCGGCGCGTGGCTGCCGCAGCTGCTCCGGTGCTGGCGGACCAGGTCCACAGGGGATATCTCCTGGAGCTATGTCGTCGTCCTGGGCTCAGGCGTCACTCTCTGGGTCACCTACGGGATCGCCATCGCGGACCCCGTCGTCTTCGTAGCTAACACCGTGACGCTCGCTGCGCTGGCCGCCCTGGCCATCCTCAAGGTGGCGTTCGTCGGACGCGCGAGCAGGAATAGCCGGTCACTGACACCGAAAGCAGAAAGAGGCCGATACGGAACGTGTCCGTATCGGCCTCTCGGCGCGCCTCGCGTCTCGGACCCTCGAGTCGACCCCCCGTCGCGCCCTGCAGCCAGCCCGTCAGCCGCTCGCGACTAACCACGACGTCGTCGAACGGGTCGAAGGTCTCCGGCTCGTGCTCTATGCTGATCGGTCCGGCGAAGCCGAGCGACCTCACCACCTCGACGCAGCGGGGATGTCCGCGACGCCGCCGCCCAGGGCACAGGTCGTATGCTCGCCCTCGGCCAGGATGTCCTTCAGGTGCGGAGGAGGTCGCGGCAGCGGTCACCTTCCTGGCATCACCTGCTGCCTCGCTCATCACTGGTCAGACTCTCGCCGTGGACGGGGGCTGGACCGCTCGCTGAAGGCATCGGACCCGAGGAGCAGGACTATGAGGATCACGGATGTTCGCACCTGCGGATTGCGCGGAGCCACCCTGCCAGGCGGACGGTCGAATGAGCTCGAGCCGGATGACGTCGTCCACACGCTCATCGCCGTTCACGCCGATGATGGGCACGTCGGCGTCGGTAGCGTTTCCAGCATTGAAGCGCTGGTTCGAGCCGCCCTCGATCTGTTCAAACCCCTCCTCGTCGGAGAGTGTGCACTCGCGCCCGAGCGCATAACCGAGAAGCTGCATCAGAGCAGCTTCTGGCGGGGGCGCGGGGGCGCGGTGACACACATGATCAGCGGGATCGATATCGCTCTGTGGGATCTGATGGGTCAGGCCCTGGACCAGCCGGTCGGACGCCTGCTCGGTGGCCGGCACCGGCAGTCCGTCCTCCCGTACGCCTCTGTGCTCTTCGAGGACTGCGAAACGCTGACGGATGGTCTGCGCTGTCTTGCTCAGCTAGGTTTCCGAGCATTCAAGATCGGGTGGGGTCATTTCGGGCGCATCGACCAGAGGACGGACGAAGGAATCGTCGCCTGCGCGCGGTCGGCAATCGGCGATCGGTGATGACTGCCTTCTCGCGGTGGACGCGGGAGGCTCGGACGCCTCGTTTCCCGGGCGGCTCGCGTGGGTCTGGTGCACAGCGCGGATGCTCGATAGCTATGACGTGGCGTGGTTCGAAGAGCCGCTACCGCCCGATGCGCTCGCCGATTTCGTCACGTGCGGCACAGCTCCTCCGTGGCGATCAGCGGAGGAGAGGTGCTGACGCGACGACAGTCGTTCCTGCCCTTCCTGGCGGCGGGCGCGTCCGATATCGTGCAACCCGACCAGACGAAGTGCGGTGGCTTGAGCGAAACACGGCGCATCGGCTTCATGGCCGGCGATCATGGGGTGACGTTGGCAGCGCATGGATGGAACACCGCTGTGGGACTCGCTGCAGACCTCCAACTCGCCAGCGCGCTGGCCGACACCGATCTCGTCGAATAGAAGACCGGCGCCGCTTCGACAAGCTCGTAGCTGAGCCATGGCAGCTCGACGAGGACGGACGACTGCCGATCCCGAGCGGTCCGGGCCTGGGGATCCAGCTGGATCCGGACGCATTGGAGCGTTGGAGAACCAACCCGACCTTGGCGGATCCGACCGTCGGCTGACCTGCGCGCCTGTCGGATTGTTGACGCGGGGGCCGTGAGCGTTTACGTTTACAGAACCGGTTCACAGAACCGGTTCTGTATCGGTTTTGTAGTTCTGGATTGACTAGTAGAGGAATGAACCAATGACGGTTTTCGACACGGTGCCCGCGGGTGCGTTGGCTGTGAATGGTGGGGAGCCGGCGGTGACGGTGTCGCTTCCGGCGATGTATCCGGGTGGGATGCGGATCGGTGCCGAGGAAGAGGTTGCTGTGCTGGAGGTGCTGCGCAGCAAGCGGCTGTTCCGGTACTACGGGCCGGGGGATGGCGCGTCGAAGGTCGAGGAGCTGGAGGAAGCGGTCGCGTCTCGGTTCGGTGTCGCCCACGTGCTGGCGGTGTCTTCGGGCAGCATGGCGTTGGCGTCGTCGCTGGCTGCGCTGGGCGTGGGGCCCGGCGATGAGGTGATCGTGCCCGCTTACACGTGGATCGCCAGCGCCGCGGCGGTGTTGTTCGTTGGCGGGGTGCCGGTGCTGGCGGAGGTCGATGAGAGTCTGACCCTGGATGCTGCGGATGTCGAGGCGCGGATCACCGATCGGACCAAGGTTATCCTCACCGTTCACATGCGCGGAGGCGCCTCGAACATGGACGCGCTGCTGGAGGTGGCGCGCCGTCACGATTTGCGCATCCTGGAAGACACAGCTCAGGCCTGTGGTGCCAGCTATCACGGCCGCCGGCTGGGCACGATCGGCGACATTGGCATCTTCAGTCTTCAGTTCAACAAGATCCTCACCTCCGGTGAAGGGGGCCTGGTCACCACCAACGACCGTTCTCTCTATGAGCGGGCGCTGATGTTCCACGATGTCGCCGGCAGTCTGCGCGCGTCGCTGAAGGAGAGCAAGACCTTCGTCGGCACCACCGGGCGCATGTCCGAGCTGCAGGGCGCTGTCGCCGGCGCGCAATTGGCCAAGCTGGATGGCATCCTCGCCGACGCCCGCCGCAACCACGCTGCTGTGCTGGAGCAGATCGCCCCTGCTGCGGCCGCCGCTGGAATCACCTGGCGCCATCAGTGGGACCCGGAGGGTGATGCTGACATCGCGCTAATCGGTTACCTGCCCGACGCCGCCCGCACCACGGAGGTCGTCGACGCCCTGCAAGCCGAAGGCGTCCCCGCGTCCCGCCTGTTCAACCCGGAGATCACTGACTACCACATCGCTTACCACTGGGACCCCCTGGTCGCCGGGCGGAGTTGGTCCAACCGCACCCCCTGGGACGCCAACCCCCAGACCCGCAAGCTCGACCCCGCCAGTTGCCCCCGCACCAACGAGCTGCTGGAACGGGCCATCCACATCGACATCAGCCCCGACCTAACCCCCACCCAGATCCAGCAGATCGCCACCGGCATCACCAAAGTCCTCACCGCCCTCCAGTAGTAAGACAGAAGGACCTGAGCATGCAAGCGATGGAACCGTGGCAGTGGTCAGAGGACGAATGGCGAGCCCACGTCGAGCGGGTTCGTGCGGGGCAGCCTCTTGTGGGAGGCGGCGGTACCTCGAAGTGGCCGGAGGGCGCCAAAGCGGTGGTCCTCCTCTCCTTCGATTCCGATCACGAGGCGCCGGGTCAGGAGAGGGGGCCGCCGCCCCGCCCCGATGGAGTAGGGCGAGTTCCGTCCGCGGGGCGCCCCGCATCCTGGAGCCTCGACGAGGCACGAGCCACCTGCTTCTCCCGCAGTGCGCGCGTTACTGCGGTGCAACGAGCTCGCTTCCTACGTGGCCCATGGCGCGACTCGGGAGTCCACAGATGGATCAACTAGTGCAATGCGCTCTTCCCGGCAGAGGTGGAGCTGAACGCGTCACGCCCAGTGCGCGAGTCTTCGAGGATCAGCTTGGAAGCCGGGCATGTGCATAAGAACGCCCTGATGGGATTTCTCGCCTCGCACACTCTCGATTACGGAGAGCTCGACCTCGGGTACGACACGTCCCTCATCGCCGACGGTGAGCCGCATGAGCTCGTCAGGTGGGGCGTGCGCGTGGGAGCGGCGGAGATCCCGGGCGAGTTAGTCTCGGGTCCCCACCGCCGCCTGTTTTCCGCAGAGAACATGTCTGCTCTTGACGGGCAGTCCTTCGCCCCCTAATGTTACAGAACCGGTTCACGAAACCGGTTCTGTTACTCGAATTGCGCCGTCCAACATCACCAGCGTGGGTGAGCTGAAGTACGTCACCCCGTGTTCCAACGCGAATGGAGCGTTTATGAAATTCAGCACCAAGACCGTGGCGGGAGGCGTCGTCGCGCTCATTGCGACGGCAGGCCTCGCCGGCTGCTCTCAAGGAAGCAGCGGCGGCCCGAGCACGATCACATATCTTTCTCACCTGGCGGCCACTGCCGGCCCGGGTAAGGACCTAGAGAACAAGCTCGTTGCAGACTTCGAGAAGGCTAACCCGAATGTCAAGGTGAATATCATCCCCGTCGACAGCGGGGCCGAGTCGCAGAAGTTCCAGACTCTTGCAAGTGCGGGCTCGCCACCCGACGTATATCTGGTTTCGAACGACCAGATGCCACAGCTGTTTTCTAAGAACGTCTTGGCACCGATCGACTACAGCTCGCTCGGCTACTCAGGCATTTCGAGCCTGAAAGGCAAGTATCTCAAGGGCGTCTTGGATGGGTATTCGCAGCACGGAACCTATTACGGCGTCCCGTCGGAGGTCTCGAACTACGGTGCCTGGGTCAACACGGCGGCTTATCAGAGCGCCGGGGTTGCCGTTCCGAAAACCTGGAGCGATGTCTGTGCGGCTGGTCCCAAGCTGTTGAAGAAGGACGCGTCCGGCAAGGTCACCCAGGAGGCCGTCGTCTTGCCGACCAACCTTGCGGTGTCCCAGGTCTACTTCGTCGATGCCATCGCTCACGAGAACGGAGGCGCGCTGTTTAGCGCGGACGGCAAGAAGTCTTTCCTCACTTCCGAGGCATCCAAGAAGGCATTCCAGACTGTGCAGGACCTGGTGTCCAAGTGCCAGGCATCCGTTCCGTCGATCAACGGCTCCGACGTCGGCGCCGACCGCACGACGTACGGCGCGGGACTGGGCGGGATGCTGTTCACGGCGGGCTCGTGGTACTTGGGCTCGCTGCAGAAGCAGTATCCGACGGTCGCTCCTCCTGTGAGCGTGGCGGCAGAGTACCCGGCGGCGGACAACGGGAAGACTGCAAGCACCGCTTATGGTTACGCATGGGTGGTACCGAAGGGGTCAAAGAACCCTCAGGCAGCCTGGAAGTTCATTCGTACCCTGCAGAACGCAGGTCTGGATTACTTCAATCAGATCGGCATCTTCAACGGTACGAACGCGGTGGCCGATTCGCCAGATGCGACCAAGGTGCCGTACTGGACCTCGACATGGAAGCCGTCGCTCGAGAAGGCGAGCTACGCGGCCAAGCTGCTGAACGCGTCGCAGATCTACGACATCGTAGGGAACGCGTTCACCTCCGTAATTCTCAAGAATGCCGACGTGGCGTCGACGCTTCAGTCGGCCGACTCGCAGGTCAAACCGCTCCTAAACAAATGAGAAACGTGGGGCGCTCGGTTTCGAGGACCGAGCGCCCCGCACCTCCCGACGCTGTGAGGACCTCGAATGTCCGCTATACCTTTGATCCGACGCCCGGCCGCGCGAGCAGGCGGCGTTCGTGCCGGCTCCCGGTTCCGGAGCGGCTCCTTCACGTTGGCGCTCGTGCTGCCGACGATCGCCTTCTTCGCATTTTGGGTTTACCTTCCGGCTCTGTACGGCTTCTATCTTTCCTTCACCGACTCGTCTTTGATTGCGCCGCCCAACCTGATCGGTGGGGACAACTACAGCAAGCTCGCCTCCGACCCTGTCTTCTGGGGATCACTTGGGAGGACATTTCAATACGCACTCGAGGTGGTCATCCCGACCCTGGCTGCGGGAATCCTTCTCGCGCGTGTGGTCGTGCGGATCAAGCACGGCAGGGCTCTGTTCATGACGATCTACTTCCTTCCGTTCGTCGTCCCCGGCGTCGTCTCTGCGCTGGTGTTCTCGCTGTTGTTCAACCAGTACGGCTTGATCAACTCAATTCTCGGGACACGAATCGCGTGGCTCCAGGACGAGAGTGTGGCGATGGTCGCGCTCAGCGCGACGACAATCTGGGCTATGACCGGCTATTACACAGTGATCTTTATGGCCGGCTACCAACAGGTGCCGGAAGAGTTGCTCGACGCGGCCAAGATAGACGGGGCAAGCGCCTGGAAGCAGTTCCGCTATGTCGAGATCCCAGCTCTTACGCCGACCATTCTGTTCGCATCGATCAGCGCGACCGCCGCCGTGATGACTGACTTCGGAACACCATTCATCCTCAACTCAGGTGGTCCGAATTACGCGACCACCACGTTGCCGCTCTACATCTACAACCAGACATTCCAATACTCGAGCGCTGGATACGGAGAAGCTATCTCAACGGTTCTCCTTGTCATTGCCCTGCTGCTCACGCTTCTACAGGTCCTCCTAATCACGGGCCGGAACAGGAGGACACGATGAAGGCACGTCTCAAGGGCTGGGTCGCCCTCCGATATCTTCTCGCAACTGCCGGGGCCGTCATCCTCCTGACGCCGCTTGTCTGGGCAGTCTCTGCGTCGCTCCACGACAACAGCACGATCTTCTCCTTACCCTTCAACTGGATCCCCCATCCGCCGCACCCGGAGAACTACACCGGTGGGCTCAAGACCGTCGACTTTGGCGTTCTCGTAATCAACAGCTTGATCATCGGGGTGGCGATAGCGGTGGGCTCGGTCGTTCTCGGCCTGATGTCCGGCTACGCGCTCGCCAAGCGGCGCTTCTTTGGCCGAGACTTTCTTTTCTGGTCAATCGTCGCGACCTTGCTGATCCCGTTTCCTGCCATCATGGTCGGCGTGTTCATCCTCGCTCGCTGGATGAACATCACCAACTCCTACGCGGGCGTGATCATCCCGGGGATTCTCACCGGGCAGGTCGTTTTCTTCATGCGTCAGTACCTCCAGGGGATACCCGACGAACTGATCGAGAGCGCCCGTGTAGACGGGGCCGGCGAGTGGCGAATTCTTTGGCGCATCGTGCTGCCGCTGGCGTGGCCGGTGATGATCTCGATGGGCATCCTGACCTTCGTCGGGAGCTGGAACAACCTCTTGTGGCCTCTCATTGTCATCCAGAGTGACTCCCTCTTCACGATCCCTCTAGGTCTGAGCCGGCTCAAGTCGCAGTACACGACGGATTACGTGTCGACTCTCGCGGTGTCGGTGATTGCCATCATTCCCGTGGTGGTCCTCTACCTGATCGGCCGCAAGAAGCTGCTGGATTCCATCGTCGTGTCCGGCGGTGCGGTCAAAGGATGATTTCGCCAAGTCACGAATCGAGAAACGGAGCCTCACCGTGAATACCTGCCCTGAACCTGCTTTCGTCGCCGGCGCTGCCCGGGCAGTCATAACGCCACCGGTCGGCGGCCCGATGTCCGGATTCGCCGGACGCGCCGATTCCACTGGCACCCACGACGATCTGATCGCCAACGCTGTGGTCCTACGTCACGAGGGCGCGGGCGGCGGCATCGCGATCATTTGCTGTGACCTTCTATTTCTCGCGAGGAGCCAAGTCGAGCGGATTCGGAGCGCCATCAGCGCAGCGACCGGGATCGGCGAGACTGACATCATTATCTCCAGCTCCCATAACCATTACGGCCCGGTCGTCGATGACCGCGGCGAGACGATCGTGTCGTCGAGCTCTCCTCAGACGACGCCGTACCTGGAGAACCTCGCGAACGTCCTGGCGGGCTTAGTGCTGCAAGCCAGCACGCGCGTCAAACCCGCTGTCCTGTCCACTGGCGTGGGGGCGGCCACCCTCGGGATCAATCGACGTGAACTGACACCGGACGGGATCATTCTCGGCAACAACCCTGACGGTCCGCTCAATCCGCGAGTCGCAGTCCTGCGGGTGGACGGTGCCGATGGGCAACCAATCGCCGCCGTGGTGAACCACGCCTGCCACGGTGTGTCGCTGGCGCACGAGTGCACTGAGTACTCCGCCGACTTCCCCGGCGTTCTTCGTGAGGTACTCGGTGAAGCGACCGGTGCCGAGGTGCTATTCGTGCAGGGCGCCGCGGGCGATATCAACCCGCGGTTCATGAGCTGGACATGGAACAACCCGAAGCGTCTTGGCCATCTCCTCGCTGCAGAAGCGATGGCGGCCTACTTCGATGCTGTCCCGGATGAGGCGGTCACGACGGACCTGCACATTACGGAGGTCGTCCTTGACCTTCCCGAGCTCCTGCCCGCCTCTGAAGCCTCCGCGGAGGAGGAGCTAAGCGAGATCGAACTGGTCATGGACAGCGCGGACGAGGGGAGGTGTACTGGGCCCGCACTCGCCGCGATCGCATCCAGCACGGGCTGGCAGTTCTACGCGGCGAGGAGCCGGTCCGGGTGGTGAAAGCGCCCGTGTCCGCGCTTGCCTTGTCCTCCACGATCGGCTTGATCACGGCGCCAGGCGAGGTCTTCACCGAACTCGGCGACCAGATTCTGGAGGGCTCGCCGTTCCCGTTCACCATCTACAGCGGCTACACGAACGGCTCCATCAATTACATCCCCACTCGAGAGGCCTACGCCCAAGGCGGGTACGAGGTGACTCACGCGTGCCAGGTCGCACCTGAGGCTGGCGAGATGCTGGTGGCTGAGTCCCTCAACCTGCTCCGCACCGTTCACGAGCGCGAGGTCGCGGCGCAACGCTAGATCGCGCAATCGTGGCTCATCCCCATCGTGGAGCGGAACCCGCTCGTTTGATCGGCCGCCTGCTGCGCTATGAGCCAGACGGTCGCGTTCATACGTCCCGGTTGTGACATTTCGGTTCCCGGGAAGAGGGCAAACAGCCACCGCCCGTTGACGTTGGGGGTGTGGATCGTTTACGTTTACAGAACCGGTTCACAGAACCGGTTCTGTATCGGTTTTGTAGTTCTGGATTGACTAGTAGAGGAATGAACCAATGACGGTTTTCGACACGGTGCCCGCGGGTGCGTTGGCTGTGAATGGTGGGGAGCCGGCGGTGACGGTGTCGCTTCCGGCGATGTATCCGGGTGGGATGCGGATCGGTGCCGAGGAAGAGGTTGCTGTGCTGGAGGTGCTGCGCAGCAAGCGGCTGTTCCGGTACTACGGGCCGGGGGATGGCGCGTCGAAGGTCGAGGAGCTGGAGGAAGCGGTCGCGTCTCGGTTCGGTGTCGCCCACGTGCTGGCGGTGTCTTCGGGCAGCATGGCGTTGGCGTCGTCGCTGGCTGCGCTGGGCGTGGGGCCCGGCGATGAGGTGATCGTGCCCGCTTACACGTGGATCGCCAGCGCCGCGGCGGTGTTGTTCGTTGGCGGGGTGCCGGTGCTGGCGGAGGTCGATGAGAGTCTGACCCTGGATGCTGCGGATGTCGAGGCGCGGATCACCGATCGGACCAAGGTTATCCTCACCGTTCACATGCGCGGAGGCGCCTCGAACATGGACGCGCTGCTGGAGGTGGCGCGCCGTCACGATTTGCGCATCCTGGAAGACACAGCTCAGGCCTGTGGTGCCAGCTATCACGGCCGCCGGCTGGGCACGATCGGCGACATTGGCATCTTCAGTCTTCAGTTCAACAAGATCCTCACCTCCGGTGAAGGGGGCCTGGTCACCACCAACGACCGTTCTCTCTATGAGCGGGCGCTGATGTTCCACGATGTCGCCGGCAGTCTGCGCGCGTCGCTGAAGGAGAGCAAGACCTTCGTCGGCACCACCGGGCGCATGTCCGAGCTGCAGGGCGCTGTCGCCGGCGCGCAATTGGCCAAGCTGGATGGCATCCTCGCCGACGCCCGCCGCAACCACGCTGCTGTGCTGGAGCAGATCGCCCCTGCTGCGGCCGCCGCTGGAATCACCTGGCGCCATCAGTGGGACCCGGAGGGTGATGCTGACATCGCGCTAATCGGTTACCTGCCCGACGCCGCCCGCACCACGGAGGTCGTCGACGCCCTGCAAGCCGAAGGCGTCCCCGCGTCCCGCCTGTTCAACCCGGAGATCACTGACTACCACATCGCTTACCACTGGGACCCCCTGGTCGCCGGGCGGAGTTGGTCCAACCGCACCCCCTGGGACGCCAACCCCCAGACCCGCAAGCTCGACCCCGCCAGTTGCCCCCGCACCAACGAGCTGCTGGAACGGGCCATCCACATCGACATCAGCCCCGACCTAACCCCCACCCAGATCCAGCAGATCGCCACCGGCATCACCAAAGTCCTCACCGCCCTCCAGTAGTAACAACAAAAAAACAGCGCGACGGCGAGAGCGACCCATGACTTGTGGCGTCACGCGCACGCCAACGCTGTCGTTGGCGACTGCTTCCGCGTTTGCCCCCTCCCGTTTGGGATTGGAGAAGAAACTCGTGCTCAACAATCCGGCTCGTTTTCCCGTGACCCTGCGGATAGCGGATATCGAAGCGTGCGCGCTTCTCCTGGCTGCCTTGGAGGACTACGCAGCAACGTGCGAGACGGACGCGCTCGAAGAGTTCGCGCCCACGGTGGGGTCGGCATTGTCCGAAAATGCCCTTGCCAGTCGCTTGCACAGGTCGGCAGGCCTTGCCCGACGGATCCTCGACGACATCGAGGACGCTGAGCCGGCACGAGGGGACCTCCCGTGACGATCGACACCATCCCTGAACTCGAGACAACGCCGCTCGACGCAGCACGCCAGCAACTGCGGGAAGCAGCTGACCATCTCGGATTCGATGACGGAACCACAAGCATGCTCGGCAACGCGCGTCGGGAGCTCATCGTCAGCGTTCCGCTGCGGCGGGACAACGACTCGCTTGAGGTGTTCACCGGGTATCGCGTTCAGCATAACCTCTCGCGCGGACCGGCCAAGGGTGGCCTCAGATACCACCCTTCGGTGAGCCTCGATGAGGTGCGAGCGCTTGCCATGTGGATGACTTGGAAGTGCGCGCTGCTGGACGTTCCTTACGGAGGAAGCAAGGGTGGTATCGCCATCGACCCGAGGCGCTACAGCACACGCGAACTGGAACGCCTCACCCGCCGCTACACCAGTGAGATCAGTCCCCTAATCGGTCCAGAACGGGACATCCCCGCTCCCGATATCGGGACAGACGAACAAACGATGGCATGGATCATGGACACCTACTCGGTCAATATGGGACACACGATCCCGGGAGTGGTGACTGGAAAGCCGCTTAGCCTCGGAGGATCGCTCGGGCGGCCCGGAGCAACGTCGCGAGGACTCGTGCATATCGCATTGGAGGCGCTAAACGCCCTCGGTATACCGTCCGCTCAAGCCAGCGCGGCCGTGCAGGGCTATGGCAAGGTCGGATCCGGCGCCGTCCGCTATCTGGCCGAGACCGGAGTGAAGGTTGTTGCCGTCTCGGACCAGTACGGGGCGGTCTACAACGAACGCGGAATCGACGTCGACAGGCTCGAGGCGCACGTTGCCGTCTCGAAATCGGTCGTCGGCGCACCTGGGTCATCGCCTATCAGCGGCGCCGACCTGCTCCTGCTCCCGGTAGATGTGCTGGTTCCTGCAGCTGTCGAGGGTGTTCTCACCGATACGAATGCGCCGGGCGTGATGGCCAAAATCATCGTAGAGGGCGCCAATGGGCCCACCAGCCCTGCCGCGGACGCGGTCCTGGCAGCCCGCGGGGTGCTCGTCGTCCCGGATATCCTCGCCAACGCCGGAGGTGTGCTTGTCTCCTACTTCGAATGGGCACAAGCGTTCCAGGGGTACCCCTGGGGCGAAAATCTAGTCCAGCGTCGCCTTCAGGAACGTATGGTTCAGGCCTGGCATCTGGTGCGGAGATACTCCGAGTCCCAGCGCCTGGACCTGCGGCGAGCGGCGACAGCGATCGCTGTCGAGCGAGTTGCTAACGCGCACCGTGCTCGCGGTCTCTATCCGTGAGCCGAGTCAACACGACGATGGATGCGTCCGATAATTCCCGTCGGAGTGACCGTCGGCAGCAAATGATCCTTCAAATCCGACGTGCCGAAATCAGGCTGAGCCTTCGCCGGGCGAGCCCACACCCATAAGGAGCGCTGTGAGAACTGCAAACCCCCTCGAAATCCGTCAACTCGGCAATACCCTCATGGCAGTTACAGCGATCGGTCTCGGCGGTGCCGGGCTTGGCGGGGTGTTCGGTTCCGTCGGAGACACTGACGCGGTCGCGGCGGTGGAGAGGGCGCTCGAGTTGGGTATCAACTATGTGGACACGGCCCCCGGATACCGCGATGGCGAGCGACGCACAGGGCTCGCCCTACGCGGAGTTCCTCGCGAGAGCTACTTTCTCTCCAGCAAGATTGGTTCGCATCCACAGATTCCAGGCGACTACTCCGCCGAGGCGGCCCGGTGGACCGTATCGAACAGCCTGGAGGTTCTCGGTGTTGACTATCTTGACCTCTGTCACATCCACGGCCCGGAGCCAGAGCAGTTGGCGGCGGCGCTGGCACAAGGCGGCGCCATGGAGGCATTGGTCGCGCTAAAGGACGAGGGGGTCATCCGCGCGATTGGCATCGGAGTGCAGGATCATGAACTTCATCGGCGGGCAATCGAAAGTGGGCAACTTGATGTCTGCATGACAGTGAATGACTACACGCTGTTGCGTCAGAATGTAGATGACATATTCATGCTGGCCCAGCCCCGAGCGATCGGGATGGTCAACGGTGCGCCCCTCGCGATGGGACTCCTTTCCGGTCGCGATCCAGAAAGCATCGGTACTTCGCTATGGTCCCCGCCCGCTGATGAAGTTCACGCGGCCGAAAAGGTGCACGCCTGGTGCTCAGAACGCGGGGTATCTGTTCTGGCCCTTGCCCTGCAATTCAGCTTGCGCCGGTCGGAGTTCGACTGCACCCTCGTCGGAGCCGCCACCGCCGCCGAAGTCGAGGGCTGCTGGGAGGCTCTCAATCTTGAGATCCCCGGACACGTCTGGGAGGCCCTGCCGACGCTGCTTAGCGAAGCACGCGTGCCCTGATCCAAGCGCTACACCAGCGGCGTCAACCACGGCACGCACCCCCGGGCCTGCGACCGCAATGACAGGTCGAACAGACGACCCGGAGCACGTGTGCTGGGTAGAACAATCAGCGCCTCCACGGCGAGCTCAAGATCTACCCCAATCTACGTCGGGACTGCTGAACGGATAGGTGACACCTGATCTGTGGTGCCGTTGGCATCGCTGGGAGGATGTCATCATGCCGAAGCCTTATCCCCGCGAGTTCCGTGAGGACGTTGTCGCGGTTGCTCGTGATCGTGGTCCGGGGGTGCCGTTGCGGAAGATCGCGGCGGACTTCGGGATCAGCGAGACCTGTTTGCAGAACTGGATGCGTCAAGCCGATGTGGAGGCGGGCGCCCGGCCCGGGGTCACGAAGGCCGAGGCCGACGAGCTGCGGGAGGCGAAGAAGCGGATCCGTTTGCTGGAGCAGGAGAACGAGGTGTTGCGGAAGGCGGCGGCGTATTTGTCGCAGGCGAACCTCAAACTCGGGGGCTCCCCAAAATGATCTACCCGCTCGTCCGCGAGCTGGCCGTAGGCGGCATCGCCGTCGCGGTGACGTGCCGGGTGTTGAAGATCGCGCGCCAACCGTTTTACCGCTGGGTGGCAGAGCCTGTTTCTGAGCGGGCGTGGGATCAGGCTCACCTGGTCAACGCTTTGCGGGACGCGCATGGGGAGGACCCGGAGTTCGGGCACCGGTTCCTCGCCGACGAGGTCCGCGACGCCGGCTTCACGGTGTCGGACCGGACCGCGTGGAGACTCTGCTCGGAGAACGGGGTGTTCTCGGTGTTCGGGCGCAAGCGCGGTAAGAACGGCAAGGCCGGCCCGCCCGTGTTCGATGACCGTGTCCAACGCTCTTTCTCCGCTCCCGCGGTGAACGAACTGTGGTTGACCGACATCACCGAGCACCACACCGCCGAGGGCAAGCTCTATCTCTGCGCGGTCAAGGACGTCTGCTCCAACCGGCTCGTCGGCTACTCGATCAGCGACCGGATGCGCTCGAGCCTGGCCGTCCAAGCCATCGAGAACGCCGTCGCCCGCCGCGGCGAGGTCGTCGGCTGCGTGGTTCACAGCGATCGAGGAAGCCAATTTCGCAGCCGGCGTTTCGCCAGCGCTCTTCACCGCCACGGCCTGATCGGATCGATGGGCCGCGTCGGCGCTGCCGGTGACAACGCAGCGATGGAATCCTTCTTCGCCCTGCTTCAGAAGAACGTCCTGAACCGGCGCTCGTGGCGCACCCGGCAAGAACTGCGCATCGCGATCATCACCTGGATCGAACGCACCTACCACCGACGCCGCAGGCAAGCCCGCCTCGGCCGTTTGACCCCGATCGAGTTCGAGACCATCATGAACCAGAACCTGGCCCTCGCGGCCTAACCGAAACTGTCACCTAAACGCTCAGCAGTCCCATCCCTTGCTTCGGCGCGACACATGCGCGCACAATCAGCACATGGCAAACGGCTTGAATAACGACAGTTGGTGTTTGAGTGCGCACGCGGTCGGCGGCGTAACCAACATGATCGGACCCAATGGGGTCTCCCAAGCACCGCTAGTACGCCTAAGTCTCGCGGCACTAGGTGCCGGGGTCGACCCCACCCCCGCACTTATCAGCGGTGGCGGTGAAGAATCTAGCTCTCTCCTGACACTGGAGATGGCTCGGGCGCTAGCGGATGAAATTCAAGCCGCACTCCAGCGGCTTGAGCCGCCTCAAAAGCGCTGAAATAGGGCGACCAGTTACGAACGCCTTCGCCGACCTCCTGGGTGGGAACACGCGCCACCGATGGTTTGAGCGTGTGGTCCACGAACGCTTCGAACCGCTCCCAATCGTTACTCATGCGGTCAACCCTTCGTACGTGATCCGGCAACCCTCAGCCTTCCCAAGCAGCGCGTCAATGCGTTGCATCGTGGACATATGCACGTTCCCTTCGTTCAGTCGGTACGTGAACTCATCCACATACCGTTGTAAGTGCTTCACCGAGAACTGGTGATACACCCCGTAATAGCCGCGCTTCAGGACCGCCCACACCGACTCAATGTCGTTCGTGTGAGCCATCCCATCAACGAACTCCTTAGCCGTGTGATTCACCGACATATGCGCGGCCACAGGGGCGCCACGATACGCGGCGTGCTCATCGGTCATCAGCATGGCGGACGGGTCAACCAGTGCCGCCAACGCCTCGTGAATCACCCGCGTAGACGCAGTAGGGATAACCACCGCCCGAGTCTCGCCGCCGCGTTCCCGAACACCCAACACCGCAGTCTTACCCACCGTGCCACGGCCCGCGCGAAGCTTCCGAGACTCATGCTTGTTCGACTCGCGGCCACCGAAATACGCTTCGTCGGCCTCCACGATCCCGCCCAGCAGACCGTCGCCGTTGTGGCCCGCCGCCTCACGCAACCGCTGCAACATGAACCATGCCGTCTTCTGCGTCACACCGATCTCTTTCGAGAGCTGCAACGAGGACACACCCTTCCGGGCCGTGACCAGCAGGTACATGGCGTACAGCCACTTGTTCAGCGGGACATGCGAACGCTCAAACACGGTGCCAGTGCGGACGGTAAAGTCCGAACGGCAGTCCAAGCAACGGAAGAACCCAACCCGGGTTCGTGTCTGCACTCGGCCAACCACCCCGCACAGCGGGCACGCATCAGGCTTACCACCCCAACGACGCTGCTCCATGTACTGCCGGGCCGCAGCATCCGTGGGGAACTTCTCGAAGAACTCGTAGGTACTAAGCGTCGTGCTCATACCCCGATTTTACCGCAAATTAGGGACTAAAGTATATAGGTCCCTTTTTTTATGCACAACCGTTTGATCTCGAATGAGGTCGGAGTCGGTCGCCGGAGCACACAGATCGTTGATCTTTCCGTGGTCCTCCGTCGGCTGGCGGCACGGGCAACTGTGCCGGGTGGACGTCGAATCGGGCGCGCTCAAAAGTCAGGCCACTCTGGCGGCAGTGACTCCGAGTGTCGATTCGCGCGCGATCAATGTTGGGCGCAAGAGCACGGACGAGGGGTGCTCCCCGCTGAGCAGCTTCACGGTCAGCTCGACGGCCTCTTGGCCCATTCGGTTGTGGTCCGAGCGCACCGTGGTCAACGGCATGGGAATGGCTTCAGACAGCGGAACGTCGTTGTAGCCGATGACGGCGACATCGGCGCCGGCGACGAGTCCCGCGTCTCGCAACGCACCCATCGCGCCGATTGCGGCGAAATCGTTGGTGGCGAAGACCGCGTTGAGGCTCACCCCGGTCGACAGGATCGATTGCATCGCCTCGCGGCCGCCGGCCGTATCGAATGTGCCGTTTAGGATCAAGTGCTTCGGAATCGGATGGCCCGCGGCGCGGAAAGTGTCGACGAACCCGGCGGTGCGGTCGATCGCCGTGCTTGCGAAAGACTTGCCTGCGAGTACGACCGCGTGGACGAGACCGAGTTGGAGGAGGTGCTCCGCCGCCAGCTCTCCGCCCCGGTAGTCGTCGGTGGTCGCCGAGAGAAATCCTTCGGCGCGACGGGAAACCAGACAGAACGGAACACCCTTCCGAACCTGGCGCTCCAGGAAGTCGCTGTGGAAGTCCGCATCGCCGAAGATCATCGCATCCGGATGGCGCGCGAGCATAGTCGCCGTCTGACGCTCGCGTCGGCCGGGATCGTCGAGGGAGTTGGTCACGTAAGTCGAATACCCGTGACGCTCGGCGGCCTCTTCGATCCCCTCGTAGATCCGTGCGAGGACGATGTCGGTCAGCGTCGGGACGAGAACCCCGATGTGGCGGCTGCGGTTCGTCCGCAGGCTCTTGGCCGATGGGTTCGGGGTGTAACCGAGATCGGCGGCAACGCCCAGGACACGCTCGACAGTCTCCGGGGATGCCGTGTGCTGCGAGCCGCCGAGCTGGTTGTTGAGGATCCGCGAGACGGTCGAGACATGCACACCAGCCGTTTCGGCGATCGTCCGCAGCGTCACCCGACCGACCCGAGCACGGCCAGTCGCGGCTTCAGGACCTGACTTCATCGCATCTCCTCCCCGGTTGCTATTTTGGCGCAACTCTCGTAGAAATCCGTCGTTGACATCGCCAAACGTTTGCCTATATGGTTTCGATCATCGCCAATCGTTTGGCTAACGTAACCAGAAACACAAAGAGGTATTCGGGTGAAGAAGGTCGTGGTTTTCGCGACGGGCGGCACGATCGCCAGCGCGCACAACGCCGAGGGTGATGCGGTCGCCGCTGTTCCAGGCAGCGACCTGCTCCGCGCGGTGACCATCCCGGCAGGCGTCGAGGTGCAGGTTGAGCAGCTGTTCCAGCTCAACAGCTTCAATTTCGCACCGGCCGACATGGCGCACATCCTCGATCGAGTGCAGCAGGTGGTGCGCGACCCCGAGGTCTGCGGATGCGTCATCCCCCACGGCACCGACACCATGGAGGAGACCGGCTTCTTCCTGAGCCTTTTCCTGGACTCGACCAAGCCCGTGATCCTGACCGGAGCGCAACGTTCATCCGACGACCCGGCGCCGGACGGGGCCCGCAACCTCCAGCACTCTGTCATCGTGGCGGCCGACGAGCGCAGTCGCGGCCTGGGGGTGCTGATCGTCTTCGACGGTGAGATCTGGGCCGTGCCCGGGACGAGGAAGGCCCGCACACTTTGCAGCGCCGCATTCGATTCGCCGTTCGGCCCGGTCGGGAGCGTCTTGGGCGGCGAGGCGGTCATCAATCGCCGGCCGGCCCGTCACCCGCTCTTCTCGGCGACGCGGTTGACCGCCGATGCCCTGCCCCGCGTCGACATCGTCTCGTGCTACCCCGGAGGGGACACCGTGGCCCTCGATGCGGTGGTCGCCGCGGGGGCCGCCGGATTGGTCATCGAGGGCATGGGCGCGGGCAATCCCGGTCGGCCTGTGGCGCAGGCGCTCGTCCCGTTGCTCGCAGCAGGTATGCCCATTGTCCTGACCTCGCGCGTCCCTGCCGGGCGCCCAGCGGGGATCTACGGCGACGGCGGCGGTGCCGAACTCGTCCGCGCCGGCGCGGTGCTCGGCGGGCTCTATCGGGCACCCCAGCTGCGCATCCTCGTGATGGCTGCGCTCGGCACCGCGGACTCGCCGGAGTCGGCGAGGGCCGCACTCACGCACTTTCTCACCCCCACCCGCGCAGACAAGAAGTAACGGAGGAATTCCTATGGCAAAAGAGATCCTGGTCGGATTCGGAGTCGATGTCGACGCCGTCGCCGGCTGGCTGGGCTCCTACGGGGGCCAAGACTCGCCCGACGACATTTCACGCGGAATGTTCGCCGGTGAAGTCGGAGTGCCGCGGCTGCTCGATCTGTTCAAGAGATACGAGATCCCGACCACATGGTTCGTGCCCGGTCACTCCATCGAGACGTTCCCGGATCAGTTCCGGCGGATCGTTGACGAAGGCCACGAGATCGGCATCCACGGGTACAGCCACGAGAACCCGATCGCTATGAGCCGCGAGCAGGAGACGGCGGTTCTGGACCGCTGCATCGACCTGATCCAGGGCGTCACGAACCGCCGGCCCACCGGTTATGTCGCGCCGTGGTGGGAGTTCTCTCGCGTGACGAATGAGCTGCTGCTCGAGCGAGGCATCAAGTACGACCACTCGCTGATGCACAACGACTTCCACCCTTACCGGGTTCGCGTGGGGGACTCCTGGACGCCCATCGACTACTCGCAGCCCGCGGAGACGTGGATGAAGCCGCTGCGGCGAGGCGAAGAGACGAGGCTGATCGAGATCCCGGCCAACTGGTACCTGGACGACCTGCCTCCGATGATGTTCATCAAGAGCTCGCCCAACAGTCACGGCTTCGTCAATCCGCGCCACCTCGAAGAGATCTGGCGGGACCAGTTCGACTGGGTATACCGCGAGAACGAGCAGGCGACCTTCACGTTCACGATCCACCCGGACGTCTCTGGGCGCCCCCAGGTTCTGCTCATGCTCGAGCGGCTGATCGAACACATCAACTCCCATGACGGGATCCGGTGGGCCACCTTCGACGAGATGGCGGACGACTACGACAACAAGAACCCCTGGAAGGAAGTAACAGCATGACATCGCCAGCGAACACAGCGCAGTGGAAGCCGAACGTCATCACCCCCAAAGATGCGCGGTTCGCCACCGTCCTGGCGTTCTTCGCCTGGACGTTCGCGGTCTACGACTTCGTCCTCTTCGGCACGATGCTGCCCGCGATGGCGAAGGACTTCGGCTGGTCGGCGGCCACGAGTACGGCGATCAACACCTGGGTGTCGGTCGGCACCTTCGTGGTCGCCATCCTGCTCGGCCTCATCTCCGACAGGATCGGACGCCGGCGAGGCATGATGCTCACCATCGGTGGAACGGCGGTCGCATCCGTCGCGACAGCGCTGACATTCGCTCCGCTGTACCTGATCGGCGTCCGGAGCATCGCGGGCCTCGGGTACAGCGAGCAGGCGATCAACGCCACGTATCTCAATGAGGTCTACGACGTCACCGACGACCGGTTCATCAAGCGCAACCGCGGTTTCCTCTACAGCATCGTGCAGGGCGGGTGGCCTGTGGGTGTTCTGCTGGCCGCGGCGCTCGCGGCGATCTGCCTCCCGACCATCGGGTGGCGCGGCAGCTTCCTCGTTGCCACGTTCCCGGCGATACTCCTCATCATCATGCGCATGCGAATGAAGGAGACCCCGCAGTTCCAGGTGCAGCAGCGCATCCGCGGCCTGGTCAAGAGCGGCGATCGGCGGGGGGCCGACGAACTGGCGGCCGTCTACAACGTCCCGATCGAGCAGGAGCGCACGCCCCTGGTCGCGATCTTCGCCCGGGGAAAGCGCAAGAACACCATCTTCCTCTCGCTGGCGTTCTTCCTGAACTGGTTCGGGACGCTCACATTCAGCATTCTCGGCACGACGGTTCTCACGGAGGGCAAGCACGTCACCCTGAACAACGCGCTCATCATCCTGATCCTGTCGAACATCGTCGCCTTCGTCGGCTACGTGTTCCATGGCTGGCTCGGCGACCGCCTGAGCCGTCGGAACGTCATCGCCGTGGCCTGGATTCTCGGGGGCGCATGCTTCGCGATCATGACCACCCTTGCCCAGGGCGCCGTCATGGTGGTCCTCTTCATGAGTCTCGGCCTGTTCTTCCAGATCGGCGCCTACAGCGCGCTCCTCTACTTCATGGCCGACTCGTTCGACACGAAGTCGCGCGCCACCGGGACCACCTTCGTCAACGCTCTCGGTCAGATCGGCGCCGTGGTCGGTGGCATCATCATCACGACGATGCTGTCGGGCGGTGCAGACATCAGCACCGCCGCGTTCGTCGTCGGAGCCCTCGGGACGGTGGCATCCGGCCTGCTGATCATGGGATGCCGAAAGGATGTTCCCAACGTCACCCGCGCTGAGGACGCTGCCCTAGAGTCGGCCCTCGCGGCCGAGTAGCACACGCGCGGGAACGACCGAAGCCACGTCCGACCGGAAAGGGAACCCCACGTGTGTGGAGCATGCGGCAACTACGTTCTCAAGGATTGGTCGTGGCCATGGTTGGCCGGTAGCCGCTCCGCAACCCTCGTCGCGAGGGGTGCGGAGCGGCTGTCCCGTCCGCGGCATCCGGGTCCTCCCAGCGACGAACGGCTGGCAGGTCCGGATGCCGACAGGGGCCGCGCACGCAGTGGAGTCCATCACTGCGCTCGCACGCATCGCCCAGGTCGACTCCTCGAACCCACCCGAGATGTTCCTCACCCATTCGGGCGAAGAACCCGTTGTTGACCGGCGCCGGCCGATCCAGGTCCGGGTGACACCGTCGGACGCCCCATCGCCGGCCGCGCCCGGTGGCTGGTCCGACATCCTGATGCATCCCGAAACAACGGCCGTCACACTCGATGACTCCGATCCGACACGAATGCTGCACGACCTCGAACAACTCGCGAGGACCGTGGCGCAGGCTCCCTATCGCGATCACCTCCGGGTGCTTCCGATTCCCGACGAGATCACACGCCGGGTAGCAGCGCACCGCTGGACCGATCTGCCCGATCGAATCGGTACCGGAGGCCTCCCGGTACTCTGCTTGACTCTCGCGGGCCGACTCGTCGCGCTGCCCGCGACAGACGCCGACTTCCGCGAGGTGTTCGTCCGCTTCGGCGACCGAGGGACAGTGCGCATCCAGTCGGTCGGATCGACCGTCATCGCGATGGAAGTCCGCCGGACGTGACTGTTCGGCAGAGGCACCGCGCGGGCGATCCGCCGCTTCGCTTCCGGATCGTTGCCCTGAGAGAGAAGAGTTCACGATCATGACCATGCCCACGGCCGCCCCGTCGGATCGATCCGGCGTCAGCGAGCGCGTCCCCGCCGAGATCGCCCGTTCCTGGCTCTTGGTTTCCGGTCGTCGCGCCGACGAGTTCGACGAGGCCCACCGATCGCGAGCAGATCAGATCGTGCTGGACATCGAAGATGCCGTCGACCCGAGCCTGAAGGCGGCCGCGCGTGCCGACGTGGTGACCTGGCTTTCCGGGGGCGGATCCGGATGGGTGCGCATCAACGACCGGACCACGACGTTCTGGAGTGAAGACGTGGACGAGTTGAAGGGGCTCCCCGGGCTGCGCGGTGTGATGCTTGCCAAGACGGTGTCGGCGGCCCACGTAACGGAGACCTTCGACCGGCTGGGCGCCTCCACTCCGGTGCTGGCTCTGGTCGAGTCGGCACTGGGCATCGAGGAGGCCGTTTCGATCGCTCGCGCGCGCGGGGCCGTCCGGCTGGCCTTCGGCAGCGGCGATTATCGTCGGGACACCGGCACCAGTGCCGACGAGATGGCCATGGCCTACCCACGGTCGCGACTCGTTGTCGCGTCACGGATCGGGCGCCTACCGGGTCCGATAGACGGTCCCACCGTGAGCTCCAGCCACCCCGTCCTGCGCGAGCAGTCCGCCGTGTCCGTGGCGCTGGGAATGACGGGCAAGCTCTGCCTCGACAGGGACCAGCTGCCGGTGATCAACGAGGTCATTTCTCCGACTCAGTCCGATGTGACCTGGGCGCGGGACTTCCTCGCAGACTTCGAGGCGCGGGGGCGGGAGGTACGCGACGGCAGCGACCTCCCTCGTCTCGGCCGTGCACAGAAGATCGACAAGCTGGCTCGCGCCTTCGGGGTCGAGCCGGTCTGATCGGGCAATGGGAGGTCGGAGCCGGCGGACGACGCGACCTGAGGGCCCATGGCGACTATCCCGCCTCCCGCAGTGCGCTTGTCGCACCATTGCGCGCCGACGCTGCACCCCTCGCGAGGCACCGCCTCCCGGTAGGCGCTAAGCCGTCGTCAGTTTTATATGCGTGACGTACTCCCGGGTGTATAAAACTGACGGAGGTTGTTGACAGTCGGGTCTTCCAGTTGGGAGGAAGACTTCATGACCAGATCACTCTCCGCCTCGGCCCAGCGGGCCATTGAACGGCGGGCGAATCACAAGCTTGCTCTGCTGCGGCATGTTGAGGAAGTCAGCGGGAACATCGCCGCGAGCTGCCGCTACTACGGCGTGAGTCGGCAGGCGTACTACCACTGGCTGAAACGCTATGAGGCGGAAGGGTTCGAGGGGCTGAAGGATCGCTCCAGCGCCCCGCACCATTCCCCGACGGCGACCGATGCGGAGGTGATCGAGAAGATCCTCTGGCTGCACCAGCAGTATCACTTCGGGCCGGAGAAGATCACGATGTATCTGAAGCGGTATCACGACATCACGATCAGCGCCTCGGGGGTCTGGCGGATCCTGAAGAAGGTGGGCCTGAACCGCCTCCCCGCCTCGCAGCGTTACAAACGGCGCGAGATCCGGTGGAAACGCTACGAGAAGCAGCGCCCGGGCCACGCCCTGCAGGTGGATGTGAAGTTCATCGAGCCGCTGGGCCAGACCGGCAAGAAGAAGCGCTACTACCAATACACGGCCATCGATGACTGCACCCGCCTGCGCGTGCTGAAGGCCTACCCGACCCACGATCAGAAGACCGCGATCCGCTTCATCGACCACGTCCTCTCCAAACTCCCGTTCAAGGTCGAGAAAGTCCAAACCGACAACGGCAGCGAGTTCGGCCAATCCTTCCACTGGCACCTGCTGGACAAAGGCATCGACCACATCCGCATCAGACCCGCCACCCCACGCCTGAACGGCAAGGTCGAGCGCTCCCACCGGATCGATGCGGAGGAGTTCTACCGACTCCTCGAGGGCCAGGTGATCGACGACGTCAACCTCTTCAACGACCGCCTCCAACAATGGGAGGACTACTACAACTACGATCGACCACACGGAGCCCTCGCAGGCCAAACTCCTACGAGCGACTCAAGCAGAAAACACAGGACCCGCTGTCATAAGCCTCCGTCAGTTGCACAACGTACTTGTCATGTCTCAGGACATCGGTAACGCTTCTGCCTCAATAGATCGGTGACAGTTCGGGCTGTCTTGGTGGTGACACTTCTCTCCATTGTTTGAGGGATGAGCGCTGTTGATCCTGTTGATCCTCGTGTCCGTCTTGCGATTGCTCAGTGGCCTGATGATGCGCCGCGGGGAGCGGTGACGACGTTCTGTCTGGAGCAAGGGATCGCGCGGAAGACGTTCTATGCGATCCGCAAGAGAGCGCGCCTGGAGGGGCAGGCAGCGGCACTTGAGCCGCGGACCCGTCGACCGGCGGCGAGCCCGAACAGGTTGTCGGATGAGGTGAAGGCTCAGGCGGTCGCCGTCCGGGCGGCGTTGGAGGCCTCCGGACTCGACCATGGGCCGATCAGTGTTCACGAGAAGATGCGGGCGCTGGGGATGGAGCCGGTGCCGGCGGTCTCGTCGCTGGCGCGGATCTTCCGCGATGCGGGCGTGGCCAGGCTGGAGCCGAGGAAGAAGCCGCGGGCATCGTATCGTCGGTTCGTCTATCCGGCGCCGAACGCGTGCTGGCAGTTGGACGCGACCGAGTATGTCCTCACCGGTGGTCGCAAGTGCGTGATCTTCCAGCTGATCGACGACCACTCCCGGCTCGCGGTCGCCTCCCATGTCTCCTGGGGTGAGACTTCCGAGGGCGCTATCGCCGTGGTCAGCAAAGGCATCGCTGCCCACGGCGTCCCGCAACGGCTGCTCTCCGACAACGGGGCCGCGCTGAACCCGTCCCGGCGAGGAGTGCTCGGGCAGCTGGTCGCTTATCTGCGTTCGCTCGGGGTGGAGCCGATCACCGGCAAACCCTATAAACCGACCACGCAAGGCAAGAATTGTGAAGACTTGTCATGGTGCTGCGACGGTCTCGGTCTGACTCAGGCCAAGAACTGACCATGGTGTCCTTCGTTCGATTTGTCGACCGGGGCCGGCGCAGTATCCAGGAGCGCGCCGGCCGACCGGATCTGACCTGATAGGAGCTTGGACTAGAAGCCCCATCACAGTTCTGTCGACCCGCCCGACCGGCTCGCCCCGTCCGTTCAACCAGCGCGCACGGAAGGAGCACCTCCAGCATGACAATTGAATTGACCGATGTCACGGTCATCGGCGGAGTCGACACTCACAAGCACACCCACTACGCCGCCGCCATCGATGATCATGGTCGGCTGCTCGGCCACCACGAGTTCCCCGCCACCGGACCCGGCTACGACGCTCTTCGGTCCTGGATGCGCAGCTACGGCAGCCTCGCCTCTATCGGGGTGGAAAGCACCGGCTCGTTCGGCGCCGCGCTCGCCCGCGAGCTGACGAGAAGCGGTGAACACGTCATCGAAGTGAACCGGCCCAACCGGATCGCAAGGCGGATGGACGGCAAGTCCGATCGCCTGGACGCCGAGCAGATCGCCCGCGCAGTGCTCGGCGAGACCTCCACCGCTGTTCCCAAGAGCAAGTCCGGCGCGATCGAGGTGATCCGCACCCTGCGGGTCGCGCGCTCTGGCGCGGTCAAGGCACGCACCCAGGCCTTCAACGCCCTGTTCGGCGTGATGATCGGCGCGCCCTCGCAGCTGCGCGACGAGCTCGTCGATCTGACCAAGCGCACACTGGTGAACCGATGCCTCCACCTACGACCTGAGACAGAGAATCTTCTCTCGCTGTTGTCGGATCCTGCTCGTCTGCACCTGGCCGGCACGAAGCTCGCCCTCCGCGACCTCGCACGACGCTGGAAGACCCTGGACGACGAGGCCAAACGGCTCAGCACACAGATCGCGGACCTCGTCAACCAGACCGCTCCCGACCTCGTCGCCTTACACGGAGTCGGCGTCGAAGTCGCCGCCCAGTTCTTAGTCACCGCCGGCGACAACGCCAACCGCATCAAGAACGAGGCAGCCTTCGCCAAGCTCTGCGGCGTCGCCCCACAACCCGCCTCCAGCGGCCGAACCACCGGACGACACCGGCTCTCCCGCAGCGGAGACCGCGCCGCGAACAGCGCCCTCTACATCGTCGCGATCGTCCGAATGCGCCGACACGAACCCACGCTCGCCTACGTCGAACGCCGCAGCGCCGAGGGTCGCACCAAACGCGAAATCATCCGCTGCCTGAAGCGATACATCGCTCGAGAGATCTACGCCAACCTGCCCCAAATCGGCACTTGACGAACATAGGAGCATCGAGCGCTTCCACCAGACCCTGTTCCGCTTCCTCGACAAGCAACCGATGGCTGCCACGCTCGAGCAGTTGCAGGGCCAGGTCGACGCGTTCGATCTGATCTATAACACCGAACGCCCGCACCAAGGGCTCCCCGGTCGGGTCACCCCGGCGACGGCTTGGATGGCGACACCGGTGGTCGAACCACCACGCCCGCCTGCTCAACCTGCGGCGCCGATCGGGGACAAGGAGGGCCCGTGGGAGACGCGGATCCAGACCAACGGCACCGTCTATGCTCGCGGCACCAAGTTCCAAGTCAGCCGCACCCTCGCCGGCCAGATCGCTTATCGGCTCGAGGAAGACGACCGGCTATTGATCTTCGACGCACACGGCACCCTCCTAGCCGAATATCCATGGCCGGCATCCGGGACCAAGTATGTCGGCAGCGGCAATCCCCGAGGACCCCGTGGGCCACGCACAATCCGCTAACTGTTACCGATGTCCTGAGACATGAACTGTTACCGATGTCCTGAGGCAGAACTGTTACCGATGTCTTGAGACATCACAGTTGCACAACGTACTCCCGGGTTGTCGGCGCTCGTTAGGAATTGAGCAGAAACGCTCGTGAGGAATTGAGCACCTGATCCAGATTGGACGGGTGATCACCTTGGAGCATTGGGCCTTGATTCGGCGGCTGCACTTGGCAGAGGGAGTGCCGAAGGCGCAGATCGCCAGACAGCTCGGGCTGTCGCGGAACACGGTGGCGAGGGCGTTGGCCTCGCCAGCGCCGCCGACCTATCAGCAGCCGCCGAGACCGTCGGCGTTCGACGAGCTCGAGCCGCGGGTCCGGTCGCTGCTGGCCGAGTTCCCGACGATGCCGGCGACGGTGATCGCCGAACGAGTCGGTTGGGCAGGGTCGCCGTCGTGGTTCCGGAAACGGGTCGCCCTGCTGCGGCCGGAGTATTCACCGAAGGACCCAGCCGACCGGCTGGACTACTCCCCGGGCGACCAGGTCCAGTGCGATCTCTGGTTCCCGCCAGCGCGGATTCCGACTGGGACCGGCCAATGGGCGTCCTTCCCGGTGCTGGTGATGGTCGCCTCGTATTCACGGTTCATCACCGCCCGGATGCTACCCACCCGCAAGACACCGGACCTGCTGGCCGGCATGTGGTCGCTGCTGAGTGGGCAGCTGGGCGCCGTTCCCCGACGACTGATCTGGGATAACGAGGCCGGCATTGGCCGCCGCAACCATCTCGCGGAGGGCGTCACCGGGTTCTGCGGGACGCTGGCCACTCGGATTGTTCAGCTCAAGCCCTTCGATCCGGAGTCCAAGGGCATCGTCGAACGAGCGAACCAGTTCCTGGAGACCTCGTTCATGCCTGGCCGCCAGTTCGAGCACCCCGACGACTTCAACGCCCAGCTGGCGACCTGGCTGACCAGAGCGAATCAACGAACGGTCCGATCGCTCCAGACCCGGCCGACTCAGCTGATCGAGCTGGACCGGAGGTCGATGCTGGCGTTGCCGCCGTTGGACCCGCAGGCCGGGTTCCGCAACCGGATCCGGGTCGGCCGGGACTACTACACGCCCGTGCTCGGCAATGACTACTCCGTCGACCCGGCGGCGATCGATCGGATGGTCGATGTCAGCGCCGACTTGGAGCGGGTCCAAGCGCGTCTCGCCGGTCGGCTGGTCGCCGACCATCCCCGCAGCTGGGGACGCGCCGGACGGATCACCGACCCCGAACACGTCAGCAGCGCCGGCCGGCTGCGGGTCGCGTTCCAGCAACCGTGGCCGAAGACGATCGAGGATGCCGGGATCCTGCGGGATCTGGCCGACTACGACGCCTTCTTCGGCATCACCCTCGACCAGGAAGAGCACACCGCATGACTAGCACCGCGATCAAGCAGATCGACCATCTCGCCCGGGCGCTGAAGGCGCCGCGCATCCAGGAGCACGCTGCCCGGCTGGCCGAGCAGGCCCGCGACGCCGGGTGGTCCCACGAGGAATACTTAGCTGCCGTCCTGGATCGGGAGGTTTCGGCCCGGGACTCCTCCGGATCGGATCTGCGGATCCGGGCGGCCGGGTTCCCCGCCCGCAAGACGATCGAGGACTACGTGTTCGATCACCAACCCGCGCTGAAGCGCGACACGATCTTGCACCTGGCCGGCGGGGCTTTTCTCGCGGGCGGGCAGAACGTCGTCCTGATCGGTCCGCCCGGGACTGGCAAGACACACCTGGCGATCGCGCTCGGGATCAGAGCCGCCCACCTGGGTCACCGGGTTCTGTTCGGCACCGCAACCGAATGGGTAACCCGCCTGCAAGCCGCCCACACGGTTGGCAAGCTCGGCGCTGAGCTGGCCAAGCTGCGCCGTTACGGGCTGATCATCGTCGACGAGGTCGGCTACATCCCGATCGAGCAGGACGCCGCGAACTTGTTCTTCCAACTCGTCTCATCCCGTTACGAACACGCGTCGTTGATCCTGACCAGCAACATGCCCTTCGCCCGCTGGGGCGACGTCTTCTCCGACCAAGTCGTCGCCGCGGCCATGATCGACCGCATCGTCCACCACGCCGAAGTCGTCACACTGAAGGGCTCCAGCTATCGACTCCGAAACACCGAGATCGAGACGCTACCCTCCGTCCGCGCCGAAAACGCGGCAAACTAACCACACAACGAAGTGCTCAATTCCTCACGAGCGAAAGTGCTCAATTCCTGACGAGCGCTGACTGTGATCCATCAGGACATCTCTGACGAAGCTGCATCAATAGAGCTCTGACGTTTCGGCGGGGTTTGGTCCTGACACTTGCCCTCAATGTTTGAGGGATGAGCCGTGTTGACCCTGTTGATCCTCGTGTCCGTCTCGCGATTGCTCAGTGGCCTGATGATGCGCCGCGCGGGTCGATCACCACGTTCTGCGCCGAGCACGGGATCGCGCGGAAGACGTTCTACGCGATTCGGAAACGGGCAGCGGAGGATGGGCAGGCGGCTGCGTTGGAGCCGCGGTCGAGACGCCCGCGCAGCAGCCCATCGCAGATCGCCGACGCGGTCGTCCAACGAGCGATCGGAGTCCGCGCCGCGTTGGAGGCCTCCGGACTCGATCACGGCCCGATCAGTGTTCACGAGAAGATGCGCTCGCTCGGGATGGAACCGGTGCCCTCGACCGCCTCTCTGTCGCGGATCTTCCGCGAGCAGGGTGTCGCAAAGATTGAGCCGAGGAAGAAGCCCCGGGCGTCCTATCGTCGGTTCGTCTATCCGGCGCCGAACGCGTGCTGGCAGCTCGACGCCACCGAATACGTTCTCACGGGTGGTCGCAAATGCGTGATCTTCCAGCTCATCGACGACCACTCCCGGCTCGCGATCGCCTCCCACGTGTCCTGGGGTGAGACTTCCGAGGGCGCTATCGCCGTGGTCAGCAAAGGCATCGCTGCCCACGGCGTCCCGCAACGGCTGCTCTCCGACAACGGGGCCGCGCTGAACCCGTCCCGGCGAGGAGTGCTCGGGCAGCTGGTCGCTTATCTGCGTTCGCTCGGGGTGGAGCCGATCACCGGCAAACCCTATAAACCGACCACGCAAGGCAAGAATTGTGAAGACTTGTCATGGTGCTGCGACGGTCTCGGTCTGACTCAGGCCAAGAACTGACCATGGTGTCCTTCGTTCGATTTGTCGACCGGGGCCGGCGCAGTATCCAGGAGCGCGCCGGCCGACCGGATCTGACCTGATAGGAGCTTGGACTAGAAGCCCCATCACAGTTCTGTCGACCCGCCCGACCGGCTCGCCCCGTCCGTTCAACCAGCGCGCACGGAAGGAGCACCTCCAGCATGACAATTGAATTGACCGATGTCACGGTCATCGGCGGAGTCGACACTCACAAGCACACCCACTACGCCGCCGCCATCGATGATCATGGTCGGCTGCTCGGCCACCACGAGTTCCCCGCCACCGGACCCGGCTACGACGCTCTTCGGTCCTGGATGCGCAGCTACGGCAGCCTCGCCTCTATCGGGGTGGAAAGCACCGGCTCGTTCGGCGCCGCGCTCGCCCGCGAGCTGACGAGAAGCGGTGAACACGTCATCGAAGTGAACCGGCCCAACCGGATCGCAAGGCGGATGGACGGCAAGTCCGATCGCCTGGACGCCGAGCAGATCGCCCGCGCAGTGCTCGGCGAGACCTCCACCGCTGTTCCCAAGAGCAAGTCCGGCGCGATCGAGGTGATCCGCACCCTGCGGGTCGCGCGCTCTGGCGCGGTCAAGGCACGCACCCAGGCCTTCAACGCCCTGTTCGGCGTGATGATCGGCGCGCCCTCGCAGCTGCGCGACGAGCTCGTCGATCTGACCAAGCGCACACTGGTGAACCGATGCCTCCACCTACGACCTGAGACAGAGAATCTTCTCTCGCTGTTGTCGGATCCTGCTCGTCTGCACCTGGCCGGCACGAAGCTCGCCCTCCGCGACCTCGCACGACGCTGGAAGACCCTGGACGACGAGGCCAAACGGCTCAGCACACAGATCGCGGACCTCGTCAACCAGACCGCTCCCGACCTCGTCGCCTTACACGGAGTCGGCGTCGAAGTCGCCGCCCAGTTCTTAGTCACCGCCGGCGACAACGCCAACCGCATCAAGAACGAGGCAGCCTTCGCCAAGCTCTGCGGCGTCGCCCCACAACCCGCCTCCAGCGGCCGAACCACCGGACGACACCGGCTCTCCCGCAGCGGAGACCGCGCCGCGAACAGCGCCCTCTACATCGTCGCGATCGTCCGAATGCGCCGACACGAACCCACGCTCGCCTACGTCGAACGCCGCAGCGCCGAGGGTCGCACCAAACGCGAAATCATCCGCTGCCTGAAGCGATACATCGCTCGAGAGATCTACGCCAACCTGCCCCAAATCGGCACTTGACGAACATAGGAGCATCGAGCGCTTCCATCAGACCCTGTTCCGCTTCCTCGACAAGCAACCGATGGCTGCCACGCTCGAGCAGTTGCAGGGCCAGGTCGACGCGTTCGATCTGATCTATAACACCGAGCGCCCGCACCAAGGGCTCCCCGGTCGGGTCACCCCGGCGACGGCTTGGATGGCGACACCGGTGGTCGAACCACCACGCCCGATCCCGCAGCCGGCTGCCCCGGCCGGGGATGACGGGATACGGATGACGCGGATCCACGACAACGGCACCGTCTATGCCCGCGGCGCCAAGTTCCAGGTCAGCCGCACCCTTGCCGGAGCGATCGCCTATCGGGTCGAGGAAGACGACCGGCTGCTGATCTTCGACGCCGTCGGCACCCTCCTGGCCGAGTATCCCTGGCCGGCTCCGGGGACCAAATACGTCGGCAGCGGCAACCCCCGCGGACCCCGTGGGCCACGCAAGAACCGGGGAGTGTCAGAGATGTCCTGATACATCCTTTGTCAGAGATGTCCTGATGCAGAAACGTCAGAGATGTCCTGAGACATCACACTGACGAGCGCTGACACGGGTGCCGGACGTGGACACATTTTGGACACACTTGCGTTCATATTCATGTGATTGGGGCCACGCCGGGTCATCGGAAATCGTTGATTTTCCGCGGATTCCGCGGACCGGAGCCACTGCAAACAGCGTCCCATACGAGCACACGGCTCATAATCGTGGTGTCGCGGGTTCGAGTCCCGCCCTCGCTACATAGCTTGAAAACACTGAGAACGGCGGCTGTTGAACAGCCGCCGTTTTCTCATGTCATGTCTCAGGACATAGGTGACACTTCTGCCTCAATAGATCGGTGACGCTTCGGGCTGTCTTGGTGGTGACACTTCTCTCCATTGTCTGAGGATGAGCCCTGTTGATCCTCGTGTCCGTCCCACGCACAACCCGCTAACTGTTACCGATGTCTTGAGACATCACAAGGCCTCGTCGCGTTGTACCCCTCCAATTTGCGCACATTCTGCGCACAAACGAGCGGGGTCAGTTGGGGTCGTAGCTTGTCGAACGGGGTTAGAAAAGGCGGAATTTCGGCGGATCTTCAGCTCGTGCTGCACCGTTCAAGGGCTCCGGATAGAGTTCGAATCCCACGCCCTCAGCACTAGTCGCTGCAGCTACGAATCACCACATTGAATCGACCTCGGAGACATGACGGCGCGTCGTCGTCGCATTCCGCTTGTCCGTGCGACGACGACGCGCCCGCAGATCGGGCAGAAGCGCGCTTACCTGCTCATGCCTAGCCCGGTCTGCACCTTCACCGTCGCCGGCGCCCCCGTCACGAAGCGCGCGAGCGTGATCGTGTCGATGTTGGGGCCGTAGGCGGTCGCGTTGCCCAAGGTGAGGGCGCCGCCGTCCGTGGTCAGCGTGAGGGGCACGGTCTTGTCCCAGTAGCTGCTCCACGAGTAGTCGTGCCGGAACGCCGCCCGCACCGTTCCGGCACCGGCCTCAGCGATGTCGAGGAAGCGGCTGATCACCTGCGGGTTGTAGTTGATCGCGGCGGACTTGTCGGCGTTGGCTGCGGCGATCACCAGCTGGTAGTCGCCGGCGCCGAAGCCCGCTGGGCGCGGGACGTTGAGCGTGTTGGCCGCCCCGTTTCCGATGTAGCCGACGTCGCGTACGACTCCCTGCGCGTCCGCCGACCCGTTGGAGTTCGCCGGCTCGGTCTGCACGCGGGCCGCGCCCGAGCGCGGCAGCGACTCCGCCTCGCTGTGGAACACGGCGCCCGGGTCGGCGTCCGACGCCTTCTGCGCCGCGCCGCGGAGCGTGGAGACGCCGCCGATGAGGGCACTGCCGGCGGTCGCGCGCACGGTCAGCTCGTTGACGCCCTGCGGGAGGTACACACGCGCGGTCGAGTCGAACGTGCCAGGACCGGTGGTGGCCGGGAGGGCGACCGTGCGGCCGTTCACCGACAGCGCGAGGGTCGCGCCGCCTCCGCTCGTCGCCGAGTGCACGGTGACGTCGTAGTAGCCGGTCTCCGCCGTGGTCGCGTAGAAGGTGGCGCTCGCGTCGCCCGACACCGTCGCGTAGCCGCGCGCTGCTGGTTGCTGCCACGACAGGGCGGCGCCGCCGGCGAGGCTCGCGTCCACGGCCGGGTACACGGCCCGCTCGCCGCCGGTCACGTCGTACAGGTCGAACCGGTCGAGGGTGATGTCGGCGCCGGGGAGCACGGTGGCGCCGTCCTTGCTTGCACGCAGCGACACTGCGTGCGTGCCGGCCGTGAGGTGGAGGGTGACATCCGTTGTGCCGCGGTAGGTCCAGCCGAGGTCGGCCGAGTACTTCACCAACTGGTTGTACGTGCCGTCGACGAACAGCGCGTGCTGGCCCGGAGCCTGGTTCGCTCCGGCGAGCACCGAGAGACGGTAGTCGCCGGTCGTCGGGGCGGTCACGTTCCAGGTCGCGGACGAGCCCGCGTTGTTGAACGAGCCGACGTCGCGACCTCCGGAGGCCATGAACGACCACTCCCGCGACGGGTCCTGGTTGTAGACGGTCGCGTTCGCGATGGTCGCGTTCTCGGCCTCCGTGCTGTTCACCAGGGCGCCGGAGACCGGCTGCGGGTCGGTCGACTGCGGCGTGATCTCGAGCTGATAGGCCGAGTACCGGTCGCTGTTCGGCACGGTGAGCAGGAGCTCGCCCTTCTGGATCTTCGCGGTCGTGGACAGGACCACCGGCGGCTGCAGCGACGCGCCCTCCGCGCCGTTCAGGCGGTCGGCGCGCACCTGCACCTGCACGGTCTTGCCGAAGGTGGAGACGTCGAGGCCCTTCACGTCGAGCGCGACGTCGGCGGACCCGCCGCCGAACAGCACCGTCGCCTTGCGGTTCGCCGCGTCGATGGCGGCGAGCCCTTGGAGACTGTCCGGGGTGTTCAGGTGCGGCGGAGTGACCGTCGCGGTCTTCGACCCGGCGAGGGAGCCGTACCAGTCGAACATCCACCAGCCGCCGTTGGCGCCGTTGTTGCGCGACGAGTTGTCGGACAGGTTGCCGGCGTAGTTCCAGAAGGCGGTCTGGGCGTCGACCTTCTCGCTCTCGAACATCGAGATCCACTGCACGAGCTGGCCCGGGACGCTCATGTCGCGCAGCATCCCGTACTCGGTGATGTTCACCGGGATGGGCTCGATGCCGAGCTGCGTCAGCAAGGCCGTGTAGGCGTCGTGGTGGCTGCGGAACGTCGCGAGGTTGTTCGTGCCGAGCTCGTGCCAGATGAACACATCCGGCAGCTCGGAGTGCTGCTTCGCGTAGGAGAGGAAGTCGGCGCTGCGGTCGGCGTGCCAGACGGAGTCGCCGGGTCCGCCGACGCGGGCGTGCCCGAGGCCGTGTTCGGCGTAGACGCTCTGGATGGTGTCGTAGGCGGCCGTCCAGTCGGCGAGGAACTGGTCCTTCTGCGTCGACCAGTTCGGGTACCAGTTGCCGCCGTCCGGCTCGTTGAACGGGATGAACACATACTTCGACGGGTCCTGCGACTTGATGGCGACGTCCTCCACGGCCTGCTTGAGGACCGGGAGGTAGTCCCAGATGCCGTCGCTGTTCGCGTCGCCCGGGCGCTTGCCGCCGTTGTACGGCCAGTCCGGGTACATGTCCTGCACGTACACGTAGAGGTCCTGACCGCCGCCGGCGAAGAACGACTTCTCGACCTGGAGGGCGTCGCCGCTGGGGTGCTGCGCGCCCTGCGGCGGCTTCTGCGAGGTGTTGGTGATGTGCGCCCCGTCGAGCACCGCCTGGCTGGGCACTCCGTCGTCGCCGAGGCCGTAGAGCGTCCCGGTCGCGCCGCCGCGGAAGGCGCCGGTGGTCTGCGAGAAGTCGACGGAGAGCGGGTCGGTCGGGGCGGCGGAAGCCGGTGCGGCCACGAGGCAGCCGACCATGAGGGCGAGGCCGGCGGAGGCGGCGATCGCGGGCGGTAATGCCCGGCGGCGAGAGCGCAGGGCGGGTTGTGCGGTCAAAGCAGTACTCCTTCGTACGGGATGGATGGACGGCTCCGTTCACAGCGACACTTCATCGGCAGAGCATGCACGCAAATGTGAAACCGCTATCATGATAGCGATATCGTCTACCCTCGCAAGAGGGGAGGAACCCAATATCCGCCTGGCTGATAGCGCTATCAGATTGATGCTTGCAATTGCTTCTGATACCGCTATCATGAATCCAGCGCCGCACCGGGAACGACCGGCGTGGCACCGCATCCGCGAAGAAGAGGAACCCGATGACCGACCGCCTGAGCTGGGGCAACGGAACGCTGACCGTCGAACTCGAATGGTCGGCCGACTCCGCCCCGCGCATCGCGGCGGTCGCCGCTCCCGGGTTGCGCCTGGAGATGCCGGCCGGACTCCCGCTCGTCGACGTGCTGACGGTGTGCCACGGGCACTCGCTCGCCAACGACCGGCTGGTCCACACGGTGATCGGTCACGAGTCCCGCTACACCGGACACGAGGAACGGACCACCGCCGCCGGCCGCGAGCTGCGCCTCCGGATGCGGCACGACGGCACCGGGCTCGAGATCGAGCTGCTGCTGAGGCTCCCCGTCGGACTCGCCGTGCTGCGTTCCGAGGTCACCGTCGTCAACCGCGGCGACGAAGACCTGGTCCTCCGCTCCATCCCGTCCCTCGCGCTCTACCTCGGCGGCGACGCCTCCAGCAGCATCCGCGACTGGGACGTCCACCACGCCTTGAGCGACTGGCTCGGCGAGGGCCGCTGGATCACCGAACCGCTCAACGGCGTCCGCTTCCCGCGCCTCGAGCAGCACCTGACCAACCACAACCCGCGGGGCGAGTTCAGCGTCACCTCGACAGGCACCTGGTCGACGGGCAAGCACCTCCCGGTCGCGGCCGTCGGCTCCGCCCGGCTCGGCGCAGCCTGGGCGTGGCAGATCGAGCACAACGGCGCCTGGCGCTGGGAGATCGGCGAGGACACGGCCAGCGGCTACGTCGCACTCTCCGGGCCGGCCGACACCGACCACCAGTGGACCCAGGTCCTGCGTTCCGGCGACACCTTCACCACCGTCCCGGTCGCGCTCGCCCTCTCGACCGACTTCACCGCCGCGATCGCGCAGCTCACGGCCTACCGTCGCGGCGCCCGCCGTGCGCACCCGGACAACACCGCGATGCCGGTCGTCTTCAACGACTACATGAACACGCTCAATGGCGACCCCACCACCGACAAGCTGCTCCCGCTGATCGACGCGGCCGCCGCGGTAGGCGCCGAGATCTTCTGCATCGACGCCGGCTGGTACGACGACAGCGGCGAGTGGTGGGACACGGTGGGGGAGTGGACGCCGAGCACGACGCGCTTCCCCGGCGGCCTCGTGGAGGTCATCGACCGCATCCGCGACGCAGGGATGGTGCCGGGGCTCTGGCTGGAGCCCGAGGTCATCGGCGTGAACAGCCCGATGGCCGGCAGGCTGCCGGACGACGCCTTCCTGCAGCGGGGCGGCAAGCGCGTGGTCGAGCACCACCGCTACCACCTCGACCTGCGCCACCCCGCCGCCCGCGCCCACCTCGACGAGGTGGTCGACCGCCTGGTCCGTGACTTCGGCATCGGCTTCTTCAAGCTGGACTACAACATCAACCCCGGCCCCGGGACCGACCGCGACGCCGACAGCGTCGGCGCCGGCCTGCTCGCCCACAACCGCGCCCACCTCGCGTGGCTGGAGGGCGTGCTCGACCGCCACCCGACCCTCGTGCTCGAGAACTGCGGCTCCGGTGCGATGCGCGCCGACTTCGCGATGCTGTCCCGCGCCCAGATGCAGTCGACGTCCGACCAGCAGGACTTCCTCAAGTACCCGCCGATCGCGGCCGCCGCGCCGGCCTCCATCCTCCCGGAGCAGGCGGCGAGCTGGGCGTACCCGCAGCCCGAGATGACCGACGAGGAGGCGGCCTTCTGCCTCGCCACCGGCCTGCTCGGCCGCTTCTACGTGTCGGGGCACCTCGCGCACATGGACCGGCCGAGGCTGGACCTCGTCGCCGACGCCGTGGCCGTAGCGAAGTCCCTGCGCGGCGACCTGCTCGCCTCCGCTCCGTTCTGGCCGCTCGGCGTCCCGACCTGGGATGCGCCGTGGACCGCGCTGGGGCTCGCCGTGGACAGTGACCATCCCGGCCAGAGCGCGCTCCTCACCGTCTGGAACCGCGACCCGTCCGCAGGTCCGGTCGAACTCGACCTCCGCCGGTTCGCCGGCTCCGACCTCACGGTCACCACGATCTTTCCGCGTTCACTACCCGAGTGGAGCACCCACTGGGACGCGGAAACCGGACGACTGCGCGTCGCCGGCCCTGCCGATGAGGCAGGCGCACGAGTCCTCCGCCTCCAGGTCGTCGACGGCACCGCCCCCGGTGCGCCGTCGCCGACCGCAACACATTCCGCAACTCGAACCCAGTGGCGTTAATCTCGCTACGACATATCAAGGAGAGCAGTTCAATGAAGATCGCTTGGAAGGGAGCCGCGACCGTCGCGGCCATCGCGGCCGCCGCGGCGTTGGCCCTCAGCGGATGCAGCGACCCCGGCTCGGGAGGCTCCGGCAGCGGCGCCGCCACTTGGCCGGCCCAGGACACGAAGCTCGACGGCGTGAACCTGACCATCTGGGCCGCCCAGAACTCCAACAAGACCGCCGACAGCGTCATCTCGGGCTTCGAGAAGCTCACCGGCGCGAAGGTCAAGGTCGTCACGATCCCCGACCCCTACGAGCAGGGCGTGCAGACCAAGGTCGCGACGGGTGACAAGCCCGACCTCGCGTTCTGGCAGCCCACCGCCTCCGAGCTCACGGCACTCAACGCGACGCAGAACCTGCAGTCGCTCGAGGGCGCGCCATGGGTGAAGAACTACACGGGCAACCTCGGCAGCATGACGGGCATCCTGAACAAAACCCGCTACGCCGCGCTCGTCACCACCCCCGCCGTGATCGGCGTGTACTACAACAAGGACGTCCTCTCGGCCAACGGCATCACCGCGACGCCGAAGAACTGGGACGAGTTCATCGCCGACGCGCAGGCGCTCAAGGCCAAGGGCGTCGACCCGTTCTACGAGATGGGCGGCGACAAGTGGGCCACCCAGTGGTGGGTGCAGGCGCAGCTCGCCGACGCCGCCAAGAGCGGTCTGTGGGACAAGGTGAACTCCAACACCGAGAAGTTCACCGACCCGACCATCCAGGGCGCGATCGACAACTACCAGAAGCTGATCCAGGAAGGGCTGTTCAACTCCGACATCAAGACGGCGACATTCGTCGACCAGGGCAAGGCGCTCCTGGACGGCAAGGCGGCGATGGTCATGCAGGTCAACTCGTTCTTCGGCGAGCTGCAGGCGACCTCCAACACCGCCGACCTGAACAAGAAGATCGGCTTCTTCCCGATCTCGCCCACCGGAAACGTCGGAACGTTCATCCCGGACCAGTCCAATGCCCTCGTCGCCTTCAAGACCGGTGACACCAAGCGGGAGGCCGCGGCCCGCCAGTTCCTCAGCTACTGGCTGGGCGACGGCTACAAGGACTTCGTGAAGGCGCAGTCCACCGTCTCGCTCATCAAGGGCGTCGACACCCCGAGCGACGTCCCGACGGCGCTGCAGGACGTGGCCAAGTCTCTCGACTCCTCGGTCGGCTCGATGCAGGCGCTCGCCGTGGCGAACCCCGACCTGTACCTCAACCTGGCCGACATGATCCAGGGCACGAAGACGACGGTCCAGGTGGCCCAGACCACCCAGGACCAGTTCGCCCAGCTCGCGAAGGCGCAGGGAGCGAAGGGCTTCTAGCCCGGAGCTCCGGCCCGGAACGCCGGGGCGGTGGCCCGAGTTGCATACCGCAGTTCTGACCGCCGCCCCGGCGCCCGAATCCAGAAAGGCATGACCCGATGACCGCACAGCTCGCACCGCCGGCGCCGGCGCCGACCGTGGCAGCGCGCACGGTCCAGAACCGCCGAGGCGGCCGCCGCCAGGACCACCCGGCCTGGTTCCTGGTCCCCGCACTGATCGTGCTCGTCGTGTTCTTCTTCGTGCCCACGATCTTCAACTTCGTCTACGCGTTCACCGACTGGTCGAGCTTCCACAGCCAGATCAACTTCGTCGGCTTCGACAACTTCATGTCGCTGTTCGGCAACGGCAGCCTCCTCAACGATCTGCGGATCACGCTGATCTACGCAGTCCTGGTCGCGCTCTTCCAGAACCTCTTCGGGCTCGTCCTCGCCCTGGTGCTGGAGCGCGACACCCGAATCAACCGGTTCGCACGCGTCGCGTTCTTCGTGCCGGTCGTGATGTCGGCGCTCGCCGTCGGCTACATCTTCCAGGCGCTGTTGAAGCCCGAGGGCGGCCTCAACCAGATCCTGTCGTTCTTCACCGGGCAGCACGTCACCGTCGCGTGGCTCGGCAGCACCACGTGGACCATCGTCGTCGTGGCGCTCATCCACGGCTGGAAGTGGATGGGCCTCTCGATGCTCATCTACCTCGCCGGGCTCAAGACCATCAACGAGGACATCCTGGAGGCCGCGCGGCTCGACGGCGCGAGCTGGTGGAAAACCTTCAGCACCATCCGCTTCCCGCTGCTGGCACCCGCGGTCACCTTCAACGTGGCCACCGCGCTGCTCGGTTCGATGAACGGCTTCGACATCGTTCAGGCCACGACCGCGGGAGGCCCGGGCGGCACCACCGAGCTGCTGAACATCTTCATCTTCCGCACCTTCGGGCAGGGGCTGTTCGCTCAGGCGACCACGATGAGCCTCAGCCTGTTCCTGATGGTCACCGTCCTCGCCTTCCCCGTCATCTACTTCCTGCGCAGAAGGGAGAACGTGCTGTGAGCCTCACCACGTCACGGCGTCGCCGCCGGATCACGCCGTCGCGCGTCGTCCAGCCGATCGTCGCAATCCTGCTGGTCGTGCTGCTGCTCGGCGTGCCGTTCTGGCTCGTCGTCGTCACGGCCGGCAAGGACCAGGCCGAGGCGCTGAACCCCAGCCTCGCCCTCCCGACCACGTGGCACCTGCTGCAGAACTTCGCGACCGTGCTCGACCAGGGCCGGATGGTCGCCGCGTTCTTCGGCAGTCTCCTGATCATGGTGCCGTCGGTGTTCGGGGTGCTGCTGCTGGGGGCGATGGCCTCCTGGATCCTCGGCCGGCGCCGCAGCAAGCCGATCGCGTTCGTGTACGCGCTCGGCATCAGCGGCATCGTCCTCCCGCCTGCGGTCGTCACGATCGTGCTGCTGCTGCGTCAGATCGGCCTCGCAGGCACGGCGGTCGGCATGATCGGCGTCTACATGGGCATGTACCTGTCCACGGTGATCTTCTTCGTCACCGGCTTCGTCCGCACCATCCCGGTCGAGCTGGAGGAGGCCGCCCGCGTCGACGGCGCCGGCCCGCTCCGCGTCTTCTTCCGGGTGATCATGCCGTTGCTCGGACCGACGCTCGCGACGGCGACCATCCTGATCTGCCTCTACATCTGGAACGACGTCTTCTACGCGCTGTTCGTGGTCGGCGGCCGGCTCGACACGCTGCCGCTGAACCTCTACCAGGTCGCCAGCTCCGGCCTGTACCTGCAGAACTGGCACCTGATCTTCGCGTACATCATCCTGATGAGCCTTCCGCTGCTCATCACCTTCACGGTGATGCAGCGCAAGATCATCTCCGGCATCACCAGCGGCGCGGTCAAGTGAGCAGCGCCGCTCGTCCGATGACCTCGCGAGGGGGTGCGTCGCTATGCTGAGGACAATGTCGAACAACGCCCCGAAACCGCCCGTGATCAGCGACGTCGCGCGCCGGGCCGGGGTGTCCGTGCCGACCGTGTCGCGGGTGCTCAACGGTGCGGCGTACGTGTCGGAGGAGAAGCGCGCCAAGGTCATGCAGGCCATCCAGGAGCTCGAGTTCCGGCCGTCGGCCGCCGCGCGCGCCCTCGTCGCCCGGCATCCCAAGCTCATCGCCGTGATCGCAGGCAACACCTCCCGCTACGGCTACGCCGAGACGATCCGCGGTGTCGAGGAGAGCGCGCGTGCAGCGGGCTATACGGTCACGATCACCGTGGTGGAGTCCGCAGACGACGAGACAGTCGCCCGGGCCGTCTCACTCGTGCTGGACCAGCCGCTCGCCGGCGTCGTGGTCCTCAAGTTCGACCCTCCCGGTGTCGCGGCGCTGCACCGCATCCCCAAGTCGATCCCAACCGTGTCGATCTCCGGCGTCCGCGAAGCGGGTGTGCCGCAGGCGGTGCTGGCCGAGGCGGACGCCGCGGAGGAGGTCGTCGGCTACCTGCTCGGCCTCGGGCACCAGACGGTTCAGCACGTCCGGGTGCCCCCGTCGCGCAAGGAGGACGGCCGCACCACAGGGTGGCGCAGGGCCCTCGTAGCGCACGGAGCCCCCGTCCCCGCTCCCGTGGACGCCTCCTGGGAACCGGAGTCCGGCCGGGAGGTCGGGCTCGCGCTCGCCGCGGACCCATCCGTCACCGCCGTGTTCTGCGGGAACGACGAGATCGCGATGGGCGTCATCCGCGGCCTCGTCGACGGCGGCAAGGCGGTGCCGGCGGACGTGAGCGTCGTCGGCTTCGACGACCACCCGCTCGCCCGCATGTGGACACCGCCCCTCACTACCGTCGACCAGGACTTCGCCGGACTGGGGTCGCGCGCATACATGCTGCTCGAGACAGTCATCAGCGGCGGCAAGGTCCGCAAGTTCTCATCCGAGCGGCCGACCGTCATCATCCGCGAGAGCACCGCGCCACCGCCCGGTCAAACGCGAACAGCCTGACTCCGACCCGCATCGGACACTCCGCTCGCCGAGGATTGGGGGGAATTAGTGCAGACACACGACGAAACACCTCCGCGAGTCGCATAGGCGACAGGCCTGCGTCCCTCCACAGTGCTCTTGGCTCGTGACCCGAGATATTGTGGCTGAACCGTCCCACCACGAAAAGTTGAGCCCAATGGTCGACCCAGCAAGTAGTGATCAGCGCCCACGCACCGAGCTCCAATTGCTCGTGCCTGGCGAAGATGACATCGGGGAGTCTCCGATCTGGCTGCCCGAGGAAGGTCGTCTGGTGTGGGTCGATATGACGCCTGGCGTTCTCAACACGTGGGATGGATCATCCAAGACCAGTCGCGCTCTGGGCGGCTTCATCGGAGCTGTGTCGCCCAGTACGCGAGGTTATGTCGTTGCCACAGCGTCGGGATTCTTGGAATTGTTGGCGGACGGGGGCGACGGCCGATTGCTGTCCTTCCTGGACGCGGACCACTTGATGAATGATGCGAAGCCCGGCCCTGATGGTCGGCTCTGGGCAGGCAGCCTCCATAAGGATGAAGCCGCCGAGCAAGGCGCCCTTCATGTACTCGACACCGACTGGGGCGTGCGGCAGGTCCTGACCGGCCTCACGCTGCCGAACGGCCTGGGCTGGGACCGCGAGGGCCGGATCTTCTATCTGAATGACAGCGTGACGGGCGAGACGTTCGCGTTCGATTTCGATCCGGCAAGCGGGTCGATCTCGCACAAGCGAGTGGTGCGCCGCTTCCGTGAGTCCGAAGGATTGCCGGACGGCCTCGCAGTGGACATGGACGGCTGCCTGTGGATCGCGCTGTGGGGCGGAAGCAGAATCGTTCGCATCAGTCCAGAGGGCGACCTCCTTCGGGAGATCGGGTCGGAAGCGAGTCAGCCGGCCTCCTGCGCGTTCGGAGGACCAGGCCTGCGGGAACTCTTCGTGACCACGGCGCAGTATGGACTCGATTCACCTCGAACCGCTGATGGGTCCCTTTACCGGCTGGCTGACGCCGGCGTGTCAGGAGTGCCTGTCGGGTCCTTTCGCGGCTGAACAAACACGCGAATCGCTACCGCCGAGATAGCGCACAATTGTGGCTGAGAAGTTCTCCGTCCTGTCGTACCACCAACGCACGCTGGGCGGCTTAGGAGAATCCCCAATGGCGATCGCGACTCCGCCTACCTATGTTCATGCGAAACGTAGACCTTCGATGGCGAAGGCGGTCACGTCCCGGTGGCCGAGCGACCGCACTACGCAAGACCCGCGCCCCCGCGCCTTGCTCACTGACAGGAGAAACCGGACATGACCGCGACAAGTTCGGACGGCACTCACGCGATGGAGGCCGGTACGGCCCCCGGCGACAAGCTCCAAGGCAACATCGGATTCTTCAACCTGGTCTTCACCGTCCTCGCCTACAACGGCCCGATGGTGGTCTTTCTCGGCTTCATACCCGTGACCATCCTGTTGGGGAACGGAGTGGGAACTCCGGTCATGTACCTGTTCTGCGGCGTGATCGCGGCACTCTTCGCTGCCGGCCTCGTCGCGATGGGCCTGCGACTTCCGAAGCCGGGCGGCTTCTACGCCTTCGTCTCGGCGGGGCTGGGCAAGATTCCCGGGCTCGGCACTGGTTTCGCGGCGATGGTCTGCTATTACGCAGCAAATCTCTCTGCCTACGCGCTGGGCGGCGTCGCGACCGACTCTCTCGTCCATGGAGCTCTCGGGGGCCCTTCGCTGCCCTGGTGGCTGTACGCGGGTGTGATGTTCGTCATCGTGGCGGTGCTCGGGTACTTGAACATCAACTTCTCGGCCAGGCTGCTGACCGTCTTCCTCGCCCTCGAACTGCTGCTTCTTGTCATCTACGACATCTCGGTGATCGTCCAGGGCGGAGCCCATGGCCTCGGCTTCGACAGCTTCAAACCGTCGAACATCTTCTCCGGCTCCATCGCCGTCGGCTTCATCTTCGGCATCGGTCTCTACGGCGGGTTCGAGGCGACCATCATCTTCCGTGATGAGGTGAAGCGTCCACGCCGCACCGTGCCTCGGGCGACCTATGCTGTCGTCGGAACGCTGGCTGTCCTCTATTCCCTGACCGCATGGGTGTTCATCAACTCGTATGGGGCTGATGCCATCATGGCCGTTCTCAATAAGAACCTCGTCGCGGCATCGAGTGAGAGCGTCAAGCACTACACCGGAAATGTCGCGTACTTCGCCGTCTCCGTGCTCCTCATCACCAGCTCCTTCGCGCTGGTCCTGGCGAGTCACAACATCACGTCGCGATACCTCTACAACTTGAGTGCGGACGGCGTGTTGTCGAAAGGCCTCAGCCGGGTGCACGAACGTCACGGGTCCCCGCACCGCGCCTCGATCGCGGTGAGCATCGCGTCGTTGGCGGGACTCGTGATCTTCGCAGTCGCGCAGATCGACGGCGACACGGCCTACGCGAGGCTCTCCGGCGTGTACTCGTACTGCTTCGTCATCCTGCTGGTCGTCGCTGCGCTCGCCATCACAGTGTTCCTGGTGCGGGACACGACGGCGAAGAAGAAAGCGACCTGGCAAGCGATCGGCACTGCCATCTCGCTTGTATTCCTCGCGGTGGCGCTCGTCCTCTCGACGATCAATTTCGACTTGCTCGCCGGGACGGAGGGATGGCTGACCTGGCTCGTGCTCGGAGTGATCTACGGACTCATCGCCGTCGGCGTCATCCTCGCCGCGGTGTACCGGACCCGGCGGCCGGAGGTCTATGCGCGCATCGGCCGCGACGACGCCGGTGATCTCGTCCCCGACCCGGCCGGCTGAGTCGACGACAGGACCGCCGCAGCACGCAGGCGAAACGATGAGCCGCACCCGCCTTCGGGCGGGTGCGGCTCTGTGTGTCAGCCGGCGCCTCTCCCTCAGGCGATGATTCCTGCCGGTGTTGGTCTCCTGCACTGGCGGATCACGGCTTCGTTGTTAATCGACCAATAGCGCGAATTCCGGCGACGGGGTGAGATATGTCATGGCCGCAGGGAACTCGGTCGCCGGAACGTGAAAGGGACCAACGTGGACATCGCAGAACAGACGAGACAACGGGGAATGTATTTCGACGAGTTCGAGATCGGCCAGACCTGGGAGAGCCCCGCGCGGACGATCACCGAAGCAGACCTCGTCCTGTTCGCCGGCATCTCGGGGGATTTCAATCCGCTGCACACCGACGAGGAGTTCGCCAAGGCGACGCAGTTCGGCGGACGCATCTTCCACGGACCGGGTGTCTTCGCCATCGCAACCGGGCTGGAATCGCGCCTCGGAATCAAAGAAGGAACGGCCATCGCCTTCCTCGGCATGACATGGAACTTGAAAGGCGCCGTACGGATCGGCGACACGATCCACGTGCGACAGACGGTTGCGTCCGTCAAGCCGTCGTCGTCGAAGCCCGACCGCGGAATCGTGACCTTCGATGTCGAGGTGGTCACGCAGAATGGGGATGTCGCCCAAGACGGCCAGTGGGTCGTCATGTTCAAGAGGGAGCAGGCGTAACACATGCGGTTCCTGGAACGGATCACGAACGCGACCGACGGCGATGCTGTCGCTCTCGAAGATGGCGACCGGCTCGTCACCTTCGCCGCGCTCGTGGACGCCGTCGATCGCTTCGCCGGGCGTCTCCAGGAGATGGGCGTCGCCCGTGGCGTGCGCGTGGCTCTGATAGCAGACAACTCGGCGGCCTATCTGGTCGTGGCGTTCGCCGTCTGGCGCCTCGGCGCGACCCTCGTCACGGTGTATCCGTCGTCGACGACCGACGAGCTCGAGTACGTGATCGGCAACTCCCTGTCGACGGTCGTGCTGGCGGATGGCAGAGCTGCCGCGCGACTGAACGGCTCAAGCGTGTCCGTGGACACGATCGTCGACAATGACACGGTCCTGCAGGACGCGTCCGGCGATGGAGCCGCCGCGGTCCACACGCTTCCTCCGCTGACGGAGCTCGATCCGGAGGCGCTGGCCCTGATCTGCTACACCTCCGGAAGCACGTCGCGTCCGAAAGCGGTGATGCACTCGGCGGAGGGCCTGTCTGCCGGCGCCGACGCCTATGCGGACGTGTGGCGCATCGGCCCGGCCGACCGCACCATCGTCTGCCTTCCCATGGCGTGGGTGTTCGGGCTGACGACGGCATCGATGTCGACTCTGAGCCGCGGCGGCACCGTCCTCATCCTCGCTCGCACCAACCCGGCGCTCCTGGTGGAGGCGATCAGTGATCGACAGGGCACGTTCCTCCCCGGCGTGACCACGATGTTCGTCAAGCTGACGGAGTACGCGGAGAACCATCCGGGAGCCGCCGACTTCCGCTCCCTCCGGTTCTGCATCTCCGGCGGCGAGCCTCGAAACGAAGCGGTCTTCGCCCGGTGGCAGCGCCTCACGGGTGTTCCCGTGCATGACGTGTTCGCTGCATCCGAGTGTTTCCCCGTCGTGACCTACGATCCGGCCGTGGACCCGGAGCCGCGGCTCGGGAGCGCCGGCAGGGTCGTACCGGGTGCGCGGATGCGCGTGGTGGACGAGGACGGGTCGGACGTGGCCCCGGGCCGAGCAGGCGAAGCACTCTGGAAGGCGCCCGCGCACTTCCTCGGCTACTGGGACAATCCCCAGGCGACGGCGGATGCGACAGTCGACGGCTGGTACCGCACCAAAGACCTCGTCACCGTGGATGAGCAGGGATACGTCTACGTCCTCGGCCGGCTCTCCGACATGATCATCCGCGGCGGGGCCAACGTTTCGCCCGCCGAAGTGGAGGGCGTGCTCGCCGAACACCACTCCGTTCGCGCAGCGGCCGTCTTCGGGCGTCCCGATGCCGAGTACGGCGAGGCGGTCGTGGCCGCGGTCGTCGCACGGCCAGGAGAGGCCATCGATCCGGATGCGCTCGCGGAATTCTGCCGCACGCGCCTGGCTTCGTTCAAGGTGCCGACCCGCTTCATCACCGTGGACGAACTGCCGGTGAATCCGCGCACCGGCAAAGTAGACCGGAAGTCCCTGGCGCTGGTGACGAACACGACGGCCGGCGCATGAATACTCTCTCCGTGGCAGCGACCCAGTTCGAGCTTCGGCCGGAGCGCACATTCGATGATTTCGAGGAGCACCTGACCGGCCTGGTCCGTGCCGCGGCCGCTGACGGGGCGGAGGTCGTCCTTCTGCCAGAGCTGACGACCATGGGTCTGCTCGCGTCGCTTCCGGAGGCGGAGCACCTCACGGTCGATGACCTCGACGAGGCGTACCGTTCCGTGTTCCCGTCCTACACCGGGCGGTTCGTCGACGCGATCGTGCGGGTCGCCTCCGACCTCGGCGTGGTGGTCGTAGGCAGCCACTTCCGCGAGACGGAAACCGGCGCGCATCGGAATACCGCATACGTGGCGCACCCGGATGGCCGGGTGGAGCAGCAGGACAAGCTGCACCTCATCCCGCAGGAGCGGAGCCTCGGCACCGAGGCCGGCGACGCTGTGCTCATCACCGAGATCAACGGAATGAGGACGGCCGTGCAGATCTGCGCCGACATCGAGTTCCCCGAGGTGTCGCGGCACCTGGCGAAGCGAGGGGTGGACCTCATCCTTGTGCCATCACTGACCTGGAACCGGCGCGGGGCACAGCGCGTCCGCTACGGGGCGCACGCGCGCGCCATGGAGAACCAGGTCTACGTGGCGGTCTCCACACTGGTCGGCTCCAGCGGTCTGCCGCGGGACGGCGCGATGCACGGCACTGGTCATGCTCTCGTCGCCATGCCGTTGGAGCGGCGATTCGGCGACAACGAAGGCATCGTTGTCGCCCACGACGACGACGGAAGCGAAGGATTCGTGATCGCCCGGCTCGACTCGGCGCTGCTGGAGGAGTCCCGGGCGCAGCCGGAGCCGCCCGGCTTCCGGTACCGGCGCGAGGACCTCTACGCGCGGCTGGAAGCGGACGCGAGCTGAGATGGCCTTGTTCGTCCACACCTTCCGGGTGCGCTACCACGAGACCGATCCGCAGCAGTTCGTCTTCAACAGCCGGTATCTCGAGTACGCCGATGTGTCGATGACCGAGTACTTCCGCTTTCTCGGATGGGGATACCCGGAGCTGCTCTCGGCAGGGTACGACCCTTCGCTCGTCGCGACGCACCTGACCTTTCACCGTCCGGCGCGACTCGATGACGTCATCGAAGCGCGGGTCACCTGTGTGCGCGTCGGCACGTCGAGCGCCGATCTCCGTTTCGCGTTCCACCGGGAGGCGGAGCTGGTCTGCACGGTGGAAAGCACGTACGTGAACGTCGACGTGTCGACGGGTCGCGCCCAGTCAATCCCCCACCCCATCGCGGATGCGCTCCGCACCGACATCCGCACGTCTGAAAGGACCTCCCTCTCGTGATCGCCACTGAGCTCACCCGTCTTCTGCAGATCGAGCATCCTGTGCTCTCAGCCGGCATGGCACGCGTCGCGCAGGCCGACTTGGTCGTCGCCGTCAGCGAGGCAGGCGGAATGGGCTGCTTGGGCGGCGTCAGCTTCATGCCGGACGCGCTGCGGGCCGAGATCCGAGACATCCGCAGCCGCACCTCCAAGCCGTATGCCGTGAATCTGCTCCTCCCGGAATCGTTGACGACGGAGGATGAGGCGACCTGGGCGCCCGTCCGCGAACTCTGGGACGCGATGAGCCCGGCCCAGCGCACCAAACTGGCCGGAGTTCAGGCGCTCCTCACTCCCGGGGCGGTCACAGACCAGGTGCAAGTGGTTCTCGACGAAGCGCCGCCGGTCGTCGTGCTGACTTTCGCGACGCCGTCGTGGTTCATCGACGCGGCCAGGAGCAGAGGCATCCTGGTGGGCGCGATGGTCGGCTCGATCGGCGGGGCCCAACGAGCCGCCGCAAGCGGAATCGACTTCCTGATCGCTCAGGGCACCGAGGGAGGAGGTCACACCGGTCATGTCGCCACGATGGCGTTGACGCCCGCCGTGGTGGATACGGTCGATCTCCCGGTCGCCGCAGCCGGCGGTATCACAGACGGCCGTGGCCTCGCCGCCGCGCTCGCGCTGGGCGCGCAGGCGGTCTGGGTCGGTTCCCGGTTCATCGCCACCCCGGAGGCGTACGGTCATGATGCCTTCAAGGCGCGCGTGCTCGCCGGTCATAGCCGTGACACCGTGCTGACCAAGTCGTACACGGGCAAGCCGCTCCGTGCCTTCCGGAACCAGTGGACCACGAAATGGGAAGGCGACCCGTCGTCGGTGCGGGGCTTCCCGGGGCAGTACGCGGTCGCGGGCGAGCGAGTCGAGACCGGCTACCAGGATGGCGACCTGGACTGGGGCATGATGCCGATCGGGCAGGGTGTGGAGAACATCCACGAGCTGACGCCCGCCGGAGACGTCGTGACCTCGATGGTGGCCGAGGCGGAGGCGATCATCGGGGCGCTTGCGCGGTCGACGACCACGTCGGTCGAATAGCGGGACCGCGCGAGCCCCGCTCAGGTCGGCTTCCTCAGTCGACGCGCGCGGCGCCGAAGCTGTCGCTCGGCTCGGGGAACAGCGGTCCGCTCGCGGGCGCGTCGCTCGCCACCGCATCGGTCACGCGGTCGCCGGTGTCGCGTGAGGGTCGCAGCGGTCCGAGGGTCTCTGCGGTCAATTCCGCGCCCGCCGCTTCGGCGGTCATCGCCAGATGCAATGCCGTGATCATCGAGGGGGAGCGGATGGACGCGCCGAGGATCTCCTCGACCTTGGACAGCCGATAGCGCATCGAATTGTGATGGATGTTCAAGTGCCTGGCCGCGGACATCACATCGAACTCTTCAGCGAAATACGTGGTGATCGCTTCCAGCAGCAGCGGCTTGTCTCGAAACGGCCCGAGGATGCGGTCGCGCCACTCGGCCATGCTCGCCTGCCCGATGTCGGCCAGCAGCCGGACGGAGAAGTCCAGTTCGTCGTAGCTCGCGGTCCGCGTCTTGCGGCCCCTGAGTGCGAACTGCACGGCAAGGATCGCGTCGTGGTGCGAGGTGGCGACCTCGCCGATCTTCTCGATGGCCCGTCCGGTGCCGACGAAGGACCCGGGCTGATTCGAAAGGATGGACTTGATCGTCTTGGCCTGCGTGTCGGCGCTCGCCTGGAGCAGGACGGTGAAGCCGTTCGCCTGCTCCAGGGTGAACCCGGTCGCCCCATGAGCGGCGATCGTCTCCTCCAGGAGGTCGGCAGCCGGGATGCGGTGCTGACGGTGCGCGTTCGGGAACACGATCGAAAGCACGCGCACCTCGTTCGCGAAATTCAGGCCCAGCGCCGAGGCTCGTTCCTCGAGCCCCTCGGTGCTCTCATACGGCTCCAGCTCCAGAGCGCGCCGCAGGATGGAACTCCGGATCGCGCGGTCCTGATTCATCGCGAGAGTGTCGATCCGTTTCGCCGCCTCCAACAGCGACGCCGTGACGGCGGCGGCGGCGCGACCGTAGGCATTGAGGAAGCCGACGCGCCGGCTGGCGAGGATGAGCCAGCGTCGGGGTCGGCCCGGCAGCGAGTGCAGGCGAACCGCGAGGCCCTCCCAGCCGCCGACGTCGAGCTCGATCGTGGGCGCTTCGTATCCGCCGATCTCCTGGCGGAACAGGACGAAAGGGAGCGCGCCGGTCGCGTTCTCCACGAGCCCGGACTCGTCGGTGACGCCGGCGATGCCATCAGTCAGCGTCGCGAGTTTGCGCACGAGCGAGACGGCGGGCTCGGCAGAGTCCATCGCCGCGACCAGGGACTGCTGCATCGACATCATCCGCTGGAAGCGCGCAGTATCGGGACTGGCGTGAGCGCGGCTCACGGTGTCGATGATGTCGGCGAAACGGGTCGTCCTCGGGACGAGGAAGACCGGGATCCCCGCAGCCGAAAGCGCTTCGGACGCGCTCGTCTGAAGCGACTCGCTCAATGTCTCCGGGATGACCACCGCGGCGACTTCGGCTTCGGCGAAAAGGGCCGCGATGCGTGCGGGTTCCGTGGGCCCATCCGCCCACCCGCCGATCAACAGGATCAGCTCGTCGGCGCTCAGCCGATCCTCATCGAGACGATCAGAGAAGATCTGGGCCGATGTCACGGGGCGTTCCTCGAAACCACTGGCGCCGGCGATGAGACGCAGGCCGAGGGCTTCGTGACTCATCAAGTCTGCCAGCGTGCACGGGCTCAGGGGCGGACGACTCACGTCTCCTCCGCGAGGCCCGGTGAGGCCGTGGTGCCCCGGCTGCATGAGGCGATTCTAACCGCGCGCCCTCCGCCTGACTCCGGTGCTTCTCACAACCAGGCGCCGGAACTCATGGAAATTCTCCAATGGTTGGTCCGCGGAGGCGGCCCTAGTCTGGGCACAATGACGAGGCCGGAAGGTCGCCGAGTATCGCGGAGGGACGTTGTGGGAGAGCGCTATTGGACATCGTCCGTGAGCCGCGTGGATGAGTCCACCGTACGGATCCGTGGATACGACCTGGAGGAACTCATCGGAGGCGTGTCGTTCAGCGCCGCAACCTACCTCCTCATCCGCGGCTCGCTTCCCACGCCGGAGCAGACCCGGATGCTGGATGCGATCCTGACCGCGGTGCTCGACTACGCGCTGGAGAAGCCGGGCACCGTAGCGGCGCGCTACGTCATGTCGGCGAACCCCAATGTGGCGGCCGGCCTCGCGGCAGCCGTCCTCGCAGTGGGGAAGAACACGCTGGCGCCGGAGGACACGGCGAGGTTCGCGATCGAGAGCTTCGATCGGCTGCAGGTCTCGGACCGGTCGGCCGCGGAGGTGGCCGAGGAGATCGTGTCCGAATACCGGTCGTCGCGCCGCAGGATTCCGGGCCTCGGGCATCCGGTGTTCAAGTACGTCGACCCTCGCGCGCAGAAGATCAAGGAGATCGCCGAGACGCTCGGCTTCTGGGGACCGCGGGCAGCGTTCTACGAAACCCTCCACGCGGAGTTCGGGCGGCAGACGGGGCGGGACTGGATCCCGGTCAACGATGTGGGGATGATGGCCCTTGTTCTTGTGGAGATGGGCTTCACTCCCGATGAGACGACGGGAGTCGCCATCCTTTCGACGCTGCCGGGGGTCATCGCTCACCTGACCGAGGAGCAGGAGAGCGGTCGCCCGATCCGGGTCATCCCGGCGGATTCCGTCGAGTACGACCCGGCTGTCCGGGACTTTCAGGCCGATAAGGAGGCAGCGGGATGGTGAAGCGGGTAGCGATCACGGGCGCAGGTTCGGGCATCGGACTGGCGGTGGCACGTGCGTTCGCGCAGAACGGCGACACGGTCTACGTCGGCGATATCTCGCGCGAACGGCTGGACTCGACGAAAGCAGCGCTGCCCGAGGTCACGACCGTCGAACTGGACGTGACCGATTTCGACGCGATGCGAACATTCGGTGCCGAGGCCGCCGGTGACGACGGTCTCGACGTGTTCGTCAACAACGCGGGTGTCTTCGACGCGTACGCCAGCATCGAGGAGACCACGCTGGAGCTGTGGCAGCGGATCATCGCGATCAACCTGACCGGCTACTTCCACGGCTGCAAGGTCGCCTCCGAGTTGATGATCCCGAACCGACGCGGACGGATCATCAACGTCGGTTCGGTCGCCGGGCAGCGAGGTGCGGCGGACGGACTGTCCTATGCGGCGAGCAAAGCGGGGATCGAGGGCATGACGAGGAGGCTCTCCATCGACCTCGGACCGCTCGGAATCACGGCCAATGTCGTCGCCCCCGGCGTGACCCAGACAGATATCCGGAAGAATTCCGGCGAGCAGCTCGGCGGCGTCCTCGACATGGATCGCGGGATCGGAGCCTCGCCTGAACTCTGGGACTTCCTCATCCCCGCCAAGCGGGGAGGGAGCCCCGATGAGGTCGCGGCGGTCATCGCTTTCCTCGCATCCGACAGCGCCTCCTATGTCACCGGACAGGTCATCCATGTCGACGGCGGATGGACGGCCACCTGAGATGGCCGGATGGCAGGATGTGAGAATCACAGTGGGGCGGCCAGCGGAGGTCCGGAATGGTTCTTGACCAGGCAGATATCGTCGTCGTCGGGGGCGGCATCGTCGGATTGACGACGGCGCACGCGCTGAAGCAGCGCGGATTCGACGTCCTCGTCGTCGAGCAGCGGTTCACCGCGTTCGGCGCATCAGGGCGCAACTCGGGCGGCATCTGGGTGCAGACCGTGCGCGGCGGCACCGAACTTCAGCTCGCACGCCAGGGTGCCGAGCTCTACGAGCGGTTCCTCGACGATCTGGGTGACACGTTCGAGCTCCGGCGGGATGGTGGCCTCATCTACTTCGAGACCGAGGACCAGCAGAAGGTCTTCGCCGACTATGTGGCCGACCGTCGTGAGCACGGGGTCCAAGCTGAGCTGATCAGCGCTGCCGAGGCGAGAAAGTTGTCGAGCGGTGTTCCGGCGTCCGCGATCGGCGCGGTGTTCAGCGGCGACGACGCTCAGGTGAATACCGCGAAATTCACGCGCGCTCTCGGCGACGCCTGCAAACGTCGCGGCGTCCGCATCTACGAGAACACGCCTGTTCTCGGCATGACCCGACACGGAGACGCCGTGACCGGTGTCCGCACGGTGCGCGGTGACATCGCCGCAGGCGGGGTCGTCTGGTGCACGGGCGCCTGGGCCTCCACGCTGTCTTCGGAGGGCATCGATCTTCCCATCACCCCCATCCGGGTCGGGATGCTCATGACGCAGGCCGTGTCGCGGCAGGTTCACGTCGTCACACGCGGCCCGGGCGGCGTCGAGAACTTCGGAGCGCTGAGCTCCTTGCCCAGCTTCGAGCCGACACTGTTCGCTACGCCGGGCCTGGAGGAGGGCTCGCACCTCACCTACGAGGACATCGTTACGCAGAACGCCGAGGGCAATATCATCATCGGCCACACCCACGACGCGGCTCAGTCCCTCAACCCGCACATCACTGTGGAGGCGACCTCGTTGATGATCCAGTCGCTCCAGCGCCGCGATCCGTCCTTCAGAACGCTGGGCGTCACAGGTCTTTGGGCAGGACTCGTCGGAGTCACAGCCGACCGGCTGCCGATCATCGACAAGGTCGACGGGCTGTACGTCAATTCCGGCCACGTCGCCGGCACCGCTTCCGGCCCCCTCGCGGGTGAGCTGATGGCGCAGCTGGTCGCGGGGAGGACCCGACCATCCCGCTGGAACCGTTCGCTCGCGACCGCGAAGCGCTCGCGGAGCCGGTGTTCGGAGACGGGGCTCCCTGATGCACGCGAATCTCAGTGACCAGGATCGGGCCTCTCTCGCTGATCAGGACTTCCTCGACGCCATCACCGCCTTCGTGGACAGTGAACTCCACGATGTGCACGGTCGGGACGCGCGCAGCGAGTACCCCGCGGATCTGGTGAGCCGGCTCCGCCAGCTCCACCTGTTCGACGCGTGCACACGTGATCTCGAGACATACGCGCTCGCCCTCGAGGAGATCGGCCGCGGGTGGCTCAGCCTCGTCCCTGTCGTCAACGCGCACTCGACGAGCGTGTGGACGGTGAAGAACTATGGGACGGCAGCCCAGCGTGCGCGATGGAGCGGACCGCTCGAGACAGGCGCCGCCATCGCCGCTCTGGCGCTGACCGAGGCCCACGCCGGTTCCGACCTGCAGCAGATCCGCTCCACGGCCGAACGGGTGGAGCACGGGTGGTTGATCCGGGCCCGGAAAGCGCTGATCACCCACGCCGCGAACAGCGACCTGCTTCTCATCCTGGTGAGAACGGATCCGACGCCAGGAAGCGGTGCCGGCGGTCTCAGTCTCTTCCTGCTCCAGGCAGGCGAGTGGACGGTCGACCGCAGGCTCGACAAGCTCGGCTCGCGTGGCATCGAAACCGTCGAGCTGTCGGTGAACGGCATCATGGTGCCGGACGACCGCCTCATCGGCGGAGTCCCCGGCCACGGGTTCCGACAGGTCATGGACGGGCTCGAGGTCGGACGGATCGCTGTCGCGGCCGCGGCGGTCGGCGTTGCTCGAAGCGCGTTCTGGAACGCCGTGTCCTATGCGAGCGAGCGGGAAGCGTTCGGGACGGCCCTCATCGAGAAGCCGACGGTCCGCACGCGCCTCGGGGCTGTCGCCATCGAGATCGCCGCCGCCAAGGCACTGACGCTGGCCGCCGCCCGCGCCAAGCAGGCCGGCGGCAGGCGCGACATCGAGGCCGCATCGGCCAAGGTCGCGGCAGGCGACGCCGCTCTCCACGCCGCGCTGGCCGGTATGGAGCTCGGCGGCGGCTGGGCGTACGTCGAAGACCTCGAATTCTCGCGCTTCCTGAGGGATTCGGCCCTGTTCATCGCGGGGGAGGGCTCCAACGCGGTCCTGACGGACCTGGTCGGCACGCGCCTGGCGAAGGCCGGCCCGAGCCGGGATTGGATCTGAGGCCGTGCCGCTGCGACTGCCCGAGGGCAAGCGTCTCGCCGTGTCCATCTCCTCCGACTTCGACGCCCAGAGCGTCTGGATGGGGACGTTCGGCGTCGCGACGCCGAGCTTTCTCTCACGCGGCGAATTCGGCGCGCTCGTCGGCGTCGACCGCGTGCTGAACGCCTTCCGGCGGTACGGCATCACGACCACGTGGTGCACGCCTACCCACACTCTTCAGACCTTCCCGGAACAGTGCGATCGCATCCTCCAGGCGGGACACGAGATCGCCGCCCATGGCGTCTACCACGAACCGATCCACAAGCTGGACGTGGACGAAGAGCGCCGCCTGCTCGACCTCCAGATCAGCCAGCATGAACGGCTCCTCGGCCGGCGTCCGTTCGGGTATCGGTCGCCGGCGTGGGACTTCTCGGATGCGACACTCGGACTATTGGAAGAATTCGAGTTCGTCTGGGATTCCTCGCTGATGGGCCGGGACTTCGAGGTTTATCGGCCGCGCCCGGTCGTGGTGCAGGATCGCGAGAACGGGAACCGATTCGGGCCCGAGTCGCCGATCATCGAGATCCCCGTGTCGTGGTACCTGGACGATTTCCCGCCGCTGGAGAACCTCCCTCGCAGTGTCGGCATGGCGTCGACCGGCGACGTCCTGCAGCGGTGGAAGGACTCGTTCGACTTCGCGTACGAGCGCGTCCCGGGCGGAGTGTTCGCGCTGACCGTGCATCCCCAGACCATCGGGCGAGCCCACCACCTCATGATGTTCGAGCAATTCCTGGAGTACGTCGCGGGCCATGACGGTGTCTACTTCGGCACGCTGTCGGACATCGCCGCGGCCTGGGTGGATGAACAGCCCCCGTTGTAACCCTCACGGCTCCCCGGCGGTTTGCTCGTAACTACTCCTATGGATCGGGCGAGGCGCGGTTCCTAGAGTCGTCTCAAGCCTCCCGACCAACCGACGAAGGACCTCGATGAAGATCTGCTTTCTGAACCCATTCGGAACCGATGCGTACGACGAGATCATCGGAACGGTCCTGCAGGGGGCGCTCCTCCCCGACACCGAGCTGGAGATCCGTCATCTGACCACGGGCCCGCGCAACCTCGACTACTACGCGCCCAAGCAGCTGGTGCAGGTCGAGATCCTTCGTGCGGTGAAGCAGGCCGAAGAGGACGGATTCGATGCGGTGGTCATCGGATGCTGTTACGACCCGGCGCTCACCGAAGCGCGAGAACTGGTCTCCATTCCGGTGATCGGCCCTCTCGAGTCGTCAGTCGGGCTCGCCCGGCCGTTCGGTCACCGCTTCGCCGTGGTGACCGATCACCACAAGGCGGTCCCGATGTTGAAGGACACCATCCGCGTCTATGGCGCCGAGGCCAACTGCGTCTCCGTCGAATCGGTCGGCTGGTTCGTCGACGACATGGTCCTCGATCCCGCAGCCGTCGCCCACGACACGTACGCGAAGGTGCTGGACGTCATGCAGCGGACCGGAGCGGAGACCGTCATCATCGGGTGCACCATCGTCTCCGCGTGCTACGAGCTCGCTGCGATGAACGGTGAGGCAGGACTCAACGAGCTCTCCGTCATCAACCCCAACGTCTTGGCGGTCAAATCTGCGGAGCTCTTCGCCCAATTGGACGCCCGGGGCATGTACAGGATCTCGCGCGCCGGCTACTACCAGAACCTCGAGGACCATGACCCCGTCGAGGCGGCAGAGGTCGCCCCGTATTTCTCCGGCACCCACGTCTGAACGAAAGGAAGAATCATGAGCACGTCTGTCATCGTCATCGGCGGGGGCCTTGTCGGCACATCCACTGCGTACTTCACCGCGCGGGAGGGCCTGGATGTGACCTTGTTCGAGCAGGAGACCATCGGCTACGGCGCCTCCGGCCGCAATCCCGGCTTCGTGTGGCTGCACTGCCGCAACACGGGATGGGCGCTCGACGTCTCGTTCGCCGGCCGCAAGCTCTACGACGATCTCAAAGAAGATCTGCCGATCCCGTTCGAGTTCCGCGCCGACGGCGGACTCATCTACTTCACCGACGAACGCCAGGCTCCCGTCTTTGAGGAGTTCGTCGCCGCCCGGCGTGCGGACGGACTCGACATGGAGCTCATCGACAACAAGGCCGTTCGTGAGCTGGTCAAGCCCATCCGGGAAGACGTGCTTGGTGCGAGTTTCTGTGCGAACGATGCGCAGATCAACACCCCCACCGTCGTCGCCGCTCTCGCTGCGGGGGCACGACAGGCCGGCGCCGTCATCCGTGAACACGAGCCCGTGCTCGAGCTGATCTACGACGGCGAGCGGGTCGTCGGCGTGAAGACGGCCCAGGGGATGTTCTTCGCCGACTATGTCGTGGTCGCATCCGGCGCGTGGACCGAGAAGCTGATGGCCGCGAGCGGAGTCGACGCCCGCGTCGGGCGGGAACGGCTGCAGGTCATCGCCACCAAGCCGCTTCCCCAGCAGATCCGGCCCGTGGTCTACGGACCCCTGACAGCCAAGCAGTACGAGCTGTTCCGGGTACTTCCCTCGTGGGACGAGCAGGCCTTCCTCTCACCGATCGAGATCGAGACCGGGTCGTGGATGCTCACCCTCGCTGCGCAGCGCGCCAACGGAGAGATCCTCCTCGGCTGCCCGATGGACTACCCCTCCGACGTGGATCTCTCGCCGACGCTCTCGGGCATACGTGCGACCGCCGAGAACATCGGCGACGACTTCCCCGGCCTGAAGGATGCGCCGATCGACCGCATCTGGGCGGGAGTCCTGCCGTTCACCTCGGACATGGTGCCGATCATCGACGAGGCGTCGCCCGGGCTGATCGTGGCCGCGGGGCACGTCTTCGGCAACTCGTCCGGCCCGATGACCGGCAAACTCGTCAGCCAGCTCATCCGCGGAATCGAGCCGGAGATCGACCTCACCGAGGTGCGGTGGGGCAGGCACCTCGACCCGATCGTGCCCGGCGTGGCCGTGCACTGGTGACCGGTCGCATGGTCGTGCTGGGGGATGTGGACGCCGCCGGAGTGCTCTACTTCGGCAACGTCTTCCGCTGGCACGAAGAGGTGTTCACCCGGTGGCTGAGCGATGTCGGCATGCCCCTCGAGACCTTGTTCGCGAGCGGGCGCGGCCTCCCTGTGCGGTCGTCGTGGGCCGAGTACCCGGCAAGCGCCGGGCTGGGGGAGGCCCTTTCGGTCACCGTCGCGGTCAGCGATCTGCGAGACACCGAGTTCGTCTTCACCACCGATTGGCGCTCGGAGAACACCGAGCGCACCGTCTCATCCGTCTCGACCAGGCACGTGGCGTGCGTGAAGGACGCCGACTCCGGGTATTTCGTGCGGACCGACGTCTGGCCCGAGCTGCGCGAGCACCTCCAGCGCCTGACGACCTGACACCCCCACCAGCAGCCGGATTCCCTCCAGCAGCAGAAAGGCGAGAAGCAGCCATGAGTTCGACTGAACGCGCCGAATACGACTATCTGATTATCGGAGGCGGCAGTGCCGGTGCGGTCCTCGCCCGGCGCCTCGCAGACGATCCCGCCGTCGACGTCCTCCTGATCGAGGGCGGGCCGGCCTACGAAGACGACCCGAAAGTGGTCTACCTCGGTGAATCACTGGGCCTGACCGGCGATCCGAAGTACGACTACGACTACCCCCTGGTCGAACAGGAGCGCGGCAATTCGCTGCTGCGCATCAGCCGCGCGAAGATGCTCGGCGGGTGCAGCTCCCACAACGACGCCTGGGCGCTCCGTGCTCCGGACGCGGACATGGATCGATGGGAAGCGCTCGGCGCCGCGGGCTGGAACGCCGCGAGCACCGCCCCCTACTTCGAACGAGTCCTCTCGGACATGCGCGTCCACCCCGTGGCGAAGACGGCGGCCCTGTCCAACGCGGTCGTCGAGGCGGCGGGCGAGCTGAACATCCCGGAGATCGACAACACCGCCGGCGAATACGGAGAGGGGATCTCGTGGGTCTCCATGAACGAGCACGAGGGCAAACGCTTCTCGACCGCTCAGGCGTACCTGTTCCCGTCGGCTGAGCTTCCCGCCAACCTGCATCTTCAGTTGGAGACGTTGGCGACGAAGATCCTCTTCGATGGCGACAGGGCGATCGGTGTGGAGACCGACCACGGCTCCTTCTTCTCCCGTCGAGAAGTAATCGTCAGTGCGGGCGCCATCGACACCCCCAAGCTGCTGATGCTGTCGGGTATCGGCCCCGCGGAACACCTGGAGACGCACGGCATCGCGGTCAAGGTCGACCTCCCCGGCGTCGGCTCCAACCTCCAGGACCACATCGAGACCCCGGTCACCTGGGAGATCTCGAAGGACCCGGGAGAGAGCATCAACGGGCTCGATCTCGGCGTGTACGCCTCGCTCGGTGGCGACGAGGATTTCGACACACAGTTCACGGTCGGCCACCTCAACTACTGGCTGGACGCGCCGCCCTTCACCGACCTCGTGCATGCCGACCGCGCGCTCACCCTGGCACCCAATGTCGCCCGGCCGGCAAGTCGTGGCACAGTGCGTCTCGCATCCGCGGACTACCGGGACAAGCCGCTCGTCGACCCGCGCTATTTCACCGACGACCAGGACGCCGACGAGGCGAAGCTCGTCGCGGGCATCAAGGTCGCCCGCAAGTTCGCCGGCACGGCCGCGTTGAAGGACTGGATCGTCCGGGAGATCGTTCCAGGTCCCGAGTATCAGAGCGACGAGGAGCTCGGTGCTCACGCCCGGAAGTATTCGAACACCGTCTACCACCCGTTGTGCACCGCGAAGATGGGCGATCCCGCCGATCCGGACGTGGTCGTGGACGCGCGACTCCGGGTCAAGGGCGTGAACGGACTCCGGGTCGTCGACGGTTCCGTGATGCCGGAGATCGTTCGCGTGAATCCGAACATGACCATCGTCATGATCGGAATGCGGGCCGCAGATCTGGTGAGCGAGGACAACTCATGAGCGTCACGCAGTCGACCATTCCAGCCCTCGGGCACGTGATCAGTGGGAGGCGGACCGGGATCGCCGGCGAGGGTGAGTCGATCGAGGTCTTCGACCCGAGCACCGGAGTACCCGTCGCAACGCTTCCGATCGCCACCGCCGCGAACGTGGACGATGCAGTGTCGGCGGCACGCGCGGCTTTGCTCTCCTGGGCGCGCACGACCCCTGCCGTGCGCGCCGCGGCGCTGTCGGCCATCGCCGACGCGATCGACGCGCATTCCGATCGCTTCGCGTATCTCGAGTCGTTGGATGTCGGAAAGCCGATCACGAACGCGAAGGCGGAGATCGCCGGCATCTCGGACACCTTCCGCTATTACGCGGCGGCTGCCCGCACGAGCCACGGGACGGGGACGGGCACGTTCGCCGAGGGCCTCCATTCACGCGTCGAGCGGGAACCGATCGGCGTCGTGGGTCTGATCACGCCCTGGAACTACCCGTTGCTCGAAGCTGTCTGGAAGCTGGGGCCAGCGCTCGCCGCCGGCAACACGGTCGTGCTCAAACCGTCCGAACTGACGCCCCTGACCACGGTCAGCTTGTTCGAGCTCATGGCGGAGATCCTGCCCGAGGGGGTCGCGAACCTCGTCCTCGGCGACGCGACGACCGGACGGGCGATCGTCGACCATCCAGCAATCAGGATGGTGTCTCTCACCGGCGACGTCGGCACCGGGGTCGCTGTGGCGACCGGAGCGGCGGTCACGTTGAAACGCGTCCATCTGGAACTCGGCGGGAAGTCGCCTGTCGTCGTACTCGACGACGTCGATGTCGACGCGACAGCGCAGTATCTCGCCGCCGCCGGATTCGTCAACTCGGGCCAGGACTGCACGGCGGCGTGCCGTCTCATCGTCCACGACGCTGTCTTCGACGAATTCCTCGAGCGCTACATCGCACACGCACGGGCTATCGTCGTCGGGTCGGCCCTCGACGAGGCCACCACGATGGGCCCGCTCGTCTCCAGCAGGCAACGGGATCGGGTTGCCGGTTTCGTGGAGCGGGCGACGGCCGATGGCGCCCGGGTCGTCTTCGGCGGACACGAACTCGATCGCCCTGGCTACTTCTTCGAACCGACGCTGCTCACCGACGTGAGCCAGTCGTCGGAGATCGTCCAGCGCGAGGTATTCGGCCCCGTGGTCACGGCACAGCGCGCGGCCTCCGCCGACCAGGCGCTCGAGTGGGCGAACGACGTCCCCTACGGTCTCTCGGCGAGCGTGTGGACGAACGACATCAACGCGGCCCAGCGCTTCAGCCGCGAACTCGATTTCGGCACGGTCTGGATCAACACCCACCTGTGGACGGTTCCCGAGATGCCGTTCGGAGGCTTCGACGGGTCCGGATACGGCAAAGAGCTCTCCGGAATGTCGATCGACGACTATTCCCGCTACAAGCACGTGATGCTCCAGGAAAAGGCGGTCTGACGACGATCGAACCACCCGGATGACTCCACGCTCCGGCTCCGGCGCCCCTGCAGGAGCCGTGATGATCGTCGTGGCGTGCGCGATTCTCCAGGGAGGCGCCGCCCTGGCCGTCCCCCTCGTCGCGACATTCGGTTCCGAGGCCACCGCAGCTCTGCGCCTCGCGCTCGCTGGACTGCTGCTCGTCGTGCTCTACCGGCCGAGGGTTTGGAGGTGGGGCTTCCGCGCTGGGTGTTCGGTGGTTCTCTTCGGTGTCGCGGTCGCGGGGATGAATGGGTTCTTCTATGCGGCGATCTCGCGCATTCCGCTCGGCCTGACCGTGACGATCGAGTTCGTCGGTCCGCTCGCTGTCGCCGCTGTAGCGACGAAGCGGCTCAAAGACCTGCTCTGGGTGCTCCTCGCGGCGGCCGCTGTCGTCGTTCTGGGGCTCGACGGCAAGGGCCTGAACAATGCGCCGCTCGACCCCCTCGGAGTGTGCTTCGCAGTGGCAGCGGGATCGTGCTGGGCCGCCTACATCATCGTGGGCCGGCGCGTCAGCATTCGCATCCCCGGCCATGGAGCTCTCGCCGCTGGGACGTGCGTCGGCGCCGTGGTGCTGGCGCCCTTCAGCATCGGCCAGTCCGTCGCGCTCCTGGCGGAGCCGTCGGCGGTCGTGACGATTCTGGGTGTGGCCGTCCTCGGGACAGTGATTCCCTACAGCCTGCAGTTCTCGGCGATGCGCAGGCTGAGTTCGCGATCGTACGGGGTGCTCGCCAGCCTCGAGCCGGTCATCGCGGCGATCGTCGGCTGGATCTTCCTCGCTCAGTCGCTCACGTGGATGCAAGCGGTCGCCATCGCGGTCGTCGTAGCGGCTTCGCTCGCGGCAACCGTCGGTGAGCCACGGCGCGCGCCTGGGGCACGGGAAACGTCCCCCAGGCGCGCGAATGAGCGTTCTTGGTAATCGGCCGAAAGCAGAACGAAATTATCGGACATCGTCCGAGATACGCGGGCCTTCCAGGCATTTTACGATCGCAAAACGAGATCGATGCTGATCGACGACAGGTCGGCACCGGTCCGTCCGCGGTGCACATCGGCACCGCATTGAGGGAGACGCTCATGACACCACGCGACGACACCACGGCCCTTGGCGAGGACGAGTCGACAGCGACCGCGGCCATCCGGAGCATTCCGCGCGGCAAGACCCTGATCGAGGCGGACGACATCGAGGTCCGGTTCTCGGGAGTGACGGTCCTCAAGGGGGTCACGCTCGCGGTGGATCGCGGCGAAGTCGTCGCGATCATCGGCCCGAGCGGATCAGGCAAGAGCACCCTCCTGCGCTGTTTCAACCTCTTGCAGGTCCCTGACGCAGGGCAGATCACGATCGGCGACACGCAAGTCTTCTCCGGAGCGGGATCCGAGGTTCGCAGCCGGAACCTCATGCTGCTGCGCCGCAAGGTCGGCATGTGCTTCCAGTCCTTCAACTTGTTTCCGCACCTCACGGCGATCGAGAACGTGATGCTCGCCCAGACGCGGGCGCTCGGCCGGTCGAAGGCCGAAGCCAGAGAACGCGGCATCAGCCTTCTCGAGCGCGTCGGCCTGGGGTCACGCGCGGACGCGAAGCCGGCTCAGCTCTCCGGAGGTCAACAGCAGCGCGTCGCCATCGCGCGCGCTCTCGCCCTCGACCCGGAGGTGATGCTGTTCGACGAGCCGACGTCGGCCCTGGACCCGGAACTCGGCGTCGAAGTGCTCGCTGTCATGCGGGAGCTCGCAGCAGAAGGCATGACGATGCTCGTCGTCACGCACGAGATGCATTTCGCCGAAGATGTCGCCGATCGGGTCGTGTTCATGGCCGACGGACGAATCGTCGAAGAAGGTACCCCGGCGAAGATCATCCGCGACCCCGACCACGCACGGACCCGCCAGTTCCTCAGTGCGGTGATCGATCGATGACGTTCCTCGGCTACGTCTCCGCACTGCTCTCGGGCATCGGAACGACACTGACGCTCACCGCCGCCAGCTTCCTGCTCGGTGCTGTGATCGCTCTTCCGGTGTCCATCGCCCGGGTATCGCGTCTTCCGTCGCTGCGATTACTCGCGGGCTCGTATATCGAAGTCGTTCGTGGCATCCCGCCGATCGCATGGCTGTTTGTCCTCTTCTTCGGGCTGAACCAGTTCGGTCTTCGGCCTTCCAGCTTCGCGGCGGCAGTCGTCGGGCTGGGCCTGATTTCCGGGGGCTATCTGGCCGAGATTTACCGGGCAGGTCTCAATGCCGTACCGGCCGGCCAGCGAGAAGCCGCCGCGGCTCTGTCCATCGGCTCCACCGCGACCTTCCGCACGGTGATCGCCCCACAGGCCACGATCACGTCGCTGCCGCTTGCGATCGCCTACTTCATCGGCCTGCTGAAGGACAGCGCGGTCGCCTCGGTCATCGGCGTTCAGGACATCACGACGATCGCCCTGGGTCTGAGTCGGCGATCGCTGGACGCGCTCACCATCTTCGCCGCCGCCGGTCTGGTCTACCTCATCATCAGCATCCCTGTCGGCATGTTCGGCCGCTGGGCCGGGGACGCGATCACGAAGAAGTGGGGTGCCGGCCGTGCATGATGACAACTGGTGGTCGTGGCTGCTGGACCTGATGCCGGGGCTGCTCGTGAGCGTAGAGCTCACCGGAGCGCTCCTGCTCATCGGCCTTCCGTTGGGTACCATTTTCGCCCTCGGCCTGGGCAGCCCCAGCCGCGCGATCCGTTACACCGTTACTTCGATCGTGGAGATCTCTCGAGGAATCCCAGCGCTGGTCCTGCTCTACCTCGTGTATTTCGGACTGCCTCAGGTACACCTCGGCATCGACGCGTTCACGTCCGCCTCGACCGCTCTCGGGCTGAGTTTCGCCGCCTACTCCTGTGCGGCCATCAGGTCGGGGCTCGATGCCGTACCACCGGGGCAACGGGAGGCTGCTCGAGCGCTGGGTCTGCCCGCTGCCGACGAATTCTTCCGCGTGGTCCTTCCGCAGGCGGCAAGAATCGTGGCGCCACCGCTGCTCGGCTGGGCGATCATCTACTTCCAAGCCACCTCCCTGGCCTTCGCGATCGCCGTGCCGGAGTTGCTCAGCCGCGCATACACCCTCGCAGTGCAGAACTTCCAATACTTCTCACTGCTGGGTCTTGCCGCGCTGGTCTATGCGGCGATCTCCATTCCCGCCTCGCTCTTCTCCGACTACCTCGCCAACCGTCGTACCGTCCGCGCCCGCATCAGCCGAACCAAGCACCACCTCGTCACAACCCAGGAGAGATCATGAAACACAGCACATCCCGAGCAGTGGCCGCCCTCATCGGTGCCGGCGCCAGCGTCCTCATCCTTGCGGGCTGCGCCAGCGGCAGCTCCGGATCCACGGTAGATCCGAGCTGCACCCCGAAAAGCACGTTCAGCACCCTCAACTCGGGCTCGCTCACGATCGCAGGTCCGGACTACCCGCCGCTGTTCACCTACACGGACAACAAGATGGCCGGCGTCGATGGTGACATCCTCGCGAGTTTCGCCGCCGCCAATTGTCTGAAGACCACGGTGAACGTGCTTCCGGCGGCGAGCGTCATTCAAGCCGTTTCCGGTGGTCAGGCGGATGTCGCAGCCGGCGGTTGGTACCGGACCGCCGCGCGGGCGAAGGTCGTGGGTCAGACCCAGCCGGACTACTCCGACCCCGCTGTCCTCGTCGGCATTCACCCCACGAAGGACATCGGGGACTACAAGGGCAAGACCATCGGCACGACTCAGGGGTACCTGTGGTCCGACGACATGGTCAAGTGGGGAGGCGACAACGTCAAGCTGTACCAGTCGCCCGACGCCGTCTTCCAGGACCTGATGAATGGGCGGATCGACGTCGCGCTGATGGCCGTCAACGAGGCCGCCTACCGTCTGAAGCAGAATCCGGGCACCAAGCTCTCCTACACGACTATCGTGCCGTTCGCCCCGGTGCCTGCAACCAGCACTCCGTCCGTGACGAACTTCCCGTTCGCGAAGTCGAACACGAAGCTCGGGGCCGCCCTTGACGCCTACATCACGGATATTCGCAACACAGGAAAGCTCGCCAAGATCCTCGAGAAGTACGGGATCGACAAGAGCGCAGCGAACCCGTCCGCTCAGAAGTGAGTGCGCGCGGGCAGCGCTAGGTACGAACCAACAGACCGGGAGCCGGCCGCCGTCGGGGCGGTCGGCTCCTTCCATGTGAGCGGGCGCGACTCACGTAGCCCTCGTGATGCGTGCGGGACTCTCATTTCGACGGGCTTTGGTCCTGACAGAGGTTTGCCGACCATTTCTCGCTCCTCCGGGGCGGCTGACGGGTCGGTCAATTCTCCGGATTCGTCGGATGCCGGTCCACCTTGATCCAGATGGGTGGGTGGGGGCGGCGGCGCTCGCGGTAGAGCCGCAGGGCGAAGGGCGCCCAGAGGATGATCCCGACTCCCACCCCGACGAGCATTCCCCCGACGGTGTCCAGGATCCAGTGCGCGCCGAGATAGGTGCGGCTGAGCATCATCAGGAGGGTGTACACCAGCCCCGTCACCCAGACCCAGGTGCGCCGGAAGATGATCGCAAGCGTCGTCGCGATGAGGGCTGCCGTGGCGCTGTGGCCGGATGGGAACGAGCCGAAGTCCGGCTGGACGAGGATCGCGGTCGGCCGCGGGCGTCCGACGAGGTACTTGATGATGGTCACGGTCGCGCCGCTCGTCACGGCGGCGATCACGTAGTACAGGGCGGCCCAGGGGCGGCGCCAGATCAGTAGGCCGGCGATGATCACGAGCGGGACGTACACGATCGAACCGATGCCTCCGCCCACCTGATCGAGGACGAGCGCCGGGACCGTCCAGATCGGCGCGCGTGCCGTGACCAGCGCGTTCATCCACGCGACCTCGAAGTCGAACGGCTTGTCGGCCTGCCGGTAGAAGATCACCGTCGCGAGCAGGACGACGAACAGGAGCGCCGCCGCCCCGGAGACGACCCACCACAGCCGGGCGATCTTGACCTCGCCGGGAGCGTCGCTGGCGACAACCTCCTCGATGGCGTTCGCCGGCCCGGTTCCCGACCGGTGCTCGTCGGCGCTCACGGCGACTCCGGCCAGGAAGCTTGCACTCGGACAGTCCGCCTGGTCTCCGCGGCGATCACGCCGCCGATCCCCGCGAGCGAGAGCAACCGCCATGAGCGCGGCCGAGATGACGTGCAGGTTCCGCCGGGAGAAGGCTCAACCGCCCGGTCCTCGACGAGAAGCTTCTCCTGCCGTCGTCGACGCGTCCCTGCGGGTCTGTCGCTAAGCGCTGAGGTCATCGGAGGCCGAATCCGGCACGTACTTGTACAGTTCCCGCAGCGGCCGCTCGTAGTCGTCGGCCTCCGGTCGCTTGGGGAGTTTCAGCTTCTTCGGCTCGATCGTCTCGTAGGGGATCTGCGAGAGGAGGTGACTGATGACGTTCAGGCGGGCCGACTTCTTGTGGTCGCTCTCCACCGTCCACCAGGGAGCCTCGGGAATGTCGGTGGCCTTGAACATGTCGTCCTTGGCCTGCGAGTACTCCTCCCAGTGCGTGATCGAGTGGAGGTCCGTCTCGGAGAGCTTCCAGCGGCGCATCGGATCCTTGAGTCGCTTCTCGAACCGCTTCTGCTGCTCGTCGTCGGAGACCGAGAACCAGTACTTGAAGAGCATCAGACCGTCCTCGACGAGCAACCGCTCGAGCGCGGGAGCCTGCCGGAGGAAGATGTCGTATTGGTCAGGCGTGCAGTAGCCGAGCACGTGCTCGACACCGGCGCGGTTGTACCAGGATCGGTCCATCAGCACGATCTCGCCCGCTGCGGGGAGGCGCTCGATGTAGCGCTGGAAGTACCACTGACTCTTCTCGCGCTCGGTGGGGACGCCCAACGCGACGACCCGGGCGGACCGCGGATTGAGGCGTTGGATGATCCGCTTGATCGCGCCGCCCTTGCCCGCGGCATCGCGTCCTTCGAAGATGACGAGTACCCGGGCGCCCGTCGCGACGACCCACTGCTGCATGGCCACCAGCTCGATCTGAAGCCGCTTCAGCTCTGCTTCGTACGCAGCATTGCTCGGTCGGTCCCCGTTCGATTTCGACTTCTTCTTCGGAGTGCTCATCTGCCGCCTTCGATTCGTCTGGTCGAGCGAGCATACGGCGAAGGCGAAGACAATGCCCGGGGTTGAACGCGCCGTGCATCGTGCTACGCGTCCGGGCGAGGACCTGTGGGCATGATCGTGGTGTCGCGGGTTCGAGTCTGAAGCCTCAGCCGATCCAGCTCATGATGTTCCAACCGCTGCCGACCCGGTGGCGGTCAGTCCTCCCGCTCGGCCAGCCGTCGAAGTTCCTGGCGCAGTTCGTCCAGCCGCTCGCTCATCCCGACCGGATCCGGCGCCGCTGACGTGCGGTCGATGCGCAGTTCGATTTCGCGTGAGATCTCGGCCCACGCCTCTGCGCGGGCCTGCTCGACCGTGTGCGCGAGGTACTCGCCGTCTCGCGACCGCCGTCTCAGCTCGTCAGCGGTGGCGCGCGAGAGCGCTTGTCTGCGCTGCAGGTTGATCGAGTCGGCAGACCGGTAGTCGTGCGAATGTTCCGGCTCTCCTTCGAGGACGGCGGCGAACCGGCGCTCGGCTGCGACACGGGCTTCTGTCGCATCCGCGTCGTCGGCGAGCGTGAGAAGGGCGCCCCGGGCCACGTGGACGAAGGGGGCCTGCGCGAAGACCGCGTTCTCCGTGGTGAGCATCTCGGTGATGATCGCGTTCCGCACGGTCATGCGCACCGAGAAATCGGCGAGCAGCATTCCCTCTTCGAGGGCGCGTTCAACGGTGGCGGGCTGGACGATCTGGAGGCCGGCCTCATCGAACGGACGCATCGGGACGCGTCGCGGCTGTCGCCGGAAGAAGGGCATCGCCTCACTCCTTCCGGCGCCCACGCTCAGACGCGGTCGAGCCAGGTCAGCCGGGAGCCGCCCTCGACGATGTGACCCGAGAGCTCTGCATTGAAAGCGATGCCGTGCTCAGACCGCATGTGGGCGTCGAAGGCGTCGGCGTCGGCATACTCTTCGTAGACGAAGAAGGCTCGGGGATCCTCCACGAGGCGGTGGGCGATGAAGCTCACGTTCCCGGGCTCCTGCCTGACCTGCTCGGCGAGGCCGGCCACGAGGCGTTCGACCTCGTCCTCGTGGCCGGGCCGAGCGGTGAACTCGGCGTAGAGCGTCTTGGCCTCACCCAACTTTTGCGCCGGTCATGATGGCCACCGCATCGGTCATCGAGTGGGACTGCGGAGTGATCGTCGCTGCACGCTTGCCGAGGCGCTGGATGTGGATGCGGTCGGCGACCTCGAAGACGTGCGGCATGTTGTGGCTGATCAGGATGACGGGGATTCCGCGGTCACGCAGGTTCTTCACGAGTGCGAGAACCTGGGCCGACTCCCGCACGCCCAGCGCGGCCGTCGGCTCGTCGAGGACGACGACCTTCGACCCGAACGCCGCGGCGCGGGCGACGGCGACGGCCTGGCGCTGGCCACCGGAGAGGTTCTCGACCGGGACGGTGACATCTTGGAGGGTCGTGATGCCCAGCGTGGTGAGCTCGTCCTTCGCCTGCTTGCGCATCTTCTTGGTGTCCATGATGCGGAACACCGATCCGAGCACGCCTGCGCGACGGACTTCGCGGCCGAGGAACAGGTTCGACGCCACGTCGAGCGCGGGGGAGACGGCCAGGTTCTGGTAGACCGTCTCGATCCCGGCGGCGCGGGCGTCCTGCGGGCGGCGGAAATGGATGGGCTGGCCGTCGAGGAACAGTTCCCCTTCGTCCGGGATCTCGGCGCCCGTCAGGCACTTGATGAGGGTGGACTTGCCCGCTCCGTTGTCGCCGATGATGGCGAGCACCTCGCCCGGGTAGAGCTGCAGGCTGACGCCGTCGAGTCCGACGACCCTCCCGAAGGTTTTGACCAGGCGTCGGGCTTCGAGCACCGGTGCGCGGGTCTCGGTCGGCGTTGCCGACGGGTTGTCGGTTGCGATGGTCACTTCCGTACCTTCCGAATCCACTGGTCGACCGAGACGGCGACGATGACGAGGATGCCCACGGCGAGCACCTGGTAGAGAACGTCGAGCCCGGCGACCGCCAGGCCCTCTTCGAACACGCCGACGATGAGGGCTCCGAGGAGGGTGCCCCACACGGTGCCGCGCCCGCCGAACAGGCTCGTGCCTCCGATCACCACAGCGGTGATCGACTCGAGGTTGGTGGCGGTTCCGTCGTTGGGGCCGATGCCGTCGACGCGGCCGATCAGCACCCAGGCGCCGACGGCGAGGATGGCGCCCGCCGCGAGATACACGCTAAGCAGCACGCGCTGCACCCGGATGCCGGCCAGGCGGGCGGCTTCCGCGTCGTCGCCGACGGCGTAGACGTGACGGCCCCACGCTGTGCGTCCGAGGATCGTGGCGACGATCGCGTAGAGCACGACCATCACGACGACGCCCCAGGTGATCTGCACCCCGGCGAGGTTGAAGGTGTTGCCCAGTGCTGTGATGGGTCCCGGCAGGTTCTGCCCCTGGACGGACGCGCTGTTCGAGTAGAGCAGCAGCACGGCCGTGAAGATGCTCAGCGTCCCCAGCGTCACGATGAACGGCGGCAGTTTCAGCCGTGTCACCAGGAGGCCGTTGAGGAGTCCCGTGGCGAGGCCGGTGAGGAGGCCGAGCAGGAGGGCGAGCGGCCACGGCACGTGGTTGCTGGAGGCGGTCTGGGCGATGACGAGCCCCGCGAGGGTGGTCGCCGCCCCGACCGAGAGGTCGATGCCGGAGGTGAGGATGATCAGCGTCTGGGCGATGCCGATGGTGCCGACCACCGCCACCTGCTGGGTGATGAGCGAGAGGTTGCCGGGGTTGAGGAACCGCGGGTTGATGATGCCGAAGACGATGATCGAGAGCACGAGCACCACTGCCGGGCTCAGTGCCGGGTAGCGGTGCAGCAGCCCGCGGATCCGGGTCAGCGGTGTGGTGCGGTGAAGGAACTCCTGGGCGAGATCCAGCTCCGACGTCGGAGGGCTGGTCTGCGCCGCTGGGTTGGACTGAGCGTTTGGTTTGCTCGTGGTGGGATTACTCACGATGTGGTGCTCCTGAACTTCTGTGTTCGGTGCGATGGTTTGCGGACCATGCTGTCGGATCCTCTGTTGAAGGAGGAAGCTGACCCGGACCGGTTCCCCGGTCCGGGTCGGTGGGCCTTACTTGCCCCAGCAGATGGAGCTGGCGGCGTCGGGGGTGATGCTCGTGAGGCCGGGCACTGCGGTGCTGGTCACCAGCTGCGACCCGGTGTTGTAGAAGTCCAGGCCGGAGCTGGTCTTCGGCTTCTGGCCCGTCTTCGCGAGCTTCACGATCGCCTCCATGCCGAGCGACGCCATCTTCGCAGGGTACTGCTGGCTGGTCGCGCCGATGATGCCGGACTTCACCTGGCTGACGCCGGTGCAGCCGCCGTCGATGGAGACCAGGATCGTTCCCTTGGCCTTGCCGGCCGCCTGGAGCGCCTGGTACGCGCCGTACGCCGCGGGCTCGTTGATCGTGTAGACGACGTTGACGTTCGGGTCCTTCGCGAGGATCGTCTCCATCGCGGTGCGGCCGTCGGCGGCGTCGCCGTTGGTGGGCTGGTGGCCGGCGATCGTGTAGCTGCCGCCCGTGCCGCCCGTGTAGTTGCCGCTCTTGGCCTCGCTGCCGTTCTTGGACGAGTCGGGGACCTTGATGCCCATGCCCTTCAGGAAACCCTGGTCGCGGTTGAGGTCGACCGAGACCACCTGGGTGTTGAACAGGTCGAGCATCGCGATGTCGGCGGCCTTGCCGTTCAGCTGGGAGGCGGTCCACTTGCCGATCGCCTCGCCCGCGGCGAAGTTGTCGGTGGCGAACGTGATGTCGACCGAGGAGGGCGGGGTCGGGACGGTGTCGAGTGCGATGACGTACAGGCCGGCCTTGCGCGCTTTGTCGATCGCGTTCTGCACGCCGGGGCCGTTCGGGGTGATCAGGATGCCCTTGTCGCCACGGCCGATGGCCGATTCGATCGCCTGCACCTGGGTGGCGACATCGCCATCCTGCTTGCCGGCCGCGAGGGTCAGGTTGACTCCGGCTTTGGCGGCGTCGGCCTTGGCCGCGTCTTCCATGGATACGAAGTACGGGTTGGTGGTGGTCTTCACGATCAGCGAGACGCCGACCTTGTCGGAACCGGAACCGGAACCGGAACTGGAACATGCGGCCAGTCCGAGCGCGCTCAGCGAAGCGATGGCCGCAACTGCGAGGACGCGCTTACGGGTGGAGCGGGATGCTGTGAAATTCAACGGTGAACTCCTCTGGGTGTCTGTACCCGCTGTCCACTGACAACGGTGTCATAACGTTAGGTTTAGAGCATGCGGGGCGCTATAGTCAAGCCATATCGCTCAATTGGAGAGAAAACGTGACATCGCTGTCAAACTCAACCCCGACCTCGGTCGGCACCTCCAGGCGACCGACGATGCGCGATGTGGCCACGTTGGCCGGCGTCGGCATCAAGACGGTCAGCCGGGTCATCAACGGCGAGCCGCACGTGTCGGCCGCGACCATCGAACGCGTGCAGCGGGCCGCGGCGGACCTGAACTTCCAGCCCGATCTGCACGCCGGAAATCTCCGCCGCACGGGCCGCCGCACGGCCACGATCGGCCTCCTCGTCGGCAGCGTCTCCAACCCGTTCTCGGGCGCGCTTCACCGGGCTGTCGAAGATATCGCCGTCCACCGCGGCGTGGCTGTCTTCGCCTCCAGCCTCGACGACGACCCCGACCTCGAGGAGCGAGCGGTCGATGCTTTCCTCAAGCGCCGCGTCGACGGGCTGATCCTCACGACCATCAAACGCAGCCAGGCCTATCTCCTCGCCGAGCAGAAGCACGGCACGCCGCTGGTGTTCATCGACCGTGAGCCGACCGGGCTGGAAGCCGACTCGGTCGTCTCCAGCAACGCCGCGGGTGCCGCGGAGGCGACCCGGCACCTGATCCAGCACGGCCACCGCCATATCGCCTATCTGGGTGACCGCCCCGAAATCCAGACCGCACGGGAACGCAAGCGCGGCTTCATGGAGGAGCTGGGTAGGGCGGGCATACCGACTGGAGAGGTCACGATCGTCGAAGGCTTGACTGACGAGGCCCGTTCGCAGGCTGCGGTCGAGGCGCTCTTCGCCGGCCCGACCCCTCCGACCGCTCTCTTCAGCGCTCAGAACCTCATCACCGTGGGCGCCTATCGGGCCCTCCGTCGGCTCGGGCTGCAGCACACGGTCGCCCTCGTCGGCTTCGACGACATCGAACTCGCCGACCTTCTGGAGCCGGGGCTCACCGTCGTGGCCCAGGACGCAGCGCGCATCGGGCACGTCGCGGCCGAGCGAATCTTCGCCCGCCTGGACGACGCCTCTCTGGAACCGCAGACGTTCGTCGTCCCCACCGTCCTCATCCCACGCGGATCGGGCGAAATCTCGCCGTGAAGTCCGCGGTCGACGCCGCAGCCATCGTGGTCGTCAGCTCCTTCCCCTTCGATGACACCGCTCAGACCGCTGTGCTTTCGAAGCCTCCTGAGTCCAGGTGCTAGCGTCGCCCGCATGACTGTCACCTCTCTCCTCGACATGCGTTTCGCGGCCGACCACCTCGAGGACGGGCCGCGCGCGTTGCTCGACATCCTCGCGGACACGCGTGCGTTCGAGGGCTGCCTCGGCGTGCGGGTCGTCACGGACGTCACCGACCCGTCGCACGTGGTCGCGGTCGAGCACTGGGAATCGCTCGAGCATGACGAGGCCTACCGCGCTTGGCGGGCCGGTCCCGGCGCTTCGGGCCTCGGCGCCTACCTGGCCGGGCCGCCCGCACTGACACGGTTCGCCGACGTCGTGTCGCTCTGACGCTGGAATTCCGCCGGCGCTCCGCCGACGGGAGTCTTTCGGCGTGATCCCCGCGCCCTCCGCTACACCGCCCGCTGCAGGTTCTGCGCGATCGTCTCGAGCGCGTCCTCGAGGGACCGCTGGATGCCGGGGAGGTCCTCTGTCGTGTCGATGGTCAGCTCGGCTGTGCCGTCGGAGACCCGCAGGGAGCCGCTGTAGTCGTGGGGGCCGGGAGCGGACCAGCGGATCTCCTTCGCAGCGAAGTCGGCGTCGAAACGAGCCTCGGCCGTGACCGTCTCCTCCTTGCCGTCGCGGTCGGTGTGGACGTGGGCGGTCGTCTCCACGGTGCCGTCCGGCTGCTCGTGGGCGCTCACCATGTGGGGGAAGTACTGCGGCAGGTTCTCAGGGTCGGCGATGTACGAGAAGTAGGCGTCGGTGTCGCCCTCGATCGCCCTGGTCGCGGTGTAGGTCGTCATGTCCGGGAAGCTAGTACGGCGGTCGGGTGCTCGGATAGCGGTTGACCGCGGTGCGGGCGGGTGGTGCGTGGGCGTGGGGCGCCGCGCTCAGCCCGCGAGGCTCGCGCCGAGCATCGACTCGGCGACGGCGACGATCAGGCGCACGACCTCCGTCTCGCTTTTCGTTCCGGCGAGGATGTCCATCACGAGGCCGTCCTCGAGGGCGACGAGGGCCCAGGGGATGTCGGCCGGGTCCAGGCGCGGCGCGAATGCGCCTTCGGCGATTCCGTCGTCGATGATCGCCCGGTAGATCTCCGCCTGGCGTCGGTCGAGGGCGTGGTCGGCGTCGTTGAGTCGCTCGTCGCGGATGCTCGCCGCCCAGAACTCGTAGAGGATGCGCGACTCGTCGCCCGCGATAACGCCCGTCGCGCCTGCCCGGATCGCGGCGACCATCCGGTCGGCGGGGAGTCCGCGGCGGCGACCTCCGCCACGATCGTCTCGATGAAGCGGTCGCTCGCAGCGAACACGAGCTCTTCGATGATCTCGGTGAGGCTGTCGAAGTAGTACAGCAGGGCGGAAGGCTCCATGCCGGCGGCTGTGGCGATAGCCCGCAGCGTCGTGCCGCTCGCCCCCTCGCGGACGGCGACGTCGCGAGCCCGGTCGAGGATATCGAGGCGGCGCTCGGCGCGGCGGTTGGGGCGGCCCATCCACCCATTCTGTCGCACGCGAGAGACGTGGGGCGTCGCAAATTTGAATTAGCTTCAAAAAAGTCTTGACATCAGAGTCCCACAGTTGTTTGAATGCCATTCAGATTTCTCCATCGACGACGAAGACGAAGGATAGGAGACCACATGACCCCGAAACAAGCCGATTCGCCCGGCATCGCCGCGCAGTCGGACAAGGGCCTGCGGCCGAACGCGATCGGCCTCGGCCGGATCGTCGCGCTCGGGCTGGCGGCGGTCGCTCCGGCGTACAGCCTGGCAGTGACCCTCGGCTACGTCGTCGGCGCGGTCGGGTTCCAGACGCCCGCGGCCTTCCTGCTCGGCTTCCTCCCCATCCTCTTCACCGCCTTCGCCTTCCGCGACCTCAACGCGGCGATGCCCGACTGCGGCGGAGTCTTCGTCTGGATCTCGCGCGCGCTGGGGCCGGTCGCCGGCTGGTTCTTCGGCGGCTGGGTGCCGCAGATCGCGACCTTCATCGCCACCGCTGCCCTCGCGGAGGTCGCGACCGTCTACCTCCTGGACGCAGCCGGGCTCGAGGCGCTCGCTGCCGACCCGCTCGTCACCACGTCCGGCGCCGTCCTGCTCATCGCGGTGAGTGCCGCGATCGCCGTGCGCGGCATCGAGCTGGCGGCGTGGGTGCAGTACGCGCTGATCGCCTTGCAGATCGTGGCGATCGGCGGGTTCTGCATCGGCGCGTTCATCGCCATGGGCAACGGCACCGCGCCGGGCGCAGCGACCGCGCCGAGCCTCGACTGGTTCAACCCCTTCGCCGTCTCCGACCCGGGTGGACTGGTCACCGGCGTCGTCCTGTGCCTGTTCATCTACTGGGGGTGGGACTCCCTCATCTCGGTCAACGAGGAGACGACCGAACGCTCGCGAACGCCAGGCCGGGCGGTGCTCATCTCGACGATCATCCTGCTCGTGCTCTACTGCGGCGCGTCGGTCGCCGCGCTCGGGTTCGGCGGCATCGGGCTCATCACATCGCCGCACGCGATCTCCGATGTGCTGTCGGTCCTCGGCCCGATGGCCACGGGACAAGTCTTCGGCCGGGTCATCACCCTGGCCATCGGGCTCTCGGCGCTCGCGGCGCTCTTCACCGTCGCCGTGTCCACTCCGCGGTCGTGGTTGAGCATGGCCACCTATCGCGCCCTCCCGGCCGCGGTCGCCCGCGTGCACCGCACCCACCGCACCCCGCACGTCGCCACCTACTGGTGGGCCGGGATCAGCTGCGCGACCGTCGTGATGCTCACCCTCCTCTCGACGGACTTCATCGGGCTGGCCGTGCTGGCCATCGGCGTGATGATCGCGGCCTACTACGCGGCGACCGCGCTCGCGGCGATCGTCTACTTCGCGCCCGACATGCGCCGCAGCGCCGGTCGACTGATCGTGGCGGGGGTCCTGCCCGCCGTCGGCGCGATGCTGATGCTGATCGCCTTCGTCGTGAGCGCCATCGACATGGCGCGGCCGGACTATGCCGGCACGTCGATCCTCGGGATCGGGACGGTCTTCTGGATCGGGATCGGCGCCCTCCTGCTCGGCGTCGTCGTCACGGTCGCGATCCGCCCGGTGTTCGCCGACTTCTTCGCCAAGCGGACGATCCCAGTCGGGCGCTCCGGCGACACCGACTTCGTCATCGCCGACCCCGCCGACCCCGCCGACCCCGCCGACCCCGCCGACCCCGCCGAGCCCGCCCTGGCCGCACCCGTGGCCCTCCCCGCAACCCGAGAGGAGCGCTGACCATGCGCATTCTGTCCATCGCCGCCGTCCAGACCGTCCCCGTCGCCGGCGACCTCGATGCGACCTGGAGCCGGTTCGAGGCGCAGGTGCGCAGCGTGGTCGCCCTGCGCTCGCACGTCGACCTCATCGTCGTGCCCGAGTTGCTGCTCGCCGCTCCCGGTCCGCTCCTGCTGGAGGATGCCGACGCCGACGCCCGTGCCGCCACGACCATACCGGGCCCGGTGACCGACGCGCTCGCCCGGCTCGCGCGCGAGCTGGGCGTCTGGCTCGTGCCGGGGACCCTGGTGGAGCGGGACGACCACGGGCGTTTGTTCAACACCGCCGTCGCCGTCTCGCCGCAAGGCGAGGTCGTTGCCCGTTACCGCAAGCTGTTCCCCTGGCGCCCGTACGAGCAGCTGCAGCCGGGAAGCGACTTCGTCACCTTCGACATCCCCGACATCGGGCGCATCGGCCTCGCCATCTGCTTCGACGGCAGCTTCCCGGAGGTGTCCCGGCAACTGGCGTGGCTCGGAGCGGAGGTCATCCTCCAGCCGACCCTCACCACGACCCGCGACAGGGAGATGGAGGTCGTGATGGCGCGAGCCAACGCCTTCGCGAACCAGGTGTACGTCGTCAATGTCAACGGCGCGGCGCCGATCGGGGTCGGGGAGAGCGTCGTCGTCGACCCGGAGGGCACCATCGTGCAGCACGCCGGTGGGGGAGAGGAGGTGCTGTTCGCGGTGCTCGACCTCGACAGGGTCTCGCTCGTCCGGGAGTACGGCTCGCACGGCATCAACCGGCCGTGGAGCTAGCTCGCGGACCAGTGCACGATCCTCCGCTACTCGATGTTCGGCGGCGCCGAGGTCCGCCCGCCGTCGTGGGTTTCCCCGCTGTAGCGCCGGCGCGCTCTCAAACGGATCCCGGGTGCGTCCCGAGCACGTAGCAGAGGGAGCTCGACCGCCCGGGTCACGCGGGCCGTCACACCGTGACATGCCCTCGGCGTCAGTGCCCGCCCGCGACCTCCCCGAGGGTGTCCGTGGCGAGCGCGGTGCGCACCCGGGCGAGCGCGGCTGGGTCCTGGAGCACGATCGACTGCCCGTCGGCGGACGTCCCCGTGCCGGCGGTCGGCAGCGTGAAGGTGTGGATGCCCGCCGCTCCCGAGAGGCGCAGGCTCGCCGCGAGCGACAGCATGCTCGGCAGGTCGAACTGCGAGTCCACACTGACCGCGGAACCGGCCGCCTTCGCGAACGCCAGCATGGCGCCGGGGTCGGTCAGCACGGAGCGCTGGATGAGGGTCGTGGCGAAGCCGCGGAGGAGGGCCTGCTGGTCCGCGACGCGCTGGTAGTCGGCTGTGGGGAACGCGTACCGCTCCCGCGCGAAGGCGAGCGCCTGGTCCCCATTGAGATGGTTGAGCCCCTGGACGAAGTGGTAGTGCGGCGCTTTCACGGTGGTGAAGGCGAGCGGGCTGTCGACGTCCACGCCGCCGATGGCGTTCGTGATGCCCTTCAGCCCGGCGAAGTCGAGGATCACGACGTGGTCGATCCGCACGCCGAGGAGCTGCTCCACCGTCAGCACCGTCAGCGGCGTTCCGCCCCAGGCGAGGGCCGCGTTGATCTTGGCGGTGCCGTTGCCGGGGATGGGCACCCACAGGTCGCGCATGATCGACATGACGTAGATGTCGCGCCGGTCGGCGTCGATGTGCACGAGCATCATCGTGTCGGAGCGCTGATTCGACAACGACGTGGGTCCGACCTCGGTGGGTGCGCCGCGGGAGTCGGAGCCGAGCAGCAGGATGTTCATCGCGCCGGTGGACGCAGGCGTCGGACCGGGCGTCGGGCCGGGGCTGGGCACAGAGGTCGGGAGGGCGTCGGGGAGGCGCGTCACGTGGGAGTCGAAGGTGCCGGCGACGCTTCCGGCGTAGAGCGTCGCGGCGGCGAACGCCGTCCCGATCGCGACGAGGAGGACCGTGCCGAGCGCGACCAGGACGTGGAGCCAGCGCCCGGTGTGGCCGCGCGGGTGGATGTGTACGGTGTGGATGGCCATCCGGCTCGCCCCCTCGTGCCGGGGGTCGGGTCCGGCACCAGAGATTTAAGTGAGATTCCCTCATCTCTGTGGTGGGGACAGTATAAGCAGTCTGTCCTCATTTAAGAGGACCGAATCTGAGCCTGTGCACAGATCGTTGTATTCCGCGTTCGGCCGTCAGCGCGGCGCGTCCGTGCTCGCACGGACGATCAGCTGCGGCGCGGCGAACTCCGTGGGCGCGGGCTCGACGCGACCCTCGATGTCGGCGATCAAACGCTCGATCGCGCTGGCGCCCAGCTGCGCGAAGTCCTGGCGCACGGTCGTCAGCGGCGGAGCGAAATGCTTCGCCTCCGGGATGTCGTCGAAGCCGACGATGCTCAGGTCGCGCGGGACGTGCAGGCCCAGATCCGCGGCGGCGTGCATGAGACCCAGCGCCATCTGGTCGTTCGACGCGAAGACCGCTGTGAACTCCTTGCCGCCGAGCAGCTTCGTGCCCAGCTCGTAGCCGGTGTCGGCGGTCCAGTCGCCGAGGACCGGCGGGGAGGTCGGGAGGTCGCGCGCCGACATCTCCTCCAGGTAGCCGCGCATGCGCTCCTCCGCCTCGTTCCAGTCCTGGGGGCCGGCGACGTGCACGATGCGGCTGTGCCCGAGCTCGATGAGGTGCCGGGTGGCCAGCCGCGCGCCCTCGCGCTGGTCGAAAGCGACGGCGCGGTCTCCCGGGGTGTCCGGCCACTGCAGGCTGATGAACGGCACATGGATCGACACCGTGCGCAGGGCCTCGTGCGCCCGCTGCTGGGGCGCGATCACGACCACCCCGTCCACGCCCTGGGCGAGGAACGCGTCGAGCGCGTCGGTGAGGCTCGCCTCGTCCTCGTGGGCCAGCGTCGCCGAGACGATGGCGTAGCCGCGGGCGCGCGCGGCTTCGTCGACGGCAGCGGCCGCGCTGAACGGGCCGTAGTGGGAGCGGGCGGAGACCAGCAGACCGATCGCCTTCGAGCGCGACGTGGCGAGGGCCCTGGCTGCGCTGTTGGGCCGCCAGGCGAGCTCCTCGATGACCTTCTTGACGTGCTGCTCGGTCGACGGCTTGATGTACCGCTCGCCGTTCAGGACCCGGGACACGGTCTGCCGGGAGACCCCGGCGATGCGCGCCACATCACGGATCGAGAGGGGCTTGCCCGCCCCGCTGTCGACCTTGTCCGTCATGCTCGCTCCGGGTTCGGGCAGAGCGGTTCCGCCGCGGATCGTCCTGCTCTGCCGATCTTAGGGCGGCGGATGATTTTCGGCGCGTTGCTTGACGAGAAGGCTGGATGAGGCATAACGTCATACCCGTTCTGGGACCGGTCACATATATCGGACAGCAGCCTAGCGGACGACGACGACGTCGCAGAAGGAGGACGGGATGCGAAGCAGCACCTCGGACCTCGAACTCGCGCAGACGTCGACAGCCCGACCGTGGACCGGCTCCCAGCCCTGGTACCCGCACGCATCCCGCGTGCAGACCGGCTCACCCTCGAAGGGAATCACAGTGAAGTTGAAGAGAATCGCACTCGGGGCGGTCGCCCTCGGTGTCGCCGTCATGCTCGCCGCGTGCTCAGGAGGTCGACCCGGCACCGGGAGCGGCGCCGGCACCGCGGACAACAAGGGGGCGCTCGTGGGTGTCGCCATGCCGACCAAGGTCTCCACCCGGTGGATCGCCGACGGCAACGCCGTCAAGAGCGCCCTCGAGAAGGACGGCTACAAGGTCGATCTCGAGTACGGCAACAACGACATCCCCACCCAGGTCCAGCAGGTCAACACCATGATCACCAAGGGTGCCAAGGTGCTGATCGTCGCCTCGATCGACGGCGGCTCCCTCACCGACCAGCTCGACGCCGCGGCGAAGGCCGGCATCAAGGTCATCTCGTACGACCGCCTGCTCACCGGCGACAAGAACGTCGACTACTACGTCTCGTTCGACAACTACAAGGTGGGCGTCTACCAGGCGAACTCGCTGCTGACCGGTCTCGGCATCCTCGACGCCGACGGCAAGAAGACCGGGGCGAAGGGGCCGTTCAACATCGAGGTGTTCGCCGGCAGCCCGGACGACAACAACGCGACGTTCTTCTTCAACGGCGCGATGGACACCCTCAAGCCCTACATCGCCGACGGCACGCTCGTCGTCAAGAGCGGGCAGACCAACTTCAACCAGGTCGCCATCCTGCGCTGGGACCCGGCGACCGCGAAGGCCCGCATGCAGGACCTGATCGCCAAGTCGTACTCCGGCGGTGCTGCGGTGCAGGGCGTGCTCTCGCCCTACGACGGCCTGTCCGACGGCATCCTGAGTGCACTGGAGGGCGCCGGCTACGGCTCCAGCGGCAAGAAGCTGCCGATCATCACCGGCCAGGACGCCGAGGTCGCCAGCGTCAAGCAGATCATCGCGGGCACGCAGTACTCGACGATCTACAAGGACACCCGCCAGCTCGCCAACGAGGCGGCCAAGATGGCGAACGACATCCTCACCGGCACGAAGCCGGAGGTCAACGACACCAAGAGCTACGACAACAAGACCAAGGTCGTGCCGAGCTACCTCTTCCAGCCGGTCGTCGTGACCAAGGACAACTACCAGAAGGTGCTCGTCGACAGCGGCTACTACAAGGCGTCCGACCTCCAGTAGTCCGATCCGGCCGCAGAGGCGGGGCGGGCACGCCGTTCGACGTGCCCGCCCCGCCCGCGACGAAGCAAGGGAGACAATGTCCAACACGATTCTCGAGATGCGCAACATCTCGAAGACGTTCCCCGGGGTGAAGGCGCTCCAGGATGTCTCGATCTCGATCGAGGAGGGCTCCGTCCACGCCATCTGCGGCGAGAACGGCGCAGGCAAGTCCACTCTGATGAAGGTCCTGTCCGGGGTGTATCCGCACGGCACCTTCGAGGGCGAGATCGTCCTGAACGGCGAACCCGTGGAGTTCCGCTCGATCAACGACTCCGAGGCCGCCGGCATCGTGATCATCCACCAGGAGCTCGCGCTCTCGCCCTACCTGTCCATCGCCGAGAACATCTACCTCGGCAACGAGCGCCAGCACGGCGGCTGGATCGACTGGAACGAGACCAACCTGGAGGCGGGCAAGCTGCTCGCCCGGGTCGGGCTGCGCGACAACCCGATCACGAAGATCAAAGACATCGGCGTCGGCAAGCAGCAGCTCGTGGAGATCGCGAAGGCCCTCTCCAAGGAGGTGAAGATCCTCATCCTCGACGAGCCCACGGCCGCTCTCAACGATGACGACTCGGCGCACCTGCTCGACCTGATCCGTCAGCTCCAGAGCCACGGCATCACCTCGATCATCATCAGCCACAAGCTCAACGAGATCAAAGCGATCGCCGACCGCGTCACGATCATCCGCGACGGGCGCACGATCGAGACCCTGGAGATGCGCGGAGAGGCCGCCAGCGAGGACCGGATCATCAAGGGGATGGTCGGGCGCGACGTCGCCAGCCGGTTCCCCGACCACGTGCCGCACATCGGTGAGGAGCTCCTCCGCATCGAGGACTGGACCGTTCACCACCCGCTCGACCGCAGCCGCAAGGTCGTCGACGGCGCCAACCTCTTCGTGCGCGCCGGCGAGATCGTCGGCATCGCCGGGCTCATGGGGGCCGGGCGCACCGAGCTGGCGATGAGCGTCTTCGGCCGCAGCTACGGCGTCGACATCAGCGGCCAGGTCTACAAGCGCGGCGAGCCGATCTCGGTGAACACGGTGTCCAAGGCCATCGAGCACGGCATCGCCTACTCGACCGAGGATCGCAAGCACTACGGGCTGAACCTCATCGACGACATCCAGCGGAACATCTCGATCGCCGCGCTGGACAAGCTCGTCGACTGGCTGAAGTTCGTCAACGAGCACAAGGAGCGGATCGTCGCCGAGGGCTACCGGAAGACGATGAACATCAAGACGCCGAACGTCTCGACGCTCACCGGCAAGCTCTCGGGCGGAAACCAGCAGAAGGTCGTGCTCTCCAAGTGGATGTACGCCGACCCGGACGTGCTCATCCTCGACGAGCCGACCCGCGGCATCGACGTCGGGGCGAAGTACGAGATCTACACGATCATCGACCGCCTCGCCGACGCCGGTAAGGGGATCATCGTGATCTCCTCCGAGCTGCCCGAACTGCTCGGCATCTGCGACCGCATCTACACCCTGAGCGAAGGACGGATCACCGCCGACGTCCCGCGCGAGAAGGCAACCGCCGAATACCTCATGCAATTCATGACCCAGGAACGCGAGAAGACCACAGAATGAAACCGCTCACGAACGCCGTCAGCTACCTGACGGGCCAGCTCCGACAGATCGGCCTCTTCATCGCGCTGATCGTGATCGTGCTGTTCTTCCAGATCACGACAGCCGGCATCACGCTCGCGCCGATCAACGTCACGAACCTCATCGTCCAGAACAGCTACATCCTGATCCTGGCCGTCGGCATGGTCATGATCATCATCGCCGGTCACATCGACCTCTCGGTCGGGAGCGTGGTCGCCTTCATCGGCGCGATGGCCGGCGTGATGATCTCGCAGTGGCACCTCCCGTGGCCGCTCGCCGTCGTCTTCTGCCTGGTCCTCGGCGCACTGGTCGGAGCGTGGCAGGGATACTGGGTCGCCTACTTCGGCATCCCCGCCTTCATCGTCACCCTGGCCGGCATGCTCGTCTTCCGCGGCGCCGCCCAGATCGCACTCGGCAACCAGCAGATCTCCTTCTTCCCGAAGGAGTTCCGCTCGATCGGCTCCGGGTTCCTCCCGGCGTTCGGCACCTCAGGCTACGAGCCGCTCACGCTCATCCTCGGTCTGCTCGCCGCGATCGCGATCGTCGCCACGTCGGTGCGTCAGCGGCTGGTGCGGCGCAAGTACGACCTGGAGGACGAGCCGGTCTGGTGGTTCATCCTGAAGCTGGTCTTCCTCGTCGCCCTGGTGCTGACGGTCACGCTGCTGCTGGCCAGCTACAACGGGACGCCGATCGTGCTGATCATCCTCGGTGTGCTCGTTGTCGGGTACACAGCGGTGATGAACCGTTCGGTGTTCGGCCGCCACATCTACGCGATCGGCGGCAACCTGGCCGCTGCCGCCCTCTCCGGTGTGAAGACCAAGCGGGTGACCTTCCTGCTGTTCATCAACATGGGCGTCATCTCCGCGATCGCCGGCCTGGTGTTCACCGCCGGACTCAACCTGGCCAGCCCGAGCGCCGGAAACGGCTTCGAGCTGGACGCCATCTCCGCCGTCTTCATCGGCGGCGCGGCCGTCACCGGAGGCATCGGCACCGTGCCCGGCGCGATCATCGGCGGCCTGATCATCGGCGTGCTCAACAACGGCATGTCGATCCTCGGCGTGGACAGCGACTACCAGCAGCTCATCAAGGGTCTGGTGCTGCTCGCGGCCGTCGCGTTCGACGTGTTCAACAAGCGGAGGTCGGTCGGAAGCTGACGGGTGAGGCCCGCGCCGTCCGGACAGCGCGGGCCTCACAGCCCCCTCGGGCGCCGGAGAGGTGTTGGTCACACAGGTTTCACGCCGAGTGCGACCCGCCGAAACACCGTCTTCCTAGCGTGGAGTCACCCACTCACCGCAGGAGGACCGAACGATGACCAGCACCGTCTCCGCCCCGACCGCGGCTCCGGCCGCGGAGTCCGCCCTCGCCGTCCGTCCCGGCCGCTGGATCGACGGCTGGAACGCCGAAGACCCCGCCCAGTGGGAGGCTTCCGGCGCCGCCATCGCGGGCCGCAACCTCCGCTGGTCGATCTTCGCGGAGTTCCTCGGCTTCGTCGTCTGGCAGCTCTGGTCGATCGTCGTGGTCGCCCTCCCCGCAGCCGGCTTCCACTTCACCACCGGGCAGACGTTCTGGTTGATCTCGATGCCGAGCCTGGTCGGCGCCACCCTGCGGTTCCCCTACACGTTCATGGTGCCGAAGTTCGGCGGCCGCAACTGGACGATGGTCTCGGCGGCGCTGCTGCTCATCCCGGCCATCGGCCTCGCGATCTGCGTCGCGAACCCGGCGACGCCGTTCCCGGTGATGCTGTTGGTGGCGGCGCTCGCCGGGTTCGGCGGCGGCAACTTCGCCTCGTCGATGGCGAACATCACGTTCTTCTACCCGCAGCGCAAGAAAGGCTGGGCGCTCGGCCTCAACGCGGCCGGTGGCAACCTCGGGGCGGCGGTCGCGCAGTTCGCGGTGCCGATCGTCATCACCATCGGCGCGGGCGCGACCCTCCAGCTCCCGCTGGCCGGACTGGTCTGGGTGCCCCTCATCCTGGTCGCGATCGTCGGCGCCTGGCGGCGGATGGACAACCTCTCGAACGCGCGCGCCGACGTGAAGGCCTCGCTCGCCGCCCTCCGCGCGCCCGAGCTGTGGCTGATGGCCCTGCTCTACATCGGCACGTTCGGATCGTTCATCGGCTTCTCCAGCGTCTTCCCGAAGCTCATCGCCGACCAGTTCCCGGCGTTCAGCGCCTTCCCGGTGGCCGGCGCCACGGTCTCGCTGGCGTTCCTCGGGGCGCTCGTCGGGTCCCTCGCCCGGCCGTTCGGCGGTCGGCTCGCCGACCGGTTCGGCGGCAGCACGATCACCATCGCGGCCTTCGTGGTCATGGCGCTCGGGGCGCTCGCCGTCATCGTCACGCTGCCGCTGGACGACTTCTGGCTGTTCCTCGGCTTCTTCCTCGTGCTGTTCATCGCGTCCGGCGCGGGCAACGGCGCGACCTACCGGATGATCCCCACGCTGTTCGCGCTGCGCTCGGGCGCGGCGGACGGGCACAGCTCGGCCGGCGACGTCTCCGCCCAGCGCACGGCCGCCGCGGCCCTCGGGATCGTCTCGGCGTTCGGCGCATACGGCGGCTTCGTCATCCCGCAGGTGCTCGGGCTGTCGAAGTCGACCACCGGAGGCTATGCGGCCGGACTGATGTGGTTCGTCGGCGCCTACGTGGTGCTGCTGGCGGTCACCGTGGCCGTGGCCGTGCGCGGCCGCCGTCGCGGGGTGCGGATCTGAGCGGCGGCCGGCCGATGTCCGCGCCGAGCCACTGCCCCTACTGCGCGCTGCAGTGCGCCATGACGCTGACGCCGTCGCCGCAGGCGGAGAACCCGGTGACGGTGAACGGGCGGATGTTCCCGACCAACCGGGGCGGCCTCTGCAAGAAGGGCTGGACCTCCGCCGAGCTGCTCACGACGCCCGGCCGGCTGACCACTCCACTGATCCGGCGCGACGGCGAGCTGCGGGCCGCCGGCTGGGAGGAGGCCCTCGCCCTGGTCGCCGCGCGGCTGACCGCAATCCGCCAGGAGGACGGCCCGGACGCGGTCGCGGTCTTCGGCGGCGGCGGCCTCACCAACGAGAAGGCCTACCTGCTGGGCAAGTTCGCCCGCCTGGCGCTGGCGACCTCCCGCATCGACTACAACGGCCGGTTCTGCATGGCGTCGGCCGCCGCGGCGGGCAAGCGGGCGTTCGGGGTCGACCGGGGGATGCCGTTCCCGGTGACCGACCTCGACGACGCGGACACCATCCTGCTGCTCGGTTCGAACGTCGCGGCCACCATGCCGCCGTTCATCGGCCACCTGGCCGGCGCCCGGGCGGCGGGCGGACTCGTCGTCGTGGATCCGCGCCGCTCCCAGACCGCGCAGCTCACCTCAGACGGGGGAGGCCTGCACCTGGCGCCGGCTCCCGGCACCGACCTGGTGGTGCTCCTCGGGCTGATCCACCTCGTGCTCGCCGAGGGGCTGGCCGACCTCGACTACCTGGAGGCGCGGACCAGCGGGTTCGACGCCGTGCGCCGCAGCGTCTCAGCGTGGTGGCCCGAACGCGTTCAGGAGCACACCGGCGTCCCGGTCGGGCAGCTCCGGGAGGTCGCCCGCCGGCTCGCGCGCGGCCGCGGCACGTACATCCTGACCGGCCGGGGGTCGAGCAGCACGTCGACGGGACCGACACCGCGACGGCCGCGATCAACCTCGCGCTCGTCCTCGGCCTCGTCGGCCGCCGTGGCTCGGGCTACGGGACGTTGACCGGCCAGGGCAACGGCCAGGGCGGCCGCGAGCACGGGCAGAAGTGCGACCAGCTTCCCGGCTACCGCTCGATCGCGGACCCGGCCGACCGCGCCGCGGTCGCCGCGGTCTGGGGCGTCGAGCCCGGCGTCCTTCCCGGTCCGGGCGTCCCGGCCGTCGAACTGCTCGGGATGCTCGGACGGCCGGGCGGCGTGCGCGCCCTGCTGGTGCACGGCTCCAACGTGGTCGTCTCCGGGCCGGACGCGGGCTCCGTGCGGGCGGGCCTGGAGGCGCTCGATCTCCTGGTGGTGTGCGACTTCGTCCTCTCGGAGACGGCGGAGCTCGCCGACGTGGTGCTGCCGGTCACGCAGTGGGCCGAGGAGGAGGGGACCATGACGAACCTGGAGGGGCGCGTCCTGCGCCGCCGCCGCGCCCTCGACCCGCCGCCGGGCGTGCGGAGCGAGCTGGACATCCTCGCCGACCTGGCGGGGCGGCTGGAGGCGCCGTCGGCCTGGCCGACCTCCCCCGCGGAGGTCTTCGACGAGCTGGCGCGGGCCTCTGCGGGAGGCGTCGCCGACTACTCGGGGCTCAGCCACGCGCTGCTCGACGCGCAGCTCGAGGCCGACGTCGCCGCGCACTGGCCGTACCCCGCGGGGTCGGAGGGGACGCCGCGGCTGTTCCTGGACCGGTTCGGCCATCCGGGAGGGCGCGGCCGCCTGGTCGCGGTCCGGCCGCGCGCACTCGAGACCGGTCGGGGGATCGGCGAGCTGACCCTGATCACCGGCCGGCTGCTGGAGCACTACCAGTCGGGCGCTCAGACGCGCCGGGTGCCGGAGCTCGCGACCGCGCAGCCGCGGGTGCGCGCCGAGCTGCACCCGGCCACGGCGGCCCGGCTCGGGATCGGCGACGGGGAGCCGGTGCGGATCCGCAACTCCCGCGGGAGCGTCGAGGCCACCGCGCTGCTCAGCGCGGGGATGCGGATCGACACGGTGTTCCTGCCGTTCCACTTCGCGGGCCGGCAGTGCGCGAACCTGCTGACCGAGGCCGCGGTCGACCCGATCTCGGCGATGCCGGAGTTCAAGCGCACGCTGGTGACCGTGGAGGCCGGCGCATGACCAGGCCGCTGCGCATCGTCCTCATCGGCTACGGGCCGGTCGGAGCCCGTTTCGTCGAAGAGATGCTGCCCGCCGTGGCGGCAGGGGAGGCCTCGCTCGTCGCGCTCGGAGCCGAGGACGAGGACGCCTACAACCGTGTGCTCGTCGCCGAGTACGCGGTCGGCGCCGCCTCCCGCGACCGGCTCGACGTCACCGACACGGCGGCCGCGCGCGCCGCCGGTGCGGACATCCGCCTCGCGGAGACCGCCGCCACGATCGACCGGGGCCGCCAGCGGGTGGTGACGTCCGGCGGGGATGAGCTGCGCTACGACCGGTTGGTGCTGGCCACCGGCGCCCGGGCGAACATTCCGACGCTCGACGGCCTCGAGCACACCCGGCACGAGCGGGATGCCGCACCGGCCGCCGCGCTCGACCGCGGACGACGTCCGCTCCCGAGCGGGGTCGTGGCGCTGCGCGATCTGGCCGACGCCGAGGCGGTCGCTCCCGTCGTGGCGGCCGGCGGCGCGATCATCGTGCTCGGCGCCGGGGTGCTCGGCATGGAGTTCGCCCTGCTCGCGGCCGAGCACGGCGCGGAGGTGGTCGTCGTCCACCACGGGCCCGTCCCAATGGCGCGCAACCTCGACGAGCCGGGCGGGCGGATGCTCGCCCGCGCCGTGCGGGACACCGGGGTCGGGATGGCCGCGCACGCGCGCGCGGAGAGCATCGGCTTCCGCGACACCGAGGCCGGCCGCGTGTTCGACGGCGTCGGCTGCGCGGACGGCACCTACATCCCCGGCGACCTCCTCGTGCTGTCCTGCGGCGTCGGCCCGCGGGTGGAGCTCGCGCTCGCCGCCGGCCTGGCCTGCTCGGCCGGCATCCTCGTCGACGAGGAGCTGCGGAGCTGGAGCGACCCGGACGTGTTCGCGATCGGGGACTGCGCGCAGGTGGCGTCGCCCGAGGACGCGGACGCGTCGGGCCGGGTGCCGGGCGCCCCCAGCGGGCTGATCGGGCCCGGCTGGCGGCAGGCGGCAGCGCTGGCCCGGCGGCTCCGGGCGGAGGCGTCGGGAGCCGCGGCCGGGGCGGAGGCGTCCGTCGCCCTCCGCGAGCGCCCCACGGCCGTGATGCTCAAGGCGACCGGGATCGATGTGGTCTCGGGCGGCGACCACGCGGCGGAGCCGTGGGATGCGGACGCCGAGGTGACCGTGTGGCTCGACCCGGCGCGCGCGGCCTATGTGAAGACGGTGGTCCGGGAGGGCATCCTGACCGGGTTCGTCTCGGTCGGCCTCCCGCAGGCGGGGGCGGAGCTGACGCTGCTGTTCGAACGCGGCGCCTCGCTCCCGGCCGAGCCGTCCGCGCTGCTGCGGCTGGACGCCGCCGACGCGGGAGCCGTGGCCGTCGAGGACCCGCTGGGACCGGACGCGACGGTCTGCTGGTGCAACGGCGTCACCGCGGGCCGCATCGGCGAGGCGGTCGCCGCCGGCTGCGACACCGTCGAGTGCGTCGGCCGTGACACCCGCGCCGGCACCGGCTGCGGCGGCTGCAAGGGCCGCATCGCGGCCATCCTGGCCGCCGCGCCCGTCGTGTAGCGCGCCGCGATTCGTGACGAATGTCGCGAAAGCGGCGGCGAAAGCCGCGATTCGTGCCGAATATGGAAAGTGGCGATTCGTGACGAATGTCGCGAAAGCGCCGGCGAAAGCCGCGATTCGTGCGGAATCGCGCGAGGTCAGACGTCGAGGCGGTAGCCGCGTTTGACGACGGTGGCCACGAGACCGGGGGTGCCGAGGCTCTGCCGGAGGCGGCTCAGCGACACCTCCATCGCGTGCTCGTCGCAGCCGCCGTCGAGGGCGACGGACAGGTCCCGGCGCGACACCACCGCTCCGTTCGCCGCGACCAGCGCCCGGAACAGCGACAGCGATGTCGGCGTCAGCCGCACCGCGTTCCCGGCCACGACGGCGACGCTGCCGCGCAGCTCGACCTCCCCGTGCCGCGTGCTCACCCGCCTGGTCGACTCCGCCTCGAGCTGCTCGCAGACCAGCCGGATGAGCGCGCCCATCCGGTAGCGGTCCGGCTGCAGCGGCTCGATCCCCGCGCCGAGCAGCGGGGCGGACGTCACCGGCCCGACGCTCGCGGCGACCACATCGGTGCGGAACGCCTCCAGCACCTCCGGGTGCCGGCCACGGGCGAGGGCGGCGATCAGCAGCCCGTCGACAGCGGGCGCGCTGGTGAAGGTCACACAGTCGAGCTGCCGGGCGGCGATCGCGTCCACGAGGCGGGTCGCCCGCTCGTCGTCGTCCTCGGCCACCGACCAGGTGTACGGCGCGACGGCGAGGACCCGGTCGCCGGCCTCCTGCAGCCGCTGGAGCTGACCGACGTCGGTCTGGCCGTGGAGCTGGATGGCGACCGTGATCCCGGGCGGGAACTCCTCGATCACCTTCGAGACGAGGGAGGCCGTGGTCTCCTCGTCCGACATCCCCGCGTCGTCGAGGCCCGCGGCCCGCACGGCGCCGCGCGCCTTCGGTCCGCGCACCAGGATGGTCGATTTCGCGAGCGCGCGCTGCAGCTCCTCGCCGAGGCCTGCCGAGTCGGCGACCTCGAACCAGCGGCGCATCCCGTAGCTGGTGGTCGCCAGCAGCACGTCGGGAGCCGCGGCGATGATCCGCTCGGTGGCCGCGATGACCGGAGCGTCGTCCTCGGCGTGCTGCATGTGCACCGTCGGCGCGTGCAGCACCGCCGCCCCACGGCGCTCGAACGCGTCGATCAGGTCGGCCGAGCGGCGGTCGCTCGTCACGCCGATGCGGAATCCGGCGAGCTGGTCCGGGCGGAAGGCCGCGACGCGTTCGTCGCCCATGTCAGCCTCCGGCCACCGCGGCCGCGTCGGCCAGTGCCGACGTCGCGTCCGCGTCCCCGCCCCGCGCGAGAGCGACGACCTCGCCGATCACGACGACCGCGGGCGAGCCGACCCCGGCCTGGACCGACTCCGTCAGAATCGTCCCCAGTTCGCCGAAGGTGGTCCGTTGCCGGGCGGAGTAGCCCTGCTCGACGACCGCGACCGGCATGCCGGGATCCATCCCGAAGCGTGCCAGCCCCGCGGTGATCGACGGGAGGTTCGTGACGCCCATCAGGATCACGATCGTGCCGCCGAGGCCCGCCAGATGCTCCAGTTCGGCGGGCGAGAGCGGTGCGTGCCCCGAGACCACGGTGAACATCCGGGAGGCCGTGCGGTGGGTGACCGGGATCCCGGCCGCCGCGGGGACGGCGATCGCGCTCGTCACCCCGGGGATGACGCTGACCGGGACTCCCGCGCGCCGGCACGCCTCCACCTCCTCGCCGCCGCGCCCGAAGACGAACGGGTCGCCGCCCTTCAGCCGGACGACCGCAGCCCCCTCCCGCGCGTGCGCGACCAGGAGCCGCTCGATCTCGTCCTGCGGGATGGGATGGTGCCCCGGCCGCTTGCCGACGTCGATCAGCTCGGCGCCGGGCGCGAGCTCCGCGAGGGTCTCGTGCGGGGCGAGCCGGTCGTACAGCACGACGTCGGCCGCCGCGAGTGCGCGCACCGCTGCGACGGTGAGGAGGTCGGGGTCGCCGGGGCCGCCGCCGACCAGCGTCACCGAGCCGGTCCGGATCGGGTGGATCATGGGGTCTCTCCTTCCGCCGCGGTGGTCGCAGTGGCGCCGCGCACCGGGATCGTCGTGCCCGCCAGCAGCACCGTGCCGGCCGCCCGCTCCTCGGCGGTCGCCGGCCGGAGCTGCCCGCGCTCCTCGACCCGCGCGATCGACGGGTCGGCCTCGGTCGGCGCGTTCACGAACGACCGGAACCGGCGCAGCCGCTCCGGGTCGCGCAGAGTGGCCGCCCACTCGTCCTCGTACGTGTCGATGTGCTTCGCCATCGCGGCCTCGAGCTCGGCGCCGAGCCCGAGGGAGTCCGCCACGACGACCTCGCGCACGTGGTCGACGCCGCCGTCGAGGTCCTCCATCCAGCGGGCCGTGCGCTGCAGCCGGTCGGCGGTGCGGATGTAGTACATGAGGTAGCGGTCGATGTACCGGACCAGCGTCTCGTCGTCGAGGTCGGACGCGAGGAGCTGCGCGTGCGCGGGCTGGAAGCCGCCGTTGCCGCCGACGTACAGGTTCCAGCCCTTGTCGGTCGCGATCACTCCGACGTCCTTGCCGCGGGCCTCGGCGCACTCGCGGGCGCAGCCCGAGACGCCGAACTTGAACTTGTGCGGGGCGCGCAGGCCCCGGTAACGCAACTCCAGCGAGACGGCCATGCCGACCGAGTCCTGCACGCCGTACCGGCACCAGGTGGAGCCGACGCAGCTCTTCACGTTCCGCAACGCCTTGCCGTAGGCCTGACCCGACTCGAAGCCGGCGTCGACCAGGCGCTTCCAGATGTCAGGCAGCTGGTCGAGGCGCGCGCCGAACATGTCGATGCGCTGGCCTCCGGTGATCTTCGTGTAGAGGCCGAAGTCGGTCGCGACCTGCGCGATCACGGCCAGCTTCTGCGGGGTGATCTCACCGCCCGGGATGCGCGGGACGACAGAGTACGTGCCGTCCTTCTGCATGTTCGCGAGCGCGCGGTCGTTGGTGTCCTGCAGCGGGCCGCGGCCGCCGTCGAGCGGGTAGCCGCTGTGCTGGCTGGCGAGGATGGAGCCGACCGCCGGCTTGCAGATGTCGCAGCCGCGACCGCGGCCGAGCCGCCCGATGGTGTCCTCCCAGCTGGTCAGCTCCAGCACGCGGATCGACTCGAAGAGCTCCTGGCGCGACAGCTCGAAATGCTCGCAGAGCGCGTGCGAGACGGTGGCGCCGGCGGCGGTGAGCTCGGCCTCCAGCAGCTTCTTCACCAGGGGCACGCACGAGCCGCACTGGGTGCCCGCGCGGGTGCAGGCCTTGAGTTCGCCGAGATCGTGGCAGCCGTCTCCCACGGCCTCCCGGACAGTGCCGGCCGTGACGTTGTTGCAGGAGCAGACGAAGGCGTCGTCGGGGAGGGCGCCGCCGGCGGGCGGCTCGGCGCCGGCCGCGGACAGGTACGCGGCGGGCTCGGCGTCGAGCTCGCGGCCGAGCAGCGGGCGGAGGCCGACGTAGGGCGACGCGTCGCCGACGAACACCCCGCCGAGCAGGGTCTTCGCGTCGTCGCTGACGACGAGCTTCTGGTACAGGCCGCGCGCCGGGTCTGCATAAACGATCTCCAGCGCGCCCGGCTCTCGGGCGAACGCGTCGCCGAAGCTGGCGACATCCACGCCGGAGAGCTTGAGCTTGGTCGCGTCGTCCACTGTCGTGAACGTCGCGTCGCCGCCGAGCAGCCGGTCGGCGACCGTCTCGGCCATCGCGTTGGCCGGGGCGACCAGGCCGATGGTCCGGCCGTCGACCGCGGCGACCTCGCCGATGGCCCAGATCGCGGGATCGGACGTGCGGCAGGACTCGTCGATGACGACGCCGCCGCGCTCGACGGTCGCGATCCCCGCCTCGCGGGCGAGCTCATCGCGGGCACGGATGCCGATCGCGAAGACCACGATGTCGGCGGGGACCGTGCGGCCGTCGGCGCAGCGCACCGCCGAGGGGAGGCCGTCGCCGCCGAGCACGATCTCGCGAGGACGCGTCCCCAGGTGGAGGTCGATCCCGCGGGCCGAGATCAGCCGCCCGAGCGCCTGCCCCGCGCCCTCGTCGAGCTGGGCCGACATCAGCCAGCCGCCGGAGTGGATGATGACCGCTTCGGCTCCCAGTGCCGCGACACCGCCTGCGGCCTCCAGCCCGAGGAGGCCGCCGCCGGCGACCGCGACCCGGGGCGCGCGGCCGAGCCGCTCGCGCAGGTCGGCGACCTCGGCGACCAGGGCGTCCACGTCGTCGATGGTGCGGTAGACCCTGCTCGCCGCGGCGCCCGGAATGTCGGGAACCGGGGCGGAGGAGCCGGTGGCGAGCACGAGGTCGTCGTAGCCGAGCACAGCACCGGCCGAGGTCGTCACGGTCTTCGCGGCGCGGTCGATGGCGGTGACGGCTTCGCCGACCCGCAGCTCCACCGCGGCGTCCTCCCAGTGCGAGGCCGGCTCGAGCGTGAGATCCACCTCGCCGTCGGCGAGGCGCTTGCTGAGCTGGACCCGGTCGTACGGCAGGTACGGCTCCTCCGCGACGACCGCGATGGATCGCTGGCCGGACCCCTCGCCGCCGCGCGACACGAGCGCGTCGACCAGCCGGTGCGCGGCCGGGCCGCCTCCTACGATCAGCGTGCGTCGACTCGTCATGCGGGCGCCCCTTTCCGTGTCCGGCGGCTTCCGCCGCACCGGCGGTTCCCCGCCCGGTGCCTTTCGAGCGTAGGAGCAGGGGGTTTCCCGGCCGTTTCGGCCGTGTAACCGCGCGTTAACACCGCTCGCACACGGCCGGGCGCAGGGTGTGAGCCGGGATTCACAGAGAGGTAACACGATGCGCGGCCTCCCGAAACACGCCTCCCGTAGCGTCGGCGCATGACGATCACGCAGACCACCCGGCACCCCGATGCCGCCCGCGCCGACTGGGTGCGCGCCTGCCGTGTCGACGACCTGGAGCCGTCGTGGGGCGAGGCGGTGCTCCTCCGGATGCGCCAGATCGCGCTGTTCCTGCTCTCGCCGCGTGAGGTCTACGCCGTCGCGCACGAGGACCCGGCGGGCGGCGCCCCCGTGATGGCGCGCGGCATCGTCGGCTCGCGCGGCGACCGGCCGACCGTCGCCTCACCCCTGCACAAGGAGGTCTACGATCTCGGCACCGGGGAGTGCTTCACCGACCCCGCGCTGGCCCTCCGGACCTTCCGCACCCGCATCGTCGGCGGGTTCATCGAGATCGAGCTGGGCGACGGATGACGGATGTCGTCCTCGCCGCCTCGCACGGCACGTTGTCCCCCGAGGGGCAGGCCGCCGTGCGCCGCCTGGTGGAGGCCGTGGCCGGGGCGCTGACGGAGACCGTCGTCGGCTGCCATGTCGACGTCGAACAGCCCGATGTGCCGTCCTCGCTGGAGCGCGCCGCGGGACTCGTCGGCGCCTCCGGCCACGCGGTCATCGTCTCGCTGCTGCTCTCCGCCGGGTACCACGTCTTCGTCGACCTGGCCGACGCGGCGGACGCCTCGCCGATCCCCGCGACCGTGACGCCGGCGCTCGGCCCGGATCCCCGGCTCGTGGACGTGCTCGTCGAACGACTGCGGGAGTCCGGACACCGGCCCGGCGACCAGGTCGTGCTCGCCGCAGCCGGCTCCTCCGACTCCCGCGCCGTGGCCGACTGCCACCGCACGGCGACCCTCCTGGCGGGGCGGATCGGCTCGACGGTCTCGGCCGGGTTCATCTCGGCGGCGGCTCCCGCGCTTCCCGAAGCGGTGGCGGTGGCGCGGGCCCGCGCGGGAGGGGCGCGCGTGCTGGTCGCGACCTACCTGCTGGCCCCGGGCTACTTCGCGCAGCTCGCCGCCGCGGCGGGCGCCGACGTCACGACCGAGCCGCTGCTCACGCCCGCCTCGACGCCGCACCAGCTCGTCGGGATCGTGGTCGACCGGGTGGGGGCCGTCCGGCGGCCGAGCAGGGTTTAGGCCACCGTCATTCCGGCGCGGGCGAGCCGCCCTCACCGCGCAGCGCCCGCACCATGCTCTGCAGGCCGGCGAACGCGGCGGACTGCTCGCCCGGCGTCATCCCGGCCAGCATCCTCCCCTCCACCGATCGCACCGCGGCGCTCGCCGTCGCCAGGCTGCGCCGCCCGCGCGCGGTGAGCCTCGCCGGCAGCACCTTGCCGACCGGCGCCTCCGCGGGACGCGTGACGGAGCCGTCGCGCTCCAGCGACTGGAGGAGCACGTTCATCGTCTGCCGGGTCACGAACGCGCCGCGCGCCAGCTCGGAGTTCGACAGGCCGGGCCGCTGGGCCAGCAGCTCCAGGCAGGAGTAGTGCGTCACCGTCATCCCGAGCGGGCGGAGGACGTCCTCCATCGCCGCGCGGAGGGCGGTCGACGCCTCCTTCAGCAGGTAGCCGAGGGAGGTGTCGAGCTGGATTCCATCGTCAGGGGCGCTCATGTCAGTAGTCTGACATAGGCTTCAACGTGTCAGAAAACTGACACACGAGAGGAGTTCCCCATGTCCGCCATCGGCCCCGATTTCATCTCCCTGCAGGTGCGCGACCTCGACGCATCCGGGGTGTTCTACGAGCAGTACCTCGGCCTCGTCCGCTCGCCCGCCGGCCCTCCGCACGCCGTCGTCTTCGCGACCGAGCCGATCGCGTTCGCGCTCCGCGAGCTCGTCGAGGGCACCGACCTCGACTCCGTCGCGCAGCCCGGCGTCGGCGTCGCGCTCTGGCTCCGCGCCGCCGATGTCCAGGCGATCCACGACGAGCTGGCGGCCGACGGGCGCACCATCGTCTCGGCCCCGATCGACGGACCGTTCGGCCGCACCTTCACGTTCGCCGACCCCGACGGCTACCACGTCACGCTCCACGACCGCGCGTGAGACTCCGCGCTTGACTTCAAGCGCTTGAGGTCTGTTCTGATGGGGACATGACCAGTTTGAGCATCCAGGACGTGTCCCGGCAGAGCGGTCTCAGCGAGCCCACCCTGCGGTACTACGAGGAGGTCGGCCTCCTCGGCCCGATCGCCCGCGACGGCAGCAGCGGGCACCGGCGCTACAGCGAGGGCGACCTCGACACGGCGCAGGTGCTCGCCTGCCTGCGCGCGATGGGCGTCGGGATCGAGGACATGCGCACCTATCAGGCGAACCGGCTGCGCGGGCACGACGCCGCGGGCGAGCAGCGCGACATCCTGCTGCGGCACGCCGTGCGCGTGGAGGACCAGATCGCGACGCTGCGCACCCACCTCGACTACCTGCGGGCGAAGGCCGCGCTGTGGGACGCCCGCGCGCGTGCCGACGTCGCGGCCGAGGCCGAGGCGCACGTCGAACTGGAGGCCATCCTTCCCCGACTCGAGGAGACGTTCCGATGAACAGCACCGCCACCACCCCCACCACTCTCGTCACCGGAGGCACCGGCTACGTCGCCACGCGCCTCATCGCGGACCTGCTCGTCTCCGGGGTGGAGGTGCGCGCCACCGTCCGATCCCTCGACCGGGCCGACGAGGTCCGGGCGGCGGTGCGGCGCGCGGGCGCCGACGCCGACGGGCTGACCTTCGCGGCGGCCTCGCTCACCGACGACGACGGCTGGGAGGCCGCGCTCGCCGGCGTCGAGGACGTGTACCACGTCGCGTCGCCGATGATCCAGACGACGGACCCGGCCGAGGTCGTCGTCCCGGCGCGCGACGGATCACTGCGCGTGCTGCGCGCGGCACGCGACGCGGGCGCCCGGCGCGTCGTGCTCACCTCGTCCTTCGCCGCGGTCGGCTACTCGCCGAAGCCGGTCCGCGACTACGACGAGTCCGACTGGACCGACCCGGAGACGCCCGGCCTGCCGGCCTACCCGCTGTCGAAGGCGGTCGCGGAGCGCGCCGCATGGGGCTTCATCGAGCGGGAGGGCGGCGACACCGAGCTGGTGGCGATCAACCCGACGTGGATCGCCGGCCCGACGCTCACCGCGTCGGCGCGCTCCTCCCTCCAGCTCTTCACGGGGATGCTCGACGGCGCCATGCAGGCGGTCCCGCGGCAGCGCTTCGGCATCGCGGACGTCCGCGACGTGGCGACGGCGCACATCGCCGCCATGGCGACGCCGGGGGCCGCGGGCAAGCGCTACCTGGTCCTGGCGGACGGCCCGACGATGACGTTCCTCGATGTGGCGAACGTGCTGCGGGCGGAGCTCGGCGACGCGGCGCGCCTCGTGCCCGCCGCCGAACTGCCGGGCGATGAGCCCGCGCCGCTCGTCATCCACAACGAGCGCGCCAAGGCCGAGCTGGGCCTGCGGCCGCGCCCGGCGGTGGAGACGATCGTGGCGACGGCGATGAGCCTGCGGGAGCTGGGGATGCTGGCGGCGGCGTAGCGGACGTACTGGACGGTATGCAGTCTCCTCAGACCGTGCTCGACCGCACGATCAACTCCGGCTCCAGCAGCTCGTGCCTCACGGCCGTCCCCTCGCCGACGAGGATGTCGACCAGGATCTCCGCGATCCGGTCCTTGGGCTGGCGGATCGAGGTGATCGCGAAGCCGGACTCCCCGGCCACCGGCGAGTCGTCGAAGCCGGTGACCGCCACGCCTGAGCCGACCGGGATGCCGAGCTCGCGGGCGACCAGGACCACGGCCAGCGCGTGCTGGTCCGTCGCGCTCACGATCGCCGTCGGCGGGTCGTCGGAGGTCAGCAGGGTGCGGGCCGCGGCCAGCGTGTCGGTGAACTCGGGCCCGGTCTCCACGACCCGGCCCGGCGCCAGCGACGACTCCCGTCCGCGCGCGGTGCACGCGCCAATGTAGCCGAGCCGCCGGTAGCGGGTCGTGATCAGCTCGTCGGGGTAGCCGACGTAGGCCAATTCGGTGTGGCCGAGCGACGTCAGGTGATCGACGGCGAGGATGATGCCCTTCTCGGCGTCGGTGTCCACCCAGTTCCAGGTGGCGCTCTCGTCCTGCGGGTCGCCGCCGTACGCGACGAACGGTATGCCGCGCTCCGCGAGCGCGGGGAGCCGGGGGTCGCCGATGGAGATGTTGGGCACGATGAAGCCCGCCGCCATCTGGCCGTAGTAGAGGTCCTCGCAGGCCTCGATCTCCTGCGACCCCGCGGAGATGAGGGTCAGGTTGCGGCCGTGCCGCTCGGAGGTCGCCGCGAGGTCGTGCAGGAACTGGTCCATGTACGCGTCGGCGGCGAAACGGTGCGGACCGATGAGGTACCCGATCTGGCGGGGGAGGGCCAGCCGCAGGCTGCGGGCCACCAGGTTGTTGCGGTAGTCGAGCGCGTCCATCGACGCGCGCACGCGCTCCCGGGTCGCCTCGCTGACGATGTCCGGCCGGTTGATGGCGTTGGAGACGGTCATGACGGAGACGCCGGCGTGGCGGGCGACGTCGGCCATGCTGGGCTTGCGCGTGCCCGTCTTCTTGGGAGCGGTCATGGGTCCTTCATTTTCGCACAGTGCCGGCCGGTCGTTGTAAGCATAAAAAAGTTCGTGACTTCAGCGTCATTTTATGCTTACAATCTCGCACACGCACCGTCGTCATCCCCCGTGCAATGCAAAGGAGCATCCACCCATGAAGACAGCACATCGCGCCGTCGTGGCCCTCGCGGCCGCGGCACTCATCCCTCTCGGACTCGCCGCGTGCAGCGGCGGGGAGCGGCCTCCACCGCCAAGAGCATCACGCTCGAGGACTACTTCACCGACGGATCGCACGACGCCCAGTACGCGAAGTGCGAGGCCAGCACCGGCATCAAGGTCAACGCGGTCCACGTCGCGGGCGCCTCGCTCATCCAGAAGGTCCTGCAGCAGGTCTCGTCCAAGACCCTCCCGGACGTCCTGATGATCGACAACCCGGACGTGCAGCAGATCGCGGCGACCGGCGCCCTCGCGCCGCTCAAGGACTTCGGGATCACCGGCTCCGGCCTCACCCCCGCCGCCGTCAAGGCGGGCACCTACAAGGGTGAGCTGTACGGCGCGCAGCCGCTCGCCAACTCGATCGCGCTGTTCTACAACACCGACATCCTGCAGGCCGCGGGGGTCCAGCCGCCCAAGACGTGGGACGAGCTGCGCAGCGCGGCCCGCCAGCTCACCGACGCGAGCAAGGGTCGCTACGGCTTCGCCATGAGCAACATCAACACCTACGAGGGCACCTGGCAGTTCCTGCCCTTCTTCTGGACCAACGGCGGGAACGAGAAGAACATCGCGACACCGGAGGCCGCGCAGGCCCTCCAGCTCGTCCTCGACCTGCAGAACGACGGGTCGCTGTCGAAGAGCTCCATCTCGTGGGCCCAGGCCGACGTGAACAACCAGTTCATCGCGGGCAAGGCGGCCATGATGATCAACGGACCCTGGCAGATCCCGGCTCTCTCGAAGGCGAGCGGGCTGCACTGGGCCAGCGTCTCGATCCCGGTCCGCGAGGCGTCGCAGACCTCGGTCGCGCCCCTCGGCGGCGAGCAGTACACGGTGCCGCAGACCGGCAAGAAGGACGCCCAGGCGGCCGGCGCGAAGTTCGTCCAGTGCCTGATGACCCCGGCCCTGCAGTCCTTCGAGGCCAAGACGGCACAGACCGTGCCGACCAACCTCGCCGAGGCCAAGAAGTTCGGCGCCGCGAACCCCGACGTGGCCTCGTTCGTCGGCGTCGTCGCCGACGCGCGGGCACGCACCGCCGAGCTCGGCCCGGACTGGCCCAAGGCGGCGACCAAGATCTACACCGCCGTGCAGCTCGCGCTGACCGGCAAGGCGTCCCCGGCGGACGCCCTCAAGCAGGCCCAGTCGGAGAACCAGTAACGAGCTCGCAGGTGGCGGGGGCCCGCACGGCTCCCGCCGCCCGCGGGAAAGGAACACGGTCGATGACGACTCTCAACGCGGAGACAACCGCGATCGCCCCACCCGTCCGGGACAGCGGCCCCGTCGCGGGCAGCCCCCGCCGCCGCAGGTTCCGGCTCGCCCGGTCGGTCAGCAAGTGGCTGTTCGTCCTGCCGGCGGTCCTGTTCGTCCTGATCTTCTTCGGCTACCCCATCGTCAAGAACCTGGCGATGTCGTTCCAGGACTACACGACCACCACCTTCTACACGGGCGAGGCCCCCTGGGTCGGCCTCCAGAACTACATCACGACTGTCAGCAGCTCGCTGTTCAGCACGACCATGCTGAACACGGCGCTGTTCACCATCGGCTCGATCGTCCTCCAGTTCGCCATCGGGCTCGGCCTGGCGCTGTTCTTCAAGCGCAACTTCCCGCTGGGCGGCTTCCTCCGCTCGCTGCTGCTCCTGCCGTGGCTGCTCCCGCTGATCGCGTCGAGCGCGGTCTGGAAGTGGATCCTCGACCAGGACAGCGGCGCGCTCAACCAGTTCCTCGGCGTCTTCGGCGTCCACCCGATCCCGTGGCTGGTGAGCCCGTCGCTCGCGCTGATCGCGGTGATCGGCGTGAACGTCTGGCTCGGCATCCCGTTCAACACGACCATCCTCTACAGCGGACTGCAGGGGGTGCCGGAGGAGCTCTACGAGGCGGCGGCGCTCGACGGCGCGGTCGGCTGGCGGGCGTTCCGGCACATCACCTGGCCGAGCATCCGCCCGGTCGTCAGCGTCGTCGTCGTGCTGGGCGTCGTCTACACGCTCAAGGTCGTGGACGTGATCCTCGGCCTCACCGGTGGAGGCCCCGCCAACTCCACCCAGACGCTCGCGACGTGGGCGTACCAGAAGTCGTTCGTGCAGTTCGCGTTCGGGGAGGGCGCCGCGATCAGCAACATCCTGATCGTGATCTCGCTCGTCTTCGCCGTCGTCTATCTGTACATGTCACGCAAGGAGGTCGACGAATGACCGAGACCCGAGCCATCGTGCTCCCCAAGGGGCGGCGTCCCGAGCGCCGGCAGGCCACGCGGCGCTGGCCGATGACCGTCCTCGGCGTCCTGTTCCTTGCGGTGATGATCTTCCCGGTCTACTGGATGGTCAACAGCAGCCTGCAGGCCAACGCCGGGGCCGCCACGACCGCGTGGTTCCCGCTCCAGCCGACGCTCGACGGCTACGTCACGGCGATCAAGCAGCAGGGCGGCAACCTGGTCACCAGCACGATCATCGCGCTCAGCACCGTGGTGCTGACCATCGCGATCGCGACCCCCGCGGCGTACGGACTCGCCCGATTCCGGATGCGCGGCATGACCGTGTTCGTGTTCGCGCTGCTGATCACGCAGATGATCCCGGTCATCGTGATCGCGAACGCCCTCTACGCGCTGTTCAACGACCTGGGGCTGCTGAACTCGTACGCCGGGCTGATCCTGGCGGACACCGCGGCGCAGATCCCGTTCGCCATCCTGCTGATCCGGGCGTTCATGGGATCGCTTCCGCCGTCCCTGGTCGAGGCGGCGCTGGTCGACGGAGCGAACAACTTCCGCGCTTTCATCTCGATCGTGGTCCCGATCAGCAAGAACGCGATCGTCACGGCGGCGCTGTTCACCTTCCTCGGCGCGTGGGGCGACTTCCTCTTCGCGCTGACGCTGACGAGCACGCCGCAGGTCCGGCCGATCACGCTCGGCATCTACGACTACATCAGCGCGAACGTGCAGCAGTGGGGCCCGGTGATGGCCACCGCTGTTCTGGCCTCCATCCCGGCCGGGGTGCTGCTGATCCTCGCGCAACGGTACATCGCCGCCGGAGCCCTCGGCGGCGCGATCAAGTGAACCCGGCCGGGACCCCGGTCCCGGACGACAGCAACAAGGAGAGTGACGAGAAATGTCTCATCGAATCGGAACCGCGGAAGACCCGATCCGCGTCGTCGTGTGGGGGAGAACCGCCACGAGCAGCTGGAGCCGGAGGTCGCCGCGATCTACCCGACCGGCATGCACACCACGATCAAGGAGGGCATCGAGGAGTTCGCGGGCGACCGCGTGAGCGTGACGACCGTGACGCTCGACGACCCGGAGCACGGGCTGACCGAGGAGCTGCTGGAGCAGACCGACGTGCTGACCTGGTGGGGGCACGCGGCGCACGCCGAGGTGTCCGACGAGATCGTCGAGCGCGTGCACCGGCACGTGCTCGCCGGGATGGGGCTCATCGTGCTGCACTCCGGGCACTGGTCCAAGATCTTCACCACGCTCATGGGCACAACCTGCACGCTGCGCTGGCGGAGCGACAACGACCGCGAGCTGGTCTGGACCGTCGACCCGACCCACCCGATCGCGAAGGGCATCCCGCACCCGATCGAGATCCCGGCGCAGGAGATGTACGGCGAGCAGTTCGACGTTCCCGCGCCCGACGAGCTGGTCTTCATCAGCACGTTCAGCGGCGGCGAGTGCTTCCGCAGCGGGATGACGTTCAGGCGCGGCAACGGCAAGATCTTCTTCTTCAGCCCGGGCGACCAGGACTACCCGGTGTACCACCACCCGGATGTCCGTCACGTCATCGCCAACGCCGTGGAGTGGGCGGTCTCCGACCGGCCCGCGCGGCAGATCCCCGTCCTGCTGCGCTACGAACGCGGGGACTTCTTCACCGGCCACGGCTACGCGGGCGCGCTGCACAACCGCGACGAGGTCGCCCTGTGAGCGGCGTCGCCGCCGTCCACCAGCAGGAGGCGCTGCCCGTCGTGCTCGTCGGCGCCGGCAACATGGGGCGCAACTGGATCCGCACTTTCGCGTCGTCCCCGGAGGCCCGTCTGGTCGGGATCGTCGACCTCGACCTGGACCTCGCGCGTCGGGTCGCGCAGGAGGAGGCCCTCGACGTCGTGATCGGGTCGTCGGTGTCGGAGGTCGCCGCGCAGAGCGGCGCGGTCGCGGTGGTGAACGTCACCGTCCCCGCCGCGCACCGCCCGGTGAACGAGGAGGCGCTCTTCGCCGGCCTCCCCGTCCTCTGCGAGAAGCCGATCGCGCCCACGCTGGTCGACGCGCTCCAGCAGGCCGCGCTCGCCGAGGTCTCGGGCGGCCTGCTGATGGTCAGCCAGTCGCGCCGGTACTTCAACGAGTTGACCCGGCTGCGTGCCATCGCCGGCCGGCTCGGCAGGGTGGGGGCGATCACCACCGAGTTCTACAAGGCCCCGCACTTCGGCGGCTTCCGCGACCGGATGGCGCAGCCGCTCCTGGTGGACATGGCCATCCACCAGTTCGACATGGCCCGCTCTCTGCTGCGCGCGGACCCGGTGACGGTGTCGTGCTCGTCGTGGAACCCGGCCTGGAGCTGGTACGACGGCGACGCCTCCGCCACCGCGACCTTCGAGTTCGACGACGGTGCGCGCTACACCTTCACCGGGAGCTGGTGCGCACCGGGTCGCGAGACCTCGTGGAACGGCTCGTGGCGGATAAGCGCCGAGCACGGAACCGCGGTCTGGGACGGCGACGGCGTGCCCGAGGCGGACGGGATCGACCGCCTCCCCGACGCGCCGGCGGGACCCGAGGAGATCGCCGGATCGCTCGCGGAGTTCGTCCGCTGTCTGCTCAGCGGCCAGACGCCGCAGAGCGAGATCCACGAGAACATCCACAGCCTCGCGATGGTGGAGGCTGCGGTGCTGAGCGCGGACACCGGCGAGCGCGTCGACATCCCGCAGCTCCTGGAGCGGCGCTACGAGGAAGCGGTGCGGACCGAACGCCGCGCCGACGTGCGGGAGCGACTCGAGCAGTGGGGGAGCGTCGCGCACCTGCGGGCAGCGGAGGTGACGCCGTGACGGCCGCGCCCTCGCTCCGGGTCGCACTCATCGGCCACGGCTTCATGGGGGCTGCCCACTCGCAGGCGTGGCGCGTCGCGCCCCGGTTCTTCGATCTGCCGCTGCGGCCGGAGATGGCGCTGCTGGTCGGCCGCACCGGGGCTGCGGAGTCGGCCGAGCTGCTGGGCTGGGCCGAGTCCTCCACCGACTGGCGGGAGGCCGTCACCCGTGACGACATCGACCTGGTCGACATCGTGACCCCCGGTGACACCCACGCAGAGATCGCCGTCGCAGCGCTGGAGGCCGGCAAGCACGTGCTCTGCGAGAAGCCGCTGGCCAACAGCCTCGACGAGGCCGCGCGCATGACTTCGGCCGCGGCGACCGCACGGGAGGGAGGCGTGCTCGCGATGTGCGGGTTCACCTACCGGCGCGTGCCCGCGATCCTGGAGGCGCGCCGGCTGGTGGCCGAGGGGGCGATCGGCGAGGTGCGCGAGGTGCGCGCGCAGTACCTCCAGGACTGGCTGAGCGACCCGGCCGCCCCGATGACGTGGCGGCTCGACCGCTCCGCGGCCGGGTCCGGTTCGCTGGGCGACATCGGCGCGCACATCATCGACGCAGCCGAGTTCGTGGCGGGCGATCGCATCGCCTCGGTCAGCGGCACCCTCGAGACCTACGTGCGCCGGCGGCCCATCCTGGCCGAGCAGCGCGGCCTCGGCGGCGTGGCCTCCGACCGGTTCGGGGAGGTGACCGTCGACGACGCGGCCTGGTTCACGACCCGGTTCGGCTCGGGGGCGATGGGCTCCTTCACCGCGACCAGATACGCCACCGGACGCAAGAACGCGCTGCGGCTGGAGATCTCGGGGACGCGCGGCGCCCTCGCCTTCGACCTGGAACGCCTGAACGAGCTGGAGTTCTACGACGCGACCGAGCCGGCCGACCGCCTCGGCTTCCGCCGCATCCTCGCGACCGAGCCGGAGCATCCCTTCGCGGGGAACTGGTGGCCGACCGGCCACGCCCTGGGCTACGAGCACGCGTTCTCCCACCAGGTGGTGGACTTCGTGACGGATATCGCGGAAGGGCGCGAGCCGGCGCCGTCGTTCGCGGACGCGCTGCACGTGCAGCGGGTGCTGGCTGGCGTGGAGGAGAGCGCGGCGGCGGGGAGCGCGTGGGTGGGGATCGTGTGACGGGACGGCCGGGCCGACCCGACCGGCAGAGGCCACCGCATGACGGCCGGCGTCGCCGCCGGGTCCTGGCTCACTCGTCGCCGGCCGGCCTCCCGGCGAGGAGATTGGTGGTGAAGCCGCGGATGTCGCGGCGGAGCGACGGGTACGCGCCCTTGAGCGGAGCGTTGTCGTCCACGAACTCCAGGATCGAGATGAGCGTGTCCCGGACGAGAGGGTCCGCGCTGCGCACTCCCCACGACTCCGCCTCTGCGACGATATCCGCGAGGGTGAGCTCGGCGTGGAGGTAGGTCTCGTTGATCGCCAGCGCCATCCTGCGGTCGTTGTCGCGGTGCGCCGTCGGGACGACGTCATACGCCGGCGCGAGTCCGTCTCGCGCCTGACGCGGGTGAAGGATCGAGATGTTCTTGCCGTGCATGTCGAGGTTCCCGACGGCGACGGCAAGCGTGTTCAGGCGCGTCAATCGCTCGCCCGACTCGATGTCGCCGCGTTTCATGAACACGTCGGCGATTCGCCTGAGCGTCGTCTTCCCGCCCAGCTGCTGGTACTTCTCGTTCCCGCTCGCTCCCAGCGCCTGGTTCATGTCCTCCTGATGGATCCGCCCGTCGGGAGCATCCGGCGAGCGGTCGTAGCGTTCGATCACGAGCGTGCGGATACCGTCGAACACCTCGATCGCCGTGTCATAGTTCAGGAGGCCCAGGCTCCGTGCGATGCGGGACCCGTACTCCTCGTCGAAGATCGTCGTATCGTCCGTGTCGAGCTGTGGTTTCAGGATGTGGGTGGAAGCGTATCCGTCGTTGGGCTGCTGCCACCCGCCTCCCGACCGTGCGAGGACGATCTTGGGCTGGACACCGTTGATCAGGGACTTGCCGGTGCGCTTGGCGTTGCCGAGTGGATATCGCCTGGCGTCTCTCAGGAGGTCTCCGATTCGCGCGTCATCGACGTCGGTCGCGAACGGCGTGCGCGGCTCGCCGGGGCGGTCGGGGTCGTAGATCTGGATGGCGCCGGAGACGTCGCGACCGTATTGCGCGAGCATGGCGATGGTGTCCCCGTTCTCGATGCCGGCCTGGCCCCGGAGGTAGGTGTAGAGGTCTCCTTCCGGCAGAAGCTCGGCGAAGTAGTTGCGTCGCCTGCTCGCGGCATGGCCTCCTCTCGCCGCCACCAGCTCGAGGGGCACGGAGTTCGAGAGCTCCCGGGAACCCAGCGGGAAGAACTCGAATGCAGCGGGGTTCGTCGCGAAGTCGAACGTGCGGGGGTTCGTCCCGACGAGGTTCCCGATGTGATGCCCGTACAACTCCACGATGAGGTCGGCCATCAGAGCGTCCCCCGGTCGGTGTCGATCTCGGCGATGAGGCGTACGTCGGTCGCGTGGAGATAAGCGAACAGCCGGTCCATGAGCACCGACGGTTTTCCGGACTCCAACTCCCACACGTACCGCTGGCTCACTCCGAGCCGAGCGGCGAGGTCCCGCTGCGACAATCCGGCGAGCAGTCGCCCCTGCTGCAGGAACCTGCCGAGATCCTCGGCGGACTCCACGTCGCCCTGGAGCTTCACTCCGCACCTCCTCATGACTACTATTTCGTAGTCATTATGGCTGACTACGATATCGTAGTCAAGCGGCTTGACTACGATATGGTAGTCGCCTCGGGCCGTGCGGGTACGAGACGTACGCGAACCGCGCGGAGTCCGGCGACCAGCTGTTGACGTTGATCGCGCCCTGGCCGCCGGGGAGCGGGATGCGCTCCAGCGGCGTCCCCCAGTCCGCCTCGAGGGTGCGGTAGGGCGCGGAAGGCTCCTTCGGGGGTTCGGGCGGTGTCGTCACGGCGACGGGCGTCCTGCCCGCACGGCGGCGAACCCGTCCCGGACCGCGGCGACGAGATGGCGGACGGCGGGGGAGGGGCGGCGGCTGGCGTCCTCCGCGGAGGTCGCCACGAGGATCGAGCGCACGAACGACGGGTCGTCGACCGGGAGCAGGACGATGCCGGGGTGCGCGGCGGTCGTCGCGAGCCCCGGGATCATCCCGACCACCATCCGCGCGGCGGTCATGCCGAGGAGGACCTGGAAGTCGTCGGTGCGGATAGCGACGTCCAGGACGTGCCCCTCCGCCGCGAAGGCGTCGGCGACGACGCGGTCCATCGCGTCCTCCACCGAGGTGGCGAAGACCCAGCGCTCGCCGCGGAGCGAGAGGACGGCGGCGAGGTCGACCGACGTGCGCGAGGCGAGCGGGTGGCCGACGGGCAGCGCCAGCATCAGGGGGTCGCGGTACACCTCCATCGTCACCACGTTCGGGCGGAACGGCAGCTCGTAGCCGGGAACCGTGTAGACGAGCGCGGCGTCGAGCGCGCCGCGGTTGATGCTGTCGACGAGCGCGGGGACCTCCTCGAACGTGGCGTCGATCTCGATGCCGAGGTCGCCGACGCTGGCCGCGACGAACGGCAGGATGCTCGCTGCCGCCGTCGCGAAGGTCCCGAAACGCAGCCGCACCCGCCCCAGCCGGCTGAACTCGCGCGCGTCTCCGATCGCCCGTTCGCTGAGCGTCAGGATCTCCTGGGCGCGTTCGAGGAGCAGCATGCCGACGGGGGTCAGCTTGCTGCCGCGCGGAGAGCGGACGAGCACGGGCGCCCCGACCAGACGCTCCAGGTTCTTCAGGTGGTAGTCGACGGTCGGCTGGCCCCAGCCCAGGCGCCGGGCGGCGGCCGTGACGGAGCCCTCGGCGTGGACGGCCCGGAGCGCCTCGAACTGTCTCAGATCCGCCATCGGATCCCCTGTCTGGATGCGGGTGACGACCCGGCCGGGTGAATCGAGTCACATACAGTCTATGTGGGCAGGGCGAAGTTCGGGGGATTCTGGTCACGAGGTCGCCGCCCGCACGATGGAGGCATGGCCCCCACCCGTTCGTCGTCCGTCGACTCGCGTCCGCTCCCGCCCACTGCCGATGTCCGCCAGTGGGAGACGCCGTACGCGGACGCGCTGGAGCGCCACGCGGCTCGCGCGCCGCTCCCGCTGATGGTCCCGGGGCACGGCGGGGACGACCTCGGCCTTAGCGCGCGGCTCGCCGACTTCATCGGGACGCGGCCGCTGCAGCTCGACGTGCCCATGCTGGTGGATGACATCGACCTGGGTCGGGACTCGCCGCTGAGCCGCTCCCTCGACCTGGCGGCGGACGCGTGGGGCGCGCGCCGCACCTGGTTCCTCACCGGCGGCGCGTCGCAGGCCAACCGGATCGCCGCGCTCGCCGTGCGGGGGCTCGGTGCGAACATCCTGTCCCAGCGCAGCGCGCACTCCAGCTTCAGCGACGGCGTGCTGTCGGCCGGCCTGGCGCCGTCCTTCGTCCTGCCCTCGATCGACGCCGCGCACGGCGTCGCGCACGGCGTCTCGCCCGCCTCCCTCGACGCAGCACTGACCGCTGCGGGGCAGGCCGGACGGCCGGCGGCCTCCGTCTACGTCGTCTCGCCGAGCTACTTCGGCTCGGTCGCCGACGTCGCCGGGCTGGCGCGGGTGGCGCACGCGCACGGCGCCCCGCTCATCGTCGACGGCGCCTGGGGTCCGCATTTCGGGTTCCACCCGGATCTGCCGGAGTCGCCCGCCCGGCTCGGCGCGGATCTGGTCGTCTCCAGCACGCACAAGCTCGGCGGCTCGCTGACCCAGTCCGCCATGCTCCACCTCGGCCACGGCCCGTTCGCCGACGCCCTCGAACCGCTCATCGAACGGGCGGTCTCGATCACCGCCTCCACCTCCACGTCGGCGCTGCTGCAGGCCTCCCTCGACATCGCGCGGCACTCCCTCGCCACCGGCGCCGAGCTGATCGGCCGCTCGATCGCGGTCGCCGACGCGTTCCGGGACGCGCTGCGCGCCGACCCGCGGTTCGGCGTGCTCAGCGATGGCTTCGGCGCGTTCGACGACGTCGTCGCCGTCGACCCGCTGCGGGTCGCGATCGACGTGTCGAAGACAGGGGTCAGCGGGCACTGGCTGCGTCAGCGCCTCATCGACGCCGAGGGGATCTTCTTCGAGATGTCGACCGCGACCACGCTCGTCGCGCTCATCGGCGCCGGCAAGACTCCGGACCTCGCCCGGGCGCACCGGGCGCTCGCCGCGGCGGTCGACTCGGCGGAGGCGCGCGCCGAGCGATCCACCGGCGGCGCGGACGAGTTCCCGGCGCTGCCCGAGTCCGGCCCGCTGCGCACGCTGCCCCGCGACGCGTTCTTCGCCGACACCGAGCTCGTGGCGGCGGCCGACGCGGTCGGGCGCATCTCGGCCGACACGCTCGCCGCCTACCCGCCCGGGATCCCGAACCTCATCCCCGGCGAGGAGATCACGGCGCAGACGGTGGCCTTCCTGCAGGCCGTCGCCGCCTCCCCGTCCGGCTATGTGCGCGGCGCCGTCGACGCGCGGGTCGAACGGTTCCGGGTGACCGGCCGGAGCTGAACCCCCACGCGGACCGCGACGATTTCGAATCCCCCACCAATCAAAGGAGACTGGTAGATATGCCCACCATCGCTCAGCAGCTGCTGCGCAGAAAGCCCACGACGCCTCCCGGAGCCGGCGAGGCGCACCTGAAACGCAGCATCGGCCTCTTCTCCCTGACCATGATCGGTGTCGGCGGGACGCTCGGCACCGGAATCTTCTTCATCCTGTCCCAGGCGGTCCCCGTCGCCGGCCCCGCGGTGATCTGGTCCTTCGTCATCGGCGGCGTCGTCGCGGGGCTCACCGCCCTGTGCTACGCCGAGATGGCGGGCGCCGTCCCGGCCTCCGGCTCGACCTACTCGTACGCGTACGCGACGCTCGGCGAAGGCACGGCGATGGCGGTCGGAGCCTGTCTGCTGCTGGAGTACGGCGTCTCCACCGCCGCTGTCGCAGTCGGGTGGTCCCAGTACGTCAACCAGCTGCTCCAGAACCTGTTGGGCTGGCAGCTCCCGGTGCAGCTCTCCCAGGCGCCGGAGCAGGGCGGCATCGTCAACGTCCCCGCGGTGATCGTCATCGTGCTGTGCTCGCTGCTGCTGCTGCGCGGGGCGCGCGAGTCCACGATGGTCAACAGCATCATGGTCGTCGTCAAGATCGCCGTCGTGCTGTTCTTCTGCGCTGTCGCCTTCACCGGGTGGAACAGCGACCACTTCCACAACTTCGCGCCGGCCGGGTTCGCGGGCATCGTCGGCGGCGCCGGGATCATCTTCTTCTCGTTCGTCGGACTCGACGCCGTGTCGACGGCGGGTGAGGAGGCGAAGAACCCCAAGCGGAACCTGCCGCTCGCGATCATCTTCGCGCTCGGGATCATCATCGTGCTCTACGTCGCCACCAGCCTCGCCGCCCTCGGCGCGCAGGCTCCGGCGAAGTTCGCGAACCAGGACGCGGGACTCGCCGCGATCCTGCAGAACATCGTCGGCTCCAGCTGGCCGGGGACCGTCGTCGCCATCGGCGCCATCATCTCGATCTTCTCGGTGACGCTCGTCTGCCTGTACGGGCAGACGCGCATCCTGTTCGCCATGTCGCGCGACGGGATGATCCCGAAGGTGTTCGCGAAGGTCGACCCGCGGACGATGACGCCCGTGCAGAACACCGTCATCGTGATGATCGCCACCGGCGTCCTCGCGGCGGTCGTCCCGATCGACTTCCTCGCCGAGATGACGAGTATCGGCACCCTGGTCGCCTTCCTCGTCGTGTCGCTCGGCGTCATCATCCTGCGCGTGCGGGAGCCGGAGCTGGAGCGGGGCTTCCGCCTGCCGCTCGGCTGGACGATCCCGATCCTGTCGATCGCGGGCTGTATCGCGATCATCACGCAGCTGCGCCTCATCACGATCATCGTCTTCCTGATCTGGACCGCCGCTTTCCTGGTCTTCTATTGGTTCTACGGCCGGAGGCACTCCACGCTGCAGACCGGCGCACCGATCGCCGGCGCGGACGCCCCGTACACGAGCAACTTCGCCAAGCCCAGCACGGACGAGATCCGGGAGGCCGCCGAGCGCCGGAAGGCGGGCCGGAGATGAGCATCGTCGTCGGGGTGGACCCCGCGCACCGCTCGGCCTCCGCGCTTCACCTGGCCGCCATGCTCGCCCGCTCCTCGGGCACGGGCCTCATCGTGGCCGCCGTCGTCCCGCCGGCGTGGCCGACTACGGCGGGCGGCGCGGACGCGGAATGGCGGGGCTACACCCGGGAGAACGCAAACGGTGCGCTCGACCACGCCGCGGCGGTGCTGGGCCGCTCGGTGCCGGCCGAGTACGTGCTGCACGAGGCCCCGTCCGCCCGTCGAGGGCTCGTGGCTCTCGCCGAGGAGCGCGAGGCGTCGCTGATCGTCGTCGGCTCGGCGACGGACGGGCAGCCGGGGCGGATCGCGCTCGGCTCGGCGAGCGACACCCTCCTGCACGCGTCACCGGTCCCCGTCGCGATCGCGCCCCGCGGGTACCGCACGGCGGAGGGCGCGCGCGTCAGCCGGGTCACTGCCGCCTACCGCGGCACCGGTGCGTCGACCGATCTGGTGTTCGGCGCGGCGGGGGTTGCGGCGTCGGTCGGCGCGGAGCTGCGGGTCGCCTCCTTCGCCGTCGTACCGCCCGACTCCGGCACGTCGGGTGCCGGGCTCGACGCCGAGCAGGCCATCGCGGACACTTGGGCGGCCGATGTCGCGACGCACGCCGCGTCGCTGGTCCGTCAGGTGTCGGAGCTGCCCGGGGCTCCGGAGGTCTCCGACGTCGCCGTGGGGAGGGGCGAGACGTGGGAGTCGGCGCTGGCGGAGGTCGGCTGGCAGCCCGACGAGGTGCTGGTCGTCGGCTCGAGCACCCTCGGCCCGATCGCACGCGTGTTCCTCGGCTCGCACGCGGCCAAGATCGTCCGCCACTCTCCCGTGCCGGTCGTGGTCGTCCCGCACGGGGTGGTCGGCCGCGAGCGCGAGTGACCTCCCGCAGCACCTCCTGATCCGAACCGACCGCCTGATCCCGCCAGACCGAAGGGCGCAACACATGCCGCACCCCCTCCTCGATCTCTTCCCGCACGGGGCGGCCGTCGACCCCGACGGCACCCTCGTGATCGCCGGCTGCCGGGTGGACGACCTGGCGCGCGCGTTCGGCACTCCCGCGATCGTCGTCGACGAGCACTCGCTCCGTTCCCGGGCGCGCGAGTACCGCACCGCGCTCACCTCCCGCCGGCCGAACGCGCGCGTCGTCTTCGCGTCGAAGGCGTTCCCCGCGACCGCCGTGCAGCGGGTCATGGTGGAGGAGGGGCTCGGCCTGGACGTCGCGGGCGGCGGCGAGATCCTCAGCGCGCTGCGGGCAGGGGTGGACCCGGCGCTGATCGTGATGCACGGCAACGCCAAGACGACGGAGGAACTGCGGATCGCGGTGGAGGCCGGGGTCGGGCTCGTCGTCGTGGACAACGAGGACGACGTCGACCGGCTCGAGCGGCTTGTCGCGCCCGGGAGCGTCCAGGGCGTCCTCGTCCGGGTCGTCCCCGACGTCGTGTCGTCGACACACCCCGCCGTGCAGACCGGGCAAGTGGGCTCCAAGTTCGGGCTGACGGCCGCGGCCGCGCGCCGTCTCATCGCCCGGATCGAGGCGAGCCCGCTGCTCGACATGCGCGGCGTGCACGCCCACGTCGGATCGCAGATCATGGACCCGGCGGAGCTCGCCGCGGCCGTCGCCCCGCTCGCGGCGCTCGGCACGTTCCCGGTCTACGACCTCGGCGGCGGCCTGGGCGCCCGCTACACGACCGCTGACCGGCCCGCGTCCGTCGGCCAGTACGTGGAGACGCTGCTCGCGGCCGCCGATGAGCACCTGCCGGCGGACGCCGAGCTGATCATCGAGCCCGGCCGCAGCATGGTGAACGCGTCGGCCTTCACCCTTTACGCCGTCACCACGGTCAAACGCGACGCCCGGAACTTCGTGGCCGTCGACGGCGGGATGGGCGACAATCTGGAGGCCGCCCTCTTCCAGCAGCGCTACGAGGCCGTGCTCGCCGGCCGGATGAACGAGGACGACGCCGAGGACGTCGTGGTGGTCGGCCGGCACTGCGAGTCGGGGGACGTGCTCATCGACCCGCTGCGGCTGCCCGCCGCCCGGGTCGGCGACCTCCTCGCGGTGCCCGCCACCGGCGCGTACACGCACACGATGGCGAACAACTACAACGGCTACCGGCGGCCGCCGGTGGTGTTCGCGCGCGACGGCGAGGCGCGGGCGGTCATCCGGCGGGAGACCTGGGAGGACCTGTTCGCGCGTGACCTGTGAGGGGGCGTCGGAGCCGGACGGGCTGTGCACCCGTCCGGCTCCGCGGGCTCACATCGAGGGGACGAGCTCGGCGAGGCGGCCGTCGGTCATCTCGAGCACCCGGTCGCAGTAGCCGAGAACGTCGCGGTCGTGGGTGACCATGACGACCGCGACACCGGAGGCGTGGGCGCGGTCGGCGAGGAGCCGGACGACGTCGTGGCTGCGGGCGCGGTCCAGAGCTGCGGTCGGCTCGTCGACGAGGAGCAGCGACGGGTCGTTGACCAGTGCCCGGGCGATGCCGACGCGCTGGCGTTCGCCGCCGGAGAGCTGACCGGGCCGGTTCCCGGCGCGGTGGGACATGCCCACGGCGTCGAGCAGCTCCGCGGGGTCCGCGTCCCGGTTGCCGGCCAGCCGGGCGGCGAGGCGCAGCTGATCGGCGGCGGTGAGCGCCGGGAGGAGGTTGCCGGATTGGAAGACGAAACCGATCGTGGCCAGGCGGAAGCGCGCGGCCGCGCCCTTCCTGAGCGTGGTGATGTCGGTTCCGTGGACGCGCACGGTGCCGCTGTCCGGGGTGCCCAGCGCCCCCGCGACGGCGAGGAGGGACGACTTGCCCGAGCCGGACGGGCCGACGATCGCGACGAACTCGCCGGGCTGGACGGTCAGTGAGACGTCGTCCAGAACGGTCACGCGCGCGTCGCCGTCGCCGAGCTCGAGGCGCGCTCCGACGATCTCGAGGGCGGGGGTGCTGCTGGTTCCGGTCATCGTTGTCCTCCGAGGGCGGTGGTGGGGTCGACGCGGGAGATGCGGAGCACGGCGGTGCCGGCTCCGATGATCCCGAGAATGATGGTGAGCGCGGAGGCGACGGCGATCGGGCCGGCTTCCAGGGAGAAGGGCATGGCGGAGGGCATGAGCGCCCCCAGCCCCACGCCCGCCGCGACGCCGACGGCCGTGAAGCCGACCAGGAGGATTGCGCCCTGGGCGAGGCTGTCTCGCAGGAGGTAGCCGGTGGAGGCGCCGACGGCGCGCAGCACGGCGATCTCGTGGCTGCGCTGGATGGTCCAGACGGTGAAGAAGGCGCCGACGACGAGCGCGCAGATGGCGTAGAGGAAGACCTGGATCATCGTCAGGGTCATGGTCTCGGCCTCATAGCCCGGGGAGGCGTTGAAGGCGGCGGTCCGGGTCATCGTCATGGTGCCGGCGGCCTTGTCGATGGCCGCGAAGTCCGGGGTGACGCCGTTCTTCGCCCGGACGGCCACGACGCTGGAGTAGTCGTAGTGGACCGCGTCGATCGCGGCCTGCGTGGGTGCGCCGGCTGGGGCGGTGTTCGAGGCGATCAGCCGCCAGGTGTCGATGGGGAGGTAGGCGACGCCCACGTGCCCGAAGGTGGCCTGTCCGTCGGTGAAGCCGACGACGGTCAGCTCCACGCCGGAGCGGTCGAGCTTCACGCGAGTGCCGAGCGCGAGCCCGGCGTCCTTCGCCGTCTCGGACACGACGATCCCGGCGGGGCCGGACAGCCGGCCTCCGCTGGAGACCGCGGGGGACAGGAAGCCGCGCGGCTCGACGCCGAACAGGGTGAGGTCGACCTGCTTCTCGGTGTCGGTGACGCCGTTGACGATGCTCACGCCCAACGGTTCGGCCTGAGCGATGCCGTCGGCGGTCTTCCACGCGTTCAGCTGGGTCCGGTCGACGAGCGAACGGCTGAACGCGTTGTCGGTGATGGTGCCCTTGTCGAAGGCGAACGCGGTGGCGGGCATGGATTTGAGGCCGGAGACGCCGTCGTTGACGAGGCCGGAGGAGAGGCCGGACAGCAGCACGACGAGCACGGCGATCAGAGCGATCACGATGCCCATCAGCGTGAAGCGGCCTCGAGCGAACCGGAGTTCGCGCAGAGCGAGGAACATGACACGTCCTTGGAGGGAGAGGGTGGTATGCCGACAACCTGTCGGTAAAGTTACCGACAGTCTGTCACCAAACGCCTCCGGACCTCAAATCGCAGTGTCGGAGGGCAGTCCCTTCTCGAGCAGGCCGGTGATCGTCGCCGTCACTGCGCCGGCAGGGACGCCGTGGCCGATGAGCTGGACGCCGGCGTTGAGCATCCCCTGGATGAGTGCGGCGTGGGTGTCGGCGTCGGCCACCCCGGCCTCCCGCAACAGGGCGGCGACGGGTTCCAGGAGGACAGTGTGCAGTTCCATGAGGTCTTCGTGGCTGCTCGGGGAGAGGTCGGCCTCCTGCAGGATGGCGGCGATGTCGTGCTTGCCGTCCGCGGTCATGCGCATCGTCGCCTCGACGTAGGCGCGGAGCCGGTCGGGCGCGGGCACGCCGCTCACGGCCTCCTCGATCTCGGCGGCCCACTGCTCGAAGGCGGCGAGGGCGACAGCGGTCAGGAGGTCGTCGCGGGAGCCGAAGTACTCGTAGAAGCTCGACCGTGCGAGGCCGGCGCGTTCGGCGACCGACCGCGGGGTGACGCCGGCGACGCCGGCCTCCACCAGGAGCTGCCCGGTCGCCGTCAGGAGCGCGCTGCGCTGGGCTGCGCGATGTTCGGCGACGGTGGGGGCGGAGATCTTCGGCATCCGGCAATTATCCTCGGTCCGGCCGCCGGTTTGATCGAACTGGCTCATCGCTGGCAGAGCCAACAGTTGTTGGACTTCCGAATGCCGCCTTCGTAGCGTGGGAAGCGCGTCCCTTCCGGGCGTGCCTCCTCCGCTCTTCAGAAGGGACCCCCGTGCGAACGTTCACGTTGCCCGGCACCGAGATCACCGCGCCCAATGTGGTGCTCGGCCTCATGCGCATCCAGGACAAGTCCGACGAGGAGGTGCGCACGCTCGTGCGGACCGCCCGCGACGCCGGCATCAACTTCCTCGACCACGCCGATGTCTACGGCTCTCCGCTGCACGGCTGCGAGCGCCGGTTCGCCGAGGCGATGAAGCTGAGCCCCGCCGAGCGCGAGGAGTTCGTCATCCAGTCCAAGGCGGGCATCGTTCCCGACGGCCCGTACTTCGACTTCTCGGCGGAGCACATCCTGGAGTCGGTGAACGGCAGCCTGGAGGCGCTGGGCACGGACTACCTCGACATCCTGCTGCTGCACCGTCCCGACGCCCTGGTCGAGCCGGAGGAGGTCGCGCGCGCCTTCGACGAGCTCTCGTCCTCCGGCAAGGTCCGGGCGTTCGGCGTCTCCAACCACACGCCCGGCCAGATCGACCTGCTGCGCCGCTACGTGACCCAGCCGCTGGTCGCCAACCAGCTGCAGCTGTCGATCACGCACGCGCCGATCATCGCCCAGGGCGTGGCCTCCAACATGCAGGCCCTCGACCAGTCGATCAGCCGCGATTACGGCATCCTCGACTACTGCCGCCTGCACGACATCACGGTGCAGGCCTGGTCGCCGTTCCAGGCCGGCTTCTTCGACGGTCCGTTCCTCGGCTCGGAGCGCTACCCCGAGCTCAACGCGGTCGTGGACCGGCTGGCCGGGAAGTACGACGTCCCCGCCGAGGCGATCGCGGTCGCGTGGATCACCCGGCACCCGGCGCGGATGCAGGTCGTGCTCGGCACCACCACCCCGTCGCGCGTGGCCGCCGCCGCCCAGGGGTCGGAGCTGCCGCTGACGCGGCCGGAGTGGTACGAGCTGTACCGGGCGGCGGGGTACCTGGTTCCGTAGCAGCGGGCCGGGTCATTCGGCGGGCGCGCACGCGGGAGGGTAGCGCCCGGGGCGCGCCTGGAGCGGGTCCCGGGCGCCATGCGTCTCAGGCGCCTGTGGATTCCCGGACGATGAGTTCGTGCGGCGCCACGATCTCCCTGGTCGGCAGGGACGGGTCGTCGATCCGGGCGGCGAGGCGCTCGACCGCGCTGCGTGCGATGAACGGCGTGTCCAGCGAGATGGTGCTCAGGGAGGGGCGCGAGTATCTGCCCTCGTCGATGTCGTCGATGCCGATCACCGCGATGTCCTCCGGCACGCGCAGTCCCGCGTCGAACACCGCGCGGATCGCTCCCATCGCGAGCAGGTCGGAGTAGCAGAAGATCGCGTCCGGGCGCGGGTCCTGCTCGATGAGGGCCGCTGCCGCGGCGTAGCCGTCCGCGCGGCCGTAGTGCGGCGTGGTCGCCTGGAGCCCCGTCACCGGCTCCAGGCCGTGCTCCTGCAGCGCGAGTCGAAACCCTTCCGTGCGCTGCAGCGGGGTGGCGTACGTCTCCGTGGGCTGGGCGCCGATGGCCGCGATGCGCGTGCGACCGCGGTCGAGCAGGTGGGTCGTGGCGTCGTGCGCCGCCCGCACGTTGTCGATCGCGACGTGGTCGAAGCGGCCGTCGAAGGCGTGCTCTCCGAGCAGGATGAGCGGGAGGCTGTCGGAGGCCTTCACGTCATCGAGCTCCTCCTGGGTGGCGAGCGGTGCGAACAGCATCCCGTCGAACAGGTTCCGGCGGCCGCCGCCCCTCAGCAGCTGGCGCTCGCGCTCGTGGTCATGGCCGGTCTGGTCGATCATCACCTGGAAGCCGAGCGCGTCGGCCTCGTCGATGACGGCCCGCGCCAGCTCGCTGAAGTACGGGACGTCGATCTCCGGCACGACGAGCGAGAGAAGGCCGGTCTTCCCCGTCCGCAGGGTGCGCGCGACGGGGTTGGGCACATAGCCGAGCTCGTCGATCGCGCGGGTCACGCGGGCGCGCATCTTCTCGCTGACGTGCTCGTATCCACTGACCACGTTGGACACCGTGCGCATCGAGACCTGGGCCCGATCGGCCACATCGCGAAGTGTTGCAGGCATTTCCACTCCTCCCGGCGTTCGTAGGCATCCTACCGTTTGCAACGTTCGCAAATCTGAGTTACAGTTTGCATACGTTGGCAAATCGTTCGAGTCGAGCGGAGCCCCCGGCCGACGTATCGTCGAATCCTGCACGAAGGAGTGTCATGAAGCTCACACCACGCAACGCCCGCGGCGCTGCTGTCCGCGTCGCGGCGGTGGCCACCGCGGCGCTCGTCGCCATCGGCCTGAGCGGCTGCGGACCGGAGATCGGCTCCGGCAGCGCCTCCACGTCCGACACCTCGGTCCTCAAAGCCCCCACCGCGAGCTCGCCGAAGGGCACCATCACGATCTGGGATCGCTCGGGTGACCTGTTCAAGGTGTTCGACGCGGCGATCAAGGATTTCAACAAGGTCTACCCCGGCATCACGGTGAAGCACGAGGCGGTCGACATCGACAGCAAGCTGCAGAACACACTCATCACGGGCACCGATGTACCGGACGGCGTCTTCCTGGACGACGCCAAGGTCGGCGGCTACGTCGACTACCTCTGGAACCTGAAAGGCGTGCTCGCGCCGTACACGAAAGACATCGCCCGCCAGAAGGTGGACGTCAACACCGTCAAGGGCGGCATCTACGGCGTCCCGTTCGACCTCGACCCCGGCCTCCTGTTCTACAACGCGCAGGCTCTGAGCGCGGCGGGAATCGACCCGAGCACCATCAAGACCTACGACGACCTGATCGCCGCGGCGAAGAAATACCAGGCCTACAAGCCGGGATCCAAGCCCATCCATCTGGAGCAGAGCACGTTCCTCGGCCAGCTGCAGCTGGAGATGTACGCGAGCCAGCTCGGCACCAGCCTCGCCGGCGCCGACGGCAAGCTGCGGCTCGACTCGCCCCAGTACACCCGGATCCTGACCTGGCTCGACTCCGTGCAGAAGCAGGGACTGGGCACGCGCGCCGAATACCTCAGCCCGAGCGACATCGGAGCCCTCGACTCCAGCAGCGAGGTCTTCTACCCGTGGGCGCAGTGGTTCGACTTCGCACCGCAGCAGCAGCTGAAGACCACGGTCGGCGACTGGCGTGCCATGTCGCTGCCCGCCTGGTCGAACGGCGGCGCTCGCAGCGGCGCGATGGGCGGCTCGTCGTTCGTCCTGCCCAAGGGCGGCAAGAACTCGCAGCTCGCGTGGCTGTTCTACAAGTTCCTGATGTTCGACAAGGCCGGCTACACCGCGGTGTACGGCTCGAACAGCGTCTACCCGGGCGGCCTCAACACCTCGATCCCCGCCTACCAGCCCGCGGCGAACCCGGCGAAGCCGCTGTTCAAGCCGATCTCCGCGATGGGCGACCAGGACCTCTGGAGCACGGCGATCAAGGCGGGTAAGCAGATCCCGGGCGGCGCGCCGATCCCGTCGTGGTGGTCCGGCGCCGTGGACTATCTCGGCAACGATCTCCAGAAGATGCTCGACGGCACGATGACGCCCCGGCAGGTGATCGACCAGTCGTCGAAGGACATCCAGGCCAACCTCATCGACCGCAAGTAGCGGCCTGCCCGACCCCTCCGCCGAACGCACGCACCACGAGGACATGACGTGACGACCACACTGACAGCACCGCCGGCGACCGGCCTCGGCAGGCGGCGCCGCGGGCGCGGCCTGCCCTGGCGCCGCCGGCTCGCCCCGTACCTGTTCGTGCTCCCGTTCATCGCGATCTTCCTCGCGTTCAGCATCTACCCGCTCGTCTTCACCCTGCGGCTGAGCTTCACGGACTGGCACGGTGCGGGCGCGGCGGAGTGGGTCGGCCTGGGCAACTACGTGTACCTGCTCGGCAGCGCCGACTTCTGGTCTTCGCTGGCGAACTCGGGGATCCTCTGGCTGCTGATCGTTCCCATCCAGCTGGTGGTCTCCGTCGTCATCGCAGTGCTGCTGAACACCTCGAAGCTCCGGTTGCGCGGCTTCTACCGGGTGGCGTTCATCGTGCCGTTCGTCACGCCCCTGGTCGCCGTCGCGCAGATCTGGATCGTGCTGTTCGACCAGAACTACGGCGCCGTGAACGCGGTCCTCGGCGCCGTCGGGCTGCCCCACATCGGCTGGCTGGTCACGAGCGCCTGGGCGAAGCCCACACTCGCCCTGCTCTTCCTGTGGAAGACCACCGGTTTCGTGGTGATCATCCTGCTGTCCGGCCTGCAGTCGATCGATAACAGCCTCTACGAGGCGGGATCGCTCGACGGGGCCGGACGGGTCCGGCAGCTCTGGAGCATCACCGTCCCGCTGCTGCGGCGGTCGCTGATGTTCTGCACGGTCCTGCAGACGCTCGCGGTGTTCCAGATGTTCGCCGAGCCGTACGTGGTGACCAAGGGCGGCCCTTACGGGTCGACCACCACGGCCGGCCTCTACCTCTACAACCACATCACCCGGGCGGACCTGGGCACGGGAGCGGCGAACTCGTTCCTCCTCGTGATCGTCGTCATGGCGCTCTCGCTCGTGTTCGTCCGCCTCCTCCGAGCCAAGGACTGACCGATGGCCGATCTGGACACCCGCCCTGCGACCGCGCTCACTGCGTCGACGCCCACACCGCCCGAGTCGTCGCGTGCCACGGCGACGCCGGGTCGCCCCCGGCGCGTGCGCCGCCGCCTCCACGTCGGTTCGCACGCGTTCCTGCTCGTGCTGACGGTGGCGTTCCTCGCGCCGGTCGTCTGGGCGATCGTCTCGTCGTTCAAGCCGGCCGCCGAGATCATCCGAGATCCGCTCGGCTTCGATCCGTCCGGCTTCACGCTCGACAACTTCCGCGGCATGCTGCAGGACGTCCCGATCGGATCGGGGTTCCTCAACACCGGGATCGTGCTGCTCGTGAAGGGCGCGATCACGCTCGTCTTCGCCCCGCTCGCCGCGTATGCGTTCGCCAAGTACGACTTCCGCGGCAAGAACCTGATCTTCGGCGCGGTGCTGCTGACCCTGATGCTGCCGACGATCGTGCTGATCATCCCGCTGCTGCTGGAGATGAAGGAGCTCGGCTGGGTCGACACGTACCAGGCGCTCATCCTCCCCGGCTCCGTCGACGCGTTCGCGATCTTCTGGATGCGGCAGGTCATCTCGGCGGTGCCGGACGAGCTGCTCGACGCGGCACGGGTCGACGGCTGCGGCGAGTTCGGGATCTTCTGGCGCGTGATCGTGCCCGTGATCCGGCCCGGGCTCGCCGGCCTGGCCGTGCTCACGATCATGAACATCTACAACGACTTCGTCTGGCCTGTGGTCGTCGCCAGCTCCAGCCGGATGGCCACCCTGCAGGTGGTGCTCTCGACGCTCGCGCAGAACATCTCCGGCAACAAGGTCGGCGCCGACTACGCCACGGTGACGGGCGAGCTGCTCGCCGCAGCGACCGTCGCCCTCATCCCTCTCCTCATCCTGTTCATCGTGCTGCAGAAGCACTTCATCAACGGCATCCTCGCCGGAAGCGTAAAGGGCTGATCCATGACCATCGCAGAACCGACCGCCGAGCCGATCGCCGGCGCCCCGACCTGGACCGCGGACGACGACTCCCGCGTTCCGAGGCCGGAGTACCCGCGCCCCGACCGCGACCGCTCCGCTGCCTGGCTGAGTCTCAACGGCGTCTGGCGATTCGAGGGCGACGAGCGCACGCCGGACCGGATCGTCGTGCCGTTCGCGTGGGAGACCGAGGCGTCCGGCGTCCAGCGCACCTGGCTGGAGCGAGCCGTGTACCGGCGCGAGCTGATCGCTCCGGAGGCCTGGGAAGGCCGTCGGATCGTGCTGTGCTTCGGTGCGGTGCACCACAGCGCCGTCGTCTCGATCGACGGGGTGGAGGCCGGGCGCCACACGGGCGGGCACAGCTCGTTCGAGTTCGACGTCACCGACCTCCTCACGCCCGGGCTGCCCGCGGAACTGCGTGTGGATGTGGAGGCGCCCGCCGACAAGCGCGCGCTGCCGCACGGCAAGCAGCGCTCGATCCCGCGCGACGACTACGACGGGGTGGCGTTCACGCCGACCTCCGGCATCTGGCAGAGCGTGTGGCTGGAGGCGCGCGGCCGCTGCTTCGTGGCCGACGTCGCCGTACGCGGCGACTCGCTGACCGGCTTCGACCTCGAGGGCATCGTCGCGGGCGACCGGGCAGACGGCCGTACCGTCGTCGTCGAGGTGGCGGGCACGCGGACCGAGTTCGCTGTCGCAGGCGACCGGTTCGCCGGACGGGTCGAGCTGGCAGACCCGCGGCTGTGGAGTCCCGCCGACCCGCACGTGTACTCGCTGGTCCTGAGCGTCGGCGACGGGGAGACGGGTGATCGCGTCGCGGTCACCGGTGGGCTGCGCCGCATCGAGACCCGCGGCGAGGAGCTCTACCTCAACGGGGAGCGCCTCTATGTGCGCGGCGTCCTGGACCAGGGCTATTGGCCGCGCACCGGTCTCACCGCACCGGACGCGGCGACGCTCGTCCGCGACCTCGAGCTCGCGCGCGAGCTGGGGTTCTCGCTGGTTCGCAAGCACCTCAAGTTCGAGGAGCCGCTCTGGCTCGACTACGCCGACCGCTCCGGGATGCTGGTCTGGGCGGAGCCGCCGTGCCCGAGCCGGTTCAGCGCCGAGGCCGCTGAGGCCTTCGAGGCGCAGCTGCCGGAGCTGGTTCGCCGCGACGGCAATCATCCGTCGATCGTGATCTGGGGCCTGTACAACGAGGAATGGGGACTGGATTGGGACATCCCCGGCAGCCCTGAGCGTGCGGCGGCGGCCGTCCGCGCCTACGAGACGATGCGGGCGCTGGACGCCACCCGGCCGATCGTGGAGAACTCGGGGTGGGCGCACGTGCGCACCGATCTCGTCGACTGGCACTACTACGACGAGGATCCGGCTGCGTGGGCGCGCAATCTCGCCGAGCTCGCGGCAGGGGAGCGGGAGACGTTCGAGGTGAAGCTCGGCCCCGACTTCGTCGTCGACAAGTCCTTCTACGGCGCGGCCGACTTCCCGCGGCACGGCGTCCCCATCCTGAACAGCGAGTTCGGGGCCGGGTTCACCAGCCTGGAGCGCGCCTGGCACGTGCGCTGGCAGACGCAGGAGATCCGCCGGCACGACCGCTTCGCGGGCTATGTGTACACGGAGCTGACCGACGTCGAGCACGAATCTGCCGGCCTGCTGGATGCGGATCGTCGTCGGAAGGACCTGGGCGGCCTGGAGACCGCCGACGCCTTCGGCCCCACTGTGCTCGTCGTGGACCTGGTGCCTGCGCGAGCCGGCGCCGACATCCCCGTGCCGACGGACGCGTTCACGGTCGGGGTGCACGTCTCGCATCACGGCGCCTCTCCGGCGGACGGCTTGGTGCACGCCGCGTGGTCGGCGCCGGGGTCGCTCGCCCCGTCGCACGGGCATCCACTCGCCGCGCAGGCCTCCGCGGCCGTCGCCGTGGATCCGTATCGTCTGAGCGACGCGGTGGCGCTCACGGTGCCCGCGCCGGGCGGTCCCGCGCGGCTGCACCTCTGGTTCGAGTCGGCCGGAGACACGATCGCGCGGGCGTTCGTCGACGCCGCCCCCGTCGAGAAGCCCAACCGGCGCGGCGCGCGGCCGGCCTGACCTCCGCCGCGAGAGCCGCGAGGGGCGGCCCGGGGTTCCCCGGCCCGGGCCGCCGACCTCACCGCCCGGCCAGCGACCCTCCGATCCCGCCGACGCTGAAGTACCGGTTGAGCACAGCGAAGACGACGATCGGCGGGATCATCATCACCACCGCGACGCTCATCACCGGCCCCCAGTCGGTCTGGTTCTGCTGGAAGAAGGTCTGAAGTCCGATCGGCAGGGTGTAGTTCTGGTCCGAGCGCAGGAAGATGACGGCGACCAGGTAGTCGTTCCAAGCCAGCAGGAAGGCGAAGATCGCCGTCGACAGCACGCCGGGGAGCGAGTTGCGCAGCACCACCCGCGTGAAGCTGCCGAAGACCGAGCAGCCGTCCATCCAGGCCGCCTCCTCGAGGCTGATCGGGATCGAGTCGAAGTAGGCCGCCATCATCCAGATGGCGACGGACATCGTCCCGCCCACGTACAGGATCACGACGCCGCCGAGCGTGTCGACCAGTCCGATGCGCGCGAACAGGATGAACAGCGGGATGACCGCGGTCACCACCGGGAGCGACTGGATCACGAACAGGGTGAGCGAGAATCCGGCCACCAGCCTCCCGCGGCCCCGAGAGAGCACGTAGCCGGCGGGAGCGGCGATGACGACGGCGACGACCACGGTCGCGAGCGTGACGATGAGGCTGTTGGTCACCCAGACGCCGAGGTCGGTCGAGGTGATGACGCTCACGTAGTTCTGGAGCGTCGCACCGGTCGCGGAGCTGCCGAGCGCCGGCTGCAGGGAGAGCAGCACGACGGCGGCGAGCGGCACGAGCACGATGGCGGTGACGACCGCGAGGAGGCAGAACCGCCACCACCGGCCGCGGTCGCCTTCGGGCCGGGGACGCCGCGCGGGCGAGGTCTGCCGGGCCGGCGCCGCCTGCTGAGCCAGTGCCGTCATTCGATGGCCGCCTTTCGGATCTGCCGGTAGAGGGTGACGCTGACGATGACGAGCACGATCGTCATCAGGAATGCGATCGCGACGCCGGGACCGGTCTGGAAGTTCTGGAACACCGTCGTGTACGCGAGCACCACGAGGGTCTGGGTGGAGTTCACCGGGCCGCCGCCGGTGAGCAGGAAGATCGTCGGAAAGTCGTTCACGCAGAAGATCGTCATCAGGATCCACGAGATGTAGGTGGACCGCGAGATCATCGGGAGGGTGATGAACCGGAAGGTCTTCCAGCGCGACGCGCCGTCCACGCGAGACGCCTCGTACACGGTGGTGTCGACCGACGCCAGGGCCGAGGACATCATCATCATCATGAACGGGAAGCTGATCCAGACCTTGAAGACGCAGACGGTGATCTGTGCGAGCAGCGGGTCGGCGAGGAAGAGCACGTCCCCGAAGCCCAGCGCCTTGGCGACCAGCGGCAGCGGGCTCTGCGGGGTGGCGACCAGCCAGTTCCACGACGTGGAGGAGACCACGATCGGCACCACCCAGGGGAGCAGCAGCAGGACCTTGAGGATGCCGTTCGCCGGTACGCGCGTCCGCAGCAGCAGCGCCAGGCCGAGGCCGATGATCCAGCTCCCGAAGACGCCGACGACCGTGAAGACGACTGTGAACCAGGCGGCGTGCCAGAACTCCGGGGAGGTCAGCACGGTCGCGTAGTTCTGCAGGCCGACGAACGTGCCGGCGTCGACCAGGTCTCCGTTGCGCAGGGACTGCTGACCCGCGTACAGCACGGGATACAGGTTGAGCAGGAGGAGCAGCAGGACCGCCGGGGTCGCGAAGAGGACGAGCGTGAGCGCGCTCGAGCTCAGGCGCCGCCCGGGCGGCCGCGCGCCGGGTCGCCCCCGGCCCGCGACCGCCACGCCGCGGCGCGCGCGGCGGACCGACTCCAGTGTCGATGGGGTGGCCATCAGCTACTTCTGCTGCGAGGTCAGGGTCTTCTGCAGGGTCTGCAGCGACTCCTTGGGGGTGGCCTTCTGCGACAGCAGGCTCTGCGCCCACGTGCTCATCGCCGGAGTGCTGTCGACCAGGGTCACGTCGGCGAACAGCGCGTCGCCGCCCGGCGCGGCCCAGGTCTTGCAGATGGGCTGCCACTTCTCGATCATCGTGACCGCGTTGGAATCGGCCTGGAACTCCCTGCACCAGCGGGCCGCCGAGCACCTGCGCGAGGCCGGGGCTCTCGAAGCCCATCCCGAAGGTGCCGGCCTTCCACTGCGACTGCGCGTTGGTGGTGGAGTAGCTGACGCTCCCCGGGTCCATATAGCCCTTGCGGATCATCTCGACGACGAACTCGAGCGCCTCGATGTTGGCCGGGGTCACGCAGTCCGGCTTCTGGTCGGCGTTGAAGAGGCCGCCGCCGTTGTTGATCAGCAGTCCGGTCAGCACCTGGAAGCCGTTGCCCTGTGCGCCGGAGGCGATCCCGAATCCGAAGACGCCGATCTTCTTGAGCGCCGCGCAGACGTCGAGGTACGACTGCCAGTCGGTCGGCGGCTCGACGCCCGCCTTCTCGAGGAGCGATTTGCGGTACCAGAGCACCCGCATGTCGAGGTTGTATGGGACGGCGACGTAGCCCTTCCTCGTCTTCATCGTGTCGAGGACGCCGGGCAGGAAGTCGTCGAGCATCCCATTGCTCTTCCAGGAGTCGAACAGGGAGTCGGCGTACGCGATGTAGTTCTTCTCCGCGAACTGGAAGGCCTGCGTGCCGGCGCCGCTGCTGACCGCCGGCCCGGTGTTCGAGGCGAGGGCGGACGCGAAGGTCGTCGTGAAGTTGGACCACTGGACGGCCTGGTAGCCGGCCGCCGGGAGACCGCTCGCGGGCTTGTAGGCGAGGGTGATCTTCTTGTCCAGCGGCGAGAAGGCGGTGCCTCCCCACGGCATGTTCCAGAATTTGAGCGTCGAGGTCGACGTGCCGCCGGGCGAGCTGCAGGCGGCGAGGGCGGCGAGGACGGCGAGTCCTCCGGTGCCGGCGAGTAGTCCCCGCCGGGAGACGGTTCCCGAGAGCAGGCCGTTCGTCATGCGTGTCTTCTCTTCCATCGGCCGGAAGCGTTTCCGGCGGCTTTCTTCGTCGAACACCTGGAGAGGTGAACCACCATCACCGGCAATTTGCGCAATTCGCAACGTTCGGTGGGATGGTTCGGCCATGCTTTCAGCAAGAAACGGTGCAACGCAATACATTCTTTCTACGAAAGTTTGCGCAAGCACTGACGGCTGGCTAGGCTGCGGTCATGAGCGACGAGGGCCTCAGGCGCGAGCGGCCGACTCTCTCCGATGTGGCGGGAATGGCCGGGACGAGCGTCCCCACGGTGTCGAAGGTGCTCAGGGGAGGCACCGACGTGTCGCCCGCGACGCGCGACCGGGTCATGGACGCCGTGCGCGCCGTCGGCTACGCGCGCGCGCCGCGGGCGAGCTCGCCGAGGTCCGGCGCGCTCGAGTCCGACGCCCCGGCGATGATCGACCTCGTCGTCAACCATGTGCACGGAACCTGGGCGAACGGCGTGCTCACCGGCGTCGAGAACGCCGCGACGGCCGCCAACGTCGACGTGGTCATCACCGTCGCCCGGCCGGACGGCAACTGGGTGTCCCGGCTGCTGCGCCGGCCCTCGCGCGGCGCGATCGTGGTGCTGGTCGATCCCGCTCCCGGCCACTTCGCCGCGCTGGAGGCCGCGGGCATCCCCGTCGTCCTCGTCACGCCGATGAGCGAGCCGGGCGCGCCGTCGATGCGCGTGGGCGTGACCAACTGGGACGGCGGCCGCGCCGCCGCGGAGCATCTGCTCTCCCTCGGCCACCGTCGCTTCGCCGTGGTCGGCGGCGATCGGACGCACCTGTACAGCCGCGCGCGGATCGACGGATTCCGTTCGGCCCTGGAAGTCCAGGGCGCCCCGGCTCCAGTGGTCGTGCACGGCGACTGGGACCGCGCGCGAGCCGCGGCCGCCATCGCTCCGGTGCTGGCGGGTTCCGACCGGCCGACCGCGGTGTTCGCCTGCTCGGACCTCATGGCGATGGGTGTCTACGACGCGGCGAAGACGGCGGACCTCCGGGTGCCGGACGACCTCAGCGTGGTCGGATTCGACGATGTGCCCGAGGCGAGCTGGGGCTCGCCCGCGCTCACGACGATCCGCCAGCCGATCGCCGAGATGGGCGAGGCGGCCGTGCGCCTGCTGCTCTCCGCCCCGGAGGCGCAGGGCGGTCAGGCGCCTGCCGAGCTGCCGCGGGTCGACCTCGCGACCAGGTTGATCGTGAGGTCCTCGACGGTGCGGCTCCGCGCCGACCGTGCTTGACACACCCGGTGCGCGTCCTTAGCCTGAGATCGCGACGAAACCAGTCGTAAATTCTTAGAAAACTTTCGTGACCGTGAGGTCAGCAGACAGTGAGGTCAGCAGAATGAGCGAAGGACGCCCGCCGGGATTCGTGCGCACGGAGGGGACCGGCTTCCTCGACGGCTGGGGACGCCCGATCCGGTTCACCGGCGTCTGCGTCGGTGGCTGGCTCAACATGGAGAACTTCATCACCGGCTACGCCGCGAACGAGACGCTCATGCGCGACCGGGTCGCGGCCGTCCTCGGTGCCGAGCGCGCCGGACGCTACTTCGAGCGCCTGCTGAACAGCTTCTACGGCGAGGCGGACGCCGCCTTCCTCGGGTCGCTCGGCATGACGATCGTCCGCGTCCCCGTGAACTACCGGCACTTCGAGTCCGACGCCGACCCGTTCGCCATCCTGCCGACGGCCTTCGACCACCTGGATCGGGCGATCGAGGCGTCCGGGCGGCACGGGATCTACTCGATCATCGACCTGCACGCCCTGCCGGGCAGCCAGAACCACCACTGGCACTCGGACAACTCGACGCACGAGCCGCACCTGTGGCAGCATCCGCACTTCCAGGACCGCGTGGTCGCGATCTGGCAGGCCATCGCGGAGCACTACAAGGACAGCACCTGGGTCGCCGGCTACAACCTCATGAACGAGCCGGCGGACGAGTCGCGGGCGGTGGTCGGCCCGCTCTACCGGCGGCTGTACGAGGCCGTCCGGGCGATCGATCCCGACCACACGATCTTCCTCGACGGCAACACGTACTCCACCGAGTTCGACATGTTCGACGACGAGCCGTGGCCGAACGTCGTCTACTCGCTGCACGATTACGTGGCGGCGGGTCTCGGCCGCGGCGGCGACTACCCCGGCTACACCGACGGCACCTACATCGACGCGGCCTACGCCCGTGAGAAGTTCCTGCAGCGGTCCGAGTACGCCCGGCGCACCGGGACGCCGATCATTGTCGGCGAGTTCGCGCCGATCTACACCGGTGACGAGCGCACGGACGCGATGCGCCGGCAGATCCTCGCCGACCAGCTCGAGCTCTACCGCGAGTTCGACGTCAGCTGGACGAGCTGGATGTACAAGGACCTCGGCCGGCAGGGGCTGGCGGAGGTGGCCGCGGACTCCCCGTACCGGCAGCGCTTCGACGGCTTCGTCGCGAAGAAGAACCGGCTCGCCGCCGACCAGTGGGGCAGCGACCGGCTCGGCGGGGAGGGCGTCCGCCCGGTGAGCGAGGCCGTGCAGGCGCTCATGGCCCGGGAGTTCCCGGAGTGGAAGCCGTACCCGTGGGGCCGCTTCGACACCGTGGCGACGGTGCTGAACAACCTCCTGTTCGCGCAACCGCTGGCCGACGAGTACGCGGAGCTGTTCCGCGGGCTGACCGGCGAGGACCTGGAAGCACTCGCCGACTCGTTCGCGTTCGAGCAGTGCGTCGTGCGCGAGAGCCTGCGCGACCAGCTCGTGGCCGGGCAGGATCGGCCGGCGGTCCCTGCCGCCTCCGGCGAGCGGGCCTGAGGCGTGCGGGCCGTCGTCCTGCGCGCGCCCGGCCGGGCGCCCGACGTCGAAGAGGTCCGGCTGGCCGATCCCGGGGCGGGCGAGCTGCTGGTGCGCATCGAGGCCGCCGGGGTGTGCCACAGCGACTACCACTACATGACCGGCGACCTCACGGCCCCGCTGCCGCTCGTGCTCGGCCACGAGGGCGCCGGGATCGTGGAGCAGGTGGGGCCGCAGAGCTCCGGACGCGTGCGCGTCGGCGACCGGGTCGCGCTGCTCTGGCGGCCGCGCTGCGGACGATGCGCGGCGTGCGTCGCGGGCAATCCCGTGCTGTGCGAGCTCGGAGCCGTCCAGGCGCAGGCCGGCGGCCTCCCCGACGGGACATCGCGACTGGCCCAGAGCGACGGCGGCGAGCTGCACCACCTGATGGGCGTGTCGTGCTTCGCCGAGCGGGTCGTCGTGAACGAGAACGCGACGGTCGCCGTCCCGGACGGTGTGCCGCCGGAGGTCGCGGCCATCTCCGCCTGCGCCGTCATCACCGGCGTGGGAGCGGTCTTCCACGAGGTGCGGGAAGCCGCCGGCGGCCCGCTCCTGGTCCTCGGCGCGGGCGGCGTCGGCCTCTCGAGCGTGATGGGGGCGGCCCTCGTCGGGGCGCATCCCGTGATCGTGGTCGACGTCGACGAGGCGAAGCTCGAGCTCGCTCGCGAGCTGGGCGCCACCCACACCATCGACGCCCGGAACGAGGACGTGGTGGAGCGCGTGCTCGCGCTCACCGGCGGGGCCGGGGTGCCGTGGGCGATCGAGGCGATCGGGCGGACGGCGACCCTGGAGCAGGCGCTGGCCTGCGTGGCCCCGGGCGGCACGCTCGTGGCGGTGGGCCTCGGCGCCGCCGACGCCGGCTTCGCCGTCCCGCTCAATCAACTGGTCCAGCGGCAGAAGCGGGTCGTCGGATCGCTGTACGGATCGAGCAATCCGCAGCTCGACCTCCCGCGCATCTTCGCCCTCTACCTCGCGGGGAAGCTGCCCATCGACCGCCTGATCGGCGACCGCCTCCCGCTGGCCGAGGTCGGCGAGGCCTACCGCCGGCTCGTCGCCGGTGCGGTCGGACGAGGAATACTCGTGCCCTGAGGGGCACGACGACGTGAAGGAGAACACAGACATGGTCCGTTCCCAGGGCTGGTACGGCGGCGACGGCCGCGACCCGTACATCCACCGCGCGTGGATGCGCCGCGGCGTCCCCGATCACGCGTTCGACGGGCGCCCGCAGATCGCCATCGCCAACACGGCGAGCGACCTCACGCCGTGCAACCTGCACCTGAACGAGGTCGCGGAGTACGTCAAGCAGGGCGTCTGGGAGGCCGGCGGCGTGCCGGTCAACCTGCCCGTCGTCTCGCTGGGGGAGACCCTGGTGAAGCCGACCGCCATGCTGTGGCGCAACATGGCCGCGATGGCGATCGAGGAGATGCTGCGCGCGAACCCGATCGACTCGGTCGTGCTGCTCGGCGGCTGCGACAAGACGATCCCGGCGCTGCTCATGGGCGCCGCCTCGGTGGATCTGCCCGCCGTGGTCGTTCCCGGCGGCCCCATGCTCAACGGCTACTTCCGCGGGGAGCGCATGGGGTGCGGCACCGGCGTCTGGAAGCTGTCGGAGGAGGTGCGCGCCGGCACCCTCGCCGCGGAGGAGTTCGAGGCGACGGACAAGACCATGATCCGGAGCAAGGGCCACTGCAACACCATGGGGACGGCCTCGACCATGGGTCTGATGGCGGAGGCCCTGGGCATGACCATCCCCGGCGTCGCCGGGACGCCGGCCGCCGACAGCAGGCTGCTGGAGGCCGCCCATGCCTCGGGCCGGCTCGCCGTCGAGCTCGCGCTGGAGGACCGGCGCATCTCGCAGGTCATCACGAAGGAGTCGTTCCACAACGCGATCGTCGCGCTCGCCGGGATCGGCGGCTCCACGAACGCCGTCGTGCACCTGCTGGCGATCGCGGGCCGGCTCGGCATCGACCTGACCCTGGAGGACTTCGACCGGATCGGCGCCGACGTGCCCCTGCTGGTCAACCTGCAGCCTGCCGGCACCTACCTGATGGAGGACCTGTTCCGGGCGGGCGGCTTCCTGGCCGTGCTCGATCAGCTCGCCGACCTCCTCGACCCCGCAGCGGCCACGGTCACCGGCCGGCCGCTGACCGACTACCTGGGCAGGCACGAGGTGTGGGACCGCGACGTGATCGCGCTGCGCGCGGACCCGCTCCAGGACGACGCGGGCATCGCCGTCCTGCACGGCAACCTCGCCCCGCGCGGCGCGATCATCAAGCCGGCGGCCGCGAGCCCCGAGCTGCTGGTGCACACCGGCCGGGCCGTCGTCTTCGACTCCATCGAGGACGCCCACTCCCGGCTGGACGACCCCGAGCTGGACGTGGACGCCGACTCGGTGCTCATCCTGCGCGGGTGCGGTCCCAAGGGCTACCCGGGGATGCCGGAAGTGGGCAACCTCCCGCTGCCGCAGAAGCTGCTGAAGCAGGGGGTGCGCGACGTGGTCCGGATCAGCGACGGCCGGATGTCCGGCACCGCGTACGGGACGGTCGTGCTGCACGTCGCCCCCGAGGCGGCGGCCGGCGGTCCGCTCGCGCTCGTCGAGGACGGCGACCTGATCTCGCTCGACGTCCCCGCGAGGCGCATCGAGCTGCTCGTCGACGCGGACGAGCTGGCCCGCCGCTCGGCGTCCCAGCGGCAGGTGGACGCCTTCGCCCGCGCCGACCGCGGCTGGCAGAAGCTCTACATCGAACACGTATTGGGTGCGGACACCGGTGCGGACCTGGACTTCCTGGTCGGGTCGAGCGGGTCCGAGGTCACGAGGGAGTCGCATTGAGCAGCACGGAGAACACGGGCAGCACGGAGAACACCGGCAGCACGGAGAACACGAGCAGCACGGCGAACACGTCCCGGCCGGGGACGGCGCTGGCGCGGGTGGAGTCCGACGGCGCGATCGTCTGGGCGGTGCGCCGCGGCGAGGAGTACTCGCCGCTGGGGTCGAGCCTGTCGGAGCTGCTGCGCCTGACGCCGGCGGACGCCCGCGAGCACGTCGAGAGCGCGACGGGCGGCGGTCTGAGCCCTTCGCGCATCCTCGCCCCGATCGACCCGCAGCAGGAGGTCTGGGCGGCCGGCGTGACGTACCGGCGCAGCCGGGACGGCCGGATCGAGGAGGCGACCGACGGCACCCCCTACGACCGCGTCTACGCGGCCGAGCGGCCCGAGCTGTTCTTCAAGTCGACCGGCGCACGGGTGGTCGGCCCCGGCGAGCCGGTCGGGATCCGCGCCGACTCGGACTGGAACGTGCCGGAGCCGGAACTCGGCCTCGTGCTGGACTCCGCGGGCGGCCTGTTCGGGTACGTCGCCGGCGACGACGCCTCGAGCCGGTCGATCGAGGGCGAGAACCTGCTGTACCTGCCGCAGGCGAAGGTCTACACGGCGGCGTGCGGTCTCGGCCCGGAGATCGTGCCGGCGTGGGAGGCGGGACCGCCGTTCGCGATCGGGCTCGAGATCCGCCGGGGCGGCGCGGTGGTCTTCAGCGGAGCTGCGTCCACGGACCAGCTCGCGCGGCGGCTGGAGGATCTCGCCGACTGGTTGTTCCGGGCGCTCGAGTTCCCGGATGGGGCCATCCTCCTCACGGGCACCGGCGTCGTGCCGGAGGCGGACTTCACGCTCCTGCCCGGCGACGAGGTCGCCGTCGACATCGCGGGCATCGGCAGGCTGGTGAACCCGGTGACGAAAGTGGGCCGCGGCCAGGAAGGCGGCACACGATGATTCAGGAGACAGAGGCCGCCGTGGAGCTCGAGACCGCCATGTCGGCGGCGGCGGACGCCGCGCCGGCGCTCGTGAACTCCCGGCCGGGCGATCGTGCGACCTGGCTGCGAGCGATCGCCGATCGCCTGGACGGCGACGCCGAGGCGCTGGTCGCCGTGGCCGCGCGCGAGAGCCGGCTCACCGAGCAGCGGCTGCGCGGCGAGCTGGTCCGCACGACCTTCCAGCTGCGCCTCTTCTCGCGCGTCGTGGAGGACGGCGGCTATCTCGACGCCATCGTGGACCACGCCGACGCCGACTGGCCGATGGGTGCCCGGCCCGACCTGCGCCGGATGCTCCGGCCGCTCGGCCCCGCTGCGGTCTACGCCGCCAGCAACTTCCCGTTCGCGTTCTCGGTGGCCGGCGGCGACACCGCCGCGGCGATCGCCGCGGGCGCCCCCGTCGTCGTGAAGGCGCACTCCGCGCACCCCGAGCTGAGCCGCGCCGTCGCCGTGCACCTCCACGAGGCGCTCGCCGCCGCGGGTGCGCCGCGCGGGGCGTTCGCCCTGGTGGAGGGGCGGGAGGCCGGGCTGGCGCTCGTCCTCGACCCGCGGCTCACGGTGGCCACGTTCACCGGGTCGCTTGCGGGGGGCAGGGCGCTCTTCGACCTGGCGGCCTCCCGGCCCGAGCCGATCCCGTTCTACGGCGAGCTCGGCAGCGTGAACCCGGTCTTCGTGACCGGGGCGGCCGCGGCCGCGCGCGGCCGGGAGATCGCGGCCGGCTTCGCCGCGTCGCTGACCCTGGGCGTCGGGCAGTTCTGCACCAAGCCGGGTGTGCTGTTCGTTCCAGCCGGTTCGTCGTTCGCCGACGAGGTGGTGGAGGCGGTCCGCGGCACGTCCGGCGGCCCGATGCTCACCGACGCCATCCGCGGCGGCTACTTCGCCAGCCTCGCGCCGCTCGCCGAGCGCGACGATGTCGAGCTGCTGATCGGCTCTCCCGCCGAGGCGCAGGAGCCGGTGCCGACGATCTACGGCACGGACGCGACGACCTTCCTGGCCCACGCCGACGAGCTGCTGGAGGAGCACTTCGGGCCGGCAGCGGTGCTCGTGCGGTACGGATCGGCCGACGAGCTCCTCGCAGCGGCGCGCGCCCTCCCCGGTCAGCTGACCGCGACCGTCCAGGGCGTCGACGGGGATCCGGTCGGCCCGCTGCTGGAGCTGCTGGCCGGCCGGGCCGGGCGTGTGCTGTGGAACGGCTGGCCCACCGGGGTGTCGGTGACCTACGCGCAACAGCACGGCGGCCCGTATCCGGCCACGACCGCTCCGCACTTCACGTCGGTCGGGACCGCCTCCATCGCGCGCTTCCTCCGTCCCGTCGCCTATCAGGACACCCCCGACGTGCTGCTCCCTCCCGCGCTGCAGGAGGCGAACCCGTGGAGTGTTCCGCGGCTGGTGGACGGAGTGCGGACGCCGGGTCAGCCCGCGTAGGACGGCAGCGGGACGCCGCGCACCCCGGGGCGCACGGCGAAGACGGCGCCGGCCTCGGGTTCGGCGTCGTCGGGCAGGTGCTGACGGGAGGACGTGATGTAAAGGGTGTCGAGCTCGGCGCCCCCGAATGCCGCCGCACTCGTGTGGCTGACGCCTGGCACCTCGACGACCTCGGTCAGCGCGCCGGAGGGGTCGAACCGCCGTAGCTCCCCGCCGCCCCAGAGTGCGACCCAGATGCCGCCCTCCGAGTCGATGGTCATCCCGTCCGGGGAGCCGGCGACGTCGTCGCCGAACCGCACGAGGGGACGCCGGTCGCGGAGCGTGCCGTCCGACGGGTCCACGTCGAACACGTCCACGCGCCGGGTGGGGGTGTCGATGTAGTAGGCGAGCGCGCCGTCGAGGCTCCACTGGAGGCCGTTCGAGATGGTGACCCCGGTCAGCACCGTGTGCGTGGAACCGTCGGGGTCGAGCCGGTAGAGTGCGGCCGCGCCCGGGGTCGAGTCGTACGCCATCGAACCGATGTAGAACCGGCCGGTGTGGTCGCAGCCGCCCTCGTTGAGCCGGATGGCGGGATCGTCGAGCAGGTCGGGAAGGCGCTCGACCCGGGCGAAGTCCTCGTCGAACAGCGAGAAGCCGTGCTCGGTCGCCACGATGAAGCCGCCCTCGCCGCGACGGCGGATCACGGCTGCGACGGGGCTCCCGACGTCGTAGCGTCGCGGGTGCGCGAACGACGCGAGGTCGACGACGGCGCCGGCGAGCATGTCGACGATCAGCAGCCGCTGCCCGGCATCGTCCCAGAAGGGGCCCTCGCCGTGCCACGCGACAGGCGACGTGATCTGCTCCGCTCTCACTGCCATCCTCCGTCCATGACCCAGGTCTGGGCCGTCGCCATCCGAGAGTCGTCCGCGGCCAGCCAGAGCAGCAGACGTGCGACGTCCGCGGGGATGAGGAGCTCGGGCAGGCACTGCGCCGCCAGGATCTTCTCACGCTCCGCCTCGCCCACCCAGTTGGCGAGCTGGCGCTGCGTCATGATCCAGCCGGGGACGATGCAGTTCACCCGGATGCCGTCCGGGCCGAACTCTCGCGCGAGCGTGCGGGTCAGCCCTTCGATGCCGGCCTTCGCCGTGATGTACACGGGGAGGTCGACCAAGTCGATGTGGGCGCTGATCGAGCCGAGATTGACGATCGATCCGCCGCCGGCGGCCTTCATCATCGGGCGGACCGTCTGGGCGGCGAAGAAGTGATGGCGCACGTTGACGGCGATCCCGTCGTCCCATCCGGCCACGTCGATGTCGGAGACCGATCGTCGGCTGTCGTTCGCCGCGTTGCTCACGAGGACGGTCGGAGGGCCGAGGCGGTCGGCCGCGCGGACGATCGCGTTCCGGAGGGCCTCGACGTCCCGCACGTCGACCTCCTGGAAGAACGGCTCGGGGTGGCCGCGATCGGCGACGGCGGCGGCCAGTTCGGCTCCCGAGGCCCGATCGACGTCGGCGAACGCCACGCGCACGCCCTGCGCGGCCAGCTGCGCGACGAACTCCGCTCCCAGGCCGGTGGCGCCGCCGCTGACGAAGGCGGTGCGACCGGCGAGCGACGGATAGCGCGCGAACCGGGACTCGGCGGTGATCGTCATCGACACCCTTTTCGCTGTAAGGTTTCTTCATTCGAGAGAAAACTATCTGGACCGTCAGACTATGAGCACATCCGCACCCCGTCAACCGTCCCGCGGCACGGGCCGGGCGCGCGGTGCGGCCGCGGCTAGCATGAGCCCCATGGAAAACGCCGCCGCCGTGTCCCCGAGCCGCGCCACGCTCTCGGAGGTCGCCGCGCTCGCCAACGTCTCGGTCGCGACGGTCTCGAAGGTCCTGAACGGGCGCACCGGCGTCTCGGACGAGACCCGCAAGCGGATCGAGTCGCTGCTCGACGAGCGCAACTACTACCGGCGGCTGAGCGCGCAGAGCGGAGCGCCCCTCATCGACGTGCTGTGCTTCGAGATCGACAGCCCGTTCGGCGGCGCGGCGATCGCCGGCATCGAGCGGGTGGCGAGCGAGCACGGGATCGGCATGGTCGTGTCGGCGGCGCAGGACACGCACCTGCCGGGGGCCGGTTGGGTCGACGGCGTGCTCCGGCGGCAGCCGCTGGGGATCATCCTGGTGGCGTCCCTGCTCCCGGAGAAGGACAAGGCGCGGCTGCGCAGCCGATCGATCCCGATCGTGATGATCGACCCCTACGGCGCACCGGCCTCGGACGCTCCGTCGATCGGCTCGGCCGACTGGAACGGGGCGTTCCAGGCGACGCAGCACTTGATCTCGCTCGGCCACGAGCGCATCGCCATCATCACGGGGCCGGACAGCATGATGGCGTCCACGGCGCGGCTCTCGGGCTACCGTGCGGCTTTGGACGGGGCGAAGCTCCCGATAAGGCCCGAGTACATCCGGCCGGGGAGTTCCACCGGCAGGACGGCTTCGTGGAGGCGCGCGAGCTGTTGTTGTCGGCCGACGCGCCCACGGCGATCTTCGCCTCCAGCGACATCCAGGCGCTCGGCGTCTACGAGGCCGCGCGCGTGCTCGGCCTCCGGGTGCCGGAGGATCTCTCGGTCGTGGGCTACGACGACCTCTCCATCGCCGAGTGGGCGGGGCCTCCGCTCACCACGGTGCGGGTCCCGCTGGCCGAGATGGCCGAGCAGGCGACCCACCTCGTGACGCGACTCCGCGACGAGCCGGAGCTGGCGTTCAGTCGCGTCGATATGGCGACGACGCTGGTCGTGCGCGAGAGCACGGCCGCCCCCCGGTCCTGATCCGGCGGTTCCGGGGGCCGTTCGAGCACGCTTTACTGTCGCCTGTCTACGAAACGTTTCTAATTTTCACGTAAAACTTGACTAGCGTTTTCGCGACGCTTAGATTCACCTCAGTGTCACGGCGCGTCCGACGGATGCGCCCCGCGAAGACGAAGAGGTCGCCCGGCCTTGTTCGACCTTCGATCACGCCGGGTCCATCGATCCGGCGCTCACCCGGACACGCTGCCGTGTCCGCGACGCAAGAGGACTGACATGCGATTCACATTCACATCGAAGACGGTGCTGCGGTCGATCGCTGCTCTGACGGTGGCCGGTCTGGCGGGCCTCGGGCTCGCCGCGTGCTCGAGCTCGGGCTCGGGCGAGGCCGGCTCGGCGACGAGCGGGACGATCAACTGGTGGGGCTGGACTCCGACCAACTCCGACGAGGCGAAGGAGTTCATCGCCGCGTTCAACAAGGAGTACCCGGACATCAAGGTCAACTTCAAGCTGATCGGGATCTCCGACTACCAGGCGGCGATGCGGCCCGCGCTGGCCTCCAACAGCGGGCCGGACGTGTTCGACCTGCAGCCCGGAGCCTACGTGCAGCAGTTCGGCAGCTACGCCGAAGACCTGGCTCCCACGGCCCAGAAGGCGCTCGGCGGCGACTGGAAGTCCAAGATCGCGAAGATCGCGGTCGACGGGCTCACCGCCAAGGGCAAGCTCACCGCGCTGCCGATCGGCTCCTCCTACGCCGGCTCGCTCTGGTACAACGCCGGAATCTTCGCCAAGTACAACCTGAAGCCCCCGACCACGCTGGATGAGTGGAAGCAGGTCTGCAAGACGCTCCAGAGCAACGGGCAGGGCTGCTTCGCGCAGGGCGCCTCGCAGGAGGGCTTCGACCAGGACACCCTGCAGGCCATCGCCAACTCGGTGGAGCCCGGCTACTGGACCAAGGCGTCCAAGGGCGAGGCCAAGTGGGACTCGCCGCAGATCGTCCAGACCCTCTCGATCTGGAAGGACCTGTTCACCAGCGGGATCATGCAGGCGGGCGCTCTCGGGGCGCAGCAGTACCCGGACATCAACAACGCCTTCCTGACCGGTAAGTACGCGATGGTGATGATGGGCAGCTGGTACACCCAGTACGCCACCCAGAACGCCATGACCCAGTCGATCTCGGCCGCGGGCGTCGCCGGAGCCAAGCCGTTCCCGATCCTGCCGATCCACTTCCCGGATGTGGCGGGCAAGGGCAACACCAGCGAGATGTTCGGTGACGCCGACTACGGCCTGGCCGTGGCGACCAAGTCCACGCACCGCTCGGCGGCCGAGACCTTCGTCAAGTGGATGTCGACCAGCACCAAAGGCCAGCAGGTCGTCGCCGACCGTCTCGACACCACGCCGGTGCTGAAGGGCGTCTCGCCGGACTTCGCGACCATCAAGTTCGTGGACGAATCCCAGCAGTCGAAGCCGGTCAACGACTACCTCGACGGTCTGACCTCCATCGACGAGCCGCGGTTCGCCCTGCTGAACGCCGACATCGAGAACGCCTTCCTCGCCGCCGCTCAGTCGGTGGGCAGCGGAAGCGCGACACCGCAGGCGGCGGCGAAGACGCTGCAGCAGGCCGCCGACGCGGCCAAGGCGGCGAACGGATGACTGTCTCCACCCAGGAGCGGTTGACCCGCGCGGTCGGCTCGACGAGCCTGCCGCGTCGCCGCCGCCTCCACGCCCCGGGGCTGCCGTGGATCCTTCCGGCGCTCGTGCTGAGCGCCGGGCTGATCTACTACTGCATCGGCTACACCGGCTACATCTCGACGCTGAACTGGGACGGCGCGAGCCCTGACCCGGAGTCGATCGGGCTGCGCAACTACGCCAATGTCGCCAACGACCCGGTGTTCTGGGCGGCGATCTGGCACACCGTCATCTTCTTCATCGTCACCTTCGTTCTCCAGACGGCGCTCGGCGTGCTGTTCGCGGTGATCATGCACTCGCGGATCAAGCTCGCCGTCGTCTACAAGGTGATCATCTTCGTCCCGGTCGTGCTGGCGCCGGCGATCATGGCGCCCGTCTTCCGCCAGATCTTCGCCGCGGACGGCCAGCTCAACCAGGTGGTGCACTTCCTCGGGCTCGGGTTCCTCGCCCAGCCGTGGATCGGCCAGTCGTCGACCGCGCTGCCCGTCATCATGGCGATCACCATCTGGCAGTGGACCGGCCTCACCTTCGTGCTCTACTACGCGGCGATGAGCCAGGTCGACCAGTCCCTGATCGAGGCGGCGCGGATCGACGGCGCCGGCAACATCCGCACGCTGACCAGCATCATCTGGCCGAGCCTGCGCGGCACGACCCTGGCGCTCGGCATCCTGAGCGCGATCGGCGCGCTCAAGACATTCGACATCCCGTGGCTGGTGACGGTCGCCGGACCGAACAACGCGACGCAGTTCCTCGGCACGTACATCTATCAGATGACCATCCAGCTCGCGCATGTCGGCTACGGTGCCGCGCTGTCGATCATCCTGCTCGTGATCGCGCTCGCCATGGCGATCGTGCTGCAGGTCTTCGGCCGGGAGCGGACCGGGCTGGAGCGGACGGCCGGGCCGAGCAGGCGTGGACGGCGCGAGAAGACGGGAGTGCGCTGATGTTCGAAGTCCGCCGTTGGTGGAGCAAGGGCCTGCTGCAACTGCTGGCCACGGTCCTGGTGCTCCCGTATCTCTTCCCGCTGATCGCGATGGTGCAGGGCTCCTTCGCCGGGGCCGGCTGGGGCAACTACCGCGACGTGCTGGCGGTGCCGGGATTCTTCCGGTTCTTCCTGAACAGCGCGATCATCTCGGCCGGGGTCATCGTCCTGGTCTACGTGGTGACGATGCTCGCGGCCTACGGCTTCGCTAAGCTGCACATCCGCTTCCGGGAGGTCTACTTCTGGATGCTGCTGGCGTGCCTCACGCTGCCGGAGGTCGTGCTGCTCACGCCCCTGTTCGTCACGACGCAGGCCCTGGGACTGTTCAACACCTACGCCGCGGTGATCCTGCCGCTGGCCGCGCTGCAGGTGCCGTTCGCGGTGCTGCTGACCCGCAACTTCATCAACGGCCTCCCCGACGAGATGTTCGAAGCGGCCCGCGTCGACGGCGCCAACTCCGTGCGCGGCTTCTTCGCTCTGATCGTGCCGCTCACCCGGCCGATCGCGGCCGCCGTCCTGATCTTCACCCTGATCGGCGCGTGGAACGACTACCTGATGCCACTGGTGTTCCTGCAGACGCAGGACATGCAGACCATCACGCTGGTGCCGCAGTTCTTCGTCGGGGAGTTCAGCAACGACCAGACCAAGATCCTGGCCTCGGCGGTCCTGACCGCGATCCCGGAGATCGTCGCCTATCTGTGCCTGCAGGGCATGTTCGAGCGCGGCCTCGCGGCCGGCGCCATCAAGTGAATCCGACCCTAGGAGTCTGAAAATGCCACTCATCCAAGTCGATCTCGAGCGCGAGCTGTTCGAGACTTCCCACGCGGAGATCGGGGACGCCATCCACGACGCGCAGATCGAGGCGCTGGGGATCCCCGCCGACGACCGCTTCCAGGTCTTCCGCCCGCACGGCGTGGACGAGCTGAAGTTCGACCCCGGCTACAACGACGTCGACCGCAGGAGCCTTCTGCTCATCCGCGTGACCGCCGTCCACATGTATCCGGTCGCCGTGAAGCGGCGGTTCTTCGAGACGGTGGCGGCCAAGCTGGCGCCGCTCGGGATCCGGTCGGAGGACGTGCTGATCTCGCTCGTCGAGAACGGCTTCGAGGATTGGTTCGCGGGACGATGACCGGGATCGAGTTGCTGAGCCACGACGGGGCGCCGCTGCGCGTGCTCTTCCTGGGCGGGACGGGCACGATCAGCGCCTCCTGCGTGCGGCTCGCCGCCGCGAGCGGCATGGCCGTCACCGTGCTCACCCGCGGCGCGAACGCCACCGGGCGGCCGCTTCCCTCCGGGGTCGAGCGGGTGCACGGCGACGTCTCCGACCCCCTCGGTCCGCGCCGCGGTGGGCGAGCGGTCGTTCGACGCCGTGGTCAACTTCCTGTCCTACGACGAGGACGATGTCGCCCGCTGGGTGGAGCTGTTCTCCGGCCGTACCCGGCAGTACGTGCACATCAGCTCGGCGTCGATCTACGCCAAGCCGGTCCGGACGACCCCGATCACGGAGTCGACTCCGACCGGGCCGAACCCGCCGCTTCCCTACGCGACGGCGAAGTGGCGGGCCGAGCTCGCCCTCGCCCGGGCGCACCGCGAGCAGGGCTTCCCCGTCACGGTGGTGCGGCCGTCGCACACCTACGACGACGCGAACCCGCCGCTGCCCGGAGGCTGGACCGTCGTCGACCGGATCGCCCGGGGCGCCGAGATCCCGGTGCACGGCGACGGGACCTCGCTCTGGACGTTGACGCACGCCGAGGACTTCGCCCAGGGGCTGGTCGGCCTCCTCGGCAGCGAGCGCGCGGTGGGGGAGACCTTCCACATCACCGGCGACGACGTGCTGAGCTGGGACCAGATCTACGGCCTGTTCGCGACGGCGCTCGGCGTGGAGGCGCGGCTGGTCCACGTGGCGAGCGAGCTCTTCCCCGTGGTGGCCCCCGAGTGGTTCTGGTCGGGCGAGTTCGTCGGCGACCTCGGCCACTCCGCGGTCTTCGACACCGCCAAGATCCGCCGGTTCGTCCCCGGTTTCGCCCCCAGGCTCACGTTCGAGCGGGCGGTGCGGCGGATGCTCGAGTGGCGGTCGGCCCATCCCGACGTCGCCCGCGGCGACCTGGCCACGGAGGAGGTCCTCGACCGGGTCGTGGAGGCGTACCACGCGGGCCGGCGGGCGTTCGCGGACCGCGCTCCCGCGCTGCAGGAGGCGGCGTCGTGATGGTGACGACCCGTCGGCTCGGCGCGACCGGGCTCGGGGTGACCGAGCTGTGCATGGGAACCAGTCCGCTGGCGAGCATGCCCCAGCTCTACGGCTATCGGGTGGGCGCCGACCGGGCGGTCGCGACGGTCGAGGCGGTCTTCGACAGCGACATCCGTTTCATCGACACCTCGAACGGTTACGGACGGGACGGTGAGGCCGAGCGGCGGATCGGCGCGGCGATCGCCGAGCGCGGCGGCCTCCCCGACGGCGTCGTGCTCGCCACCAAGGTCGACCCGGATCCGGTGACCGGCGACTTCTCGGGCGAGCGCGTGTTCGCCTCGTACGCCGAGAGTCTCGAGCGCCTCGGCGTGGAGCGGGTGTCGCTGCTGTACCTGCACGACCCGGAGCGCATCCCGTTCGAGGACGCCGTGGCGGCCGGAGGCCCCGTCGACGCGCTGGTGGCCCTGCGTGCGCGCGGCCTCGTCGATCACATCGGCGTCGCGGGCGGCCCGGTCGGGCTGATGCGCAGGTATGTCGACACCGGCGTCTTCGACGTGCTGCTGAGCCACAACCGCTACACGCTGGTGGATCGCTCCGCCGAGGACCTCTTCGCCTTCGCGCGGCAGCACGGGATCGGGGTCGTGAACGCGGCCCCGTACGGCGGCGGGATGCTCGTCAAAGGCCCGGACGTCCAGTCGAAGTACGGCTATGGCGAGCGCCCGGACGCGGTCGCCGACGCAGTGCGGGCGATGGCGGGGGCCTGCGCAGCCCACGGTGTGCCGCTGGCGGCCGCGGCCCTCCAGTTCTCGCTGCGCTCCCCGACGATCGACTCGACGGTGGTCGGGGTGTCGTCGCCGGAGCGGGTCGCGCAGACGCTCGGCTATGCCGCCTGGGACATCCCCGATGCGCTCTGGAGCGAGTTGGAGGAGCTGGTCCCTTCCCCTGCGAACTGGCTCGGATGAGCCGAGTGGGAGCGTCGGGTCGGTGCTGGTGCCCGGCGACGCGGGCGGAGAGGGGATCGCCGCGGAGTGACGGCTGCGCCGCTGCTGCTCCGCTCAGCTGCGGGGCAGCAGCGGCGACAGCATCTCGACCACGAGCTGGGCGGAGGTGTTGAAGCGGTCGGTGGGGTCGTGCTCGAGTTCGCTGAGCTGGACGCCGATCACGTGCTCGCCGGCGAGGGTGCGGGCCGTCGTCACGACGGTGTCGATGGTCAGGCCGTTCGCGACCTGGTAGTCGGTGAGGACGATGCCCGGCTGCAGGACGTCGGCGGAGAAGTGCACGAACACGTCGCGGCCGGCGATCGTCGCAGCCAGTTCCTCCTGCATCCGAGGACCCGCCGGGATGTTGCGGACGGGGGAGTTTGCGATGATGTGCCTCTCGGCCTGGTCGAGGTCGCGAGCGCCGAGCAGCACCACGTTCGAGAGCGCGAGCTCGCCGCCGTGGCCCGACTTCCACAGCCCGGTCGCCGCGCCGAGCGCCATCCCGCTGAGGTCGCCCGTGCGGGTGGTCACCGGGGTGTGCAGGCACGGGTGTGCGCCCATCCACACGATCGCGGCATCCGGGTAGGCCCGGGCGACAGCCGGGAGGGTGGCGAGCGCGGCGGCGTTCCTGGTCAGACAGAAGGCGCTGAAGGACGCGGTCCGCAGGGAGTGCTCCGCCGTCTCCGTCAGCGCGTCCAGCTCGGGTTCGGCCTGGTGGAGGGCGGCCCGCCAGCCGAGACTCCGCCCCTCCACGGCGCCTTCGCCGATAACGCCGACGGTCGACTCGAGGCGCCGGCCCAGCGCTTTCGCGAGGTCGATGGTGGCTCGCCGCGCGCGATCGTTGTGGCCCGAGACGCCGTCGACGTACGCCGTGACGGTCGGCCGGGCGACGTCCGCTCGGGAGGACGCGTGCGGCGTCTGCGCGGGAGGGTAGGCCGAAGCCTCGTCGACCACGGTGCTCATTGTTCCAGACGCCCTTCGGGTAAGCGTGCGAGTGCGGTGAGCAACAACATAGCAACAATCAATTGCAGTCGAGCAAGCAAATAGAGGCCGAGTCGGGAATCATTTCCGGCCGCCGGTCGAGCGGGGTGGGCCTCACAGTGAGACGGCGCGGAGGTGACCCGATGCGGCGCGGGTGCCGCCGGGGACGCCCTCCGTCGCAGGCGCCGGCCCGCTCGACGCGCGCACGGTCAGGTGGGTCGGCAGCGTCGCGCTTCGCCGCATCTCCCGCTCGTCGTGGGCGTTCAGGCGGCTGACCAGGATGTCGACCGCGGTCCGGCCGGCGCGCTCGGTGGGCTGAGTGAGGGTCGTCAGCGGCGGGTTGCAGAAGTCCGCGCCGAAGATGTCGTCGCAGCCCACCACGCTCATGTCCTGCGGCACCTTCACGCCGCGCTCGGCGAGACGTCCCAGCACGCCGATCGCGATGAGATCGTTGAAGGCGATGCAGGCGGTGACTCCGGCAGCGATGGCGGCGTCCGCCGCCGCGGCGCCCGGGTCGTAGCTGGGGAGGAACGGACCGAGCCGTCGCACGGACAACCCATGGCCGGCCGCGGCGCGCGCGAGGGTGCGCCAGCGGGTCTCATTCGCCCACGACGTGTCCGGCCCGGCCAGGTAGGCGATGTCGCGGTGGCCCAGCGACACCAGGTGCGTGAGCGCCTGTTGGAAACCGGTCGGGGTGTCGATGAAGACGTTGGGGACGCCGCGGGTCTGGCGGTTGATCGCGATCAGCGGCAACTCCTCCGACAGCGCAGTCAAGCGGCGGTCGGTCAGCCGGGAGGCCGCCAGGATGGCGCCGTCGAACGAGCTGCGGAGATTGCGGAGGATGTCGTCCTCAAGTTCGTCCGACTCCTCCGTGTCCACGAGGATCTGCTGGTAGCCCGCGGCCTTGAGCTGGTGCTGAGTGCCGCGGACGATCCCGAAATAGAACGGGTTGGTCACGTCGGAGACCAGCACCGCGATCGCGCGCGGGCGCCCGGCGGGCAGCGGCCGGACGCGACAACGTGACACGTAGCCGAGCTCCGCCGCGGCGCGCTCGATGCGCTCCCGGGTGGCGTCGTTGACCCGGCGCGGCCCCGAGAGGGCGCGCGAGACGGTGGACGTCGCGACGCCGCTCAACGCGGCGATGTCCGCGAGTGTCGGGGTGCGACGCGGGCCCGCTGGGGAATCCATGCCGACCACGACAACACGCAGAGCAAACCGTTGGCAATTCCATGCAACGAAATTGCATGCGGAAGCGCACAGAATCCGCTGCGCACATGCGCACACGCCGAACCGAGGTCGCGCACGCGCACGCGGCCGACCGGGAGGACGGCGTCAGCCTCCGGCGACCGGCCCCGTCGACCCGCGGATCACCAGGTGCGTCGGCAGCACGACCCCCGATCGCGTGACCGGGCTCCCGGCGCGCAGCTGGCCGAGGAGCATGTCCGTCGCCATACGGCCCGCCTGCTCTATCGGGGAGGACAGCGTGGTCAGGGGCGGGTTGCAGAAATCCGCGCCGAAGATGTCGTCGCAGCCCACGACGCTGAGCCGGCCGGGCACATCGATGCCGCGCTCGCGCAGCCGCATCAGGACGCCGATCGCGAGCAGGTCGTTGAAGGCGATCGCCGCCGTCGCGCCTGAGTTGACCAGGGCATCGGCCGCCGCCGCACCCGAGCTCTTGCTCGGGTGGTGCGGGCCGTGCCTGCGCACGCTCATCCCGAGGGTCTTGCCGGTCTCCTGCAGCAGCTCCCAGCGGTGGCTGTCCGACCACGACGCGGTCGGCCCCGCGAGGTAGACGATGTCGCGGTGGCCCAGTGAGTACAGGTGTTCAGCGGCCTGCTGGACGCCGTTCGGCGTGTCGATCATGACGGCGGGGACACCGGGGGTGTCCCGGTTGATGATCACGAGCGGGAAGCGGTCCGCGGCCTCCACGAGCTGGTCGTCGGAGAGGCGCGTCGCGGCGAGGATGAAGCCGGCGGCCGAGTGGCCGAAGGTCTCCAGGTAGCCGGACTCGAAGTCCGTCACCTCCTCGGTGTCCACCAGCAGCAGCGTGTAGCCCGCGGCGCGGAGCTGCTGCTGCGTGCTCCGGATCAGGCCGAAGAAGAACGGGTTCGTGATGTCCGGGATCAGCAGCGCGACGGCACGCGGCCCGGACTTCGGATCGGGGGAGGCCGGGGCGGTGTAGCCGAGCTGGTTGGCGGCCGCCTCGATGCGGTGCCGGGTGCGCGGGCTGACCCGCTCCGGCTGCGAGAGCGCGCGGGAGACGGTGGAGGTCGCGACGCCGCTGAGCGCGGCGATGTCCGCGAGGGTGGGCGCTCGCCTGATGCGCGCGCCGACGTCAGAACTCGTCATTCCCGTGCTCCCCCTCGGCGTCCGTCGCCTGCCTCGATTCTGGCCGTCTGTGCGGCGGTTGGCAACTTTTGCATTTCTTGCCTCCGGTTGTGCAACGAGATTAGCGTCAACGCCGTCCTCCTGGCTCGCACCGCCGGAGATCCGATTGAACTCAATGAGGAGCAACGTGAAGAAATCGACAATCCGCCTGCTGGGGGCAGCCGCCGTCATCTCGGTCGCCGCCCTCGGCCTCACCGCCTGCGGAGCCGGCGGAACCAGCAGCAGCTCGTCGACCGGCTCGGCCGTCGACGGCAAGGGCAAGACCCTCGACGTCCTGGTCGGCGCCAACGCGCAGCACGCCGACGCCCTCCGCGCGTGGCAGGCCAAGATCGCCGCCGCGCTCAAGAAGCAGACCGGCGCCGACATCAAGTTCGAGACTTTCGCCTCGGCGAACGACGAGCTCACCAAGATCCAGACGTCGGTCGTCTCCGGCCAGGGGCCTGACGTCTACACGATCGGCACCACGTTCACGCCGACCGCGTACTCGACCGGCGCCTTCGTCAAGCTCGACAGCGCGATGTGGGACAAGGTCGGCGGCAAGAGCCGCTTCGTCCCGGCCACGCTCGGCATCTCCGGGCCGGACTCGAAGGACCAGATCGGCATCCCGTTCGCCAGCCGCCCCTATGTGCTCGCGTACAACACCGACATGTTCAAGGCCGCCGGCCTGACCAAGCCGGCGTCGACCTGGGACGGCCTCCTGGCACAGGCCAAGAAGCTGACCGGCAACGGCGCGTACGGCTTCGCGACCGGCTACGCCGACGGCTACACCCCGTGGAAGTACGCCTGGACCTTCGCCAACGACTACGGCACGCCGCTGGTCTCCGGCAAAAAGGCGAACCTCGACAGCCCGGCCGTGAAGAAGGGCATGGAGGCCTACTTCGGCTGGCTGACCAAAGACAAGGTCGTCAACCCCGCCGCCGCCGGCTGGAAGGACACCGACGCCGCGGCGAACTTCGCGGCCGGCAAGTCGGCCATGATGCTGATGACCACCGCCTCCGCCGCCACCACCTTCGACGCGTCGCCGATCAAGGGCCACTACGCCTTCGCGGTCATGCCGACCGTTCCGCCGGGGGAGAGCAGCGCACCCGCCAAGTCGATCCCGTCGACCTCGATCATCTCGGGCGACAACATCGTCATCGCGTCGTACTCGAAGAACCAGGACCTGGCGGCCGCGTACGTCAAGCTCATCACGAGCGAGGACTTCCAGCTCTACTACCACCAGAACTTCGGCGACCTCCCGACCAACGCGGCTGCGGCGACGAAGGTCGAGTCAGCCGACAAGAAGCTGGCCCCCATCCTCGACTCCGGCGCCCACGCCAAGAGCACGCCGTTCACCGGTGCCTGGGGCGACATCCAGCTCGCGCTGACCAACGTCGTCGTCCAGGCGCGGCCGCAGCTCGCGGGGTCCGGCGTCTCCGACAGCTGGCTCCAGTCCGCGCTCGCCAAGGCGCAGCAGGACGCCCAGTCCTCCCTCGATCGGGCATCGGCCGGCAAATGACTCTCGCAGTGAGGAAAGCGACGGCGGCCGTCCGACGGAGGTCCCTCACGAAGCAGGGGAGGCCGCTGTGGATGCTCGCACCCGGCGGCCTCCTGATCGGCCTGATCATCGTCATCCCGCTGGTGCTGGGCGTCTACATCGCCCTGCTCGAGCTGGACCAGTACACGATCCGGTCGTGGATCTCCGCCCCGTTCATCGGGTTGCAGAACATCATCGAGGCGTTCACCAAGACCGACCTCCTGCACGCGTTCGGCAACACGGTCGGGTTCGCGGTCATCTCGACCCTCATCTCGGTCCCGATCGGCGTGTTCGCGGCCCTCGCGACGCAGAACCGGTTCCGCGGCCGCGGCCTGGTGCGCTCGCTGTTCCTGATCCCGTACATCCTCCCGGCGTTCGTGGTCGGGACGTTCTGGCGCACCATGCTGCAGCCCGACGGCATCGTCAACAAGGCGCTGGAGAGCGCGGGGATGCCGGCCGTGCAGTGGCTGAACGGGCCGGCCAGCTACTGGGTGCTGATCATGGTGGAGGTGTGGTCCGCGTGGCCGTTCATCTACCTGATGGCGCTCTCCGGCCTCCAGTCCGTCGACCACGAAGTCCACGAGGCCTCGGCCCTCGACGGCGCGCTCTGGTGGGCGAAGCTGCGCTACGTGATCTTCCCGTACCTGCGGGGACCGGTCGCGCTGGCCTGCCTGATCGCCACGCTGCACCACATGAACAACTTCTCGTTGGCGTTCCTGCTGTTCGGCGTCCCCGCGCCGTTCGACGTGCAGGTGCTGCCCACGCTCGTGTACAGCATGAGCTTCACGAGCCTGCGGTTCGGGATGGGCGCCGCGATGGCGCTGATCTCCCTGCTGCTCATCGCCATCCCGCTGTTCTTCTACCTGCGCGCGGTCAGACTCGATACGGGCGCGGATTCCGGAGGCCGACGATGACCGTCCCTGCTCCCGACGTCGAGCGCGAGTCGCTTCTCGAAGCCGTCCCGTCCCTGGCCGCCGCCGCGCCCACGCCGCGGAAGACCACGGGCAAGCCCGAGCGCCGCGCCGCCGAGGTGACGCGCCTGCTGCCGACGCCCGTGCTCTGGATCGGCATCGGCGTCATCCTCGCGGCGATCGCCGTCCCGCTGCTCTACATCGTGTTCGCGTCGATGAACTCCGACGTGGAGGTCGCGCGCGGCGCGTACTTCCCGACCCAGTTCACGCTCGCGAACTACACGAAGATCTGGGACACCCTCCCGCTGGCGAACGGCCTGTTCAACAGCATCACCATCGCCGGAGCGGTCGCCGTCGTGGCGTCCGGGCTCGGCATCGTCACCGCTTACGTGCTCGTGCGCTTCGAGTTCCTCGGCCGGCTGACGATCCTCCGCGGCCTGATCGGGCTGCAGAGCGTGCCAGGCACCCTGCTGCTCCTGCCGGTCTTCGTGGTGTTCGCCTCGGCGGGCAACTACCTCGGCATCACGGTCATCGGCACGAGCTGGGGACTGTTCCTGGCCTACCTGACCTTCGCACTGCCGTTCGCGACGTGGGTGCTGGTCACCTACCTCCGCGGGCTGCCGCGCGAACTGGAGGAGGCGGCCCGCATCGACGGCGCCTCCTCGGTCGGGGTGCTCGTGCGGATCATCGTGCCGCTGAGCTGGCCGGGACTGGTCGTCTCCGGCGTCTTCTCGTTCCTGCTCGGCTGGAACGACGTCCTCTTCGCGTCGGTGCTCACCCGCCCCGACACCCAGACCGCCGCGGTGGTGCTGCAGATCTTCGGCGCCTCCGCGGAAGGCGGGTCCCTTCCCCTCTACGGACAGATGATGGCCGCCTCGCTCGTCTGCGCAGTGCCCGTCGTCGTGCTCTACCTCGTCTTCCAGCGGTTCCTCGTCGGAGGTCTTACCGCCGGAAGCGTCAAGTAACCGATTCGCTACGAAACACAAGGGATATGAACGTGTCACAGTCGCAATGGACCCTCTCCGGCTTCGGAGACGAGATCAGCCCGGACCCCGAGGTCCAGATCGCCGTGCTGCAGGCGCTCGGCGCGAAGCACATCGAGGTGCGCAGCGCGTGGGGGACCAACATCGTCGACCTCACGGAGCCGGAACTCGACCGCCTCGCAGCGAGCGCTGCGCGAGCACGGGATGGGCGTCTCGGCCATCGCGTCCCCGATCGGCAAGGTCGACGTCTCCGAGCCGGTGTCGTACGAGGTCGGGCGGCTGGCCCGCGCCATCCGCGCCGCCGAGGTGCTCGGCTCCCGCTACATCCGGATCTTCTCGTTCTACCGCTCGGAGGACCAGACGCCGGAGGACATCCGCGACGCGGTCATGGAGCGCATGACGGCCCTGGCCGACCTCGCCGCAGCGAGCGGCGTCGTACTGCTGCACGAGAACGAGAAGGAGATCTACGGCGACACCCCAGAGCGCGTCCTCGACATCATGGAGACCGTCGGCTCGCCGGCGCTCCGCGTGGCGTGGGACTCGGCCAACTTCGTGCAGGTCGGGGTGAAGCCGTTCACGAGCGCGTACGCCGCGCTGCGCCCGCACCTGGAGTATTTCCAGGTGAAGGACGCCCGCTCGGCCGACGGCGCGGTCATGCCGGCCGGCGAGGGTGACGGCGAACTCGCCGAGACCATCGCCGCACTGCGGGAGGACGGCTTCGAGGGCTTCTTCTCGCTCGAGCCGCACCTGGCGAACGCGCACCACCTGGGCGGCTTCAGCGGCCCGTTCGCGTTCGGCGTCGCCGGCCGCGCCTTCGGCCGCGTGCTCGACGCTGCGGGGGTGACAGCACAGTGAACGCCCCCAGCAGCCCGAGTGGGGACGGCGCTCCCGTCGAGCGCCTCCGCGTCGCCGTCGTCGGTTGCGGCGTGATCGGCGCCCAGCACGCCGAGGTCGTCGTGAAGACCGAAGACCTGGAGCTCGTCGCAGTGGTCGACGTCGTGGAGTCCAAGGCACAGAGCCTCGCGGACAAGGTCGAGAACGTGCTGGGCGCCGCGCGCCCCGAGGTCTACACCTCGATCGCCGACGCGCTCGGTGCCGCCGACCTCGACCTCGTCGCCGTCTGCACGCCGAGCGGCGCGCACGCCGCCGTGGCCGTCGACGCCCTGAACCACGGCACGCACGTGATCATCGAGAAGCCGATCGACGTCAGCCTGACCAACGCGCGCCTCGTGCAGGACGCGGCGGACGCGGCCCGCGAGCGCGGCCAGGTCACCTCGGTCATCAGCCAGCACCGGTTCGACGCGAGCAGCGTCGCAGTGTCCCGCGCCATCGAGGCGGGCCGGTTCGGCACGCTCACCTCGGGCAGTGCTGCCGTCTCCTGGTGGCGCTCGCAGAGCTACTACGACTCCGGCGAGTGGCGCGGGACCTGGGACCTCGACGGCGGCGGCGCCGTGATGAACCAGGGCGTGCACAGCGTCGACCTGCTGCTCTGGTTCCTCGGGACGCCGGTCGAGGTCTACGCCCAGACCGCCCTCATCGCCCACGAGAACATGGACGTCGAGGACACGGCCGTCGCGACCGTGCGCTTCGAGTCGGGAGCACTGGCCGTGGTCCACGCGACCACTGCGGCGTACCCCGGACTCTCCGCGCGCCTCCAGGTGCACGGCACGGCAGGCTCGGCCATCATCGACAACGACCGGCTGCTCTACTTCTACGCCGCCGACGCCGACCCGGAGGCCGCCGACAACAACTACGGCATCGGGGGCACCCGCAACCAGGCCGCCCACGAGGTGGGCTCGGCCGACGCGAGCGAGAACACGCGCGGCTCGGACGACCTCCAGACCGCGCACGCCAAGCAGTACCTGGACGTCCTGCACAGCATCCGCACCGGCGCCGACCCCGTCGTAGGCGTGCGCGAGGCGACGACCGCGCTCGCCGTGGTCCGCGCCCTGTACGTCTCAGCCACTCTGGGCAAGCCGATCCGGATCGCCGACGTACTGGACGGCGAGTACGACGAGGTCGTGCTGGTCACCGGCGGAACGGCCGTGCTGCAGTGACCCAGGGCCTCGACCCGGACCGCCTGCTGCCGGCGGATCCGGAGACCCGCGCGATCGCGCGCGACCTGTTCGCGTCGGTCGAGCGCCTGCCGATCATCTCGCCGCACGGGCACGTGGACCCGGCGCTCCTGGTCGAGGACCGGGCGTTCCTGGACCCCGCCGACCTGCTGGTGCGCTACGACCACTACGTGACGCGGCTGCTGCATGCGGACGGGGTCCCGCTGGGAGAGCTCGGCATCCCGGGCGCGGACGGGTCCCCGGTCGCGCCGGCCCGGGAGGTCTGGCGAGCGCTCTGCAGCCGCTGGCACCTGTTCGCCGGCACGGCGTCCGGCTACTGGCTGCGCAGCGAGCTGGCCGAGTTGTTCGGCATCGCGGAGGAGCCGAAGGCGGCGAACGCCGACGAGCTGTTCGACCGAATCCAGGCCATCCTCGCCACCGATGGGTTCCGGCCGCGCGCGCTGTTCGAGCGGTTCGGCATCGAGGTGCTCGCCACGACCGACGACCCGCTGGACGACCTCGGCCGCCACGAGACGCTCGCGGCGGACCCGGGGTTCAGCGGGCGAGTGGTCCCGACCTTCCGGCCGGACGCGTACCTCAACCCGCTCGCGCCGCGCTTCGCCGAGCGGGTCGACCGGCTCGCGGAGTGGAACGGCTCCGCGCCGGCCAGCTTCGCCGGCTACCTCGACGCGCTCGCGGGGCGCCGACGGTACTTCGTCGAGCACGGCGCGGTGTCCGCCGACCACGGCGTCCTCCAGCCGCTGACCGTCGACCTGGAGGCGGCGGAGGCCGCTGCCCTGTTCGAGCGCGCCCGGCGCGGCGACCTCGGGCCGGTCGAGTCTGCTGTGTTCCAGGGCCACATGCTGCTGCAGATGGCCAGGATGAGCGTGGAGGACGGCCTGGTCATGACCGTTCACCCCGGCGTCTTCCGCAACCACCACACCGCGACGTTCGACGGGTTCGGCCCGGACACCGGGCACGACATCCCCGTCACGACGCGCTACACGGAGGGACTGCGGCCGCTGTTGGAGAAGTACGGCGACGACCCGGAGTTCCACCTCGTGCTGTTCACGGTGGACGAGTCGACCGCGTCGCGCGAGCTCGCGCCGCTCGCCGGCTTCTACCCGAGCGTCTACATCGGGGCGCCGTGGTGGTTTCTCGACGCTCCGGACGCCGTGCTGCGGTTCCGCGCGGCGACGACCGAGACTGCGGGCTTCTACCGCGGGTCCGGCTTCATCGACGACACGCGCGCGTTCCTCTCCATCCCGGCCCGGCACGACATGTCGCGCCGGCTGGACGCGGCGTTCCTCAGCCGGCTGGTGCGGGAGGGCCGCGTCGAGCGCGCGACGGCCGAGCGCATCATCGTGGACCTCGTGACCACCATCCCGCGACGAGTGTTCAAGCTGTGAGCATGTATTCGGGAACGCTGACCCGACTGTCGCGCGCAGCGCTCGACGGAGCCGAGGGGAGGGTGCGCCCGCTTCCGGAGGTGCGCATCGTCCACCTCGGTCTCGGGGCCTTCCACCGCGCGCACCAGGCCTGGTACACCGCTGCCGTCGACCCGCGGAGCGAGTGGGGCATCTCCGCGTTCACCGGCCGGACCCCGGAGGCGGCGCTCGAGCTGGCGCCGCAGGACGGCCTGTTCACGCTGGTCGTGCGTTCGCCCGCGGAGGACGCGGTCTCCATCGTGCGGAGCATCGCCGAAGTCTCGGACGGCGCGGACCTCGCCCGGCTCGTCGCCCGCGTGCGCGCGCCGCGCACCGCGGTCGTCACCCTCACCATCACCGAGCCCGGCTACCGGCTGACGCCGGACGGGCGCCCCCGCTTCGACGACGGGGCGGTGGTGGCCGACATCGAGCGCCTGCGCCAGGCGTTCGCGTCCGCCGACGACCTCGCGCGTGCGGTCGACGGCCCCGTCACGGCGCTCGGTCGGCTCCTGCTGGCCCTCGAAGCCCGGCGGAGAGCAGGATCGGGCCCGCTCGCCGTCGTCCCCTGCGACAACATCCCCCGCAACGGCGGGTTCGTCGCCCGGGGCCTCGACGGGCTCGCCCGGCAGGTGAGCGACGAGACCGCCGACTGGATCGCCGCCACGGTCTCGTTCGTGTCGACCTCGGTCGATCGGATCACCCCGCGGACCACCGAGGACGACATCCTCGGCGCCGCACGCCGCACCGGCTGGGACGACCGCGCCGTGGTCGTGACCGAGCCGTTCACCGACTGGGTGCTCTGCGGGCACTTCCCCGCGGGACGGCCCGCGTGGGAGGAGGCCGGCGCGCGGTTCGTGGACGATATCGAGCCGTTCGAGCAGCGGAAGCTGCGCCTGCTGAACGGCGCGCACAGCCTGCTCGCCTACGCAGGCCTCTCCCACGGGCACCGCACGGTGGCCCAGGCCGTCGCCGATCCGGCGCTGCGCGCGCGGGTGGAGGCGTACTGGAACGAGTCCGTGCGGCACCTGCCCGCCGAAGGCCTGGACCTCCGCCGTTACCGCGACGCGCTGATCGAGCGGTTCGCGAACGCCCGCATCGAGCACAACCTCGAGCAGATCGCCGCGGAGGCGGTCGCGAAGCTACGGGTGCGCGTCGTGGGAACCCTGCTCGCCGAGCGCGCGGCGGGCCGCGACGGCTCCGCCTGCGTTTACGCGCTCGCGGCCTGGGTCGCGCTCGTCTGCTCGGGGCGCGTGCTGGTCGACGCGGAGTCCGCCGCGATCGCCGAGGCCCGCGCGAGCGTCGACGCGACCTCCCCTCTGCTCGCCCTGATCGACCCGCGCCTGGCGGCCGATCCCGACATCGTGGCCGCGGTGGACGCCGTGCGAGCCGCATCTTTCCAAGGAGCACACGTATGAGAATCACCGCAGTAGAGGTCTTGGTCTCCAGCCCGGGCCGTAACTTTGTGACGTTGCGGATCACCACGGAGGACGGGTTCACGGGTTTGGGCGACGCGACGTTGAACGGGCGGGAGCTCGCGGTCGCGGCGTATCTGAGCGAGCATGTCGTCCCGTTGTTGATCGGCCGGGACGCGCACCGGATCGAGGACACCTGGCAGTACCTGTATCGGGGCGCGTATTGGCGGCGGGGCCCGGTGACGATGGCCTCCATCGCCGCTGTGGATACGGCGTTGTGGGACATCAAGGCGAAGGTTGCCGGGCTCCCGCTCTACCAGTTGCTCGGCGGGAAGAGCAGGAACGGCCTGCTGGTGTACGGGCACGCCTCGGGCGCGGAGCTGCCGGAGCTGTTCGACTCGATCAACGAGCACCTGGAGGAGGGCTACCGCGCGGTTCGCGTGCAGACCGGCATCCCGGGGCTGCCGTCGGTGTACGGCGTCGCGTCGAGCAGGAACGCCGCCGCGGGAGCCGGGACCGGCTCTGATGCCCGTTACGACTACGAGCCGGCACGGCGCAGCGCCGTGCCGGTCGAGGAGAGCTGGGACACCCGCGCCTACCTGCGGCACGCGCCGACCGTGTTCGAGGCGGTGCGCAACGAGTTCGGTCCGGAGCTGCCGCTGCTGCACGACGCGCACCACCGGCTCACGCCCATCCAGGCTGCCAAGCTCGGCAAGTCGCTGGAGCCGTACGACCTGTTCTGGCTGGAGGACGTCACCCCGGCTGAGAACCAGGCCGTGCTGCGTCGTGTGCGCGAGCACACCACGACGCCGCTGGCGATCGGTGAAGTGTTCAACACGATCTGGGACTACCGGGAGCTGTTCGAGGAGCAGCTGATCGACTACGTGCGCTCCCCGGTCACGCACGCCGGTGGGATCACCGGGCTGCGGCGGATCTTCGACTACGCGTCGGTGTATCAGATCAAGTCCGGTGTGCACGGCCCGACGGACGTCTCCCCGGTCGGTCTCGCCGCGGCCATCCACCTCGGCATCGCCATCCCGAACTTCGGCATCCAGGAGTACATGAAGCACAGCCCGGCCACCCACGAGGTCTTCCGGACGACCTACACGTTCCAAGACGGCATGCTCACCCCCGGCGACCAGCCCGGCATCGGCGTCGACTACGACGACGTCATCGCCCAGTCCTTCCCCTACGAGGCCGCCTACCTCCCGGTGAACCGCCTCCTCGACGGCTCCATGCACGACTGGTGACCGACAGCAGCTATCGCTTCCTCACTTTCTCCCGCTCCCACCCGGCGTGTCGCGGGAGAAAGTGAGGAACCGATGGCTGCTCAGGGGGCTCCTGAACCCTGGCTGTTTCCCGCAGGCCCACTTGTCATTTCGCCCTCCGGGCGGACAATCGCCGCATGACGAGCGAACACGACAAGAGCACCCGGAGCGCGGGGCTGCAGGACGAGGCCGTGGCACTCGAGCACGCGGCAGAGCGGCTCAGCGACCGGTTCCCGGAGGTCCCCAAGGAGGAGATCGAGCAGCGGGTGGAGGAACGCTACGAGCAGTACGAGGACGCCCCTGTGCGGGCTTTCGTCCCCGTATTGGTCGAGCACCAGGTGCGTGAGGAACTGGGCGAGGAGGCCGGCTCGGCCGAGTAGCGGAGGCGATCCGGGCGGCCGCGGAGCACTGACGGCCGCGGCCGCTCAGATCTCCACGTCGCTCCCCATCGTGACGGTCCGCAACGCCGGCAGCCCGAACCGGGCCGCCGGGTTCGCGGCGTTGTGGGCGAGCGCGACGAACAGCGAACGGCGCCACGGCACCATGCTGTCCTTGCGGGTGATGCGGATCGCACCGCGGGAGATGAAGTACGACGCCGCCTTGAAGTTGGCCGAATCGAGCGGCAGGACGCCCTCCCGCACCGCGGCGCGGAGAGCGCGCGGGATGTCCGGGTCGTCGGAGAACCCGAACGTGATGTGGAGGAACTCGATGCCGTCGTCGGCGTAGCCGAGGGGGTCGTAGTCGAAGGCGTCCGCCGCCGGCACGTGCGGCACCTGCGCGGTGCTGACCCCCACGATGATCACGTGCTCGTGGAGGACGTGGTTGTGCTTGACGTTGGCCCGCAGAGCCAGCGGTGTCGTCAGCTTGTTCGGGTGCGGGAAGATCGCGATGCCGGGCACCCGGGGAGGTTCTTCTTGCGGATCTCCTCGATGAAGTCCGCCATCGAGCCCTCTTTCCTCAGGCGGTCGGCCTGCACCAGAGCACGCCCCCGCCGCCACGTCGTCATGACGAGGATGACGACGCCGGCGATCAGCAGCGGCACCCAGCCGCCGTTGATGATCTTGGAGAGGTTGCCGGCCAGGAAGCTGAGCTCGAGGCCGCCGAAGGCCACGGCCGCGAGCACGATCTTCCACGGCGCCCAGTGCCAGAGCGGCCGCGCGACGAGCAGCAGCAGCACGGTGTCCACGACCAGCGCGCCGGTCACCGAGATGCCGTACGCCGTCGACAGCCGGTCGGACGAGCCGAACGAGAGCATCACCGCCATCACGCCGATGAACAGCAGAAGGTTGACGGCCGGCAGGTAGATCTGGCCGCCCTCGTGCTGGGAGGTCTGCTTGACGGTCAGCGGCGGCAGCAGCCCGAGCTGCACGGCCTGGCGCGACAGCGAGTACGCGCCCGAGATCACCGCTTGGCTCGCGATCACCGTCGCCGCGGTCGCCAGGATGACGACGGGGAGCCGGCCCCACTCCGGGATGAGGAGGAAGAACGGGTTCGTCCTGGCCGCCGGATCGTGGAGGACCAGGGCGGCCTGGCCGAGGTAGTTGAGGGTCAGCGCGGGGAACACCAGGAAGAACCAGGCACGGCTGATCGGCGCGCGGCCGAAGTGGCCCATGTCGGCGTACAGCGCCTCCGCTCCGGTGATCACCAGGACCACCGCGCCGAGCGCGACGAACGCGATCAGCGGCTTGCTGACGAGGAAGGCGATGGCGTACGTCGGCGACAGGCCGAGCAGCACCGCCGGATACTGGACGAGCATCACGAGCCCGGCCACCCCGATCACGACGAACCACAGCACCATGACCGGCCCGAACAGCACGCCCACCTTCCCGGTGCCGAACTTCTGCACCACGAACAGCGCGATCAGGATGACGGCCGCGATGGGGATCACCAGGTGCGAGATGGCCGGCACGGTGACGTGGAGGCCTTCGACCGCGGAGAGGACCGAGATCGCGGGTGTGATGATCGAGTCCCCGTAGAAGAGGGAGACGCCGACGATGCCGACCACGAGGAGGGTGCCGGCCTTCCCCGCCTTCGTCGCGTACAGGCGCTGCGCCAGCGCAGCCAGGGCCATCACGCCGCCCTCGCCGTCGTTGTCGGCACGCATCAGGATCCCGATGTACTTGATCGAGACGATGATCGTCACGCTCCAGAAGATGAGCGAGATCACCCCGAACACGTCATCCTGGTTGGCGCGGACTGCGCCGTTGTCGAGCAGGAAGACCGTCTTCAGCGCGTAGAGCGGGCTGGTTCCGATGTCGCCGAAGACGACGCCGAGCGCGGCCAGCGACGCCCCGAACAGCAGTCGCTGCCGATGGTCGGGCCTCCTGGGCGGGGGACCGCTCCGTTCGGCCACCTTCTGCGCTGAATGCTCGTGGTTCTGGTGCACGCGGGTCACGCTACCCCTGTTGCTCCGCGCAGTGGCCAGCCGACTCGCTGGGGGTGCATTCGTGCCGAATGTCGCCTCTCGCTCGGCGAGAGCCGACATTCGGCACGAATCGTTGAGGGCTACTTCCGGGTCCACACCTGGTTCGGGGCTCCGTTGCAGTACCAGAGGTCGACCGCGGTGCCGTTTCCGGTCCCGGCGCCGGCGGCGGCGAGGCAGAGCGTGGGCGCGGCGGCCGGGGTCACGGTGCCGTCGGCGTTCGTGTTCCAGCGCTGGACGGCGGCTCCGGTGCAGTCCGCGACCACGACCCGGTCGCCGGCGCCCGCGGTGGTGCCGTCCGTGCCGGCCTGCATGCAGAGGTTGCCGTAGATCGTGAGCTGCTGGTCGGCGGTCAGGTTCCAGGTCTGGTTGCCTCCTCCGTTGCAGTCCCAGAGGTCGAGCGCGGTCCCCGGCGTCGTGCTGAAGCCCGGCACGTCGACGCAGCGGCCGGAGGCCTGGCCGACGAGGGCCTGGCCGGGAGGCGCGGCGGGGAGGTCGTTGACCGGCTCCTGGTCGCCGTAGCCGTAGCCCCACTTCAGCTGGGCGACTCCCGAGGCGCTGTTGTCGGTGAGGGTGCCGTCCGGCTGCAGGGACTCGATCGAGTACGAGTCGCCGGCGCGCAGGCCCGGCCAGTAGACGATGCCCATCCGGTTCTGCCGGGCGAAGTCGGTCACTGCGGCGAGGTAGGAGGTGTAGACGTTGCCGTTGTGCGCTCCATAGTTGAGCCCGATGGTCATGGGCGAGCCGGCCTCGTCGATGATGGTGCGGCCGGCGTACTCGCCGATGCGGCCCGCGAGGTCGGCGGTCCAGTCGGCTTCGGTGGTGTGGTTCGCCCAGTAGCCGTAGAAGTGCAGCGACAGCAGGGTGCCCTTGAGCTGGGGCGCGTCGCCGACTCCGACGACGTTGTCGTTGTAGCCGGTGCCGCTGATGACGACCCGGTTGCGGGGGACCTGCTGGTGGTCGGTCAGCCACTGCGAGGTGACGGCGACCCACTGGTCGAGCGAGTAGCCGTGCGGCTCGTTCATCGGCTCGAAGTACACGTTCGGGGTGTGCTGGAACTCGCCGACGACGGTGTCCCACATCGCCTTCCAGGCGGGGACGTCGTCGATCAGGCCGTCCTTGCTCGTGTCGGACTCCCAGTAGCTGAGGATGACCTTGTCCCCGCGCGCGGCCGCTGCGTCGATCGTGGCCCGGTAGGACGTCCACCACGGCGTGCCCACGCTCGCCGGGTTGATCGGCAGCCGCACGGTGTTGGCGCCGAGGTTCTGCTCGAACCCGCCCAGGATGCGCTGCGAGGCGGCGAGCACCTGGTCGTAGCTGTCGGCGGTGCTGAGCCCGGTCGGGACGACGGCGTCGCCGGCGTAGTTGTCCCGCGGGTCGGCCCAGTTCACGCCCTTGAACTCGGACGTTCCGGGGCCCTTCGAGGGCTGGGGCTGGGTGGCGAGCGCCGGGGAGGCGACGCCGACCCCGGTCAGCGCGAGCGCGCCCGCCAGCGCGACGGCGACCAGGCCTTTCCGAGTGGTTGTCTGCAATGTTGACGTCAACATTCTGCTGCGCATGTGATCCTCGTCGATCTGGTGTGGAGTGGATGCCGGTCGGGCGGTCGGGAAGTCGACCCCGGTGGCGACGATGTTGCCGCACTCACGCGATCCCGTCAAGTGACCGGTCCCACCGGCGCGCCGCCGTACATTCCCGCCGAATGTCGCCTTCCGCCCCGGCGAGAGTCGGCATTCGGCACGAATCGCGACGGAGAAATCTGAGAGAATCCTCAGACGAGCCGTTCTATCCCTGAGCGCGGGGCGCGGCATATGTTTCTTCTCGGGCCGTCGCGACGGAGCGGCGGCGGGACAGGGGAGCACCATGAAACGTACGTCGTTCGTCTCACTCAGCCTTGCTATCGCCGGAGCCGCAGCCCTCGCGGTCGCGGTCACGGCGCCGGCGTCCGCGGCGACACCCAACGCCGCGACCCCCGACACCAGCGGCGTCTACAGCGTCCATCCGATCGTGGAGAAGGCCGGGATCTCCACCAGCGCAGTGAAGCCGTCGCTGACGCCGGCGCAGTGCCTCGCTCAGACCGCCGGCCGGGTCGCCTGCCAGACCCCGGACAGCATCCGTGCCGCGTACGACATCCCGGCCACGATCAACGGCGTCCCCGCGGGCACCGGGCAGACCGTCGTCATCGTCGACGCGTTCGGCAGCCCGACGGTGCAGTCGGACCTGGCGACCTTCTCCGGCGCGTTCGGGCTCCCGGCGCCGAACCTGACGGTCTACTACCCGGGAGGCAAGCCGACCTGGACCGGCAAGGGCACGCAGACCGGCTGGGCCGAGGAGACCTCCCTCGACGTCCAGTGGGCGCACGCGGTGGCGCCGGGCGCGAACATCGCGCTCGTGGTGGCGGCGAACGACCACGGGGCGACGATCGACAACGCGATCAAATACGCCGTCGACAACAAGCTCGGCAACGTGCTCTCGATGAGCTTCGGCGAGGCGGACAACCTGATCTCGTCGCCGAACGCGAACAACGGGCAGACCAGCCAGGGTGAGAAGGCGTTCGTGAAGGCGGCGTCGCAGGGGATGTCGCTCTTCGCGTCCTCCGGGGACAGCGGCTCCGACAACGGCGCCGGCTTCGCGAACTTCGCGTTCCCGGCCTCCGACCCGAACGTGACCTCGGTCGGCGGCACCAACCTGTGGGCGGGCAGCGGGCTGAACCTGCCGCGCGAGACGGTCTGGGGCGACTACGCGAACTGCCCGCTGACCTGCGCCTTCGGTGTGGTCGGCGAGACCGGCGGCGCGCCGAGCCTGTTCACGGCGAAGGGCGGTTCGGACGTGGCGTACAACGCCAGCGTCTACACGGGAGTGCTCACGTACCTCGGGTTCCTGGGCGGTGACAACAACGGCCTCTACTTCTTCGGAGGCACTTCGGCGGGCTCGCCGCAGTGGGCGGCCCTGACGGCGGACACCATCCAGGCGGTGGGCCACACGGTCGGCAACGTCGGCCAGCAGGCGCAGAGCTGGGCCTCGAAGGGCCTGCTCTTCGACGTGACGGTCGGGAGCAACACGACCCCGACGTTCGGCGGCGGCTACTCGGCGACGACGGGCTGGGACCGCCCGACCGGGTGGGGAACGCCGGACGTGAACGGAATCATCGCGGCGCTCAAGTGAGAGCGTGACGGGCGCGAACAGCGCGTGACGGCGGCCCCGGTGTCCTCTGGATGCCGGGGCTGTTGCGTGTGCGCCCCACCCTCAATCCCCGCGCACGATCCGCCGCATGGCCTCCTCCGCCAGCGCGCCGTCCTGTGCCTGAACCGCCGCCGCGACCTCAGCGTGCAGCCGCGCGTCCGCGGGCGCGTCCCGCCAGCGCACCGGCGCGTGCGGCGTCCGCTCGCGGAGCGCCTCCCGCAGCACCGCCGACAGTCGCACGAACATCCGGTTGCCGCTCGCCGCGATGACTTGGCTGTGGAATGCCGTATCCGCCTCGAAGAACGCCGCGGCATCCCGGCGGGCAGCCGTGGCCTCCAGTTCGAGTGCCGCGGCGACCAGCGCCGTCGCCTGCTCGCCACTGCGTCGCTCCGCCGCCGCCCGGGCCGCCGCAGGCTCGACCGCGAGGCGGAGGTCGAGGAGGTCCGCGATCTGCGCATCGTGATCCGGCGAGTCGAGGCGCCAGCGTACGACGTCGCCGTCGAGGGCGTCCCAGGACTCGCTCGCGGTCACCGTCAACCCGACGCGCTGGCGGGCGACGAGGAGGCCGAGGGAGACCAGCACGCGGGTCGCCTCGCGCACGACACTGCGGGACGCGCCGGTCTGCTCCATCGCCCATTCGACGTTCACCACGCGGCCGGCCGGGAGCTCGCCCGCGATGATCGACCGGCCGAGCCGGTCGAGGACCCGGCGGTAGGCGCGGCCGCCGTCGCCGGAGGAGGCCCCCTCACGTCTGCGAAACCGGCGACACGACCAGCTCGTCGAACCGTACGTGCGTCGGAGCCTCGAGCACGAACCGGACGCTCCGCGCCACGTCCGACGGCTGCAGCATCGCCGCACGCGCGTCGTCCGACGGCACCTGCGGCCGGTGGCCGAGGAAGTCCGTGTTCACGTCGCCGGGACAGAGGTGGCACGACCGGACGCCGGACGCCGCCTCCTGCGCGTTGAGGGTGCGGCTCAGCGCCGACAGTCCGGCCTTGGACGCGCTGTAGGCGACGCCCGCGATCGGGTTGAACGCCCACGCGGCGTACGACGACACGAACACGACGACGCCGTGCGAGGCGCGCAGCAGCGGCAGCGCCGCGGTGACGAGGTGCGCGGGGCCGGTGAGGTTGACGCGCACGATCTCGTCGAAGGTCGCCGGGTCGTGGTCGGCCCAGCGGCGCTCGGGCGCGTTCAGCCCGGCGGCGAGCACGAGCGCGTCGAGGCGGCCCCAGGTGGCGGTGATCCGGTCGAGGGAGGCTCGGATGACGTCGTCGGAGGTCGCGTCGCCGGGCAGCACCAGAGCCGCGCCGCCCGCCTCCTGCACCGCCGCCACGGTCTCATCCAGTGCGGGGGCCCGGCGCCCGGTGAGCGCCACCCGCCAGCCGGCCGTCGCCGCCTCGATCGCCGTGGCCCGGCCGATGCCGCTGCCCGCGCCGGTGATCCACACCACGCGCCCGTCCGCTGACGAATCCATCGCGGACCTCCCTCCGCCTCGCTACGATGTCGTCAATAGTATGACTATTGGAGGTCTCATGTTCATCGACTTCGCCGGGCAGGTCGTCATCGTCAGCGGGGGAGGCCGCGGCATCGGGCGCGGGCTCGTGGAGCGGTTCGTCGCCGAGAACGCCGCGGTCGTCGCCCTCGACCTCGCCTTCGACGACGCGGTCGACCGGCTCGCGGGTGTCCGCACGATCCACTGCGACGTCACCGACGCCGCGTCCGTGCGCGCCGCGATCGACGCCGTCGAGAGCGAGTTCGGGCGCATCGACGTCCTCGTGAACAACGCCGGCATCAACGTCGAGGGGGAGGTCGAGACGCTCGACCCCGAACGCTGGCGGGCGTGCTTCGACGTGAACGTGTTCGGGGTGTTCGCCCTGTCCCAGGCGGTCATCCCGGCGATGAAGCGCGCCGGGCGCGGACGGATCATCAACGCCGCCTCGTTCGCGGCGATCATCCCCAGCGTCGGTGCGGCGGCCTACGGCGCGTCGAAGGCGGCGGTGGTCCAGTTCACGCGCGTGCTCGCCTCGGAGCTCGGGCCGTGGAACATCACGGTCAACGCTTACGCGCCCGGGATGATCCCCACCGCCATGAACGGCTTCGCCGAGCTCCCGGAGGCTCGCCAGAACCGCCTGCTCGACACCCTGTCGCTGCGGCGTTGGGAGCGCCCGGAGGACGTCGCCGACGTGGTCTGCTTCCTCGCGAGCGACTATGCCGGCTACATCACAGGCGCGCTGATCGACGTGTCCGGCGGCAAATTCGCCACCCAGATCCCGAGCCTCGCGCACGAGCGGGCCGCTCTGTGACCGGGCCGACACCGTAGGTCCGCCGCACACCCACGCGGATGACTCCGCGCTCCCGCGTGGGCCAGCGGGCGCGCACGCAATACCACGACGCCTGCGGGAGGTGAACGGTCTTCTCGGCGAAGAAGACCGGACGTACGGTCTCCAGGAATCGTGGCGCCGGCGGGACCCCGCCGGCCGCACCGGACCGTGGCGCGACGTGCGCCGGAGAAGGAGCCTCAGATGAACGACGACAGCACCGCCGACCCGCAGCCGCTCTCCGCGGACGAACTCGCGGCAGAGTCCGCAACGCCCCTTCCCGACAAGGAGGTGGCCTCCATCCTCGATCTCAACGCCGACCTGAACCTGGGGCTCGGACTCGTCGCCCCGGTCGACCTCGGTGTCGCGGCGAACGCCAACGTGGCGGCCCCGATCGAGGCCTCCGCGGGCGCCAACGTGCTCTCGGCCGGATCCACGGCCGTCGCCGGCGCCGACCAGAGCGCGGGCATCCAGCAGGGAATCGCGGCGGACGCCGTCGCCAACTCCCACCAGGTGAGCGACATGGCTCCCGCGGCCGACACCACGACGGCCCCGCCGACGTCGACCTCCACCCCAGGCTCGATCACGGACGGGAACCTCCTCAACGTGAACATCAACGCCGCAGCGGACGCCCACATCGCGGCCCCGATCAACGGCGCAGTCGCGGCCAACGCGAACGTCGCCGCGCCGATCGACGCGAGCGTGGCGGCCAACATCGGCTCGATCGACAGCCAGGCGGCGGCGGTGTCGCACCAGGACGCGACGATCGACCAGAACATCACCGGCTCCGCAGACGCCACCGCGGGGCAGCAGTCGAACATCGGGCAGCCCCCGGCGCAGCCGTAACGCGCCGCTGTGACGATCGCATCGAGGCCGCCGGCCGAGCAGCACGGGCCGGCGGAGCAGGAGGACGGGCCGGCGGAGCACGGAGATTCGCCGGCCCCGGGGAGCCCCGACCGCTCCGCCGAGGTGCTCGCGCGCGCCCACGGGGTGACACTGATCGGCGCCATGCGGGGGTCGGGGTACCGCGAGCCGCCCTCGCTCGCCCGCCGTGGCGACGGCCAGGTCCTCCAGCTCACGCCGCTGCTCTTCGCGATCCTCGACGAGGTCGACGGCACGCGCGACATCGGGGAGATCGCTGAGCGCGTCAGCGAGCGCGTCGGCCGGGCTCTCCGGCCGGAGGATGTGGCGCACCTGGTCGACTCCTCGCTGCGCCCGCTGGGCCTCCTCACGCGGGCCGATGGCGGCGAGCCGGAGGTCAAGCGGTCCTCCCCGCTGCTCGGGCTGCGGCTGCGCAAGGAGATCACCGACCCCGATCGCACCCGGCGACTCACCGCGCCCTTCGCCCGGCTGTTCCATCCGCTCGTCGTCGTGCCGGTGATCTGCCTGTTCGTCGCGGCGTGCTGGTGGCTGCTGATGGTGCAGGGCCTGGCCGCGGCGACCTACCACGCGTTCCAGGACCCGGGCGTCCTCCTGCTGATCGTCGCCGTGACCGTCCTGTCGGCCGGCTTCCACGAGTTCGGTCACGCCGCGGCGGCACGATACGGGGGCGCGACCCCGGGCCGGATGGGGATGGGGCTCTACCTGTTCTGGCCGGCGTTCTTCACCGACGTCACCGACTCGTACCGGCTCGGTCGGGTGGGCCGCATCCGTACGGATCTCGGCGGTCTCTACTTCAACGCGATCGTCGCCGTCGCCATCGTCGGCGTCTGGTTCGCGACGCGCTGGGATGCGCTGCTGCTCGTCGTGCTCACCCAGCTCCTCCAGATGGTCCACCAGCTCTTGCCGACCGTGCGCTTCGACGGGTACCACGTGCTGGCGGACCTGACCGGTGTGCCCGATCTGTTCCAGCGGATCGGCCCGACCCTGCTCGGGCTGCTGCCGTGGCGCTGGCGGCGCCCGGAGTCCCGGACCCTCCGGCCGTGGGCGCGGGCCGTGGTGAGCGTCTGGGTGCTGGTCGTGGTCCCCCTGCTGCTGTTCTCGCTGGTGGCGATGGTGCTGACCCTTCCCCGCGTGATCGCCACGGCCTGGGCCGCGCTGGCGGCGCGCGGTCACGCGCTCGGGCTGGAGTTCGGCCGCGGCGACCTGGCCGCCGGGGTGGCGCAGCTCGTCCTCATGCTTGCGACGGCTCTGCCGATTCTGGGCACCCTGTACATCCTCGTCCGGCTCGCCAGGACCGGCCTCGTCCGGCTCTGGATGGGCACGCGCGGGAGGCCGGTCCGCCGCGGCGTGGCGGGCGCGCTGGTGCTGGCGCTTGTCGGCGGTCTCGCCTTCGCGTGGTGGCCGGCCCCGCAGACCTATCGGCCGATCCAGCCCTACGAGCGCGGCACGCTCTCGGACATCGTCGCTCCGGCCGCCCTGCAGTCCGGCCGGCTCTCCGCCGGTTCGACGGGCGCGGTGCAGACGATCTGGCCGGGCAGCGACCCTCGACCGACCGCCGACCATCCGCAGCTCGCGATGGTCCTGGTCCCGCGCGACGGCCGGTCGCCCTCCTGGGTCTTCCCGTTCGACAAGCCGGCCCCGCCGCGTCCGGGCGACAACCAGGCGCTCGCGGTGAACACCACGAACGGGTCGACGCTGTACGACGTCGCCTTCGCGCTGGTCTGGGTGACGGGCGGCCAGTCTGCCTTGAACACGAACTCGGCGTACGCCTTCGCGCACTGTTCCGGCTGCACGACGGTCGCGGTGGCGTTCCAAGTCGTGATCCTCGTCGGCGAGACGCACGTCGTGGTCCCGCAGAACCTGTCGGCAGCGGCGAACTACGGGTGCATCGACTGCATGACCGCCGCCCTCGCGAATCAGCTCGTGCTGACGGTGAGCGGACAGCCCGACTCGGCGACGATGAGCCGGATCGCCGCGCTGTGGGCGAAGATCATGGCCTTCTCCCACAACCTCCAGGGGCTCGGGTTGTCGGCGGTGCAAGCCCGACTGCTGGTCTACGAGCAGGAGCTGAAGGCCATCATCGCCGGCGATCCGGCCGCCGTTCAGGTGCCGGGCGGTGGCGCGACATCCGTGCCGGCGCCTGCTCCCTCGCCTGCGCCGACCGGCTCGGACGCGCCCGGAAGCACCCCCGGCCCGACCGCCAACCCCGGGCCGGTGCCCGCGCCCGGGCCGACGGGGACGCCGGCGCCCCAGCCCACGGGCACCCCGACGCCGGTGGAGACCCCGACGCCGATTCCGACCGCCACACCGTGACGACCGCCTGAGGATTCGTGCCGAATGTCGCGTTTCGCGGCGCGAGAAGCGACATTCGGCACGAATCCGCGGCTCGCTCGTGCGGCTCCCGCGCCAAATACCGAGAAAGGGCACTCTTAGGTTGAAAAACGACAAAAGAATGTTCTAGAATCGCCATGACGTCGGGGCCGTGGGCCCGTTCCTCTCCGTAAAGCCGCGGGCGAGGGCACAAACCGTCGCGTCGATCACCCGATCGTTCGGGTCTCGCGTATGCCGCTCTCGCCACTGAGGTTCCGCCTCCTCGTCACCTCCCTCCTCGCCGTGTCCTTCCTCGGGGCGCTCGACAACACCGTCGTGAGCACCGCGATCGCGACGGTCGCGGGCCAGCTCGGGGCCCTCGAGCACATGAGCTGGATCGTCGTCGGCTACACGCTCGCCAGCACCGTCCTGCTGCCCATCCTCGGCAAGCTGGGCGATCGGGTCGGGCCGCGCGCGGTCTTCCTCAGCTCGGTGACCGTGTTCGTCATCGCGTCGGTGGCGTGCGGCTTCGCGAACGGCATCGTCTGGCTGATCGTCGCCCGCGTCGTCCAGGGAATGAGCTCGGCCGGTCTCCAGCTCATGTCGCAGACGATCATCGCGGAGACCACGACGCCGCGGCAGCGGCCCAAGTACATGGCGATCATCGGCGCGGCCTTCCCGATCGCGATCCTCATCGGCCCGGTGCTGGGCGGCATCATCACCGACACCTGGGGCTGGCCGTGGGTCTTCTGGATCAACGTCCCCGTCGGCGCCGCCGCGCTCGCCCTGGCGATCGTGGCGGTCCCGCACCTCGAGCCGGGCCGGCGCGGGCGCTTCGACCTCGGCGGGTCGATCGCGCTCACGGCCGGGCTGGTGGCGCTCGTGCTCGCCGTCACGTGGCTGGGCGACCCGGCGCAGGCGATGTCCGCGTTCATCGCCTTCGCCATCGCGGCCGTCGCGCTCGCCGTGTTCTTCGTGGTCGAGTTCCGGGCCGCCGAACCGCTCGTGAACCTGTCCCACTTCGCCGACCGCACGGTCGCCACCGGCACCGCGATCTCGGCCATCGTCGGGATCGGCCTGTTCTCGATCACCTCTTACCTGCCCACCTACTTCCAGATGGCGTACCGGACGAGCGCGACCGTGTCGGGGCTGGTGCCGATCGCGACGGTTTTCGGGATGCTGGTCAGCAACCTCGCGTCCGGCTGGCTCGTCAGCCGCACCGGCCACTACCGGGTGTACCCGCTGGCCGGCACGGTGCTCGGCGCGGCCGGCCTCGGCGCGATGGCGCTGCTTCCCGCGGGCGCACCGCTCTGGGCCCCGACCCTCGCAATGGCGGTCGTCGGCCTCGGGACGGGCGCCTTCATGAGCCTCATCGTCGCGGTCGTGCAGAGCGCGGTGCCGCGTTCGGAGACTGGTTCGATCACGGCGAGCGTCAACCTCGTCCGGCAGGTCGGCGCGACGGTCGCCACGGCGCTGATCGGCGGCCTCATCGGCGCGGGTGTCGCCGCGATGCTGCCGCCCGGGCTCGACGCCGCGACCCTGACGCCGGCGATCGCGCACGCGCAGAGCCCCGCGCTCCAGCAGGAGATCGCCCGGGTCTACCAGGGCGTCTTCGTGCCGATCTTCGTGGCGCTCGCCGTGACCTACCTCGTCGGGGTCGTCGCGTCGGTCCTGCTGCCGAACCGCCGACTGTCCGACGATCCCGGCGCGCTGCGCGACGCCGCCACCGAGTCCATCCCCGCCTGAGCAGGAGAGCACCATGAACCCCTCCCCGACGAACACCGTCCCCACCATCGCCGTCGTCGGCAGCGGGCCTATCGGCTCCGCGTACGCGCGGCTGCTGCTCGAAGCCGTGCCCGACGCCCGCGTGGTCATGTTCGAGGCGGGACCGCAGCTCACTGCGATCGCCGGCGAGAACGTCCGCAACATCCCCGACCCGGTCGAGAAGGAGCGGGCCCGCGAGCTGTCGCAGGGGCCCCAGGCGGGAGCCTTCCGCGAGTCGCTCGGCATCCCGTCCTCGGTCGTCGTCGAGGGCATGTTCACCGCCCGCGGCGGGACGCACCTGCTCGACTTCGGCGGCGAAGGCTCCGCGCACACGCCGAGCTTCCCGGCTGCGGCCGCCTCCACCAACGTCGGCGGCATGGGCGCGCACTGGACCTGCGCGACGCCGAGCCCGTCGTTCAGCGAGCGCATCCCGTTCATCTCCGACGCCGAATGGGACGAGCTGATCGCGGAGGCCGCCCGGCTGCTGCACGTGCAGACCGCGGCGTTCGCCGACTCGGAGATCGGCTCCGCGATCCGGTCGCTGCTGGCGGAGGAGTTCGGCTCCGAGCTGCCCGACGGCTACGGCCCGGGCACGCTCCCCGTGTCGGGCGACCCCCAGCCGGACGGCACAATGCGGTGGGCCGGAGCCGACGTCGTGCTCGGCCCGCTTCTCGATCGGGAGAGCGGCCTCGCCGACCGGTTCGAGCTGCGCGACCTCTCGCTCGTGCGCCGCGTCGACCACGCGGACGGCCGCGTCACCGGCGTCACGGTGGAGGACCTGCGCAGCCACGACGTCTATACGGTGACGGCCGACCTCGTCGTCGTCGCGGCCGACGCCTTCCGCTCGCCGCAGCTGCTCTGGGCCTCCGGCATCCGGCCCCGCGCGCTCGGGCACTACCTGACCGAGCACCCGGTCGTGATCTCGACCGTCGCCCTCGACCCCGCCGGCATGGCGCGGTACGCGACCGAGGCGGACCTCGACCGCGAGCTCGCCCGCCGCGCGCTCAACCCGGCCGACCCGGTCGCCGCAGTGAACCGCATCCCGTTCTCCGAGCCCGGCCACCCGTTCTCGCTGCAGGTGATGTACGCCGAGAACCCGCCGTTCCCGCTCGACCCGGCGCACCCGGCCGCGGGCAACCGCTGGGGCTACGTCAACATGGGCTACGGGATGCGCAAGCAGCCGCGCTTCGAGGACGCGGTGACGTTCGACGATGCCGAGCCCGACTACCGCGGCTTCCCCAACCTGACCATCGAATACGCGCTCACCGACAGCGAGCAGGGCGAGATCGCGGAGGCCACCGAGCGCCTGCGCCGCGCCGGGAACGCGCTCGGCGCTTTCGTCGCCGACCCGCGGCTGCTGCCCAACGGCTCCAGCCTCCACTATCAGGGCACGATGCGGATGGGCGCGGAGGACGACGGCAGCTCGGTGGCCGACCCGTACTCCCGGGTGTGGGGCTTCGAGAACCTCCTGGTCGGCGGCAACGCGCTGATCCCGACCGCCACGACCATGAACCCCACGCTGATGAGCGTCGCCATCGCCGTCCGCGGCGCCCGGGAGGCCGCGGCGCGGCTCAGCGCGACGGCGTCGGCCGAGGCGCGGCACTGACACGACCCAGCACCACAGAAACGAGGATCGAATGCTCGAAGAACAGTTGATACAGACCTCAGGCTTCCGCAATGTCGGGCCGGCGGGCGCGCGCACCGGATTCCAGTTGCGTGTCCGCAGCCCCTACTACCGCGGGCTCTGGGCGAACCTCATCGAGAAGCCGGCCGTGACCGTCGACGGCGAGCGGTTCGGCGGCGACGACATCCGCTGGACGCTGCCGACCGGCCACGCCACCGTGGGGGAGTTCTCGTTCGCCGAGCTCCAGGAGTCGCCCGACGCCCGCTGGCCGCTCGGCCACGCAGCGGTGCTGACCGTCCCGCGCGCCGGCGGCCTCGCCCGCGGCATCCACGACGTCACCCTGGAGCTCCGGCTGCGGATGTCGTACATCCCGGAGGAGCTGCAGCCCTCGATCTGGACCGCATCGCGGAAGGCGGTGATCGTGCTGTGACCACCGATCTGACAGGGACCACCGATCTTCCAGGGACCACCGATCTTCCAGGGACCACCGACGACCTCCCCTTCGGCCTCGGCGTCTCGCTCTACTCGTACACCGACGACATCGGCGTGACCATGACCGTCGAGGAGTGCATCGAGGATGTCGCCGATCTCGGCGCGGCAGGCCTCGAGATCCTCGGCGAGGGCCATGTCGAGGACTACCCGAACCCCTCCACCGCCTGGATCGACGCCTGGTTCGCGCGCAACGAGCGACTCGGGCTCACGCCCACGCTCTACGGCTCCTGGCTCGACACCCGGCGGTTCCCCGGCCGCGGGATGACGGTGCAGGAGGGCGCGGCGCAGCTCGAACTCGATCTCCGCCTCGCGTCCACACTGGGCTTCTCGTTCGTGCGCCCGAAGATCGGCGTCATCTCCGAGGACCTGCGGGTCGACGCGATCTGGCAGGAGGTCGTGGAGCGCAACCTCCAGCTCGCCGCCGACCTCGATATCGTGATCTGCCCGGAGATCCACTGGCCGACCATCATCAAATCGCCGGTGGTGGAGGAGTACATCGACTTCAAGCAGCGGACGGGTTCGGAGCACTTCGGCCTCCTGATCGACACCGGCGTCTTCGAGCTGTCCCCGTACCCGCGCCGGGGCGGCAGCGCCTCGTTCCGGATGGGCGACGGCTCGGCCCGGCCGCCGGTCGTGCCGTTCGTGCCGGTCTCCGACCTGGCCGACGTGATGGAGCACACGGTCTACTTCCAGGCCAAGTTCTACGAGGTGGACGACGACCTGGTCGACCACTACATCCCCTGGCGGAACATCCTCGACGTCGTCGTGGAGTCCGGCTACCGCGGCTGGCTGTCGAGCGAATACGAGGGCCACCACGAGCCCTACCGCGCGCCCGACCAGCTCCGCCGCCAGCACGCCCTCCTCCGCACCATCGCCGCCGACCGCGCGGCTGCCGCCGACCGCGCGGCCGCCGCCGACCGCGCCGCCGCCGACCCGGCGCTCGCAGACAGGAACTGACCATGCCCAACGGACTCATCGACGACGCGAGCCTGCGCGTCCACCCCGACGGCCTCGCGCTCGCGCTCACCATCCCGTGGTACCGCAGCCTGTGGCTCTCGTCGGTCACCACGCTGCGCCTCACGCTCGACGGCGTGGCGGTGCCGGAGGAGGATCTGACCTTCGAACTGGACGGCGTGCGGTACGGGATCGCCGACCTCCCGCAGCAGTGCGACGTGCTCTGGTACCTGCAATCGCACCCGCTGCTGATCGTGCGGCGCGAACCGGCCGCCGCCCTCGGCGAGACGTACGACGTCGAGCTGCACGGGGAGCTGCGCCTCCCGTACATGCAGATCGCGCCGGGGCAGGACGGCGGCCCGGGGATCTACGTGCCCAACGTCGTCCACCAGCGCCTGACGCTCACGGCCACCGACCACGACGCCGCGCCGCCCGCGCTCGTCACCGACGTGCCGCCCGCGCCGGAGGCGACCGACGCCGACCCGTTCCAGCTCGGCCTCACCCTGTACTCCGCGAGCGCCGAGTTCCGGGCAGGCTGGTTCGACTTCGACGGCCTGCTCGACCGGGTGGCGGAGCTCGGGATCGGCCCCGGCATCGAGATCGTCGCGTCCCAGGCGCTGCCGACCTACCCGGTGGTGTCCGACGCGTTCGTCGCCACCTGGCGGGACGCCTTCGACCGGCACGGCTTCGACGCCAGCTCGTTCGGGGCGAACCTCGACATGGGCCGCCGGCGCGACAGGGACATGACGCCCGACGAGGAGTTCGAATTCAGCGAGCTGCTGTTCCGCGGCGCGAAGAAGCTCGGCTTCCCGCTGGTCCGCATCCAGTCGGCGAAGCCGGACCTGCTGCGCCGCCTGCTGCCCGTCGCAGAAGAGCTCGAGCTGAAGCTCGCGTACGAGATCCACGCGCCGATGGGACCGAACTCCCCGGAGATCGTGAAAGTGCGTGACGTCTACGCCGAGCTCGACTCGCCGCTGCTCGGCTTCGTCGCCGACTTCTCGTCCACGATGCACAGCATGTCGCCGACGCTGCTGCGTGCCGTTCGGCGCGCAGGCCTCGGTGACGGGGAGGTGCTCCGGCTCCAGGAGATCTGGGCGACGGACGCCTCGATGCGCGACCGCCAGCAGGAGTTCATCGGCTACCTGAACTCCCGTGGCTTCGACCCGGGACGGCTGGGCTCGTTCGCCCACCTGGCCTTCAACATGCACGGCCACGTCGACCCGCACGAGTGGTCGGACATCATGCCGCAGATCCTGCACGTGCACGCCAAGTTCTACGACATCGACGAGCACGGCCAGGAGCCGGCGATCGACTACCCGGAGCTGGTGAAGGTGTTCGTGGACGGCGGCTACCGCGGCTACTGGTCGAGCGAGTGGGAGGGCCACGCGTTCGCCGAGCTCGGCGAGGTCGACCCGCTCCTGCTCGTCCGCAAACAGCACGACCTGATCCGGGCGAGCATGCGCTCGCTGCAACCCGCCGGGTAGGGCGCGCACATGACGGACACCGAGCCGGACCTTCGCGCCCTGCCGCTGACGGAGGCGCTCGCTTGGCTGCGCGAGCACGGCGAGCCCGCCGATCCGCGGTCGGACGTCGACACCGCGTCGCTGAAGCGGCGGTTCCCGCGCCTCGCCCACGTGGGGACGCGCGACCTCGTCGTGGCGGCTCCGAGCGGCCCCCAGCCCGCGCGCCTCTACCGCGACGACACCGTGCCGCACGCCGGCGCAGCGCTCGTGTGGGTGCACGGCGGCGCCTTCATCGGCGGGTACCTCGACATGCCGGAGTCCAACTGGGTGGCGCTGGAGCTCGCGGCCCGAGGCATCCCGGTGCTCGCGGTCGACTACGTGAAGTGCCTCGGCGACGTGCATTTCCCGGCGCCGTCCGACGACGTGCTCGCCGCCTGGCGGTACGCCCGGGCGAACAGCGCGGAGCTTCTCGGTGTCGATCCCGGGAGCCTGCTGCTCGGCGGCGCCTCCGCGGGAGGCAACCTCACCGCCGGCGCGGTCGCGCGGCTGCGCGATGCGGGGGAGGCGCTGCCCGCCGGACAGGTGCTGGTCTACCCGGCGCTCGACCCGGACGGCGGCCATCCCGGCGCCGTTCCCGATCCGTCGTCGCCGACCGCGCAACTCTTGCTCAACTTCGCGGGTTCGGAGGCCCGGCTGCACGACCCGCACGCCTTCCCCGGCCTCGGCTCGGTCGGCGGCTTCCCGCCGACGCTCGTCGTCGTCTGCGAGCAGGACGGACTCCGGCCCTCCGGCGAGGCGTTCGCCGCCCGGCTCGCGAACGCGGGCCGGGACGTGACTCTGCACGTCGAGCCCGACGCCGACCACGCCCACATCAACGAGCCGTCGCATCCCGGCGCGGCCCGCACCCTCGACGCCATCGCGGGGTGGATCGTTGAGCGCTGGTGAGCTGAGCCCTCCGCCCCAGCCGGGGCCGCCCGACTATGGGAGTCCCTTTCCACGGCTGATACTTTTTAGTCTGGTGTTGGAGACATGAGCGGTCTCCGCGAAGCTGAAAGGTTCGAGTTGCAGTGGAAATAAGTATCGCGCCCGAGGCGGTCATTCAGGCCGCCTCCAAGCTATCCGGCCTGCACGAGGTGCTTCCCACGGGTTCGTTGCCGCCCGTTGATGGGACGGGGGACCACATCGTCGATGTGGGGCGCCAGTCCCTCGAGGCCTGGTGGAGGGCCAGGTGCACGGAGACGGCGGGCGATGCCGCCGCCCTGCACCAACTGGTGACGTCTGCGACGGAAGCGCAGGTCCAGAGGGATCAGAGAGCCGCCGCCAACTTCGCGAACGCGGCGGGCCCGGTGGCCGCCTCCCTGGGCGAATCCAACCCGGAGCGGAAAGGTCGATACGACGCACGCGGCGAAGACCTGCCACGCGATCTCAACACGATCGCGAGCGCGGGGATCGAGGGGAACCTTCCCGAAGCGTTCATCGGCTCGTTCGACTACACCTACGACCTGACCAAGCTGAACGCCGACGGTACCGCCGTCGTCACCATCACGGCGACGAACGTGACAACACCCGAGTCCGCGACCCGCATCCCGTGGACTGACAAAGCGCCGTTCGGCCCCTACCATGTGCCGCCCTTCGACAAGATGAAGCACCTTCAGGAGACGGAGGGTCAGTTCCAGCCGATAACCCAGGAGATCACGTGGACGCAGACGCTCAAGACGCGGTGAAGACCTCGCGCCGCGGGCCGGCGCGGTGGATGCTGTGGGCACCGTGGGTGATCCCGGGGCTGCTCGTGGCGTTCGTCTGTTATCTGGTGGGTGCGTGGTTCTGGTTGCAGCGGCCGGTGCAGTTCGAAGAGCGGGACCTGTACGGGACGTGGGTGAGCGATGGCCCGCAGGTGACGCAACTCGATTTCAGACCGGAGGGGCTGATGACCATCTCCGGCGACCCGCTTCCTTACGACCCGAGGGTGCCCGATTGTCCGTCGGTCGGTGAGTACCCTTGGGAATTCTTCTCCGGTTACCATCCGAGAGTGTCAGTCGGTAGGACCTGTGGCCAACTCATCTACGCGGAGAACGGTCTGTTCACGACCGACTTGGTCCTGTCCGCCGGTGACCCGGATGATCCGCGGATGCGAATAGGGTTCACTCGCAGATAGGGCAGGCGCTCGGTGCCCCTCGGCGTCAGGTGTGGTCGCCCGCGCCCACGATGCGGCCGGCCTCCTCGAACAGCGCCCGCATCCACGTGTGCTCCGGGTCGTGGCTGTGCACGGGGTGCCACCACAACGCGTTGACGATCGGGGTCGGCTCGAACGGCAGGCCGACGGCGCGCACGGCCGCTGCACGCTTCGCGAGCGGGAAGAGCGCCGAGTGGATGATGCCGACCCGGCGGGTGCCCGCGATGAAGTGCGGGATCGCCATGAAGCTCTCGACCACGACCTCCACGTTCGGCTCGACCCCGAGCTGCTGCACCTGCCGCTCCGCCGAGGTGAACGCCGATCGGGACTGGTAGTTCATCACCCAGGGGAGCTTCGACATCTCCTCGCGGGACAGCGCGTCGCCGACCTCGTCGTTGTCCTCGGCCACGATCGCGACCCAGTCGTCCTGCCACAGGTCGACGAAGGGCAGCTCGGTGAGGAACCCGTGCGGGAGGATCATCCCGTCCACCGAGCGGAGCCGGTTCGTCGCGTCCTCGACCACCGTCGGGTTGTGCAGCATGAACCGGAAGTGCACGCCGGGCGCCTGCGCGGCGGCGAGTTCGGAGACGACGCGACCGATGGTGGTGAAGCCGTAGTCCGAGCCGAAGATCGAGAACTCGCGCACCGACTCCGCAGGGTCCCAGGTGGCCTGGCTCTCGAAGACCCGGCGGGCGGCCTCCAGCGCGATCGTGGTGTGGTCGGCCAGCCGCAGGGCCAGCGGGGTCAGCTCGTAGGTGTTGCCCCGGCGGGCGAGGATGGGGTCGTTGAAGTGGATGCGCAGCCGCGCGAGCGAGGCGCTGAGCGCGGGCTGGCTGAGCCGGAGCCGCTCGGCCGCGCGGGTCACGCTCCGCTCGGTGAGGAGCGCGTCCAGCGCGATCAGCAGGTTGAGGTCGAGCCGCGACATCAACGGGTAATCGGTCACGACGATGTGATCCTTTCTCACGCGGAGCCGGGCGATTTCACTATAAATCAGTACCAGCCCGGTGACCGGTCAGATGGTTACGCTCCGCCGCTGCCTTGATCCGCCGAAACACGTTTGGGTCGATACGAGCACCAACAATCTGGCCGGTTGCGATCGGATGGAGAGGCCGATCTTTGCGGAACACGTCCGAGTGATTCAGATCCGCGACCGCCCGATTCCAAAGGTGCAGCTTGGATTCGTGCGTGAACGCCCCCTCACAGCGCCCACCGCGTCAGATGCCGCCACCCAGCCGTACTGCGACTCCGCAATAACGTGGTAATCGATTGCGCGCGCCACGCAGGCCGCGATCCAATCGGCGAACTGGATGTTTGCGCTCAAGACGCTGTCGACATGCATCGGTGGTTCGATGATCCGCGTCATTTCTGGATGGTCCGATGCCCGGCCGAGGATGTGGGCATACATCTTCGGGAGGCGCTCAGAGCGTTGTCTCTCGTTGATCTGATCGATCATGACCATCACGTTCATGTTTCGATGATCGGCGTGCCGGGCGATGCGGTTCAGGGATTCTCGCATCGCGACAGTCTCCCGCTCCACCACGTCCAAGCGCGTCTGGGCTGGCGTGCCCAGAGGTTTCTCGTCCGCGTAGTAGAACAGGCAACCGCCTAGTTCGCGGATCCGGCGAACCAAATAGTTGAAGACTCTGAGCTGATGCGGGAACCGTGTATTCGTGTCGGGCCGGAAGATGCTCGATCCCTTGCGTTCCCAGCGCCCGGGATGCTCGGCTGCCTCGATCTCGGCTTTGAATAGTCGGCGCTTCTCAGTATCAAAGATCGCGCCGAAGTACCGAGCACTATCAGAGGGAACGATGAAGCCTGCATAGCCGAAGGCAGCGCTGGTGTTGAAGCGCGGATGGTTCCGTGCGATGAACGCTCCGGGTTCACCGATCTCGTCGATGTAGGCCAGAAGCATCTTTTGATTATGGCAAATATCACTGACGCGACGGGCTAACGCAGAAACCCACGCACGTGGCGTGGGCTTCTCGAATCGGCGCGCAGGAGACTTTTTCACTCCCCGCTACCGCAATCCAACCTAGCGGAAGGACCTGAAAAGGTGCAATAAGGGGGCGCTGTGACCATCGCATCCACGTCGCGTTCGAGGCTGTCGGGCGGGGCCGCCGCGGGTGTCTCGATCGCGTATCGACCCAGCTTATGTCTGGGATAAGCAGAACTACCGTTGTTTATCTGCTTTACCGCTGCGACACTCGAAACTGCCCCCGAGGCCGGCGACGCAGCCGCCGCCTCCCCGACAAAGAAGTCTTAGAAGAGGTCAATCCGATGAAGCACACACGCAGGAGCCGCACTGCTCGGCTCGCCTGGCTCGCCGTCCCTGTCACCGCCGGACTCCTGCTCGCCGGGTGCTCCGGCACGGGGACGTCGTCCGGCAAGGAGCCGCAGACCATCACCTTCGCCTACGGCGCGACGAACGACCAGGACAAGGCGGCCTACGACGGCATCGCCAAGTCGTTCGAGAGCCAGAACAAGGGCGTGACGGTCACCACCCAGAACCTCCCGACCGAGAGCTACGCGGCGACCATGGGGACCCGCGTGCAGGGCGGCAACGCCCCGGACACGTTCTACGCGGAAGGCGGCACCGGCCAGGCCGACTCGGTGATCCCGTTCGCCAAGTCCGGTCTCGTCCTGCCGCTCACCGACCCGGGGATCACCGCCAAGATCCCCGACGCGTCCAAGAGCCTGTGGACCTACAACGGCAAGACGTACGGCGTCCCGCTCGGCACCCAGCTCAACGGGGTGATCTACAACGACGAGCTCGCCAAGTCGATCGGCGTGAACATCGACGCGACCACCAGCCTCGACGACATCATCGCCCAGTGCGGCAAGGCCCGCGCCGCCGGCAAGACGATCTACGGCCTGGCCGGATCGACCTTCGCCAACAACGGCATCCTCGCCGTCGCCCTCGCCACCTCCACGGTCTACGGCCCGAACAAGAACTGGAACGCCGACCGCGCCAAGAACAAGGTCACCTTCGCCGGCACCAAGGGCTGGACGACCGCCCTCGAGTCGATCAAGAAGATGTACGACGCCGGCTGCTTCCAGGACGGCGCGACCAGCGCCGGCTTCGACGCTCTGACCAACGGCGCCTCCTCCGGCAAGATCCTGGGCTTCTTCGCCCCGAGCGCGGCGGCGCAGCAGATCATGCAGGCCGCGGGCGGTCACGTGAAGCTCGTCGCCCTCCCGGTCGGCGCGCCGAAGGGCACGAAGACCTACCTGTCGCTCAGCTCGGACCAGGGCGTCACGGCGAGCGCCAAGACGAAGAGCCCGACCCTCGCGTCGGACTTCCTGAAGTACATCGTCTCGGACAAGGGCCAGGAGGCCTACTCGAAGTCGGTCGGCACCATCCCGGTGAACGTGAGCGCGACCTCCACGCTGCTGCCGCAGTACGCCGGCATCAAGGACGAGATCGCCAAGAACGACACCCGCGGCTACGCGCCCACCGAGTGGCCGAACGCCAAGATCTACACCGACCTCGGCAACGGGGTGCAGGGCATCCTGACCGGTCAGATGACCGTCAAGCAGGTGCTCCAGCAGCTGGACACCGACTGGGGTTGATCCGGTGACCCGGGCGGCCGACCCTGAGAGGGTCGGCCGCCCGAATCCGGGTGGAAGGAACGAATCGATGACGACGCAGTCAGAGGTGCGGAGAATGACCAAGACGCAGACGAAGGCGCAGAGCCGGAGCCAGAGCGAGAGCCCGGCCGAGGTGCAGGCGCCGCGCCGGGTCCCGGGCAGGAAGCCGTACCGCGTACGGCTCGGGAGCTGGTGGTGGGCGCTCCCCGCCCTCGTGCTGATGCTGGTCGTGATCTACGCGACGACCATCGCAGGCGGCTTCTTCGCCTTCACGAACTGGTCGGGCCTCGGCCCGTTCGACTTCGTGGGACTGGCGAACTTCGTCAAGATCTTCCAGACCCCGGAGCTGATCGGGTCGCTGTGGAACACCCTCTTCCTGGCCTTCGGGTTCTTGATCCTCACCAACGTCTTCGGCCTGCTCTTCGCCCTTGCGCTGAACCGCTCCCTGAAGTCGCGGTACGTGCTCCGCACGCTGATCTTCATGCCCGTAGTGGTCAGCCCGATCGCCGTCTCGTACATCTGGAAGTTCATCTTCGACTACAACGGCCCGCTGAACCAGGCGATGACCTCGGTCGGCCTCCCCAAGCAGAACTGGCTCGCCGACCCGACGCTGGCGATCTGGTGCGTGCTGATCGTGATGGTCTGGCAGAACATCGGCTTCGTCATGGTCGTCTACCTGGCGGGTCTCGCGACCGTCCCCATCGAGATGGAGGAGGCGGCGGCCCTCGACGGGGCGGGTCCCTTCAAACGGTTCCGGTACGTCGTCCTCCCGCAGATCCAGCCGTCGGTCGCGATCGCGACGACGCTGACGCTCATCCAGGGCCTGCGGGTGTTCGACCAGGTGGTCGCCCTCACCGGCGGCGGGCCGGCCGGGGCGACCCAGACGCTCGCGCTGGAGGTCTACCAGACCGCGTTCACCTACCAGCAGTTCGGCTTCGGAGCGGCGCTCGCGCTCGTGCTGAGCCTGCTCATCCTCATCTTCTCCGTCGCGCAGCAGTACCTGACGCGCGATCGCTCCCTCAAGGAGGCCTGACCCGTGTTCCGGTACACCAAGAAGACCCTCACGATCGAGATCATCACGCTGATCGCCGCGGCGATCATGCTGCTGCCGTTCTGGATCCTGCTGGTCGGGTCGCTGAAGACCCTGCCCGACATCCTCAGCTCGGCCGCGGTCGCGCCGCCGACCAGCCCGACGTTCGACAACTTCGTCAAGCTGCTGTCGCCCGACTCGAACTCCTCCGGGAACATCTGGGCGGGGCTGCTGTCGAGCGTGATCATCACAACGGGCAGCATCCTCCTGCTCGTCGGGCTCGGCTCGGTCGCCGCCTACGGGATCGCCCGCTCGACGAGCCGGTGGAGCCGTCGCGCGTTCTACCTCTTCCTCGTGGCGATCATCCTGCCCACGCAGCTCGGCACGCTGCCGCTCTACATCGGCGCGCGGACGGTCGGACTGGTCGGCAACCCCTGGGGGATGGTGCTCATCTACACCGGGATGCTGCTGCCGCTGTCGGTCTTCCTCTACGCGAACTTCTTCCGCAACCTGACACCGGAGTACGAGGAGGCCGCGGTCATCGACGGCGCGAACCGGTACCAGGTGTTCCGCAAGGTCGTCTTCCCGCTGATGTCCCCGGCGACCGGCACCGTCGCGATCCTCGCCGGGCTGATCGTCTGGAACGACTTCTTCACCTCGCTGATCTTCCTGAACGGCACCCCCTGGCAGACCCTCCCGGTCGTCATGTACAGCTACGTCGGCTCGCTGGTCTCGCAGTGGAACCTGATCTTCGCGATCGTCATCGTCTCGATGATCCCGATCCTCGCGTTCTACGCCTTCGCGCAGAAGAAGTTCATCCAGGGCTACGCCGGCGGGCTCAAGGGCTGACGATGACCGACGCTCCACGGTCCGGCCCCGACCTCGGGGACGGGACCTTCCGCAACCCCGTGCTGCCCGGCGACCGGCCGGACCCGGCCGTCCTCCGGGTCGGCGAGCAGTACTACCTCACGTACTCGTCGTTCGACGCGTCGCCCGGGCTGACGATCTGGCGCTCGCCAGACCTGGTCAACTGGACGTTCGTGACGTGCGCCCTGGAGCGGCCGATGACGACGGTGTTCGCGCCCGACTTCATCGAGCACGACGGCCGGTTCTACCTCTACATCCCGTTCATCCCGAGCGCCTGGTCCGACGCGATCGCCGAGCCGCAGATCTGGGTGACCCACGCCGACAGCCCGGAGGGGCCGTGGAGCGAGCCGGTGTTCACCGGCGTCTCCGGCGCGATCGACCCCGGGCACGCGGTGGGGGAGGACGGCGAACGCTACCTCTTCGTCAACGGCATCCGCCGCTGCCGGCTGAGCCCGGACGGCCTGCGCGCCGTGACCCCGTTGGAGCAGGTCTACGACGGCTGGCAGTACCCGGACGAGTGGATCACCGAGGCCTACGCGCTGGAGGGCCCGAAGCTGTTCCGCCGCGGCGACTGGTTCTACCTGGTCAGCGCGGTCGGCGGCACCGGCGGCCCGGCCACCGGCCACATGGTGATCGTCGCCCGGTCGGCCTCCATCCACGGTCCGTGGGAGAACGCGCCGGGCAACCCGATCGCACGCACCTGGTCGGCCGAGGAGGCCTGGTGGTCGCGCGGGCACGCGACGATCCTGGACGCGCCGGACGGCTCGTGGTGGATGGTGTCGCACGGGTACGCCAACGCGTACCGCACGCTCGGCCGGCAGGCGCTGCTGGAGCCCATCGCCTGGACGGAGGACGGCTGGCCGGTGGCCGGTGCGCCCGATCTCGGCGCGCCCCTCGCCAAGCCCGCCGGAGCGTCCCGCCCGGTCGCCGTGCCCGCCCCCTCCGACGACTTCGCCGCTCCGGCCTGGGGTGAGCGCTGGGTCTTCGACAACCCCGGCAGGAGCGAGCAGGACCGGGCCGGCTTCGCCGGCGGCCTCGTGCTCCGCGCGAAGGGCGCCTCGCCGTCCGACAGCTCGCCCCTGACCACTTGGGCGATGGACGACGCCTACGAGATCGAAGTGGAGCTCGAGGTGCGCGGCGGTGCAACGGGAGGACTGCTCCTCTATTTCAACGACCGCCTGTTCTACGGGATGGGCTGGGACGGAGTCGCACTGCCGAGCTACGCCGGCGGCATCCGCACGCACTGGCGCGAGCCGGCGTCGCCCGGCGACGTCATCGAGTTCCGTCTCCGCAACGACCACCACATCGTCACCGGCTGGCACCGCCGTCCCGGCGACGAGTGGACGCGGCACGGGGTCCGCTACGACACCTCGGGCGCGCACTCGGCCACGATCAACGACCTCAAAAGCCTCCGCCCCGCGCTGTTCGCCGCGGGCGGCGGGGAGGTCGTCTTCCGCCGGTTCCGGTACCGCCCGCTCGACGGGGAGGCGCGATGACGGTCGACACGGTGACGGTCGAAATCGAGGCGCTGATCGAGCGCATGACCTGGGAGCAGAAGCTCCTGCAGCTTCAGATCGTGTGGCGCCCCGACGCCGCCGAGCGGGAGGCGCTGCTCCGGCGCGGCATCGGCTCGACGTTCTGGCCGCCGAGCGCGGCCGAGACGAACGCCGCCCAGCGGATCGCAGTGGAGGAGACCGAGCTCGGCATCCCGCTGCTGGTCGGGCTCGACGTCATCCACGGGCAGTTCACGATCTTCCCGACGCCGTTGGCGCAGGCCGCGAGCTTCGACCCGGCGGTCGCCGAGCTCGACGCCCGTGTCTCGGCGACCGAGGCCCGGTCGGCCGGAGTGAACTGGACGTTCTCCCCGATGGCCGACGTGACACGCGACCCGCGCTGGGGTCGCGTGGTCGAAGGCTTCGGCGAAGACCCCTACCTGTCCTCGGTCTTCACCGTCGCGAAGGTCGCGGGCTACCAGGGCCGGGACCTCGCCGCGGGCGACGCGCTCGCCGCCTGCCTCAAGCACTTCGTCGCGTACGGGGCCGCCGAGGCAGGACGGGACTACAACACGACCGACGTGTCCGGTCGTCGGCTGCGCGAGACGTACCTCGAGACGTTCCGCACGGGCGTGGAGGCCGGGGCCGCGACGGTGATGGCGGCCTTCAACGCGCTCAACGGCGTCCCGATGCACGCCAACCGGGAACTGCTGACGGGCGTGCTCAAGGAGGAGTGGGGCTTCGAGGGCGTGGTCGTCGGCGACGCCGACGGGGTCGCCCAGCTCGTGAACCACGGCCTCGTCGCCGACGAGCGCAGCGCCGTGATCGCCGCGATCGAGGCCGGCGTCGACATCGTCATGGGCGGGTCGCCGCTCGTGGATGCCGACGGCACGGCACTCGTCGCGCCCGGCGAGCTGTCGGTCGCGCGGGTGGACGACGCGGTGCGCCGGGTGCTCCGCCTCAAGCTGCGTCTCGGTCTCTTCGAGCACCCGTACGTTGCCGCCGACGCGCCCACGAGCGCGTCCGACCGCTATCGCGAGCTCGCGCGGCAGGCCGCGGAGCGCTGCACCGTGCTGCTGACGAACGGCGGCGCACTGCCCCTCCCGGCGTCGGGCCGCGTCCTGCTCGCCGGACCCTACGCCCGCAGCCTCGATCACCTCGGCGCGTGGGTGCAGCACTTCGCGTCGCCGGTGCGGGAGACCCTGGCCGACGCGCTCGCGGCGGAGCTGCCCGGCGTCGACTGGGATGTCGTGGACGGTTGCGGGTTCTTCGACGCGACGGAGGCCGCGCTCGCCGAGGCCGTGGTGCACGCTGCCGACGCCGACCTGGTCGTCGTGGCGGTGGGCGAGCCGAGCCGCCTCTCCGGCGAGGCGAGTTCCCGCTCGGACATCGCCCTCCCGGAGGCGCAGCGCCGGCTGATCCACGCGCTCGCGGACACCGGGGCACGTGTCGTGGTCGTGCTCGCGACCGGGCGTCCGCTCGTCGTGGAGGACTGGGTCGAGCGCGTCGACGCGCTCCTCTGCGTCTGGCACCTCGGCTCCGAGGCGCCCGCCGCGATCGCCGCGACCCTCTCCGGGCGCGTGAATCCCGGAGGACGCGTGCCGATGACGTTCCCGCGCGCCGTCGGCCAGGTGCCCATCCACTACGACCACGAGCGCACCGGCCGGCCGCCGCGGACCGGAGGCGCGCTGCTCGCCGGCGGACCGATGACCGAGCTCACCGGACCGAACAACACCGACGACTACTACACGTCGAAGTTCCTCGACCTCCCGCTCGGCCCGCGCTTCGACTTCGGGCACGGCCTCAGCTACACGAGCTTCGAACTGCACGGCTTCGCGCTGTCACACGACGTCGCGCGCGCCGATGAGCTGGAGGCCGGGATCGAGGCCGGCGTCATCGTGCGGAACACGGGCGACCGGGCCGGCGACGACGTCGTGATGCTGTTCGTCACCGACGAGGTCGCCTCCGTGACGCAGCCCGTCCGCCGCCTGCGCGGCTTCACCCGCGTGACGCTGCAGCCGGGCGAGTCCACCCGGGTCGGCTTCCGGATCCATGCCGACGACCTGCGCTTCTGGGCCGACGGCGAGCGACGTGTCCTGGAGCCCGGCGATTTCACGGTCACCGTCGGCGACGGAAACGCCGAGCAGCGGCGGACCCTGCGATTGGAGCACACGCCATGACCCTCGACCGACTCCGCGACGCCGTCGCCGGCGCCGTCCCGAACGCGATCATGCCGCTGTTCTGGCAGAAGGGCGCGCCCGTCGAGATCGTCCGCGAAGAGATGGAGCGGATCGGCGACGCCGGGATCGGCGCCGTCATCCTGGAGGCCCGGCCGCATCCGGAGTTCCTCGGCGACGGCTGGTGGCGCGATGTGGACGCAGTGCTGGAGATCGCGCGGCGCCGCGGGATGAAGGTCTGGTTCTTCGACGACGACACCTTCCCGACCGGGCACGCCGGCGGTGCGGTGGAGTCCGCGCCGGCAGAGCTGCGCCGGCGCTTCCTCAGCGAACGGCACACCGACGCGGTCGGCCCGGCGCGCGGCGCCTCCTTCATCGTGGAGCGGCGCAAGTTCTGGGGACCGGAGGCCGCGCAGGAGCCGGGCGAGCTGGTCCGCGTGCTGGCCTACCCGCGCGCCGAGGACTCGGACGAGCTGATCGGCGACCCCGTCGACCTGACCGACCGGATCGCGGACGGAGTGCTGCACTGGGACATCCCCGACGGCTGGTGGCGCGTCTTCTTCCTGTCGGTGGGGGCGGCGGCAGCGAGCGGCACGCGCGCCACATCGACTACCTCTCCGGCGCCTCCACGCAGTTGCTCGTGGACACGGTGTACGAGGCCATCCACGCGCGCTACGCCGCCGAGTTCGGCGACACGATCGCCGGATTCTTCAGCGACGAGCCGGGCCTCTACAACGACCCCGACACCTTCGACTTCGGCTCGGCGCTCGGCAAGGCCGTCCCGCTGCCCTGGAACGGCCTGGTAGCCGAGCGGCTCTCCGAGCGTCTCGGCGCCGGCGTCGACGCGCTCCTCCCGCTGCTCTGGTGGCCCGCCCAGGGCCGCGAACGGGAGGTCCGCTACGCCTACATGGACACCGTCTCCCGGCTGTACTCGGAGAACTTCAGCCGCCGGCTCGGCGACTGGTGCCGCAACCACGGCGTGGAGTACATCGGCCACGTCATCGAGGACAACGGCGCGCACGCGCGCCTCGGACCGGGCGCCGGGCACTACTTCCGCGCGATGGCCGGACAGGACATGGCCGGTGTCGACATCATCGGCGGCCAGGTCGTCCCGGGCTTCTCGCGCGGCCCGTTCGGCAACCTGTCCGGTGCCGCCGCGGGGGAGTTCTTCCACTTCGGCCTGGCCAAGCTCGCGTCGTCCGCCGCGCACCTCGACCCGCTCAAGCAGGGCAGGTCGGTGTGCGAGACGATCGGCGCCTCGGGCTGGTACGCCGGGCTCCGGCTCTTCACCTGGCTCACGAACCACCTCCTGGTGCGCGGGGTGACCCACGTCGTGCCGCACGCGTTCTCGCCCGCGCCGTTCCCCGACCTGGACTGCCCGCCGCACTTCTACGCGCGGGGACAGAACCCGCAGTACCCGTACCAGCACCTGCTCAGCGCGTACACGAACCGGCTCAGCCACCTGCTGCAGGGCGGCGTGCACGTCGCGCCGTTCGCCGTGCTCTACCACGCCGATGCGGAGTGGCTCGGCGACGCGATGGCGTCCGAGCACCCGCTCCGACTGCTGATGGAGGCCCAGCTCGACGCCGACATCGTGCCGGCCGATGCGCTCCCCGGCGCGGGGGTGGACGGTTCGAAGCTGGCCCTGGGCGGCGAGACGTACGACGCGCTGATCGTGCCGGGCAGCTCCTTCCTGCCGGAGCACGTCGCACGTGAGTTGCTGCGACTGGACGACGCCGGGGTCCCGGTCGTGTTCGTCGGGTCGGTGCCGGAGGTGTCCGGAGGCCGCGATCCCGGCGCGCTACGGATCCGGTTCCGACAGGTGTCGCAGAAGCGTTTCGTCGACGCTGCGGCCGGGATGACCGACCGCGCCGTGCGGCTCGAGCGGTCCGCGCCGTCTCTGCGCGTGCTGCGTCGAGACCTGGGCGACGCCGACGCGATCATGCTCGTCAACGAGTCGGTGCGGGACACCGTGCATACGGGCGCGACCCTCCCGCGCGCCGGCGAGGTGGTCGCCTTCGACGCCTTCACCGGGACCCTGACCGCGGTGCCGAGCACGACCGGTCGCGGTGTCGCGCGGGTGGACCTCGACCTCGCGCCGGGCGCCGCGACGGTTCTTCTGGTCGGGTCGCCGGCGGCCTGGGAGGGCCTCCCGGTCGAGCCGTCGGCCGAGCACGGCGCGACGGTGGAGGTCGCGCCGGCCTGGTCGGTCGCACTCGCGCCGGCGGGCGAGCCCGGGTTCGCCGACTGGCGGACCCTCGGCGACCTGCGCCCGCTGAGCGACCCCGACCTGCTGCCGCGGTTCAGCGGCACGGCCCGCTACACGGCCACGTTCGACGCGGCCGCCGCCGGCCTCCCGCACACCCTCGACCTCGGCGCGGTCTTCGAGTTGGCGACCGTGCGCCTCAACGGGGTGGACTTGGGCAGCCGGATCGCGCCGCCGTATGTCTTCGCGGTGCCGAAGGGTGTGCTCGCCGCGACGAACACCCTCGAGGTCGAGGTCACCGACACGCTGGCCAAGGCCCAGCCCGACTTCTTCTCCGCCTTCGTTCAGCAGGACCCGAGCGGCCTGCTCGGGCCGGTCACGCTCGCCTCCCGGAAGGAGCCGGCATGACCGACCACCGCGCCGCCTTCGAGCAGTTCTGCGACCTCTTCTACACGCGCAAGCGCGTGGCCGAGGCTTTCGCCTTCCTGGTCGCCGACGACTACCGCCAGCACAACCCGAACATCGCCGACGGGCCGGCCGCTGCGGTCGAGGCGCTGACGCCGAAGTTCGACGGCAGCCCGGAGGCGCGCTTCGAGATCCAGCGGATCCTCGTCGACGGCGACCACGCGATGGTGCATGTCAAGGCTTCCCGACCCGGCGCTCCGGACGCCGCGGTCGCGGACCTCTACCGATTCGAGAGCGGCCGGATCGTCGAGCACTGGGACGTGCTGCAGCAGGTCCCCGCGCATGCCGCCCACGACCATCCGATGTTCTGAACAGGAGAACCATGTACCAGCTCGCACCCAACATCGAACTGCTCTTCACCGAGGCCGGCGACTACCACGACCGCGTGCGCGCGGCCGCGGCGGCGGGCTTCACCGCCGTGGAGATGTGGGGCCCGACCGGCGTCGACGCCCCCGCGACGCCCAAGGACCTCCCGGCGCTCAAGGCCGCGCTCGAGGAGACCGGCACGACGCTCACCGCCCAGCTCTCCGAGCCGCGCACCCAGTTCATGATCCCGCCGTGGGACCACTCGGAGTTCTACCGCAAGCTGGACGAGGGCGTCGCCATCGCGCACGACCTCGGCTGCCCGCGCATCGTCGTCGGGAGCGGCACGGGCTTCGGCGGCTGGAAGCGCCAGGTCCAGCTCGACAAGCTGATCGAGATCTACCGGACGGCCATCGCCCAGATCGACGGGTCCGGCATCGCGCTCGCGCTGGAGCCGGTCAACGTCCGGGTCGACCACCCGGGCTCACTGCTCGACCGCACGGCGGAGGCGGTCTACGTCGCGCGCGGCGTCGACTCCCCGTTCTTCGGCGTGCTCTACGACATCTACCACTCGGCCGTGGAGGGCGAGGACATGGCGACGGAGCTCGCGAACGCGGGCGGCCTGATCGCCTACGTGCAGCTCGCCGACGCCCCCGGCCGCGGCGAGCCGGGCTCCGGCGACCTCGACTGGGCGGAGCGACTGGGCATCCTGCGGGCGTCCGGCTACGACGGCCCGATCGGGCTCGAGTACTACCCGACCCAGGAGTCCGCGGCCTCCGTCGCGCTCATCCGCGAACTGGCGGCCGCGGCATGAGCCGCTATCCCGCGGCGGTCGACGTCGCGATCGTCGGCAGCGGACCGACCGGCGCAGCCTACGCGCGCATCCTCAGCGAGGAGGCGCCCGGCGCGACGATCGCGCTGTTCGAGGTCGGCCCGACCGTCTCCGACCCGCCCGGAGCGCATGTCAAGAACATCGCGGACGCTGCCGCGCGCGCCGACGCCCAGGAGCGCTCGGAGGGACCGGGAGCCGGCGCCGACACAGTGAACTCGCCCGGCGCGGTCACCGCCGGTCAGCGCCGCGCCCGGCCAGGCACGTACCTGCTGGACGAGGGCTTCCAGGAGCCCGGCGAGGACGGCATGCCCGTCGTCGCCTTCTCCAGCAACGTCGGCGGCATGGGCGCGCACTGGACGGGCGCCTGCCCGCGCCCCGGCGACAGCGAGCGCATCGCGTTCCTGCCCGACCTGGACGCCCTCCTGGACGAGGCCGACCGGTTGCTCGGCGTCACCACCGACGCCTTCGACGGCGCGCCTTTCACGGCGCTGGTCCGCGAGCGCCTCGCGGAGGCCGTGGACGACGGGAGGCCGGCCGCCCGGCGCGTCCAGCGGATGCCGCTCGCCGTGCACCGCCGCGACGACGGCCGGCTGGTCTGGTCGGGGTCCGATGTGGTGTTCGGCGACGCGACCCGCGCCAACGAGCGCTTCGCGCTGTACGACGACTCGCTCGTCACCCGGGTGCTCCTGGAGGACGGCCGGGCCGCGGGGGTCGAAGTCCGCGACCGCCGCACCGGCGAGCCGCACACCGTGCGGGCGCGTTTCGTCGTGGTCGCCGCGGACGCCCTCCGCACGCCGCAGGTGCTCTGGGCCAGCGGCATCCGCCCGGCAGCGCTCGGCCGGATGCTCAACGACCAGACGCAGATCGTCTACGCCACCCGCATCCGGGACGCCGCGACGGTCGCGGCGGCGGACGGCGGGGGAAAGGCCTCCGGAGGCTTCGGCGCGGACGAGATGATCGACGGCTCGATCAGCGAGCAGAGCGGCGTGAGCTGGGTGCCGTACACGGACGCGGTCCCGTTCCACGGCCAGGTCATGCAGCTGGACGCGTCGCCGATCCCGCTGGCCGACGACGACCCGGTCGTGCCCGGCTCGATCGTCGGCCTCGGCCTGTTCTGCGCCAAGGACCTGCAGTGGGACGACCGCGTGGAGTTCAGCGACGACGAGCGCGACTGGTACGGGATGCCGGCCATGCGCATCCACTACCGCCTCACCGACCGCGACCGCGCGGACATCGCGCGCGCGGAGGACGAGATCGTCGCGCTGGCCACGGCCGTCGGCGACCCGATCGGCGACCGGCCGTTCACCATGCCGCTCGGCGCCTCGCTGCACTATCAGGGCAGCGTGCGGATGGGGAGACGGACGACGGTCGCAGCGTGTGCGGGCCGGACAGCGAGCTGTGGGACGCCCCCGGCGTCTTCGTCGCGGGCAACGGCGTCATCCCGACCTCGACGGCGTGCAATCCGACGCTCACCTCGGTGGCGCTGGCGGTCAAGGGCGCGCGCCGTATCGCTCGGGAGCTGGCCGGCTGAATCGGCGGCGGCTCTTGCCTTTTGCAGTAAATCGACATTAGTGTGTAGAAACACGGAATAAGTAGTCAAGGAGGACTTCGTGATCCCCGATCGCATCATCGAGCAGGGAACGCTCAGGACCACCGGCACGCGTGCCGCGGTGGACGTGCGCATCCCCTGGTACCGTGCGCTCCCGGCGTCCTGCATCGCAGGCGCCTCGCTGTCCATCGACGGCGTGCCCGCTCCGGCCGAGACGCTCCGCTGGGAGCTCAACGGCCAGGAGCGCACCTTCGCGGAGATGAAGGACGACACCGAGTCGTGGTGGTTCCCGCTCGACTCGGCGGTGCTCTCCGGAGACCTGCCGGTCGCGGCAGACGGCCGCGAGCACGAGGTCTCCGTCGACCTCACCGTGTACATCCCGTACATCGTCATCGGCGACGACGAGGTGCTCCACATCGAGGAGCACGACACCAAGACCATGAAGGCGGTGACGGCATGAGCGACGCTGCCACGACCCTCGGATCGCCGATCCAGGGGGTGACCCTCTACAGTTTCACGCGCGCCTTCCACGGTCGCGAATACGACCTCGAGGGCCTGATCCGCAAGGTGGCCGCCGACGGCTACGGCCCGGGCCTGGAGATCATCGGCTTCTCCAGCTTCCGCGGCTTCCCGGCCATCGACGACGCCTTCGCCGGCTGGTTCCGAGACCTCGTCGCCGAGACCGGGCTGGTGCAGACCTCCCTCGCGATCAACGCCGACATCGGCATCCACCGCGACCGGCTGCTGAACCAGGACGAGCTGATCGAGTACATGCGCCGGCAGATCGAGGCGGCCGCGAAGCTGGGCTTCCCGATCGCGCGCGTGCAGATCTCGATCACCCCCGACTCGATGGCCGCGCTCGCCCCGATCGCCGAGCAGTACGGCGTCACCCTCGCGCTGGAGGTGCACGCCGACCAGTACGCGTCGCACCCGCGCATCCTCGCGCTGCGCGACCGCTACGAGGAGGTCGGGTCGCCCTTCCTCGGTTTCACCGCCGACTGGGGAGCCACGACCGTCGGCTTCGCGCCGTCGCTGCTGGAGGCCTACCGCCGCCGCGGCGCCACGGACGAGCTGCTCGGCAAAGTCGTCGACCTGTGGAACGAGTTCTACGAGGCCGGGCCGCCCGCCGACCAGGCCGACCACGGCCAGCGATTCGGCCGCTTCATCGGCCTCGCCGCCCAGAACGGCCGCCCGGACCTCGGCATCGACTTCGGCATCAACGGCACCGGTCTGTTCGGCCCGGCGCGGGTGGACGACTGGCTGGAGATCATGCCGTGGATCAAGCACGTGCACGGCAAGTTCTTCGGAATCGACGAGAACCACGAAGAGCCGTCGGTGCCGGTGCGCGACCTGATCGCGCTGCTGGTGCGGAACGGCTACAACGGCGCGATCTCCAGCGAGTACGAGGGCTGGCACTGGAACTACTGGCAGTCGCCGTTCGAGATCATCCGCGACGAGCAGGCCGTGCAGCGCTCGGCCGCGCAGGACGCGGGCAGCCGGATGGTGACCGACGCCTCAGAGGCGCGCCTTCAGCTCGCCCAATGGCTGCCGAGCACGCAGTGGCTGCCGAGCACCGAGGGAGCACGCGCATGACCGACGACAGCAGCGCGGACGGCATCGCCGGCACCGGCATCGAGCTGGGCACCACGCTCTACTCGATGACGAGCGAGTTCGCCGCCGGCCTCTACACGCCAGAGACCCTGATCGCCGCGGTCGCCGAGAACGGGATCGGCCCGGGCGTCGAGTTCAACATCGCCCAGCTCCTGCGCACCTACCCGGACGTCGACGCCGACTTCGTCACGCTGTGGTTCGACTCGCTGGAGAAGTACGGCCTCGAACCGAGCGCGGTCGGCACCAATCTCGACATGGGCCGCCGCAAGGACCGCGACATGACGCCGGACGAGGAGCACGACTTCCTCGCCCGCCAGCTGAAGACCGCGCACACGCTCGGCTTCAAGCGGGTGGTCATCCGCTCGGCCGGCCGCGAGCTGCTGCGCAGCCTCCTGCCGCTCGCCGAGAAGTACGACCAGCGGCTGGGCTACGAGATCCACGCGCCTCAGGGCCCGAACGACCCCAAGGTGCTCGGCATCCGGGAACTCTACGAAGAGCTCGGCAGCGACCGCCTCGGCTTCACCGCGGACTTCTCCTCGACCATGCACAGCCTGTCGCCGACGCTGCTCGCGCAGCTCGCGAAGATGGGGATGGACGAGAAGCACTTCGCGGTCATGGACGAGATCTGGCACGAGCCGACGCCCATGCACGTGCGCAACCAGAAGTTCGAGGACTACCTCGCCGGCGAGGGCGTCGACCCGGTCGGCTTCGGCCCGTTCACCCGGCTGGCGTTCAACATGCATGGGCTCGTCCCGCCGGAGGAGTGGCTGGACATCATGCCGCAGATCTTCCACGTGCACGCGAAGTTCTACGACATCGATGCAGACGGCCAGGAGCCCGCCATGGAAATCCCGCGCATCGTGCGCCAGTTCGTCCAGGGCGGCTACCGCGGTTACCTCTCCAGCGAGTGGGAGGGCCACGCCTTCCAGGACCTCGGCGAGGCCGACCCGATCGACCTCGTGAAGAAGCAGCACGCGCTCATGCGGCGCACCATCGAGGACGCCGTCGCCGGCGTCCCGGCCTGACCGAAGGAGCTCACGGCCATGTCAGAGACCGTCGCCGAGGCGACCCTGTCCGAGCTCGTCGCCGAGGTCGCGCGCCTGCGCGAGGAGGTCGCGGCCGCTCAGGGCCTCGCCCGCCGCGCCGCCGACCGCGGCGAGATCGAGAACCTGTTCAACCGCTACATGCACCTGCACAACGCCTTCCAGGACGAGCGGATCATCCCGCTCTGGGTGAAGGACGGCACGGAGGGCATCCGCGCCCGGTACACCAACGCCGGGCAGTACACGACCTGGGAGAGCGTCACGCGCTACCACCGGGGCCGTCCATCACCGGAGGGCAAGCTCATCCTGCACGCCACGACCACGCCCGTGATCGAGGTCGCGGGCGACGGTCGGACCGCCAAGGGCGTCTGGATCATGGCCGGCACCGAGTCGGGCCTGACCGACCCGGAGGTCGCCAAGGGCAGCCCCGATTTCATGTACTCGCCCGGCGAGGTGCAGGGCAAGAAGGTCTGGGCGCACTGGGTGTGGTGCAAGTACGCGATCGACTTCCTGCGCCAGGACGGCGAGTGGAGGATCTGGAAGTTCCGCTGCTACGAGCTCGCCCGCGCGCCGTTCGAGGAGAACTGGGTGAGCTTCGGCGAGAAGAACCAGGCCGCCTTCGACCTCGACCTGATGTACTTCGGCGACGACGGCAAGCCGGTCTTCATGCCGCCGGCGGACGAGCCGGTGCCCAGCGAGAACCACCCGTACAGTCCGTCGACCGTGCAGAAGCTGGAGCCGGAGCCCCCGGCGCCGCACGACACATTCGCCGACACGTTCAAATAGGAGGACCCGATGGCCACTCACAACTCCCTGTTCTCCGACAAGGACGTCCGGCGCACCGACGACGGGATCGCCGTCTCGGTGCAGATCCCCTGGTACCGCAGCCTGTGGCTGTCCGCGGTCGACGACGTCGCGGCCACCGTGAACGGCGTCGAGATCCCGCGCGAGGACCTCCGCTTCGAGCTGAACGGCCGCAGCTACCGCGTCGAGGAGCTGCCGGAGCAGTCCGAAACGCTCTGGTTCGTCGCCGACCGGCCGGACGTCGTGATCCCGCTGGGCCACGCGCCTGCGGTGGGCGAGAAGCTCACCGTGGAGGTCGTGCTCACGATGCGCCTGCTCTACATGCAGATCATGCCGGGCGTCGACGGCGGCCCGGGCCGCTACGTCACCAACCGGGTGCCCGTCGAGCGCGAGCTGGTGCTCGCATGAGCCTGCGGGTGGCCATGATCGGCTACGGCTTCATGGGGGCCGCGCACTCGGTCGGCTGGCGGCAGGCGCCGCGGGTGTTCGACCTCCCGGAGGACGTCGAGCTCGCCGTGGTCGTCGGCCGCAACGAGCAGGCCGTGGCGAAGGCCGCGGCCAAGTGGGGCTGGGCCGAGCACGCGACCGACTGGCGCGAGGTGATCGCGCGCGACGACATCGACCTGGTCGACATCGTGACGCCGGGCGACTCGCACGCCGAGATCGCGATCGCCGCCCTCGACGCCGGCAAGCACGTCCTCTGCGAGAAGCCCCTCGCGAACAGCGTCGAGGAGGCCGAGGCGATGGCCGCCTCCGCCGAGCGCGCGGCCGAGCGCGGCGTGCGCGCGATGGTCGGTTTCACCTACCGCCGCGTGCCCGCGGTCTCGCTGCTGCAGGATCTCATCGCGCGCGGCACCATCGGTCGGGTGCAGCAGATCCGGGCCGCCTACCGCCAGGACTGGCTGGTCGACCCCTCCGTCCCGCTCGGCTGGCGGCTTCGGAAGGAGCACGCGGGCTCGGGCGCGCTCGGCGATATCGGTGCGCACATCGTGGACCTGACGCAGTTCGTGACCGGGGAGCGCGTGACGCGTGTGTCCGGGACCGTGGAGACGATCGTCCGGAAGCGCCCGGTGCTGGGTGAACGGTCGGGCTTCACCGGGAGCGCCACGGGCGAACTCGGGGACGTGACCGTGGACGATGCGGCGATCTTCACCGGCAGGCTCGACGGAGGCGCGCTCGTGTCGTTCGAGGCCACCCGCTTCGCGACCGGCCGCAAGAACGCGCTCACCATCGAGGTCTCCGGCACGGACGGCGCGCTCGCGTTCGACGTGGAGCGGCTCAACGAGCTTCGGCACTACGACCGAACGGCACCGGCCGAGCTGCAGGGGTTCACGACCATCCTGGTCACCGAGCCCGAGCATCCGTATGTGTCGGCGTGGTGGCCGCCCGGGCATATGCTCGGCTACGAGCACGGCTTCTCGCACCAGGTCGTCGACTTCGTGACCGCCATCGCGCACGGCACGGAGCTCGACCCGAGCTTCGCGGACGGCCTCGCCGTGCAGCGCGTCCTCGCAGCAGTCGAGGAGAGCGCGGCGAAGGACTCCGCCTGGGTCGCTGTCGAGGCCGCGGTCCCGGCGAACGTGTAGAGGAGACGACGATGACCCGACCGATCACCCTGTTCACCGGCCAGTGGGCCGACCTCCCGTTCGAGGACGTGGCCCGGCTCGCCGGCGAGTGGGGCTACGACGGACTGGAGATCGCCTGCTGGGGCGACCACCTGGACGTGTCCCGCTGGGACGACGACGCCTACGTGCAGTCCCGCCGCGACATCCTGGAGCGCAACGGACTGACGGTGTGGACGATCTCCAACCACCTCGCCGGCCAGGCCGTCTGCGACGACCCGATCGACGAGCGCCACCGCGACATCCTGAACGACCGGGTGTGGGGCGACGGCGACCCCGAGGGCGTGCGGCAGCGCGCGGCCGAGGAGCTGAAGCTCACCGCCCGGATGGCCGCCGCGCTCGGCGTGAAGACCGTGACCGGGTTCACCGGCTCTTCGATCTGGAAGGCAGTCGCGATGTTCCCGCCCGCCTCGGACGAGTGGATCGCCGCGGGCTACCGGGACTTCGCCGACCGCTTCCACCCCATCCTCGACGTGTTCGAGGAGGTGGGGGTGCGGTTCGCCCTGGAGGTGCACCCCTCCGAGATCGCCTACGACTACTGGACCGCGAAGGCGACGCTGGAGGCGATCGGTCACCGGAAGAGCTTCGGGATCAACTTCGACCCGTCGCACTTCATGTGGCAGCAGCTGGACCCGGTGGCGTTCGTGCTCGACTTCGCCTACCACATCTTCCACGTGCACGTCAAGGAGTCGGTCACGAACCTCGACGGCCGCAACGGCGTCCTCGGCTCGCACCTGCCCTGGGCCAACCCGCGCCGCGGCTGGACTTTCGTGTCCACCGCCCACGGCGAGGTGCCGTGGGAGCCGATCTTCCGCGCCCTCAATTTCATCGGCTACACCGGCCCGACGTCGGTCGAGTGGGAGGACGCCGGGATGGACCGCCTGCAAGGAGCGCCGGAGGCCATCGCGTTCGTGCGCGAGCTCAATGCGATCACCCCGCCCGACGCGGCCTTCGACGCCGCGTTCTCGACGAAAGCGGACTGACCACGGTGCCCGACGTCCCTCCGATGCTCAGCGCGCTCATCCTCTCGGGCCACATGACCCGCGAGCATGACAACGAGCACCGCAGCTTCCGCCTCCACAACCAGTGGATCACGACCCTGCTGGAGGACACCGGCCGCTTCCGCGTCCGGGTGGTGGAGGACCCGCGCGGGCTCGGCGCCGGGATCATCGACAAGTACGACGTGGTGATCGTCGTCTTCGAGGGCCGCGACGGCTACCACGAGAAGGCGGTCGGCTTCGGACCGGAGACGGATGCGGCGCTGCTGAAGTTCCTCCGGGACGACGGCAAGGGCATCGTCTGGTTCCACGGCTCGGCCGCGCAGGAGGACGACTGGGGCTACCCCGACGAGTACAACACGATGCGTGGATCGCGCCTGACGGTCGCCGGCGGCCTCCGCCCGCGACCGTGGGGCGAGGCGCAGCTGGACACGGTCGAGCCGCGCCACGCCATCACCGACGGGATCAGCCCGCGCTGGACGGTCACCGGCGACGACATCCTCACCGGCGTGGAGCTCCTCGACGGCGCCCAGGTGCTGCTCACCACGTACGACGACCTGGAGTCCTACGAGAACGCCCCGGTCTGGCCGATGTCGCACTACCCGGTTGCGATCCCGCCCGAGGGCATCGCCGCCCTCCCCGGCATCAACACCGACCAGCCGATCGCCTGGATCAACCAGTACGGCGCCGGCCGCTCCTTCACGATCACGATCGGCCACGACATCGACACTTTTCGCCGCATCGAGTTCATCCGGATGTTCCCGCGCGGCGTGGAGTGGGCGGCGACGGGGGAGGTCGCGCTGAGCGGGCCGGATCGCCGCGGGGAGCGGCGGTTCCTGCCGTGGCCGTACTACGGCGGGGAGGGGTAGGAGCGCCTGCTTTTGAGGGCGTGAATGATCAGGTGATCATTCAGCCGCACACCAGGCCGACGCTCGTCTGAGCCACCGGAGTGCCGGAGCCTCCTGCGCACTCCCGCTGCCGCTGATTGACAGGGACGGCGGGTGCGAAACGATCGCCGATGCCCGCCAACCGAATGCGTGGCCCGCGACCGCATCGCGCTCTTCCCCTCGCCGGCGTCCGGTTGAGTAGAACGATGCGTCTGCTCATGAGGTTCTTCGACGGACGACGCGGGAGGGGGCGCGCATGCGGGTAGTTCGAGCTGTGAGCGCCGTGCTGCTCGCAGCCCCCTGATCGTTGGCCTAACGGCCTGTTCATTGATAGGAGATCGCCTCATGACACCAGACCCCCCAGTCAAAGAACAGCAGCGAGCATCCGCGCTCTACTTCCGCGACAGGTACCGACCGAACGTCGAGAAGGTCCGGTTCACCCGTGACGGCGAGCGGCCTGGGCTCGGGGCGGCGTGGAGCGTCAATGCGATCGCAACAATCGAGGGCAACGACTATTACGTCATCATCGGGCCGGACAGCGGTGTGAGTTGGGTCGGAGGTACCGGCATACCGCCCGAAGCACCGACACCTGCTCCGCACCTCCCGCTGACGGTGACCTACAGCGACGGAACCTCGGAGGTCATCCAGTGACGACCGCCGAGGAGCACATGGGCCTTGCGAACGAGGCATACAAGGTGGACCGGTTGGTGCAAGACCCTCCGCTGGCCAAGGGCGAAGAATTCACTGTCGGCCCCGAAGGGCGCGAGCAGGATTATCGAGTGATCGACACACAGAACCACCCCGCCAACGGCTTCCAGGCCATAGCGGTCGCGCCGCTCGTTGACGGTATCCCTGACCTCTCCCACATCGTGGTGTCGTACGCGGGCACGAATCCGAATCACCGGGCCGACCTCGTCGAGGATGTCATGACGATCGTCGGCGGCACGCAGGGTCCGCTGAGTCAGGTCGTCGATGCTCAGCGGTTCGCGGATCGGGTGAGGGAGGCGCATCCCGGCTCGTCCATTTCGACCGTCGGGCATTCGCTGGGCGGCTTCCTCGCCCTGCTCGTGGCCGCGGAGCACGGCTGGGACGCGACGACGTTCAACGGGCCGGACCCGTGGGAGTGGTTGTCGCCGGAGGCGAAGGAGCGGCTGGAGGCCGACAGGAACGCGGGCCGCCAGCGGCTTCACAACTACGTGAACGAGTGGGACGTGATCGGCAACCTCTACGCCCACCGCACGGGCGCTGCCGATTTCGTGACCGACACGCAGGGCCGCCACGAATTGGACTATCACAACATCGGAAAGGACGGAGCCTTCACGTTGGATCCGCATGGTTCGATTGAGGGAGCAGGGGCCAAAGGTCGCCCCCTCGAGGACATCCTCGGGAACCTGGTGGACACGGTCGTCCCCGGGACGGCCGAGGCCGTCTCTCCTCTGCTGCTGGGGCTGGCGGGCATCACGCGCAATCCGGCGGCGATGAAGTCGCTGGCGAAGAACGCGTCCGGGGCTCTGGTGGCGGTCAACTCCGTCGCCGCCTTCGGCCTCGCGGCGAGCATCGGCGGCACCGCGACCGCACTGAGGGAGATCAAGTCGGCGAACGGCCGGATCATCTCGCGGATGGAGGGCGGATTGCTGGACGCGAAGAACGCCGCCGCCCTCCTGCCGACGATCACCGCCCACGACGTCGAGCGCTGCATCGATCGGCACCGCTTGCGCGTCCACCAGAACGTCGACAAGGACGCCGTGCGGGCCGTCGACGAGCGGGTGGACCGCCACATCGAGCGGGTCGGTCAGCTCAGCGAGGGCATCTCCCAAACAGTGCGCAACACCCTGGCGCAGGACGCGCAGTGGGCTCTCACCTTCGGACTGGGCGGGTAGATAAGGAGTATCATCATGGATCCCGCAGACTTCTTGCAGGAGCTTTTCGACGGCCTCGACCGGGAGATGCAGACCGGTGTCCAAGAGGTCCAGGACTGGATCGAGGCCCAAGTCCACGGCGCAGCGGTGCAGCTTCTGGACAGCCTGATGCCGCCGATCGTCCACGCCAACAACGCCGCGGTGAAGATCAGCGAGTCCGCGATCGTGGTTCCGGCGAGCACCGGCATCGGGGTCACCCTCGGCACTGCGGACCTCGGCAACACCGTTCTCGCGGGCGCCGTCGCGGACACGGTGCAGCGCGGCCTCGACGAGCTGAAGTCGCAGAGCGACTATGCCGAGGGGTGAACAGCATCGCATGGTGACCTATCGATCGCTGGCAGAGCTGGAGGACGCCCAGGACCAGGAGCGCAGAACCGCACGGCTGAGAATAGAGTCGGCCGACCAATACCTCGGCCTCTACCGCTCCAGAATGTTCCAGGTGCGTGAAAGCTTCTACACTCTCGGCGCGCGCGAGGGCGTGGCCGACGACCCCGGATTCCGGCAGGAACTCCAGCGCGTCTCGGACACCGCCGACGAGAATGTCGCGTACGCAGGCCGCAAGATCGCCGAGCTGGACGACGAGTATTACGCCATGCTCAGGGAGCACGACGAGCAGCGGGACCGATTCCTCGCCGAGCGCGACGACACCGGCTGACACCGCTCGAACAGGAGGCCACCGTCAGGCGGCGACCCCCTTCACGCCGTCGATCGTCGGCCGCCCATCCGCGAACCAGCGCGGGAACGTCACCTCGAACAGCTCCTCGATCGCCAGCTCCGCACCTCCGCGCAACGGCTCCCGTTCGTCCCCGATCGAGCGCACGATCGACAGGTCCCGCGTCGCCAACGGCAGCGACAGCTCGTACACCCGCTGCCGCACCTCGGCGAGGAAGATCTCGCCCGCCGCCGACACCGCACCGCCCACGACGATCACGCCCGGGTTGAACATGTTGACCAGAGCCGCGATCGACTCCCCGATGAGGCGGGCCGAGCGCTGAACCAGGGAGATCGCGAGCGCGTCGCCGTCCTGCGCGGCGATCGACACCGCCTCCGGGGTGATCGTCTCGCCCCGCTCGACCAACCCGGCGAGGATGCCGCCCGCCCCCTCGTCGAGCGCGAGCTGCGCGTCGCGCATGATCGCCCAGCCCGAGGCCTCCGCCTCCAGGCAGCCGACCTTGCCGCAGCGGCACACCGCCGTGGAGTCGCGCACCCGGACGTGGCCGATGTCGCCGGCCGCCCCGTTCGCGCCGCGGTGGATGCGGCCGTGGGAGACCAGGCCGGCGCCGATGCCGCTGCCGACCTTGCAGTAGATCAGGTCCACGTTGTCGTCGCGGCGGTGGCTGCGCTCCGTCAAGGCCAGCAGGTTCACGTCGTTGTCGACCCACACCGGCGCCTCGAAGCGCTGCTCGAACCGGCGGCGCACGTCGAAGCCGTTCCACCCCGGCATGATGGGCGGCGCGACCGGGGAACCGGTCTCGAAGTCGACGGGGCCCGGCACGCCGACCGCCACCGCCCAGATCGGTCGCGGCTCCTGCGCCGCCAGGAGCTCGTCGATCATCTCGAGCGCGCGGTCGATGGTCTCCGCGGGGCCGCGGCCGATGTCCCAGGCGCAGTGCGCCTCGGCCTGCACCTCGCCATCGAGGGAGGCCAGGCCGACCCGGATGTGGAGGGCGCCGAGCGCGCAGATCACGACGGTGCCCTGGTCGGAGCGGAAGCGGAGGGTGCGCGGGGCCCGACCGCCGGACGACGGGCCGTAGTCGCCGTCCTCCAGGAAGCCCATCTCGATCGCGGCATCGACCCGCTGGGCCACGACCCCGCGGCCGAGTCCGGTCAGCCGGCCGATCTCGGGGCGGGTGTCGGCCTCCCCGGTGCGGACGAGGTTCACCACGCGCAGCAGGCTCATGACCTCGTCGGTCTGCGCGCCGAATCGGAGTGCGGAATCCCTAGCCATGCTTGATTCTGACACAAGCTCAGCCGGTAACGGGTAGAACGAGACACTACTTGAGCCCTCCAGAAAGCCAGCTTGCGTCGCACAACGACCGAAGATCGAGCGATGCGGACCTAGGAAATCAGTCTCATCGATTCCCGGCATAGCCGATACGCGGTTCCCTGATCCTGGCGCGATCTCGATAGTAGAGACCGGGCAATCACATTCGCCCTGTCTGGAAAGGATCAAGGATGATCAAGCTTCTCTCCCACCTGTCGTATGTGGAGATCACGTCCCCGGATGTCGAGGCGTCCGTGAAGTTCTACGAGGAACACGTCGGGCTCACCGTGGTCGACCGCATCGACGGGTCGGTGTATCTCCGCTGCTGGGGCGACTACTACGCGTACTCTCTCGTGGTCTCGCCGGGCCCGCAGCCGTCCCTCGTGACGATGGCCTGGCGCACCTCCAGCGCGGAGGCGCTCGAGGAGGCCGCCGCCCGCCTGGAGGCCGCCGGCGTCCAGGGCGAGTGGATCGACGACCTCCACGCGATCGGCCGGGCCTACCGTTTCACCGGCCCGTGGGGTCACTCGATGACCCTGCACTGGGACGTCACCCGCCACCAGGCGCCGGGCCACGTCGCGTCGATCTACCCGGACCGCCCGCAGAAGCGCAGCAAGGTCGCCGGTGCCCCGCGCCAGCTCGACCACGTGACCATCGCGACCAGCGACGTGGACGCGTTCGCGCAGTGGTACAACGACGTGCTCGGCTTCCGAATCATGGCCCGCACCGTCCTCGACGAGGCGCCGATCTCGATCTTCTCCGTGCTCACCACCAACGAGAAGTCGCACGACCTCGGGGTCGTCCTCGACGGCTCCACCGCAGCGGGCCGCGTCAACCACTACGCGTTCTGGGTCGACACCTACGAGGAACTGCTGATCGCGGCGGACACCCTGATGGAGAACGGCGTCCCGATCGAGTACGGTCCCTCCATCCACGGCATCGGCGAGCAGACCTTCCTCTACTACCGCGAGCCGTCCAGCCTCCGCATCGAGCTGAACACCGGCGGCTACCGCAACTACGTGCCGGACTGGCAGCCCAACACCTGGAAGCCGTCGCTCGGGTCGAGCAACTTCTACCGCAACGGCGCCATGCCGATGTCGATGACGGAGTCCTTCCCGCCCGCGGACGGCCCGAGCGCGACCGAGGAGGGCGTGCCGGACGAGATCAAGGAGGCGCTGCTCAACCCGTACGCCGTCCAGGGCCGCGGCTGACCATGACGCAGCCGAGCGAGCATCCGGCGGACCTGGACCGGCTCGACCCGGAAGCGGAGATCGCCTCCCGGGCCGAGGCCTACCGCAACTGGGGACGCTGGGGCGAGGACGACGTGCTGGGCACGCTCAACTTCATCGACGAGTCCGCGCGGACGAGGGCGGCCGCCCTCGTCCGCGAGGGCGTCGCGGTGTCGCTGTCGCAGTCCTTCGACATGAACGGTCCCCAGAAGGGCTGGCGCCGACGCACGAACCCGGTGCACACGATGCTGGACACCGGCACGGACGCCGAGCGCGGCAACCAGGGCTTCCCGCACGGCCTCGGCGGCGCGGACGACGTGATCGCGATGCCGCTGCAGTGCTCCACGCAGTGGGACGGCCTCGGCCACATCTTCGACCACGGCTACGCCTGGAACGGCCGACGCGCGGGCGATGTCGTGACGAGCGACGGCGACCTGGTGACCGGGATCGAGCACGCCGCGTCGGTCATCGTCTCCCGGGGCGTGCTGCTCGACCTCGGGCGGCACCTCCGTCCGCAGACCGGGGAGCTGGAGGACGGCTACGCGATCACCGCCGACGACCTCCGCTCGTGCGTGGAGGCTCAGGGTGCGACGAGCAGCGTCGGCACCGGCGACATCGTCCTGGTCCGCACCGGCCAGCTCGCACGCGTCCGGCGCGACGGCTGGGGCGAGTACGCGGGCGGCCCGGCCCCCGGGCTCTCGCTGACCACCGCCGGCTGGCTGCACGACACCGAGATCGCCGCCATCGCCACCGACACCTGGGGATTCGAGGTGCGGCCGAACGAGTTCGACGTGCCCGCCTTCCAGCCGCTGCACCAGGTCGTCATCCCGAACCTCGGCCTCACCATCGGCGAGATGTGGGACCTGGAGGAGCTGGCGACCGAATGCCGGCGGCTCGGGAGATACGATTTCCTCCTCTCGGCGCCGCCGCTGCCGATCACGGCGGCCGTCGGGTCGCCGATCAACCCCATCGCGCTGCTGTAGCAGTCCCGCGCGCAGCACGCACCCGCAGAACAGAGAGGTTCTCCCATGACCGCCGTCAGCAAGGTCGCGATCGCCGGAAGCGGTGTCGCCGGTCTGGCCACCGCCATCCGGCTCGCGCAGGCCGGAGTCCAGGTCGACGTCTTCGAGTCCAAGCCGGAGCTGAGCGCTCTCGGCTCCGGAATCACCCTGCAGGGCAACGCACTGCGCGCGTTCGGGGAGCTCGGCGTCTGGGACGACGTGCAGGCGAAGGGCTACTTCTTCGAGGGCCTCACGCTCCGGGCCCCCGGGCCGGACGCCCCGGTCGTCGCCGAGCTGCCCGAGGTGAAGACCGGCGGCCCGGACTACCCGGCGACCGGTGGGATGTACCGACCCGACCTCGCGCGTATCCTGCTCGACCACGCCGAGGCGGCGGGTGCGACGGTCCGCTTCGGTGCGAAGGTCACCGGCGTCTCGGAGACGGGCGACGGCGTGACTCTGGAGGTCGACGGCGTTCCGGCCGGCACGTACGACCTGCTGGTCGGCGCGGACGGCCTCAACTCGGCCGTGCGCGAGCTGATCGGCATCGAGACCAGGCCGCAGCCGACCGGCATGGGTATCTGGCGGTCGTTCGTCTCGCGCCCGGCCTCCGTCGAGCGCAGCGAGCTGTACTACGGCGGCCCGGTCTACATCGCGGGCTACACGCCCACCGGCGAGGACAGCATGTACGCGTTCCTGGTCGAGCCGGCGCAGGAGCGCGTCGGGCTCACCGACGAGGAGGCGGTGACGATCATGCTGGAGGAGTCGCAGGCCTACGGCGGCCCCTGGAACGACATCCGCGCCGACCTGAAGGCGGGCGCCCACGTCAACTACACCTGGTTCACCCAGCACGTCGTCCCCGCGCCGTGGAACCGCGGGCGGTCGGTCGTCATCGGCGACGCCGCGCACAGCTGCCCGCCGACGATCGCGCAGGGAGCGGCGCAGGCGCTGGAGGACGCGCTCGTGCTCACCGAGTTGCTGATCGCCGCCGACACCGTCGACGACGCGCTGTGGGACGCCTTCCACACCCGCCGCGTCGCCCGCGCCCAGGCCGTGGTGGACGCATCGGTGCAGCTCGGGCAGTGGCAGATCGACCACGACCGGGAGGCCGACGCACCCGGCCTCATCTTCGGGATCGCGCACCGGATGGCGGAGCCGGCATGAGGATCGCCCGGTGGAGCACGGCGCAGGGTGGCACCGTCGGCGAGGGGTTCGTCATCGGCGACCGGGTCGTCCCGTTCCCCGACGGCCGGACCGTCTCCGAGGTGCTCGCGCGCGGCCTGGCGGACGCGCACCGTCTCTTCGACCGCGCGCACGGCGAGGACGGCACTGCGCTCGCCGACGTCCGCCTGCTCGCTCCGCTCGCACCGGCCGCGATCCGCGACTTCGTCGCCTTCGAGGAGCACGTGGAGGGCGTCAGCGCCTCGGTCGACGGCACGAGCGAGGTGGTGCCCGAGTGGTACCAGGCGCCGACGTTCTACTTCACCAACCCGCACACCGTGCTGGGACCCGGCGAGGCCGTGCGGCCTCCCGTCACCGCGCGCCTCGACTTCGAGCTGGAGGTCGCGGCCGTCATCGGCGGCGTCCCCGGGCTGGACGGCGCGAACCTGACCCCGGAGGACGCCGCTTCGGCGATCTTCGGCTACACGGTCATGAACGACTGGTCGGCCCGCGACCTCCAGTCGCGCGAGATGAAGGTGCGGCTCGGCCCGGTGAAGGGCAAGGACTTCGGCACGAGCCTCGGACCGTGGATCGTGACCGCCGACGAGCTCGAGCCGTACCTGGACGGCGACGGCTTCCTCGCCGTCCGTGCCGAGGTCTTCGTCAACGACGAGCGGATCGGGCACGACCTCGTCTCGAACATGGGCTGGCCGTTCCCCGAGCTGATCGCGTACGCCTCCCGCAACTCCCGTGTGGTGCCGGGCGACGTCCTCGGCTCGGGGACGATCGGCAACGGCGGCTGCCTCGGCGAGCTGTGGGGCCGGCGTGGCGAGCTCGCGCCGCCTCCGCTGGCGGAGGGTGACACGGTACGGATGGTCGTCGAAGGCATCGGCGAGCTGGTCGGCCCGGTCGGCGCCCCCGTGAGCGCGCCGGAGCTGCCGCCCGCGCGGGTGCGCTCGCGCGCCAGAACCCGGGAAGACCGGGTCGCGCTGTGAGCTCTGCGTCGGCCGGCGGCCTGACCGCCGGGATCGCCGGCGCGACCGTCGTCGTCACCGGCGCGGCGCGCGGCCAGGGCGCCGCGGAGGCCGGTCTGCTGGCGTCGCTCGGCGCGACCGTGATCGCGACCGACGTGGTCGACCCTGACGACGCGCTCGCCCAGGGAGTCGAGTTCCGCCATCTCGACGTGACCGACGAGGACGCCTGGGCGGCGCTCGCCGCGGACGTCGAGGTCGCTCTCGCGGGAGCGCCCCTGCGCGGGCTGATCAACAACGCCGGCGTCACCCACCGCGCGGGCATCGCAGCAACGGACCGCGCCGACTGGGACCGCGTGCTCGCGATCAACCTCACCGGCCCCATGCTCGGGATGCGCGCGCTCGCGCCGCTCATGTGCGCGGGCTCCTCGATCGTCAACGTCGGCTCGGTCGCCGGGCTGACCGGCCACTACACCGCCGCGTACACGGCGTCCAAGTGGGGGCTGCGCGGCCTCTCCCGGGTCGCCGCCGCCGAGTACGGGCCGCGCGGCATCCGGGTCAACACCATCCATCCCGGTTTCATCGAGACCGGCATGACCGCCACTGCCCCGGCGGCGATGCGGGACGCACAGCTCGAACTGACGCCGCTCGAACGGCTCGGAAGCACCGCGGACGTCGCCGGCGTCGCCGCGTTCCTGCTCTCGGACGCCGCCGGCTACCTCACCGGCGTCGACCTCCCCGTAGACGGCGGTTTCGCGTCCTCCGCCGGCGCCAAGCACCTCGCCGACCGCATCGCGCGCGGCGCGACGACCTAAGGAGTCCTCCCGTGTTCATGTACTTCCCGACCAACTACGTGTGGAGCCTCGCCGTCGTCGCGACGCTCAACAACGGAGGCTTCATCGACGAGGTGGACCGCGCGTGCAAGCCGGTGCTGCTCGCCTCCCAGAACGGCGACGACGCCGGCACCGCCGAGCTCTACGCCGCCTGGGCCGCCGTCGCCGACCGACTGGTCGCCAAGGCCGCGGACGACGAGGCCGCCGGCCGCCGGATCGGCGCGGGGGAGACCTACTACCGCGCGTCGCTCTACACCTCCCAGGCCGAGCGCCTGCAGTCGCCGCGGTGGGAGGGCCGCAACGCCGCCTACCAGAAGTCGATCGACCTGCTGCTGAAGCACGTGGAGCTGAGCCGCATCCCGCTGACCCGCGTGGAGGTCCCGTACGAGGGCTCGTCGCTGCCCGGCTACTTCTACCGCGCTCCCGGCGACGGCCCGCATCCCGTGGTCATCCAGTGGAACGGCCTCGACTCGACCAAGGAGATGATGTACTACTCCGGCTTCCCGCGGATGCTCGCGGAGCGCGGCATCTCCACGCTGATGATCGACACCCCCGGCTCCGGCGAGGCCCTCCGCCTGCGCGGCCTCACGGCTCGCCACGACACCGAGGTGTGGGCGGCCGCGATCGTGGACTGGATCGAGGCGAACGCCGCCGAGCTGGGCGCCGACCCGGACCGCGTCGGCATCGTCGGCTGGTCGCTCGGCGGCTACTACGCGCCGCGCGCCGCCGCCTTCGAGAAGCGGCTGAAGCTCGCCGTCGCCTGGGGCGCCAACCACGACTGGGCCGCCGTGCAGGAAGCGCGCCGCAACCGCGAGGGCGAGAACCCGGTGCCGCACTACTGGGACCACGTCTTCTGGGTGTGGGGCGTCGACTCGATGGAGACCTTCATCCAGAAGACGGCGGGCATGCACCTGAACGGTGTCGCTGAGCAGATCACTGTGCCGTTGCTGATCACCCACGGAGCGGGCGACCGGCAGATCCCGGTCCGCTACGCCCACGAGACGTACGACCAGGCGGTGAACAGCCCGCGCCGCGAGCTGCGCGTCTTCGACGACCCGGAGGGCGGCACCGAGCACATCTCGATCGACAACATGCCGTACGTCGCGGGGATCATCGCCGACTGGATCGCCGAGACGTTCGCCGCCGTGGACGGCTCAGAGGTGTCAGGCCAGGCAGCGACTCTGCACCCCGTAGAAAGGTCGGGCCCCTAGCGTCGCGTCGTGTCGCAGGGCGCTCGGTCGTGAACCCGTCCGAGCGCCCCGCGGTCGCCGCCCAACTGGGATGGCGCCGACACCGGAGAGAGTTCGGGCGACCGCGATCATGACGTGTGGCGCCCAGTTCGGCTACGCCTTCCCCGCGCGCGGGGCGCCTGCGAGAAACCGCTTTCTCGTATAGGGTGGCACCGTGCTACAGGAGACGCGACGCGGCGAGACGGCGACGGCTGACACGGTCGACCGGGCCACTGAGTTGGACGTGAAGCTCGCGCGCGTGCGGGAGCTTCTGCGGCTTCGCGGGGCCTCTGCGATCGCCCTGTCGTCGCGCGAGAGCCTGGCCTGGCTGCTGGGAGGCGCCCGGGTCACGGTTCCGACCAACGGCGACCCGGTGCTCAGCGCGGTGGTCGCGGAGGATGCGCTGACACTCCACATCTTCTCCAACGAACGCGACCGGTTGGTCGGGGAGGAGCTCCCGGACGCGCACACCGCGACGGTGGTCGACCATCCGTGGTTCGCGCCGCTTCCTGGCGTCGGCAGCGCCGGTGCGGCGGCGCTCGACGCAGGGACGCTGCACGAGACCGACGCGAGCGCGGAGCTGCGGGCCATCCGCGCCCGCCTGCTCCCGGTCGAGGCGGACCGCTACCGTCGGCTGGGCGCCGAGACCGCCGCTGCGGTCACGCGCGTCGCCCGGACTGTCCGGCCCGGCGACACCGAGCAGGCGCTGGCCGCCGCGTTGTCGCACGAGCTGATCGGGCTCGGCGCCGAGCCGATCGTGCTGCTCGTCGCCGGCGAGGGCCGCCTCGACCTCCGCCACCCCCTGCCGACCCGGGCGCGACTCGGGCGGCGCGCGATGCTCGTCGTGGGTGCACGCCGGCAGGGGCTGATCGTGAACCTCACCCGCTGGATCGGCGCCGAACCGGACTCCGAGGGAGTCGGCGCGCGGCTGCTCCAGGTGGAGGCCGACGCCTTCGCCGCGACCCGGCCCGGGCGGTCGCTCGCCGACGTGCTCGCGGACATCGCGGCCTCCTACCTCGAGCACGACTTCGACGCGGACGAGTGGCTGCGCCACCACCAGGGCGGCCCGACCGGCTATGCGGGACGCGACCCCCGGGCGACGCCGACGGCCCGCGACCGCGTGGTCCGGGGCCAGGCCTTCGCCTGGAATCCCAGCGCACCGCGCGCTAAGGCCGAGGACACCGTGCTCGTCGGCGACGGCCTCCCGGAGATCCTGACCACCGACCCCGCGTGGCCGTCGCGCGTCGTACGCGGGCTCGCCCGGCCGGAGGCGCTCCCGTTCGCGTGAGCCCGACGCCGAGAGACCGCGCAACGCCGGCAGACCGCCCGACGCCACCAGCCCACCCGACGATGCCGGAACGGAGCACCGCCATGACAGACCTCACCTTCCTCCGCGTCCGCGGCGCCGACCTCGTGGACGAGCACGACCGCGTCGTGCGCCTCGCCGGCGTCGGCCTCGGCGGCTGGATGAACATGGAGAACTTCATCAGCGGCTACCCGGGCAACGAGGAGCGCATCCGCCGCCTGATGCTCGACCGGATGGGAGCCGAGGCGTACGAGGCGTTCTTCGACGAGTACCTCGACGGCTTCTTCGCGGACGAGGATGCCGTGTTCCTCGCCGAGGTCGGCATCGACAGCGTGCGCATCCCGTTCAACTACCGGCACTTCGAGGACGACGCGCGGCCGTTCGTGCTGAAGGAGGAGGGCTTCCGCCGGCTCGACCGGGTGGTCTCGCTGCTCGCCCGGCACGGCATCCGCTCCATCCTCGACCTGCACGCACTGCCTGGCAGGCAGAACCAGCACTGGCACAGCGACAACCCGACCCATATCGCAGAGTTCTGGAACCACCCGCACTTCCAGGATCGCGTGGTCAACCTGTGGGAGGCGCTCGCCGACCGCTTCAAGGACCGCCCGGAGGTCGCCGGCTACAACCCCATCAACGAGCCGTCCGACCCGAGCGGGGAGGTGCTGCTGCCGTTCTACGAGCGGCTGGAGCGCGCGATCCGCGCCATCGACCGCCGCCATGTGCTGTTTCTCGACGGCAATAAGTACTCCACCGATTTCTCGCTGTTCGACCTCCGGTCCGAGCCGCTGCCGAACGCGGTCTACACCGCACACGACTACGCGCTCCCCGGAATCACGAGCGCGTCGGAGTACCCGGGAGTCACCCGCGGCGAGTACTTCGACCGCGGCGTGGTCGAGCAGACGTTCCTGCGCCGCACGGAGTACATGCGCCGCACCGGCACGCCGATCTGGATCGGGGAGTTCGGTCCGGTGTACCCGTCGCGTGCCACGACCGAGCCGTGGCGCCTGCGGCTGCTGCGCGACCAGCTCGAGATCTACCGCGACCACGGGGCGAGCTGGGCGCTGTGGACGTACAAGGACATCGGGCTCCAGGGTCTGGTCAGCGCGGCGGAGGACAGCGCCTACCTGGAGCTGGTCCGTCCGGAGCTGGAGACGAAGGCGCGTCTCGGCGTGGACTCGTGGGGTGGCTCTGACGCGGGGGTGCGCGACGTGCTCGACCCGGTCGACGCGGTGTTCGACCGCGAGTTCCCCGGCTACGCGCCGTACCCGTGGGGACGCCAGCCGCACATCGCCGTGCTGGTGCGGCACATCCTGCTGGCCGAGCCGCTCGCGGAGCGGTTCGCCGACCGCTTCCGCGGCGTCGACCCGGAACGCGCGCGGGAGCTCGCCCGCGCCTTCCGGTTCGGGAACGCCGTGCAGCGCGGCCCGCTGGTCGACACCATCCGCGAGCACCTGCGCTGACGGAGCCCCTCCGACCGACCTGGCAGGACACGCCGCCTGCCCGCGCCGCGAGGTGGGGTGTCCTGCCAGGCCGTTCCCTCGATCAGGGCAGCGGCGCGATCCCCTCGTGGCGCACGCGCCAGCCCGGGCCGAACCCGACGGCGGCGCTGGTGTCGGAGCCCGCCGCGAGCAGCCCGGTCGCGAGCAGCAGGCCGCCGTTGCCGGGCAGGTAGATCGGCAGCGAGTCGTCCTGCCGGTTGTGGCCGTTCGCCAGGTAGGTGTTCTTGGGCTGGTCGAGCAGGAGGCAGTCGACCGCGACCTCTGGCAGGCCGAGCCGGGCGGCGGTCATCGCAGCCATCGGGAAGTCCCAGCCCCACGCCGTCTCCCAGCGCCAGTCCCCGAGCACGTCCTCGAGCGTCCGGCGCATCGTCGCGGGGTCGACCAGTGACGTCGGGGGCACGACGCCCAGCGCGGCGAGCATGCTCGGGTGGTCGGTGCGTTCCAGGAACGGGGGCGTGCCGAGGGCGACGTACCGACCCTCGCGCACCGGCAACGGCGCAAGACCTGCGGCGACCTCGCGCCACCGCGCGGGGACCGGGCGGCCGAGCCGCTCCAGCCAACGGACTGCGACCTCCAGCGCCCACGACCAGTAGGCGAGCTCGAAGGTCGGATTCTTCGCCCTCGCGCGCGTGTCCGCGTACGACTCCTGCGCGGGGACGAGCGGAGGCCCGAGCTCGAAGCCTGCGGGGCCGGCTGCCGCGTAGGCTGCCATGAACTCGGCCGTCTCTCTGACGAGGGGCTCCCACCGTTCGAGGGTGGCCCGGCCCGGACGGGCGCGCCGGAGGAGTTCTGCGAGGTGGATGGGGTGGGGCTGCTGCCAGATCAGGAAAGGCCCGATCGGGCTCGGCGCCTCGATGCCGTCCGGCCCGACCTGCTTCGGCCAGCGCACGCCGGGAAGATGCTGGCCCCGCGCGGTGGCCCGGCCCCGGTCGGCGACGCCCTGGTACCAAGCGAGCGACCGTTCGAGCAGCTCCGGCCGACCCCAGGGGGCGAGCCAGCCGTGATGCCACCAGTGCATCTCCAGGTGGAACTTGCCGCGCCACGAGTTGAGCATCAGCCCGGTTTCGGCGGGCGGGAGGCTGCCCGCGCTGAGCGCGCTCAGATAGTGCGAGAGCACGACGCGCCGTTCGAGCTCGCCGGCGCGGGGGTCGTCGCTGTCCGCGAGATCGAGCGCGCCGCCCTCCTCCCAGAAGCGCGACCAGTGCGCCGCGGAGGCGGCGGCGACCCGGTCGGCCTCCAGCCCGTGCAGCTCCACGCGGGTGTCGCCGGGCAGGAACTCGATCGTCGCGTCCCACTCCGCCGGCTCCCCGGACGGGCGCACGACGAACCGGTGCGCGCCGAGCGCTTCGAGCCGTGACCCCGGCGCGGTGACGACGACGGAGTACACCGTGTCGTCGAGCCGGCGGACGATGCGCCAGCCGGTCGCGGTGCGTTCGGCGGTGCTGGTGTGCGCGTCCGGCCGGTTCCAGTCCGCCGCGTTGCCCCAGGCCTCCGAGCCGGCCGGGAAGGCGAGCAGGAGGCCGAACGGCCCGGCGCCGTCGATGCGGACGCCGATGGCATCCCGCTCGGGATGCGCGCTGGTGCGGACGGCGAAGCCGCGGCCGCCGAGACGGAACGCGCTGGAGACGATGCCGCTGCCGAGGTCGAGGGACTGATCGACCTCGGACAGCTCCTCCGCGGAGCGCGCGCCGCTTCCCGTCCACAGCCCGATCCGGCCGAGGTCGAGCCGGTGCGGGTTGTTGCGCAGCCACTCCTCGGCCGGGCTCTGCCCATCGGCGCTCCCCGCGTCGAGCATCCCGCCGAGGTCGGCGTACCGGGCGCGGCCGTGCGGCGAGTCGTACTCCCTCATCGTCGGCTCCAGCTCGACGCGGCCGGGCGAGGAGTGCCAGCCCCAGTTGCTCAGCGTGCCGAGCAGGGTGCCGGACTCCTCGCCGTAGCGCGCGGCGACCGGGTACGCCTCCGGAAAGGTCTGCAGGCCGGTCGCGTCCACGGTGAAGCAGAACTCGCCGTTGCCGACCGTCAGCGGCGATGCCGGGTCGAGCCCTCGCAGCCGCACCCGGTGGCGGGCTGCGAGGGCCGAACGGTCGATCGCGGTCACCGGATCAGCCTCCGTTGTTCAGCGACTGCTGGAGTTCCTTCATCCAGTTCGCCGCCCCCTGCTGAGCGGTCACCTTCCCGAACAGGATGTCGGACTCGGTGCGCTGCGACAGGTCGTTGAGGATCGCGCCGCCGGCCGGCTGCGGCGGGGAGGTGACTCCGGACTTCAGCGCCGTCTCCAGGTACGCCGCGGACTGCGCGTCGACCGGGCTCAGCAACGGCTTGACGACCTTGAGCACCTTGTTGTTGAAGGGCAGGCCGCGGTCAGCCAGGATGACCTTCGCCGCGTCCGTGTCGTTCACCAGGTAGTTCACGAGCAGCGCGGACTGGGCCGGGTGCTTCGTGCCGGCCGCGATCGACCAGAACTGCGAGGGGAGTACGGACACACCGGTGCTGGACGTGTCGGTCGGCGGGGTGACGATCTCCACCTTTGCGCCGCCGAGACCCGCCGTGTACGCGCCGATCTGGTTGCTATAGGCGAAGCTCATCGCGGCCTTTCCGGTGCCGAAGAGCGTCTGGTCCGGCGTGACGTTCCAGTGCTGGACGATGACCGACGGGTCGGGGAGGCCTCCGCCCTTGACCAGGGACTGCTCGCGCTCGTACCAGCCCTGGATCGTCGAGGCCTTCGTCGCGATCTTTCCCTTGTCCGAGTAGATGCCGATCTTGTTGGTCTGAGCGACGTACGTGCCGAGGATGTCCTGCACGCGCAGGTCCAGCCCGACGACGCCGTCCTTCTTCGCGGAGATCGAGTTCGCAGCCTTCACGAGGTCGTCCCAGGTCCACTTCGTGGTCGGCAGCTCCACGCCTGCTTTTTTGAACAGGTCCTCGTTGACCAGGAGGCCGATCGCGTTTCCGCCGGTCGGCACGCCGTAGACCGTGCCGTCGACGGTCGAGCTGCGCAGCGCAGAGGTCGGGAAGTCCTTCGTCGGCAGGTAGGTCGACACCGTCGAGAGGTCGAGCAGCGAGCCGGAGGAGCCGTAGTCCTGGGGCTTGGAGCCGCCGAGCGCGAAGACGTCGGGGGCCGTGCCGGAGGCGAAGTCGGTGGAGAGCCGATTGAACAGGTCGTTCGGCGCGCCCACCGGCTCGGCCACCACCGTGATGTTCGGGTACTTCTTCTCGAACATCCCGAGGACCTTGGTCATGATCGCGGCGCGCGCGTCGTTGCCCCACCAGGAAAGGTGGAGAGTGACTTTCTCCTTCGGGTTGTAGGAGCTCGTCGGGTCGGAGCCGGAGCCGGTCCCGCCGTCGCTCGAGCAGCCGGTGAGGACGAGCGTCGCCGCCACTGCGGCGCCGAGCACGGCCTGGGTCATCAAACGTCGTCTACGCGTCATTGCGCCTCTCTTCGGTGCGATTTCGTGGAACGTTTCCCGAAGATCGGTCGCTGATCGAAGCTGTACGGACCGATTACGAGAAACCGCTTTCTCGTGAAAGTAGCAGCGCGTCGACACCTGTGTCAACGCTGGAGAGGCGGTCGAGGGTCCGGAAGGGCTCAGCCCGGCGCGACGGCCGTCGACCCGCGGACCTCCACACGCGGCTGGAAGACGAGGTTGTGCGCCGGCCGCTCGTCCTGGATGAGCGCACGCAGCCGTTGCCACGCCTCGACGCCGAGGTCCCGGTGCGGGACGGACGCGGTCGTCAACGGAGGTGCACAGAATCGGGCGAACGGGATGTCGTCGAAGCCGGTCACCGAGACGTCCTCCGGAACCCGGACACCGAGGTCGGCGAGTCCGTTGACAAGCCCGATCGCGACGAGGTCGTTGAAGGCCAGGGCGGCCGTGGCACCGGAGTCGCGGACCGCCGGAGCGGCGTCGAGGCCGTCCTCGAGGCTCGCCCCGGCCTGGATGTTCGTCACGTCCACGTCGCCGGCGGCCCGGCTGAACTCCTCGATGCCCCGGAGTCGCTGCGCCGTCGACACGCTCCGCTCCGGCCCGAGCACGAGCGCGAACCGGCGGTGGCCGAGGTCGTAGAGGTGCCGCGCCAGGTCCTGGATGCCGGACTGGTAGTCCACGGAGAGCGACGGCGCCGAGATCAGAGCGCTCGGCCGGTTGATGACGACGAGCGGTTGCAGTGCCTCGGACAGGCGCCGGAGGTCGGATTCGGGCATGCGGGGCGCGCACAGCACGATCGCGTCGGTCCGTCGGCGGAGTTCGGTGGCCAGCAGCTCCTCATCCTCGGGGGACTCGGCCGAGTCCGCTACGAGGGCGCGGTAACCGTCCTTCGCCGCCGTCTTGCTGAACCCGGAGAGAACCTCCTGGAAGGTCGGGTTGGCGAGGTCGGGCACCAGGAAGGCGACCGCCTTGGTGCGCCCGAGCGCCAGGGACCGTGCCAGGTGGCTGGGCTCGTAGGAGAGCTCGCGCGCCGAGGCCCGCACCCGCTCGGCCACGGCCGGCTCGCCGAGGAAGATTCCGTTCATCACGCGCGACACCGTCGCCGGCGAGACGCCGGCGTGCGCCGCCACTTCGGAGATGGTCGCCGTGCGGGAACGCCGCGCCATGAGATCGCCCTTCCTCCCGGGTCGGCCGCGTCTCCCCAGTTGAGACGCCATCCACTCGGGATGGTCCCACACTAGCGCCGTCGAGAAACGTATCGTTTGACAATCCCCGCGTCGAGCCGTCAGAATCGACGCACTTCGAGAAAACGCTTTCTCGACTCGGAGTCCGGACGAGGAGGTCTCGTGAGCAGTCTCGGCGAGCTGCGCAAGGTCGCGCTGGCGGCCCGCGGCAAGGGTCCAACGGTCAAGCCGCGCTTCACCGACAACAGGGCGGGGTACGCCTTCCTGGCCCCGTGGCTGGTCGGCGTCGTGGTCTTCACCATCGGGCCGATGCTGTATTCGCTGTACCTGGCGTTCACCAAGTACAACCTCCTCCAGCCGCCGAAGTGGATCGGCTTCGACAACTTCACGCAGATGCTCGGCGACGACCGGCTGTGGAACTCGCTACGTGTGACGCTCGTCTATGTCGGCGTCGGCGTTCCGCTCCAGCTGGTGATCGCGCTCGCCATCGCAGTGCTGCTCGACCGGGGCATGCGCGGGCTCGCGTTCTACCGCTCGATCTTCTACCTGCCGAGCCTGCTCGGCGGCTCGGTGGCCATCGCGATCCTGTGGGCACAGGTGTTCGGCAAGAATGGCATCGTCAACGGCTTCCTCTCGATCTTCGGGATCGACGGTCCCGGCTGGATCTCCGACCCGAACACGGCGCTCGGGACGTTGATCGTCCTGCACGTCTGGACGTTCGGCTCGCCGATGGTGATCTTCCTCGCCGGCCTCCGCCAGATCCCCGAGCAGTACTACGAGGCGGCGCAGATGGACGGCGCCGGCAAGGCGCGACGGTTCTTCTCCATCACCTTCCCGCTGCTCACGCCGATCATCTTCTTCAACCTGGTGCTGCAGGTCATCTTCGCGTTCCAGTCGTTCACGCAGGCGTACATCGTCTCGGGAGGCAGCGGCGGCCCGTCCGACTCCACCATGTTCTTCACGCTGTACCTGTACCAGCAGGCCTTCACGCAGCTCCACATGGGGTACGCGTCGGCGATGGCCTGGGTGCTGCTGGTCATCATCGCGGGCCTGACCGCGCTCAACTTCTGGCTCTCGCGGTTCTGGGTCTTCTATGACGACTGAGCCCTCCTCCACCATCCACGACGACGAAAGGCCGGTGAGATGACCGCACTCCAGGAGTCCTCCGCGACCACCCTGACTGCACCGGCCCCGCTGCCGGAGCGGGAGAGCCCGTCGAGGCGGCGCACCCGCCGCCGGCTGGGCTCGGTCCTCAAGCACACCGGCCTGATCGCCCTGTCCATCGTGATGATCTACCCGCTGATCTGGCTGGTGGTCTCCTCGTTCAAGCCGAACGACGCGATCTTCACCGACCTCAGCATCGTCACGAACGACCTGACCCTTCAGAACTACGTGAAGGGCTGGACATCCCAGGGCCTGCCGTTCGGCGTCTTCCTGATGAACTCGTCGATCATCGTGGTGGGCGCGATCATCGGAAATCTGATCTCCTGCTCGCTCGCGGCCTACGCCTTCGCCCGGCTGAACTTTCGGTTCCGCGCGCTCTTCTTCGTCATCATGCTCGGGACGATCATGCTGCCGATGCACGTGGTGCTGGTCCCGCAGTTCGTCATCTTCAAGCAGCTCGGCTGGCTCGGTACGTTCCTGCCGCTGGTGGTGCCCAAGTTCCTCGCGACGGACGCGTTCTTCGTCTTCCTGATGGTGCAGTTCATCCGGGCGCTCCCGAAGGAGCTCTTCGAGGCCGCCCGGATCGACGGCGCCGGTCACCTGCGCTCGTTCGTCCAGATCACGCTCCCGTTGATGGTGCCCGCGCTGGCGACGACGGCGATCTTCACCTTCATCTGGACCTGGGGCGACTTCTTCGGGCCGTTGATCTACCTGCGGACGACCAACGTCTTTCCGGTGTCGGTCGCACTGAAGGGCTTCGTCGACCAGCAGTCCACCTCGGACTACGGCGGGATGTTCGCCATGTCCGTGATCTCCCTCGTCCCGCTCTTCGTCGCCTTCCTGCTCGGCCAGCGCTTCCTGGTCAAAGGGATCAGCACGACGGGCAACAAGTAACCGGAAGAGAGCTATGAACACCCGTATCCGATACGCGCTGGTCGGTGCCGGCTCGCGCGCCCAGATGTACCTCGACGCGATCGCCGGCCCGCACTCCGATGTCGCCGAGCTGGTCGCCTGGGCGGACACCAACACCGGACGGCTGGACTGGTACGAGACGCGGCTGACCGCCGCGGGCGTCGCCGCTCCGGCGCGGTTCGCCCCGGCCGAGCTCGCCGCGGCGATCGCGGCGCACGACGTCGAGCGGGTCATCGTCACCTCGCCCGACTTCACGCACGCCGGCTACGTGGTCGCCGCGCTGGAGGGCGGAGCCGACGTCGTGGTGGAGAAGCCGCTCACCACGACCGAGGACGGCGTGCGCGCGATCGCCGAGGCGGTCGAGCGCACCGGCCGGTCGGTGACCGTGACCTTCAACTACAGGTACTCCCCGCGCAACAGCGCCCTCAAGGAGGTCATCGCGTCCGGGCGGATCGGCGAGGTCACTTCGGTTCACTTCGAGTGGCTGCTCGACACCGCCCATGGAGCGGACTACTTCCGGCGCTGGCACCGCGACAAGGCGAACTCCGGCGGCCTGCTCGTCCACAAGTCGTCGCACCACTTCGACCTGGTCAACTGGTGGCTTTCCGACGCGCCGACGCGGGTCTTCGCGAGCGGAGGTCTGCGCTTCTACGGCGCGGAGAACGCCGCTCGCCGGGGGCTGGGTCCGCGGCCGTCGCGCGGGACGGGCGACTCGCCGCTGCGCGACGCCTTCAGCCTCGACCTGCGCGCGGACCCGGCGCTGCGCGGGCTCTATCTCGAGCAGGAGGGCCACGACGGCTATCTGCGCGACCGCGACGTCTTCGACCCGGGGATCACGATCGAGGACACGCTGTCGCTGGTCGTCGACTACCAGCGCGGCGCCTCCATGTCCTACTCGCTCAACGCGCACTCGCCCTGGGAGGGCTACACCGTCGGGGTGAACGGGACGAAGGGCCGCGCGGAGCTCACCGTCGTCGAGCGCGGCGCAGTGCTTCTCGGCGCGGACGGCCGCACGGTCGTCGACCCGAGCGCGAACCCGGACCGGGTCGACCGGGAGAGCGGAAGGCCCGTCGGCGAACGTATCGTCGTGCAGGAGCACTTCGGCTCGGCCGTCGACGTGCCGATACCGGAAGCCGCCGGCGGCCACGGCGGTGGGGACGCGGAGCTGCTGCGCGAGGTCTTCGCCGGCGGCGGCCACGACCCGCTCGGTCGGGCGGCTTCCTGGACGGACGGTGTCCGCTCGATGGCGGTCGGGCTCGCCGGCAACCGGTCCCTCGCGACGGGGCAGGCCGTGAAGACCGCCGATCTCGTGCTGGGGCCGGCGTCCGAAGCACTCCGGGTCGACGCACTCAGGAGCACGGGGCGATGAGCCGCTATCTCGTCACAGGAGGTGCGGGCCGGCTGGGGCGCAGTGTCGTCGCCGTGCTCGCCGCAGCCGGCCACGACGTGGTCTCGGTCGACCGGGTCGCCGTCGACGACCTCCCCGCGACCCAGCTCGTGCGCGACCTGACCGAGCACGGTGCGCTGCGCGACGTGCTGGCCGCCTCGCCGCCGGACGCGATCGTGCACCTCGCGGGTATCGCCGTGCCGTTCAGCGCTCCGGACGATGTGATCTTCCAGACCAACACCTCGCTCGCCTTCACGGTGCTCGAGGCCGCGGTCGAGGCCGGCGTCGGCTCGGTGCTGCTCTGCAGCAGCCCGACCGTGATCGGCTACAACGCGCCAGGCGGGTGGGCGCCGGCGGAGCTTCCGATCACCGAGGAGCACCCCGTCGCGCCCTGGAACGCCTACGCCCTCGCAAAGGTCGCCATCGAGGATCTCGTCGCGGCGCGGGTCCGCGCGGGCACCCCGCTCCGGCTCGGTGTCTTCCGCCCCTGCTTCGTCATCGCGCCGGAGGAGTGGGACGGCGCACCGACACAGCAGGGCCACAGCATCCGGGAGCGGCTGGACGACCCGTCGCTCGCGGCGGTGTCGCTGTTCAACTACGTGGACGCCCGCGACGCGGGCGAGTTCGTCCTCGCCTGGCTGACCCAGCCGGACGCCGCGCCGAACGGCACGGTGTTCTTCGTCGGCGCCGGGGACTCCCTGGTCTCCGGGCCGGTCGCGCAGGCGCTGCCCCGGCTCGTGCCCGAGACCGCCGGACTGGCGGGGCGGCTCGGCCCGACCGACCCGGTCTTCTCGAGCGGGCGCGCGCAGCGCCTGCTGGGCTGGCGGGCACGTCGAAGCTGGCGCACCGAGCTGGACGACCGGAAGGAGCTGTCCGCATGACCGCCCTGGAATTCGGCGACGGGGTGCTGTTCTTCCCCGTGACGCCGTTCGACCGGGCCGACCGGATCGACCACGCGCTGCTGGCCGAGCATGTCGCCTCCGGCGTCATGGCGGGCGCCGCGGGCGTGTTCGCCGCGTGCGGCACGGGGAGTATCACGCCCTCTCCGCCGGCGAGGTCGAGGCCGTGGTCGGCACGGCCGTCGCGGCCACGGCCGGCGCCGTCCCGGTGCTCGCAGGGGTGGGCGGACCGCTCGGCCATGCGCGCGAGGCCGCCGTCGCCGCCGCCGCGCGCGGTGCCACGGGGCTGCTCGTCATGCCGCCGTACCTGGTGCAGGCGCCGCAGGCCGGATTGCTCCGCTATGTGGAGGCCCTCGCCGATGCGACGGAGCTGCCGCTCATCGTCTACCACCGCGGCAACGCCGCGCTGACCGAGCCGACCGTGGACCGGCTCCTCGACCTCCCGCAGGTCGCCGGGATCAAGGACGGCGTCGGCGACATCGCGCTCGCACAGCGGTTCGTGCTCGCGGCCGAGCGCGCGGGTCGCGAGCTGCTCTTCTTCAACGGGCTGCTGACCGCCGAGGTCAGCCAGGCGGCGTACCGGTCCATCGGGGTCCCGCTCTATTCGTCCGCAGTGTTCGCGATGGCGCCCGACATCGCCACTGCCTGGTTCGAGGCCTACCGCGCCGGGGACGGAGCGCGGCAGCGCCTCCTGCTCGACCGGTTCTTCGTGCCGTTCGTGCGGCTGCGCGACGAGACGCCCGGGTTCGCCGTGTCGCTGATCAAGGCCGGGCTGCGGCTGGCGGGGCTGGATGTCGGCCCGGTGCGCGCGCCGCTCACCGACCCGACGCCGGAGCAGACCGCGCGGCTGCGCGAGCTGCTCGCCGCCGGGCGGGACGCGCTGTGAGCGTGCCGGGCATCGCGAGCATCCGGACCCGCCTGATCACCATCCCGTTGCGGCGGCCGTGGGGCGCCGACGTGACCGACGTGCGCGTCATCGAGGTGGTGGTCGCCGACGTGAGCGGGCAGCAGGGGTACGGCTTCTCGTGGACCCCCTCGATCGGCGGCACCGCCGTGCAGGCGCTGATCGACACCGACCTGGCGAGGTTCGCGAGCGGCCGTCCCGCCGAGCCGAGCTGGTGGGATGAGTCGTGGGCTCACCTGCATGAGGCGGGTGGCGGCGGGGTCACGACGATCGCGCTCGCGGGCCTCGACCTGGCGCTCTGGGATCTCGCCGCCCGCCGTGACAGCCGCGGGGTGATCGATCTGCTCGGCCGCCGGCATGACGCCCTGCCGGCGTACGGAAGCGGGGTCAACCTCCACTATTCGCTGGACGAGCTCGCCGCACAGGCCACCCGCTGGACCGCGGCCGGGTTCGACGGTGTGAAGGTGAAGGTCGGCAAGCCCGACCTGGCCGAAGACCTCGAGCGTCTGATGGCCGTCCGCGAGGTCATCGGGCCGGACCGGGCGCTGATGGTGGACGCCAACCAGCGCTGGGACCTCGACCGGGCGGTGCGCGCGGTCGAGGCCTTCGAACCCGTGCGGATCGCCTGGCTGGAGGAGCCGTTGCGCGCCGAGGACCTGCGCGGTCACGCGGAACTGCGCCGTCGCACGGGCGTGCGGATCGCTCTCGGCGAGAACCTGCACACCGTCCACCGGTTCGCCGAATACCTCGACAGCGGCGCCGTGGACGTCGTGCAACCCAACATCGTCCGCGTCGGCGGCATCACGCCCGCCCTGCGCATCGCCGAGCTGGCGGCGTCCTCCGGCGCCGGGGCCGCATTCCACCTGCTGCCCGAGCTGTCCGCGCAGCTCGCCTTCGCGCTGCCGCAGCCGACCCTGGTGGAGGTGGTGGAGGACGCCGGATTCGCCGACCTCGGCGCCCTGACCGAGCCGAGCGGGGTCGTGATCGAGCACGGCGTCGCGAAGGGCGGCGCGACACGGGGCCTGGGGCTGCGCTTCCGCTGACCACCAATCGACCACGAGCCTTCCGAGGAGCGAAATGACCGACACTCTCACCACCACCGAGGTGGACTGCGTCGTCCGGGCGGCCGCCGTGGCCTTCCGTACCAGCGCGCGCAGCACGCCCGGCGACCGCGCCCACTGGCTGCGCGCCGTCGCGGACCGCCTCGACGCGGCGAGCGGCGAACTCGTCGCCCTCGCCACGGCCGAGACCGGTCTCGCCGAGGCCCGGCTCAGCGGTGAGGTGGCCCGCACCACGAACCAGCTCCGGATGTTCGCAGCGGTGGTCGAGGAGGGCTCGTACGTCGAGGCGGCCATCGACCACGCGGCTCGGTCGGCCGTGCCACCGCGCCCCGACCTGCGCCGCATGCTGCGGCCGGTCGGCCCGGTGGCGGTGTTCGCGGCCTCCAACTTCCCGTTCGCGTTCTCCGTCGCGGGCGGCGACACGGCGTCGGCGCTCGCCGTGGGGGCCTCGGTCGTCGTGAAGGCGCACTCCGGACATCCCCGGCTCTCGGCGCGGACGGCGGAGCTGGTCGTCGACGCGCTGCGGGAGGCCGGGGCGCCGGAGGGCCTCTTCGGCCTGGTCGGAGCCACCGAGGACGGCTCGTCGCGTGCGGTCGGAATCGAGCTGATCGAGCACCCCCTGGTCGCGGCGGCGTCGTTCACCGGATCGGTGGCCGGCGGCCGCGCGCTCGCGGATCGCGCGGCGGCACGGCCGGAGCCGATCCCGTTCTTCGGCGAGCTCGGCAGCGTCAACCCGGTCGTCGTCACGGCGGCCGCCGACGCCGCACGGGGGAAGGCGCTGGCCGCCGGCCTGGCGGCCTCGTTCCAGGGCAGCGCCGGACAGCTCTGCACCAAGCCGGGCCTCGTGTTCGTGCCGAGCGGGTCGGCACTGGAGGCCGCCCTGCCCGCCCAGGTGGGCGCAGTGCCGCACCGCCTCCTCACCGACGCCATCGACCGCGGCTTCCGCGCTGGGGTCGACCGGCTCGCGGCCGTCCCCGGTGTCCGGCTCCTCGCCGGGGGAGGCGGAACCGAGTCGCCTGCGCCCGCCGTCTACGCGGTGGGCCTGGACCACTTCGTGGCCCATCACGAGGTGCTCGGCGCTGAGGTCTTCGGCCCGGTCACCCTGCTCGTGCGGTACGACACCGCCCAGGGTGTGCTTGCTGCGCTCCCTCGCGTTGACGGCTCGCTCACCGCGACGATCCACGCCGAGCCGGGGAGGACATCGCGGACCTCGTGGAGGTTCTCGGCGCTCGGTCGGGCCGGCTCCTGTTCGACGGCTGGCCGACGGGCGTCGCGGTCGCCTGGTCGCAGCATCACGGCGGCCCGTGGCCGGCGACGACCTCCCAGCACACCTCGGTCGGGGCGACGGCCGTCCGCCGGTTCCAGCGACCGATCGCGTACCAGGACGCGCCGGACGTCGTGCTGCCGCCGGAGTTACGGGAGGACAACCCACTCGGCATCCCGCGGAGGGTGGACGGGGTGCTGCGGCTTCCCGCGTGAGTGAGGCCGCTGACCGACTCACCGCGGCAACCGCGTCGCCGTTGCGAGCAGGATCGAACCACCTACCGCGATAGTCGCACCGCACAAACCGATCCAGAACACGATGCCGGCCCCGACCGACGGAAGGCCCGTGACCGCACCGAATTGCGATGATCGGCTCGCAAGAACGAGTGCAAGGCACACGGCGAACTGGACGACGCCGGCCGCATAGCCGACAAGCGCGTTCTTCCGCGCCGTGAACAGGACCGAACGCTCGGCGGGCGGTAGCCAGTGGGTGTCAGGGGAGGGAGCCAGTGCGTCCGTCGATGCCATCGTTCTTCTTCTCGCTCTGCCGGGCGCGCCGCCGAGGAGACGCGAGACGCGGGTTTGCGGGGCGTCCGACGTACCCGTATTTCTCCGGACGCCCCGCGCGCAGGCCGTGCAGGCCGCGGCCGGCACAGGCGGGGTGATCTGTGCCGGCAGTGGAGAGAGCGTGACGGGCGGTGACTATGACGTGAGGCCTCCGGGCGGGGGCCGGGACGGATCCGAGCATCACGGCTGACTCCGCGGCCGTGAGCGAACCCTCACATCGCCCCATCGCAGAATCCGCGAGCGCTCACGCGTCATGCTCACGCAGAACCGGAATCGTCTCAGTGCGCGGCCTGGCCGCGTGGGTCACCGGGCAACATCGAGTTTGCTCACGCTGTGAGTCGAGATTCAGTGCAATGTTCCTCCGCTCTCGCACCTGTGACTCGGCGTGCGCCGGGTATGCGAGCCCGGCGCACGCTTCCACGGGGGAGGGTGAGAAATGAAACACGCAGTCGCTGTCGTCCTGACGGGACTCCTCGTCGTGGCGATCTCGAGCGGAGGGGCGGTGGCACAGGGTGAAAGCGGCGTTGTTTCACGAAGCGGGCACGCGCGAGTTTGTTCACACCTGACATCCGCCGGACACCACGCGCTGTCGACTCTGGCGAAGTCCGCGGCGTCGACTCCCGGCGCAGCCGAACTCGCCGACGTCACCTGGCTTTCTGAGACCGAAGACGTCCTCGCCGACTACCAGTCGACCAGGATCGCTGTCAGCGATCGACTCCGCCTCCTCGTCTCGGAGCGCACCGGCACGCGAGAAGTGTCGCGAGCCGTGATCGAGAGCGTCGACGACGTCTGCGGCCCGAGCGAGGCGGTGCAACGCGTCGCTGTTCGATTCTGAGAACGGCGGCGGACCGTTCCTTCGTCACAGGGATGGTGTCGCGCCCTCTGGTCGGCACGGTGCTCCGGTCTCGAGAACGAGGCGCATTCGCGTCATGCCCGGGTGGTCGGGGTTCGGGCCGAGCGAGGTGAAGCCGAGCCCCCGGTATGTGGCCAGCGCGGCCTGGTTGCCGTCGATGACGTTGAGGTCGAGTGTCCTCATGCCACTCCGGACTGCGTCGTCGATCGCCGCGGACACCATCGCCCGGCCGAGCCCGGAGCCCCGTCGTTCGGGGGCGAGCAGAACGCGGGCCAACTGCCCGTGACCCGGGCCGACGGTCACGACCTCGATGTGGCCGATGGCAGCGCTCTCGGCCTCGATGACGCACGTCCACGCCCGGCGCGAGCTGGATGAGGCCCAGCTCTCGAGGAGGCGGTCGCTCAACGGCCAGTTCTTCTCAGATCCCGAGAACAGGAAGACATCCTCCGGAGTCGGGGCCCACGAGCGCATGAGCTCGAAGTCGCATTTCCGGAACAGGCGGAGCGCTATCACGAATCCAGGCTAACTACTTGTAATGAACATAACAATCTGAACTGTCTGTTGCATTTCTGTTCTATTTGGTACAAAGTTGACCAACGCCACAACCGCACCACGCGGGTGCAGGAGCAGAGTAGGGAAAGTCGATGAAGAGATTCACGCGCGTCGGAGTCATGACGCTCGCCGGCGCCGTTGCGCTGGTCCTCGCAGGATGCAGTGCCGGTGGTGGGGCATCCACCAGTTCGACGCCCGTCAAGGGCGGCGATCTTGTGATCGCCCGGCCGGCCGACGCCGTGTCGATGAACAACACGACCACATTCGACAATCCGTCGATCTTCACCTTCGAGCAGATCATGGAGCCGCTCTTCACGGTCAGTGACGACGGCTCGACGGTGAAGCCGTTGCTCGCGACCGGTTACACGGTCTCGCCCGACAAGCTCACATACACGATCAAACTACGGAAGGGCGTCACGTTCTCGGACGGGACCCCGATGACCGCCAAGGACGTCAAGTTCTCCATCGACGCCGACAGCGCGACCGCCGACACCGGATGGGGCTACATCAACGCCGCGATCGACAACGTCTCCGTCGTCGACGACCAGACCGTTGCGATCAAGCTGAAGTACGCCTGGGCCCCGCTGATCGCCGATCTCTCGCTGTTCAGCAATGCCATCGTCCCGGCCAACTACGGCGGCAAGACAGCCGATCAGTTCTACCAGGCGCCGGTCGGCACCGGGCCGTTCGCGTGGGGCGAGTGGAAGAAGGGCCAGTACCTCAAGCTCGTCAAGAACACGCACTACTGGCAGGCGGGAAAGCCGTCGCTCGACAGCGTCACCTGGAACGTGGTCCCCGACGCGAACACGCGCAAGCTGCAGCTCCAGGGCGGCCAGATCGACATCGACGACACGCCGGACTGGTCCAGCTTCGCCTCGCTGAAGAGCACGCCGGGCATCGTCGCCAGCGCTTTCCCCTCCACCCAGATCGACTACGTCGCCTTCAACCAGCAGCGCGCGCCGTTCAACGACGTGCACGTGCGCCGCGCCATCGCGTATTCGATCGACCGGCAGGCGCTGGTCAAGGCGGTGCTGTTCGGCAACGGGACCGCGGCGAACTCGCTGCTCTCGCCCGGCACGCCGTTCTACGACAAGAACGCCGGAGGGCCGACCTACGACCCCACCCAGGCGAAGGCCGAGATGGCCAAGTCGTCCGTGCCCAACGGGTTCAGCACGAGCCTCCTGATCCGCTCCGGCGACGCGAACCAGGCGTCGGTCGCGCAGATCCTCCAGTCCGAGCTGAAGAAGCTCGGCATCGCGGTCACGATCACCCAGCTCGATCCGACGGCCAACAAGCAGGCGAGGCTGAAGTCCGACTTCGACATGACCCTCTCGGCGTGGACGATGGATATCCCCGACCCCGACGAGTGGACCACGTTCGCAGTCGACCCGAACGGCGGAGCGAAGTCGGCCTTCACCTTCTACGACAACCCTCAGGTGATCGCGCTGAACAAGCAGGCGCAGCAGGAGATCGACACGGCGAAGCGCCAGCAGCTCTACTCCGAGCTGCAGAAGCTGACCGGCCAGGATGCCTTCCTCGCATACACCTACTACTCGCCGTACGCCTACGCGGCGACCGACAAGGTCAAGGGTTTCCACGTGACGCCGCTCGGCAACTATCACGTCGAAGATATCTACAAGACCAAGTGACAAGCCGGGGCGGAGCGCACCTGTGCGCGCTCCGCCCCCACTCTCTCCCACGGAAGGTGCGAGATGCTCCACCGTCTGCGCTTCGTACCAGCGCGTCTGCTCCAGGCCGTGCCGGTGATTCTCGGAGTCACCCTGCTGGTGTTCTTCATGGCGCACCTGCTGCCGGGCGACCCCGCCGTCGCGATCCTCGGCGAGCACGCCACGCCCGCCCGCGTCGCCGCACTCCGCGAGCAACTCGGACTGGACCAGCCGATCTGGACGCAGTACTTCCTCTTCCTCGGCCGGCTGTTGCAGGCGAACCTCGGCACGAGCCTGACCTATCAGCAGCCGGTGGCCGGGCTGGTGCTCGGAGCGATCCCGGTGACGCTCTCGCTGCTGCTGTTCGCCGTCGTGCTCTGCCTGGCCATCAGCATCCCGCTCTCGGCACTCGCGGCCTCCGCCCCCGACCGGGCGCGGGATTTCGGGGTCAGGGTGTACACGCTGCTCGGGCAGGGGATGCCGCAGTTCTGGGTGGGGATCATGCTGATCCTGCTGTTCGCGGTGAACCTGCGCATCTTCCCGGTCGGCGGATTCGGTGAGACCCCGCTCGACCACGTGTACTACCTCGCGCTTCCGGCTCTGACGCTCGCGATCGCGATGTCGCCGACGATCATCCGGAGCCTGCGTGCGTCGACGATCTCGGTGCTCGGCTCCGAGTACATCGCGACGGCGCGGTCGAAGGGCGCCGCCGGCTTCCCGCTCTTCCGTGGACACGTGCTGCGCAACGCCGCGATCCCCACCGTCTCGATCCTCGGTGTCAACCTCGGCTATCTCGTCGGCGGGTCGCTGGTGATCGAGAAGGTCTTCGCCCTCCCCGGGCTCGGTTCCCTGATGATCAACGCGATCTTCAGCCGGGACTTCCCGACCATCCAGGGCGTCGCGCTCTTCGTGGCCCTGTTCGTCGTCGTCGTCGGCATCCTCACGGACGTCGTCTACACCCTGCTCGACCCGCGGGTCGACCTCAGCGCGAAGGTGGCAGCATGAGCACGCCGACCGCCGTCCTCGACCGGCTGCAGACCCGCAGGCGCACGTCACGCTCCCGCGCGCTCAAGCCCTGGTACCGCAACCGCTCGCTCATGGCCGGGATCGTCGTCATCGGGCTGCTGATCCTGATGGCGATCCTCGCCCCGGTGATCGCGCCCTACGACCCGATCAAGCAGGATCTGGAGAACGCGCTCGCCAGCCCCGGCCCCGCGCACTGGCTGGGCACCGACAAGTACGGCAGGGATGTGCTCTCGCGCCTGATCTGGGGCGCACGGGTCGACCTGCGGATCGGGTTCCTCGCGGTCATCATCCCCTTCGTCATCGGTTCGACTCTCGGCGGGCTCGCCGGTTACTTCGGCGGCTGGTTCGACGCGGTCGTGATGCGCATCGTCGACATCTTCTTCGCTTTCCCGTTCTACGTGATGGTGATAGTGCTCGTCTTCGTGCTCGGCACCGGCGAGGCGAGCATCTACCTGGCGATCGCCGCGGTCTCCTGGGTGTCTTACGCCAAGATCGTGCGCGGTGAGGTGCTGGTGGCCAAACGGCAGGACTGGGTGGCGGCGGCCAAGCTCGGGGGGATGTCCGACACGCGGATCCTCGTGCGGCACATCGGCCCGAACGTGCTCTCGCAGGCGATCATCTACGGCACCAGCGACGTCGTGATGGACATCATGGCCATCGTCACGCTCGGCTACCTCGGGCTCGGCATCGCGCCGCCTACACCGGAGTGGGGGTCGATGATCCTCGACGGCCAGGAGTTCATCACCACCCACTGGGAGCAGTCCACCATCCCGGGCCTGATGGTCGTCGTCGTGAGCCTCGGGATGTCCTGGCTCGGCGACGGACTCTCCGATCTGCTCAACCCGGAAAGGCGGAAGTAGCGTGTCCGACGCAACACTCCTGGAGGTCTCGGATCTCACGATCGGGATCCGACACGGCTCCCGGCCGCCCACGGCGATCGTCGACGGAGTCTCCTTCGCCGTCGGCGCAGGCGAGCGCTTCGGCGTCGTGGGCGAGTCCGGCTCGGGCAAGTCGATGACCTTGCGCGCCATCGCCGGGCTGCTTCCGCGCGGTGTCGAGGTCCTCGGCGGCAGCATCCGCTACCGCGGCACGGACCTCGCGACCATGACCGCCTCCGCCCGCCGCGCCCTCATGGGCCCGGAGATCGCCATGATCTTCCAGGAGCCCATGACCGCGCTGAACCCCGTGGTCCGGGTGGGGGACCAGATCGCGGAGGGCGCCCGCCGCCATCTCGGAATGTCCAAGACGGCCGCGTGGGAGCAAGCCGTGGCCATGCTCGCCCGGACGGGGGTCCCCGACCCCGCTCGGCGCGCGCGGGCGTTCCCGCACGAGCTGTCCGGCGGGCTGCGGCAGCGCGCGATGATCGCGATGGCGCTGTCCTGCACACCGAAGCTGCTGCTCTGCGACGAGCCGACCACCGCGCTCGACGTGACGGTCCAGCATCAGGTGCTTCGCCTGCTGGAGGAGCTGTGCGGCGAAGTCGGCGCCTCGCTGGTCTTCGTCACGCACGACCTGGCCGTGGTCAACCAGACCTGCGACGCCCTGGCGGTGATGTATGCCGGGCGGATCGTGGAGACCGGGGCAGTCGAGAGCGTCTTCCGACGGCCGCGGCACCCGTACTCTGCGGGCCTGTTGGCCTCCGCCCCCGACTTCGACCGACCGGAGCGCTCGCTCGTGGCCATCCCGGGGTTCCCGCCCGACGTGGCACGCCGCGCTCCAGGATGCGCCTTCGCCCCGCGCTGCGCGTTCGCCCAGCCGGGATGCTCGGCCGCGTCCCCGGCTCTGGAGCGGGCCGAGGCGGGCCACGACGTGGCGTGCTTCGAGTCCGCGCGGCTGCTGGAGCAGACGGCATGAGCGCCGTGCTCCGCGCGGCGGACGTCACCAAGACCTACGACCTCGGCGGCGGCCTGCCGTGGCAGCGGGCCGCGCGCAGCAGGCTCACGGCTCTCGACGGAGTCCACCTGGAACTGCGTCGCGGGGAGATCCTGGCGCTCGTCGGCGAGTCCGGGTCCGGCAAGTCGACGCTCGCGAAGATCCTGGTCGGCAGCCTGCGGCCGACGAGCGGTTCGCTCGACGGCGACACCGATGCCGGCGGCGCTCTGCGCGGGCGACGGGCCGCACAGCGGGTCCAGATGGTCTTCCAGGACCCGTACTCGTCGCTCAACCCGCGGCTGAGCGTGCGCGCGATGCTGCGCGAGCTGCTGCTCCTGCACCGGATCGTCCCGCGTTCCGAGGTCACGGCGGAGAGCATCCGGCTGCTGAACCAGGTCGGGCTCGACGAGAGCGCGCTCGACGCCTACCCGAGCCAGTTCTCGGGAGGCCAGCGCCAGCGGCTCGCGATCGCGAGGGCGCTCGCCGTGCGGCCCGAAGTGCTGATCGCCGACGAGCCGGTCTCCGCGCTCGACGTCTCGGTGCAGGCGACGATCCTGGAGCTGTTCGCGACCCTGCGACGCGACCTCGGGCTCAGCATCCTCTTCGTCGCCCACAACCTGGCCGTGGTGCAGCACCTGAGCCAGCGGGTGGCGGTGATGTACCTCGGCAGGATCGTCGAGGTCGCCGACACCGACGAGCTGTTCTCGAACCCGCGGCACCCGTACACCCGCGCACTGATCGACTCGATCCCGCGGATGACGCCGGGGAGCTCGAACGACCGGCGCACGCTCGACGGCGACCCTCCGAGCCCCTTCGACATACCGGCCGGGTGCCGGTTCGCCCCGCGCTGCGCCTTCGCGACGACCGCGTGCTCGACGGCAGACCCGCCACTGCTGAGCGTCGCCGACGGGCACGAGGCCGCCTGCATCCACTCATCGGAACTGCCGCCCATCGCTTCGGCGGCAACGGAACAGGAGAAGCAATGAAGATCTGGATGTCCTTCGACATGGAGGGGGTCGCCGGGATCGTCGACTGGGACCAGTGCCGCCCGGGCAGCGGACCGTCGTACGCACTCGGCTGCGAGCTGCTGCTCGGCGAGGTGAACGCGGCCATCGAGGGCGCCATCGCGGGCGGAGCGACGGAGATCGTGCTCAACGACTCGCACAGCCGCATGGCCAACCTGGACCCGCGCGCCATCGCGGGCAACGCGCGCTACATCTCCGGCCGGCACAAGCCGCGATACATGATGCAGGGGCTGGACGGCAGCTTCGACGCGATCTTCTTCGTCGGCTACCACGGGTCCATCTCCGGACGGCCGTCCACGCTGTCGCACACCTACAACCCGGAGGTGTTCACCCGGGCGGCTGTGAACGGCGTCGAGGTGGGGGAGAGCGGCATCAACGCCCTCGTGGCCGACCACTTCTCCGTCCCGATCGCCTTCCTCTCCGGGGACGCGGTCGTCCAGGAGGAGACCCGCCCCTTCGCCCAGGACGCCGTGAACATCACCACCAAGGAGTCGATCACCCGCTTCAGTGCCACGAGTCTGCACCCGGCCGAGTCCTGCGCCCTGATCCGGGAAGGTGCGGAGCGCGCCGTCCGCGCGGTGTCCACCGGCTCGGTGCGCCGCCCGGGCATCCGCCGGCCGGCGACGCTGGACCTGGAGATGCAGACGGGCGACATGGCCGAGGTGGCCACCTGGGCGAAGGGCGCCGAGCGGCTGTCCGAACGTTCGGTGCGCATCGAGGGCGACGATCTGCTGCGGATCTTCGAATCCTTCGTCGCCGTCAACTACATCACCCGCCAGGCAGGCGGCCGCTGATGCCGACAACCATCATCGACGTCGCTCCGGGTCCGGACGGCTACGCACTCGTGTTGCACGGCGGGGCGGGCGGCCGCGTCGAAGAGCTCTCCCTGGAAGCACACGGGCTCTACGAGCACGGCCTCGCCGAGGCACACGCAGCCGGCGAAGCCGTACTCGCTGCGGGCGGCTCCGCGCTGGACGCCGTGTGCGAGACCGTCGTCCGACTGGAGGACAACCCGCTGTTCAACGCCGGCCGCGGCGCCGCGCTGACCGCGACGGGAGCGGCCGAGCTCGACGCCTGCGTGATGACCGGCGACGGTCACGCCGGCGCCATCGCCGCCTCCCGGTCGGCCCGCAACCCCGTCCGCGTGGCCCGGGCGGTGCTCGAGGAGTCCGATCACGTCCTCCTGGTCTCGCCGTCCGCCGAACTGCTCGACGACTGGGGACTCCGTCGGGAACTCCCGGACTACTTCGTGACCGAGGCGCGGCAGCAGCAGCTCGCCAACGTCCAGGCTCGGCGTCTCGCAGCATCGCGCCACGGTACGGTCGGGGCGGTCGCAGTCGATCGCGCCGGACGTCTCGCGGCAGCGACCTCCACGGGCGGAATGGTGAACCAGAGCGACGGCCGGATCGGGGACACCCCGGTGGTCGGCGCCGGCACGTACGCGAGGGACGGCTACGTCGCCGTCTCCTGCACCGGCGAGGGCGAGTCGTTCATCGAGGGGGTGGTCGCCCACGACATCTTCGCCCGGATGAGCTACGGCGGTCAGGGCCTCGTGACGGCGGTCGCGGGGACCATCGAGTCCGAGCTCGACAGCCGCGACGCGCGCGGCGGCATCATCGCCGTCGGCGCGGACGGCCGGCTGATCGTCGCCCACAACTCACCCGCGATGTTCGCGGCGTACCGCGCTCCCGGCGGGAGGGTGACGCTCGCGTGATACTGAGACCACGCCGGCCCGACGGCGGCTCAGAACAGGACGGGGAGAGACGATGACCGCGATCAAGGACGAGATATTCGCCCGGATGGACCAGCTCAGCCCGGCGGAGCGCAAGGCGGCGAGGGCGCTCCTGGCGGACTACCCGAGCGCCGGCCTCGCCAGTGCGGCTGCTCTGGCACGGACGGCCGGCTGCAGCACGCCCACCGTGTTGCGCCTGATCGGGCGCCTCGACATCGGCAGCTATGCCGCGTTCCAGAGTCGCCTGCGCGCCGAGGTGTCGCACCAGCTCAACGCACCGGTGCACCGCGCCCAGCAGGGCGCGGTCGACGGCGGCCAGGGCGAAGACGGGGAGCAGAGCCTGTTCCACCGCTCGGTCGCGCAGCGGGCGGAACTGGTGGAGCGACTGTTCTCGACCATCCCGCCCGGCGAGTTCGAGCACGCCGTGGAGGTTCTCGGCTCCAAGCCGCGCTCCGTTCTGGTCTCCGGCGGCTACTTCTCGCGCTTCGTGGCCGAGATCCTCGCAATGCAGCTCGACCAGCTGATACCGGGCGTCGAGTTCGCGGCCGAGCCGTTGAGCCGCGACATCGGCAAGTACCTGGCGATGCGCAAGGACTCGGTGGCGATCATCTTCGACCTGCGCCGCTACGAGCTCGCCAGCAAGCAAGTGGCCGAGCTCGCCCGGGAGAACGGGGCGAAGGTCATCGTCATCACCGACGAGTTCCTCTCACCGAGCGCCGAGGACGCCGACGTCGTGCTGCCGGTCTCGGTCGACGGCATCCCCTTCGACTCCTTCGCCGCCCTGACGGTGCTGGTCGAGGCCTTGGTCGAGGGAGTCTTCCACCGCACGGGCACGCGCGCCATCGAGCGCATGCGGCAGTGGGAGGAGAAGGTCCACATCCATCGCGCCTTCCGCGCGAGCGACTACCGGGACGAAGAAGATGACGAACACTGAATCACCCGAGTTCGACGGCCTCACCGCCGTCGTCACGGGAACGGCCCAGGGCATCGGGCAGGCGATCGCCGACGACTTGGCCGCGGCCGGCGCGACCGTCGTCGGCGTCGATCGCGACACGGCCGACCTGTCCGACGCCGGGGAAGTGGACGAGTTCTTCGCTGCGCTGCCCGCCGTCGACATCCTCGTCAACAGCGCGGGGGGCGTCGTCGGGCAGACCCACACGCCGGTCGACGAGCTCAGCGAGGCGGACTGGTCCGCGGTGCTCTCGGCCAACCTGCAGACGATGTTCCACTGCTCGCGGGCCGCAGCCGGGAGGATGAAGGCGAACGGCTTCGGCCGGATCGTGACCATCTCCTCCGGCGCGGGCCGCAGCGTCAGCCTCACCGGCATCCAGGCCTACACCACCGCGAAGGCCGCACAGCTCGGCCTCACCCGGCAGCTTGCGCACGAGCTCGGTCCGTTCGGGATCACCGTCAACGCCATCGCCCCCGGCTTCGTGCTCTCCAACCCCAGCTCCCGCGCACAGTGGGAGAGCTACGGCGAGGAGGGCCAGCGCGCCCTGGTCGAACGCATCGCCACGCGCCGGGTCGGAGAGCCCGCGGACATCGCCCGCGGCGTCCGGTTCTTCGCGTCGCCCGCCGCGAGCTGGATCAGCGGCCAGGTGCTCTCCATCGACGGCGGCCACTCGCTGTTCTGAACCCTCCCCGGCCTCACAGTAAGGACGCACATGGCCGCCTCCGCGCACTCTCCCTCCGAACGCCTCACGACGCTGGGCGAGCGGTACTTCACCGCCCAGCACACCTACGACCCTTACAGCGCGACCTTGCTCGGCTTGCAGGAGTTCGACCACCTCAGCAACGACCCGTCGGCCGAGGCGAGCGAGCAGGCGGCGGCGGACTTCTCCGTCATCGCGCGCGAGCTGAGCGAGCTCGAGACGGACACTCTCACGGAGGCCGAGCGGATCGACCACGACGTGCTCTCCGTCCTGACCTGGGGTGCGGAGCGCGACGCGCATCACGCCCAGTGGGCCGCCAACGCCTCGGCGAAGAGTTATGTGAGCAGGCAGGCCCTGGTCTTCCAGGCCGTCCCAGCGATGACCATCGTCGACGCGGACGGCGCCGAGCGCTATCTCTGCCGGATGTCCGGGATCGCCGCCTCCCTCACCGCCCTCGGTGAGCGGTACGCCGTCGAGACCGCGCGCGGCCGGGTCTCGACGGCCGTGGGCATCCGGCACGCGGTCCAGCAGCTGGAGGACTACGCGGCGCTCCCGCTCGACCGGGACGTACTGCTCGCCCCCACCCGCACCGGGGCCGGCGGAGCGGCGGCGGAGCGAGCATCGCGCATCGTCGCCGAGGACATCCGGCCCGCGATGCTCGCACTCGCCGCCCGGCTGCGCGAGGACGTCCTCCCCGGCGCAAGGAACGACGAGTCCGTCGGCATCCAGCACGTCCGCGGCGGCGAGGAGATCTACCGCGACGCGGTCCGTCGGCACACGACCACCGCCCTGCAGCCCGGGGAGATCCACCGGATCGGCCTCGACATCCTGGACGAGCTGAGCGGCCGCTGGCAATCCATCGGGCGGCGGGCGCTCGGGACCGGCGACTTCGCCGAGATCCGCACCCGGTTGCGCGAGGATCCGGCGCTCCGCTTCCGCACCCGTGAGCAGATCATCGACGTGGCCGAAGGCGCGCTGGCCCGGGCCGAGGCGGCACGCGGTGCCTTCTTCCCTCCGTTCGAGATCGCGGACTGCGTCATCGAGGAGATCAACCCGGTCGACGCCGAGCACACCGCCCTGGCCTACTACCGGCCCCCGGCGGAGGACGGCAGCCGGCCGGGCGCCCATTGCCTGCTCACCACCGACCCGGCCAGCCGCTACAGCTACGAATACGAGGCACTCGCCTTCCACGAGTCGACGCCCGGCCACCACCTCCAACTCGCGACGGCCCAGACGCTCGACATCCCGCGCTATCGACGCCACCTCGACACCGAGCTCTGCGGGTTCATCGAAGGCTGGGGCCTCTACGCCGAGCAACTCGCCGACGAGATGGGGCTCTACTCCGACGACCTGCAGCGGCTCGGGATGCTGTCCTTCTCCGCCCTGCGCGCCTGCCGGCTGGTGATCGACACCGGCATCCACCACTTCGGCTGGTCCCGCGAGCGGGCGATGCGGTTCATGTGGGACAACACCGTCACCACGGCCGCGAACGTGCGCAACGAAGTGGACCGCTACATCGCGTGGCCCGGCCAGGCTCTCGCCTACATGATCGGCCGACAGGAGATCGTCCGCCTGCGCGGCGCCGCCCAGGCGCAGCTCGGGGAGCGGTTCTCGCTGTCCGGCTTCCACGGCGCCGTCCTCGAGAACGGCGCCGTCCCCTCTCGGTCCTCGCCGGCGCTCTGCAGCGCTGGCAGGACCGGCTCGGCTCGACCCTCCCGGAAGGAACCCCCGCGTGAACGTCACGATCAACGGATGCAGGCTCAATGTCGAAGTCATGGGGCCGGAGGACGGCCCCGTGCTGATCGCCCACCACGGCGGGGGAGGAATCGGCTCCCTCGCGGAGCCACGGGCCACCTTCGGTCCGCTCGCCGACCGGTTCCGGGTGATCGTCTTCGACGCGCGTGGCTGCGGGGTCAGCGAAGGCGTGCCGCCGTACTCGCACGCCCAGTGGGCGGCCGACGTCGACGCCATCCGCGAATGGGCTGGAGCCGAGAAGGTCGTGGTCGCCGGCGGCTCATACGGCGGCTTCATCGCCCTCGAGTACGCCGTCGCGTATCCCGAGCGGGTCTCGGCGATCATCCTGCGCGACACCTCGGCCGACGGCAGCAACCTCGAACTCGCCTTCGAGAACGCCCGCACCCAGGACCGTGTCGAGCTGAACTGGGACGACTTCGAGCGCTACTGGGGTGGACGCATCCGCGACGACGCCGACCTGAAGGCGTGCTGGGCCGGTCTCATCCCGCTCTACGACTTCGAGTACGACCCCGAGCGCTCGGCCGCACGGGTGGAGGCCGGCTTCTACCGGCACGAGTCGCACAACTGGTGCTTCCAGAAGAACTGGCCCGAGTACGACCTCAAACCGGCCCTTCCGTCGATCTCGGTCCCGACCCTGGTCACCGTCGGCCGGAAGGACTGGGTGACCCCGGTCAGCTCCGCCGAGACCATCGCGCGCCTCATCCCCGGAGCGGAGCTGGTGATCTTCGAGAAATCGGGCCACTCGCCCCAGGTCGAGGAGGCAGAGGAGTTCCAGCGCGTGCTCCGCGCGTTCCTCGACCGGGCGGTCCCTGCGGAGCGGATGGAGGTCGCCCGATGAGGATGCACATCATCGGCGCCGGCGCGATCGGCGGCACCATCGGAGCCCTGATGACCGTGGACGGTCACGACGTCACGCTCTGCGATGCAGACCCGGCCCACGTCGCGGCGATCAACGAACAGGGCCTGCGGATCGAAGGACCGGTCAACCAGCTGACCGTCCAGGTTCCCGCGATCCTCCCGGAGGATCTGCCCGATTCCCTCGACCGAGCGATCGTGGCGGTCAAGAGCCACCACACCCGCCAGGTCGCCGATCTGCTCGCGCCGCGACTCGCGGCGGACGGCTATGTCCTCACCGTGCAGAACGGGCTCACCGCCGACATCCTCACCGGTGCGCTCGGCGCGGACCGCGTCGTGTCCAGCTTCGTCAACTTCGGCGCCGACGTGATGGGGCCCGGCCGGATCATGCAGGGCAACATCGCCACCTTCCGCATCGGCGAGTTGGCCGGAGGCGAGATCACGCCGCGCGTCCGGGCGCTCGCGGCCGCGCTGCCGTACGCCGAGCCCACTGACAACGTCCTCGGCTACCTGTGGGGCAAGGAGGCCTACGGCGCGATGCTCTGGGCTGGTGCCGTCTCCGACCTTTCGATCGCCGAGACGCTGGAGCACCCGGCATACCGGCCGGTGATGATCGCGATCGCGAAAGAGGTGCTGGCCCAGGCGCCCGTGCGCGTCGAGAGCTTCGACGGCTTCGTCCCGGGTGACCTCGACGGTTCCCTCGACCGCCTCGCCGCGTTCAACCGGCGCAGCGCCAAGACGCACAGCGGCATCTACCGCGACCTCGCGGTTCGCAAGCGCAAGACCGAGATCGACGAGATGCTCCGCGACATCGACGGTCCGATCTTCCGCAAAGTGGGCGAGCTCATCCACGACATCGAGGACGGCAAGCGGGTGTGCGAGGCGGCCAACCTGGACGAGCTCGCCGCCTTCGTGGCCCGGTAGGAGTACCCTCCACCCAACGAGGGGAGCCCCACCCATGACCTTCCGTGACCTTGCCGCGTTCCGCGACCTGCACCACGGCGACCAGCCGCTCCTGCTGCCGAACGCGTGGGACGCCGGCTCCGCCATCGCCTTCGCCGCCGCCGGCTTCCCCGCGGTCGGCACCACCAGCTTCGGCGTGAACGCGTCCGCCGGCCGGCCCGACGCCGGCAGCGCCAGCCGGGACGACACGGTCGCGCTCGTCCACCGGATCGCCAGCCTCGACGTCTTCGTCACCGCCGACGTCGAAGACGGTTACAGCGACGATCCGGAGGAGGTGGCCGCCTTCGTCGCGGCGCTCGCGGAGGAGGGCGTGGTCGGGGTGAACCTGGAGGACTCCGCGGATGGCCACCTCGTCGACCCGGCGCTCCCCGCGGCCAAGATCGCGGCCGTCAAGCGGGAAGCCCCCGGCGTGTTCGTCAACGCGCGCGTCGACTCGTACTGGTTCCATCAGGACGACACGGTGGAGGCCGCCGCGACCCGTGCCGCGGCGTACGCGGACGCGGGCGCCGACGGGATCTTCGTCCCCGGCGTCACCGATCCGGCGACCATCGAGCGGCTCGCCGCGGCGATCCCGCTGCCGCTGAACGTCCTGGTCGTGCCCGGCCTCGGGCTGGACGACCTCCAGGTGCTCGGCGTCCGCCGGGTCAGCACCGGCTCGCTGCCGTACCGGGTGGCGATCGACGCGGCGGTGGACGCCGCGGAGGCGGTGCGCGACGGACGGGATGTGCCGGTCGCGACCTCGTACGCCGAGTCGCAGCAGCGGCTCATCGCGTTCGCTCAGCGCGCGGATGCCGACACCGACCGGCCCTCCAGCGCCGCGCGCCACCGCGGGTAGCGCGCCGCCCCTCACCCCGTAGCACCAGGTGGGGAGCGACACCTTGGCCGGGTCGAAGGAGTCGCGGGCGCGCCAGCTTCGCTCCAGGGCGTCCTGCATCGTGTCCTCCGCCCCGAACGGCGACCCGAGAGGCTGGCAGCAGAAGGACGTCAGCGCACGCCGGAGGCCGCTCAGCTCCGCCTCGTCGAATGCCGTCAGGCGTCGATCCTAGAGGGGCGGTCGACGGCGTCCCTGCTCCGGACGCGCCGCACGACGTACAGCCAGGTGAGCCCGCTCGCCGCCGCGAACAGCAGCGAGAGCAGCACCACGACGATCCCGGTCGCCGGGCCGAGGACGCGTACGGTCGCCGTCCACTGCAGCGCGTCGAACAGCCCGTGCGCCGCGGCGACGCCGAGGTACGCGGCCACGACGCCGAACGTGATCCGGAACCGTCCGTCCCGCGCAGCCCCGAACACCGCCGCGCCGAGCAGCGCGGAGAAGACCGGGTGCAGGAACGGTCCGCTCAGCTGACGGGCTGCCGTCGTGGTGAGGAAGAGCCCGATCCCCGCGCCGTCGGCCTGCCCGAGCGCGAACGACTGCTGCAGGTAGCCGAGGTTCTCGACCACGCTGAAGCCGAGGCCCACCGCCCCGCCGACGAACAGCCCGACCCGGGCGTTCTTCACCGGCAGCCGCAGGCAGAGCAGCACGGCGCAGAGCATCTTGACCAGCTCCTCCACCAGACCGGCGCAGGCGAGCACGGCGAGGCTGGGATGCAGCGAGGTCCCGCCGGCCGCGAGGTCGATGAGGCCCTCGACGGGCAGCACCAGCAGGGTCGCGACGGCGCCGCCGAGCAGGGCGACCGTGACGAGGCGCGGGACGCTGAGCCGGTCCTCCGGCCGCAGCTTGTAGGCCATCGTGTAGAAGATCGCGGCGGCCGCGGTGGCGCTGCCGGTGACCAGCAGGTACGGCGAGAGCACCGGCGGCGTGCCGTCGTGCGCGTGCGGGGAGAGGGCCGAGAAGAGGAGGCTGAGGCCGAACAGCCACAGCCACACCGCGGCGCTGCCCGCGACGATCAGCCAGCCGCCCCAGCGGCCCAGCCACTTGGTGCGGCGCGAGGAGGTGGTGGAGGTGGTGGAGACCGCCTGTACGCCGCCCACCCCCGGTGCGGTCGCGGCCTGCGCCCCGCTCGGCCACGTGTACCCCGTCCACGAGCCGCCGCTCCACCACCGGTACGTCGGCGCGGGGGTCGGGTCGGGATACCAGCCGGGCGGCGGCGGAGGGGGCAGGACGCTCATCCGATCAGGATAGGTATCAGCGACCCTCGATCGCCGCTTTGAGCTTCGGAAGCTGCCCGACCTCGGCCGTCATGGTCTTCTCGATCATCCCGTTCATCAGCCTCTTCAGCCCGGTCGGGGTGTAGTCGAGGGCGAACAGCACGCGCGTCCCTGTCCCGTCCGCGGTGAGCGTGTAGACGCCCTCGGGGCGCGCCGGCCCCGTGATGACCTCGAATCGCAGCTCCTGGCCTGGGACGGCGGACGTGATCCTGTAGTCGCCCGCGATCGGCCGTCCGCCCGGCCCGGTGAGCGTCTGCGCGTACACGGCGCCCTGCTCGCCGGACGACCCGCTGCGCAGCGAGATCTCCTTCACCCCGTCGCGCCAGCGCGGGTTGTTCCTGCCGTCGGCCAGGAACGCGTACACCTCCGCCGCGGGCCGGTCGATGGTGATGGTGCCCTCTGCGTGCGCCATGATGCTCCTTCGCTGCGCCGTCCCGTCGACGGCGTGTGCTGCCCAGATTATGGCTCGCGCGGAAAATCTTCCGCTCGCGCGTAACCTTTCCGGCCTCCCTGCGATTAAGTCACCGAGGGCGTCTGCCTTCCGGGGCACTGCCCCGCGTTCGTCCCGGATGCCAGGAAGGACCCGGATGCCCCTCTCGACCCCCGTCCCCACCTTCGCCGTCTTCGCCGCCCCCGCGAAGCCGGCGCCGGGGACGGGTGCCATCGCGGCGTGCTGTGCGACTTCGGTCGTCCCCGTGAAGTCCGCCGCCCATCGTCCCCGTGTCACCGCTCCGGCCGGCGTCCGCTTCGCGGAAGTCCCGGCCGGGCCGGAAGGAACCGCAGCGCCGACCCCCGGGGCGCGCGGATCCCGACCGGCCCGGCCGGGGCGCCGGCGGGCCCGCGGAAGGCGTAGACGATGGACCACCGCCTGCCGCGGGTTCGGGTTCTCGCGGCCGGCGGTGGTGATGGTGGCATCGCGCTGCGTGGCATCACACTTCGTGCCGGACCCGGTCTCCTCCCGTCGGAGTGGCTGATCCCGCTAGAGTGGCCGCGTGAGGCCCGGCCCGTGAAGGATCACGCGCACCGCGACACCGGCGGTACCGCCGCGCTGTTCACCGACGCCTACCGCACCCACGCGGCGTCGCTGCTGGCCTACCTCCGCTCTCAGGGCGTCGACGATCCGGAGGCCGTGACGCAGGATGTCTTCGTCGCCCTCTACCCGCGGCTGGAGTCGCTCTCCGGAGGGATGGACGGCCTCCGCGCCCTCCTCTTCACCATCGCGCACGCCCGGGTGGTCGACCACCACCGGCGGCGCTCCCGCGTCCCGGTCGCCGTCGCCTACGACCCGCTCACCGACACCCGCAGCACGCCGTCCGCCGAGGACGACGTCGTGCACGGGGACACCGGCGTCGCCGAACTTCTGAACCGACTCACCCCCGAGTACCGCGATGTCATCGCGCTCCGCATCCTGGCCGAGCTCACCATCGAGGAGGTCGCCCGGATCATGGGCCGCAGCCCCGGCGCGATCAAGCAGCTCCAGCGCCGGGCACTGCTCGCGCTGCGCCGTGAGGTCGCGGGCGGCGACGATGCGGCCGCGCTGGTCGAGGCCGCCTCGGATTCGGGCCGGGAACGGGAGGAGGTGCGATGACCGCGAATGCCGACGACCCGGTGCTGCGCCTCCTGTCAGAGGCCGGTCTGGAAGACGACCCCGCACTCACCGCCCTGCTCGGCGAGCTCGCGGCGACCACGGCCGACGAGCCGCCCACGCCCTCGCGGGACGTGGTGCGGCTGATGTCCGGCCGCCGCCCGGCCCGCTCGTCGTGGTTCGCCAGCCGCGGTACGCGGACGACCACGATCGTGCTCCTGGCCGCGGCGCTGGCCGGAGGGACGTCCGCCGCCGCTGCGGCGAGTCCCGCGTTCCACACGGTCGTCGGCGACGCCTTCTCGAGCCTGGCGAAGCTCGTCGGGCCCCCGCGCACCCGAAGCCGGCGTCGCAGGACCACGGAAGGGAGCCGCCGAAGACCGGAGGGGGCCACCAGGGCCCGGCGACCGGCTCCGGGACCGCCGAGGCCGGCGACGCCCCGGGCGGCCCGGTCTCCCCGCCGTCGAGCACGCAGAAGGACGCCGGCGAGCAGAAGGCGTCCTCCCCTGAAGCCGCGAACGGTGAAGCGGCGCAGACCGGCAGGCCGGCCCCGGGCGGCGAGGGCTCGACCACCGGCGAATCGGGCACGAGCAGCAACCGGAGCACGGGCGAGGGCGGCGACCAGGGAGAGTCCGGCGCGTCGTCGACGCAGAAGAAGGCCCCGGCGCGCTTCCAGCCGGCACCGTCGCCCGGGCCGTCTGCGGACAGTCCACCGGTCACCCAGGACGGCTCGTCGGGTTCCGGGGGCCAGGGCACCGGCCGCTGATCCGGTACCTCCGTGGGCGGCGCGGACCGGGCTAGGGTGTCCGGTGACGAGCGAGGAGGGCGGATGCGCGCGGCGGACTGGCTGAGGCGGCACGACCCCGACTTCGCCGCGCTGCGCCGTGCCGGCCGTGCGGCGATCGTCATGCCGTTGCTGTTCGCGTTCGGCAGCCTCGTCCTCCACGACGGTCAGGTCGCCACCTTCGCGGCGTTCGGCTCGTTCGCGATGCTGCTGCTCGTCGACTTCAGCGGGCCGCTCGTCGACCGGGTGCAGGCCCAGCTCGCGCTGGCGGTGGCGGGCGCAGTCCTCGTCTGCCTGGGGACCCTCGCGTCGCGGCCGGTCTGGCTGTCCGCCGTCGCGATGGCCGTGGTGGCGGTCGCCGTGCTCTTCTCGGGCTCGGTGAGCTCGGTCACGGCCTCGGCGAGCACCTCCCTGCTGCTGGCGTTCATCCTGCCGGTCACCCTCCCCGGGACCTTCGCCTCGATCGGGCCGCGCCTCCTCGGCTGGGGGATCGCGTCCGTCGTGGCCGTCATCGCGATCGTCGCGCTCTGGCCCGCGCCGGCGCGGGAGCCGCTGCGCGCGCCCGCGGTCGACGCCTGCCGGGCGCTCGCCGCGCGGTTGCGCGCCGAGGCCGCGGCGATGCTCCGCGCCGGCAGCCCCGACCTCGCGGCCGAGCGCGACCGGGCCATCGCGGAGGCCGATACGGCCGTCGACGCCCTGCACACCTCGTTCCTCCGCACGCCGTACCGGCCGACCGGGCTGAGCACGTCCGCGCGGACCATCGTGCGCCTGGTGGACGAGCTCAACTGGCTGAACTCCGTGATCGCCCAGTTCGACCACGTCACGATCACAGCCGCCACCCCGGGCCCTGTCCACATCGCCGCGTTCGAGGTGAAGAGCACGTCGGCGGCGGTGCTGGAGGAGGGCGCGACCCTCCTCGCGCAGCACAGCGGCGACCCTGCAGCCCTGGACGCCGCGCTCACCCTCCTGGTGGAGGCGCGCAACGGTGTGGAGGCCGCCACGATGGCGCTGCCGGCGGGACCCGACCCCGACGGCGGTCGCCGCGGCGCCGCCGAGGTCGTGACCGCGCTCGACCCGGGCTTCCGCGCGCAGGAGCTCGCCCAGGCGGTCGAGACCGTGGCCGGGAACATCGCGCTCACGGCGCGGGCGGAGCGGCGGAGCTGGTGGCAGCGCCTGCTGGGGCGCCAGCCCGGCGACCTGGCCGGACCGGTCGCCGCCGCGGCCGAGCGCGCGAGCGGGTTCATCGGCTGGAACTCGGTGTGGCTGCGCAACAGCATCCGTGGTGCGATCGCGCTCGGGCTCGCGGTGCTGCTCGCCAACCTCACCGGCGTGCAGCACTCGTTCTGGGTCGTCCTCGGCACGCTCTCCGTGCTCCGCTCCAACGCCCTCAGCACGGGCCAGACCGTGCTGCGCGGCGTGGTCGGCACCGCGGTCGGGGTGCTCCTCGGCGCGGTAGCCATGCTCGCCATCGGCGACAACCGCGTCGTGATCTGGGTACTGCTCCCGTTCGCCATCCTGGTGGCGGGCGTCGCGCCCGCCGCGATCTCGTTCGCCGCGGGGCAGGCGGCGTTCACCATCCTGCTGGTGCTTCTGTTCAACCTCATCGCGCCGTCCGGCTGGACGGTCGGCCTGATCCGCATCGAGGACATCGCGCTCGGCTGCGCCGTCAGCCTGGTCGTCGGGCTCCTGTTCTGGCCGCGGGGAGCGGCCGCCTCGCTGCGGCGGGCGCTGGCCGAGGCGTACCGGGAGAGCGTGCGCTACCTCGCCGCGGCGGTCGCCTTCGGGCTCGGACGCTGCGAGGCGAGCGCGGCCGAGCACCCCGAACCCCGGCAGCAGGCACTCCGGGCGGCCGCCGCCGCGCGCCAGCTGGACGACGCCTTCCGCACCTACCTGGGCGAGCGCGGGAGCAAGCAGCGTCCGCTCGCCGAGGTGTCGGCGTCGGTCGGCGGTGTCGCCGGCGTCCGGCTGGCGAGCGACGCCATCCTCGACCTCTGGCGCCGGCAGGAGACCGCCGGAGCCGGGGATCGAGGACGGCATCGGGAGGACGCCCGCCGGTCCCTGGAGGACTCCCTCGCCCGGCTCGACGGCTGGTACGAGGAGCTGGCGTCCAGCCTGGTCGCACGGGAGCCGCTTCCCGCGCCGGTGCCGGCGGATCCGGAGGACCGACGCCGGCTGGCGGACGTCGTGGCGGACGACCTCGGCGACAGCACCGGCCACATCGTCGCGCAGGCCGTCCGGATCTACTGGACGGGCGACTATCTCGACATCGTGCGCCGCCTGGAGTCGGTGATCGTCGGACCGGTGGACGCACTGGGCGACGACTTGGTCAGCTCCCGACGGTCTCGGTGACGGGCCCGGCCGCAGCGGACCGTGCCACGTCCCCGCCCGGCACGCTCAGCGAGCCGTAGCGCTCCATCCGGTGCCAGCGCAGGTGCAGCCCGGCGGCCGCCGTGACCACCGACTGGATGACGACCAGGTACATGAGCTGCCGGTAGACCACCTGCTGCAAGGGCAGCGTCCACAGCGGCTTCAGCGGCTCTTTGTCGATCCGGAAGGCGTAGCACGCCATCCCGAACTGCAGCGCGAGGAAGGCCAGCCACAGTGCGACGATCCGCACCGGGTCGAGGAAGATCAGGCCGTAGATCGCGAAGAGGTCGACGACCGGGGCGAAGAGCGGCAGCAGCACCTGGAGCAGGAGCAGGTAGACCAGCCCCCGCCGACCGAGCTTGCCGGCCTGGCCGCCCTGGACCAGGGCGCCGCGGTGCTTCCACATCGCCTGGATTGTTCCGTAGCACCAGCGGTAGCGCTGCCGCCACAGCGCGCCGAGCGACGCCGGCGCTTCGGTCCAGGCGCGCGCGGAATCGCGGTACACGACCCGCCAGCCGTCGCGGCAGAGGGCCATCGTGAGGTCGGTGTCCTCGGCGAGCGTGTCCTCGCTGACGCCGCCGACGCCGCGCAGGGCCGACGCCCGGAACGCGCCGATCGCGCCCGGCACGGTCGGCATGCACTCGGCGAGGTCGAAGAGCCGGCGGTCGAGGTTGAACCCGACGACGTACTCGATGTGCTGCCAGGCGCCGAGGATGCCCTCCCGGTTGACGATCTTCGTGTTCCCGGAGACCGCGCCGACGGCCGGGTCCGCGAACGGCTGGACGAGCGCATGAACCGTGCCTGGCTCGAAGACGGTGTCGCCGTCGACCATCACGACGATGTCGTGTCGCGCGACGCGCAGGCCGGTGTTCAACGCGGCCGGTTTGCCGGCGTTGGCCTGCCGGATGACCGTGACCGGCAGGCCGAGGGATTCGACGATGTCGGCGGTGCCGTCTGTGGAGCCGTCGTCGACGACGATCACCTCCACCGGATGCGTGGACGCGACGATCGACCGCACGGCGGCCTCGATCCCGGCCGCCTCGTTGTATGCGGGCACGATCACGCTCACCGGCTCGGTCACCTCCGGGAGGACGGGCGCCGTCGCGCCGTGCCGGCCCCGGTTGAGCCTGCGATGGCGGACGGCGGTGAGCATGACCAGCAGAGCGCGGAGCACCATGACGACGCCGCTCACGACCAGCGCGACGGTGATCGCGTTCACCGCCAGGCCGCTCAGCCGGATGCCCCAGACGGTCATCCCGGCCGTGATCTTGTCGGCCGGCGTGGCCTCGGCCGCCGTCCGCCCGAGACCGACCGCGTCGCCGACGGTCGTGACGGTGTAGCCCTCGGCGTCGAGCCGCGTCAGGGCCGCGTCCAGCGCCCGGACGGTCTCGCTGCGGTCGCCGCCGCCGTCGTGAAGCAGGACGACCTGACCGGACCCGTCGGTGGGCACGATCGCGCGCTCGATCGCTGCGACGCCCGGGCGCCGCCAATCCTCGCCGTCCCTCGTGGACAGCACCGTGAGGTAACCGTCGTTCCCCGCGGACCGGATCGCGGACCACATCCCGTCCGTGACGGCGGCGTTCTCGGAACTGTACGGCGGGCGCAGGAGGGAGGTCGTCCGGCCCGTCGCGTCGACGATCGCCTGCTGGGCGCCTTGCAGCTCCAGGCGCTGCCGCCACGCCGGGGCGCTGCTCAAGTCCAGGTGTGTGAGGGTGTGGACGCCGACCTCGTCGCCCGCTGCGGCCACTGCGCGGACGAGCTCGGGATGCGCGATGGCCGCCGTCCCGACCATGAAGAACGTGGCGTGCGCGTGGTGCGCGCGCAGCACCGCGAGGATCTGCGGAGTCCAGCGCGGGTCGGGACCGTCGTCGAAGGTGAGCGCGACGGTGCGTGCGCGCGGGCCTCCGGTGCGCGGCGTCGCGCCGCGCGGGTCGATGACGGGGCCGCCGTGGCCCACGCTCGCGGGCACGTGGGCGGCCGAGCCGCCGGCGACGGCCGCGTCGTCCCCGATCCCGGCGAGGTGCTGGGTGTAGCCCTGGACGAGCAGGGCGACCGACAGCGCGAGGAGGACCGCCGCCAGCACGACCCAGTGCGCCCGGGCGGAGGCGCGGCGGGTCACGGGTGCGGCTTCTTGGACTGGCCGGGAGCGGTCGCGCTCTTGCCAGGGCCGGTCGGCGACGGGGACGGAGACGGCGAGGAGGCGGACGTGCTCGGCGGCGGAGCGGACGTGGCGGGAGGCGTTGCCGGTGCCACGGCGACGGCCGGCTCCTGGCCCGGCGGCGGAGCGGGGGTCGCTGACGGCACCGGAGCCGGACCGGGCGCGGACGTCGGCGCGGCGCGGTGCGCGGCCGCCTGAGGGGCGGAGGCGACGAACGGCAACGACGGCAGCCCGAGCTGAGGTCCTCCCGCGAAGACCGTCAGCACCAGCCCCACGTAGAGTCCGATGGCGCCGAGGACGGCGATCCCGATCACCCGGACGCGGCGCAGCCGACGGCCGGACGGGTCGACGAAGACCGGACCGTCGGCCCGATGCCGACGGTGCGCTCTGGTCATGTCACGGCCCGCCACGATCGAGAATTCTAGGCGACGACGCCTCCGCGCGACCTCCATTCGGGGGACATGCGCTGAGACGTCGCTCAGCGTCGCGATTCGGCACGAATGTCGCGAATCGCGCCGCGATACCCCGCATTCGGCGCGAATGTCGCAGTGGTAAGGCGCGTGTAGCCGAGCGCGCACGTGCGGCGTTACATTGTGCGCGACGTCGACCGGTCGGGTCGCGCGGGAGTGCGGAAGGTGATCGGGATGAGCGCCAAGGACCGGGTCCGGCCGACGTTCGGCGGCCTCAGCGCGCCCGCGCGGCTCACCGTCGAGGGGGCCGGCATCGTGGTCGGCGCGGTCGCGTTCGTGCTCGCCGGCGTCGTGGCGCTGCTCCTGTTCTGGGGGCACACCCTCCCGATCGCGGGGCCGAACTCGGTCGGCCAGTTCGTCGCGATCGCGGCGGGGGTGATCGCCTTCCTCGCCTACGTCGCAGGGCGGCTCTGGCGGCGCGAGGGCCTGACCCCGTTCCAGACGGCCGGCTCCCGGGAGAACGCGCGGGAACCTCGGTCGCAGGCTCCCTCGGCGCCGGGGTCGCGGTATCGCTCCGCGTTGCCCGTGAGCTCCACCGCGGGCGTCGACATCTTCGACACGTTCGCGATCGCGCTGGCCCACGGCATCCTTGCGTTGCTCGGCTGGCTGGTGCTCGGCGCAGTGCTCGCCGACGGTTTCCAGGACGCCACGGTCTACTTCCTGTCGGCGACCGTGCTCGCGGGGGCCGCGACCGGGGTGACCGCCTACGCCGTGTTCCTCTCGGCCGCCGGGATGGACCTGATGCGACTCTCCACCGTGCTCGCGGCGTTCGCGGTCGTCGGCATCCTCGCCTCGATGCTCAGCGCCCCCGACCCGCACTGGTGGATGAAGCATCTGAGCGCCCTCGGGATGTCGCAGAGCGTCTCCTCGCTCACCTTCAACCTCACGCTCATCGTGACGGGCGTGATCGTGACCGCGATCGCGCGCTACGCCACTGACGCCCGCGGAATCGCGGACCCGCAGCGGCACTCGGCGGTGCTGCGCGTCCGCGTGGGACTCATCCTGATCGGCGTGCTGCTGGCCTGCGTCGGCATCTTCACGCTGAACATCTCGATCCTCCTGCACAATGTGTCGGCGGTCGGCATGGTCGTCGTCTTCGCGCTCGTCGTCTTCTGGGTGCGCGGCGCGCTGCCGGCCGCGCCGCAGGCGTTCTTCGTGCTCGGGTACGTCTTCTTCGCCACGATCGTGGCCGTTCTGGTGCTGTTCGCCGTCGGCTACTACGTGCTCACGGCCGCGGAGCTTGTGGCGGGCGTCCTGGTCTTCGGCTGGCTCATCGTCTACCTGCGGGTGACCGGCGCCGCGACGGCGGAGCCGCGCACCGAGCAGCAGAACGTACACGTCGTCGAGGGGTGACTCGGCTCTTCGACACCGTGTACAGGATGAGGCGTTCCGTGCCCGCCTAGCATCCTCGTGAACCCCGATGGAGGAGTGATAGCCATGAACAGCATCGAACGTGACGTCGTCATCGTCGGCGCTGGAGCCTCCGGCCTCACGGCCGCGACGGAACTGACGAAGGCCGGCCTGAGCGTCGCCGTGCTGGAGGCCCGCGACCGCGTGGGCGGCCGGCTCTGGACGAACGACATCGACGGCGCGACGCTGGAGATCGGCGGCCAGTGGGTCTCGCCCGACCAGGACGCCCTGATCGGCACCCTGGAGGAGCTGGGACTGGAGACCTACTCCCGCTACCGCGAGGGCATCAACATCTACCTCGGAGAGAACGGCGCCCGCCGCACCTTCGAGGGCGAGATCTTCCCCGTCGCCCCGGCGACCGAACAGGAGATCGTCGGCCTGATCGAGCGGCTCGACGCCCTCGTCGCCGAGATCGACCCCGACCGGCCGTGGGAGCACCCGCAGGCCAAGGAGCTGGACGAGATCTCGTTCCGCCGCTGGCTGGAGACGCAGACCGACGACGAGGAGGCGCGCCTCAACATCGGCATGTTCATCGCGGGCGCCATGCTCACCAAGCCGGCGCACGCCTTCTCGGCGCTCCAGGCCCTGCTCATGGCAGCCAGCGCCGGCAGCTTCAGCAACCTGGTCGACGCCGACTTCATCCTCGACAAACGGGTGAAGGGCGGCCTCCAGCAGGTGCCGCTGCTGCTCGCCGAGCGACTGGGCGACGATGTCCACCTGAACGCACCGGTGCGCACCCTGCGCTGGGACGCCGAGGGCACGGGCTCCGGCGTCACCGCGATCACCGACGACCTGGAGGTGCACGCCCGGTTCGCGATCCTGGCCGTGCCGCCCGTGCTCATCAGCCGGATCTCCTACGACCCGCCGCTGCCGCGCCGCCAGCAGCAGCTGCACCAGCACCTCTCGATGGGGTTCGTCATCAAGGTGCACGCCGTCTACGAGACGCCGTTCTGGCGCGACCTCGGCTACAGCGGCACGGCCTTCAGCCCGTACGAGCTCGTGCACGAGGCGTACGACAACAGCTACGACGGCGACCCCCGCGGCACCCTGGTCGGCTTCGTCTCCGACGAGTCCGCAGACGACGTCTTCCGGCTGAGCCCCGAGGAGCGCAAGGCGCGCATCCTCGAGTCGCTGTCGCACTACTACGGCGTGCAGGCGCTGAGCCCGGTCGTGTACTACGAGAGCGACTGGGGCAGCGAGGAGTGGACGCGCGGCGCCTATGCCGCCAGCTTCGACATGGGCGGCCTGGCCCGCTACGGCGCCGACCTCCGCACGCCGGTCGGCCCTATCCACTTCTCCTGCAGCGACCTGGCGGGCAAGGGCTACCAGCACGTGGACGGCGCGATCCGCGTCGGCCGCGACACCGCTGCGGCGATCGTGGCCGCGCTGCAGCCCGCCGGGAGCTAGCCGGCGACGGGCTGCTCGGAGCCCCCCAGACCGCGCGCGGCCAGTCGTGGATGGCCGCGCGCACCACTCCGGCCGGCCGGGACGCGCACCGTCGTGGGATGCGCGCCCCGGCCGCCGGGACACCGCTAAATGCATGCATAGCATCCCCGAAGTCTGTGAAATCTCTCATCGAGCATGTATCGTCTAATCACGAGCACCGTGAAGCATCCGGTGGCTCCGTGGTAGACGGAAAGCGGGAACGGGTACCCGCCTCCGTCGTGACGCCACGCTGCTCCTAGTGCAGCCATTCGATGCCCCCAGCCGGGTCGGGTTCCGCTGGGGGCATCACCCGTTAAGGCGCCACGCAACGTCCCGATCGCGCGCCTGAACAGGGGTCGCAACACGCCGCCATCCGCAGCGGATAGCGGCGTGTTGCGACCCCTGTGGGGCGGGGCTCACAGCGCCCGGATCGTCCATCCCGCCGACGCAGACTCCCCGGGCTGCAGCACGATGAGGTCCGTCCCGGAGTTGAACGCGTCGGGCGGGCAGGTCATCGGCTCGACCGCCAGGCCGAGGCGGTTGAGCTCCGGGATGTCGCGGTCCGCCGTGTGCACCTGCACCCACGGGCACGCCGCGTCCCAGGTCATCGCGACACCGGTGCCCTCCCTGGCCGTCAGCGAGACCCTCGCGGTGCCGTCGGCGTCGCGGCGCAGCCCGGTGAAGGCGTGGTCGATGAACGTGTCCGCGATCGGGCGCGCCGCGCGGAAGTCGAAGGGGCCGCCCATCACGTCGGCGAGGCCCGCCGGGATCAGCCGGTCCTCGGTCACCGTGAGCACCCGGTCGGCCGGGAGGTCGAGCGTCCAGTCGTCCACCCGGCCCTCGCCCGCCACGAGGTACGGGTGCGGTCCGGTGCCCCACGGCGCCGCCGAGGTTCCGGTGTTGGTGCCCGTGACCGTGGTGTGGAGGCCGTCGTCATCCAGCAGGAACGCGACGGCGACTTCGACGCGGTGCGGGTAGCCGTCCTGCGCTTCGATCGTCGCGGCGAGCGTCACGCTGTCGGCCGCGCGGTCGATGGCGGTGAAGTCGAGCCAGGTGGCGAGGCCGTGCAGGGCGTGCCCGCGGGCGGGCTCGGTGAGCGCGAGCTGCTGCTCCGTCCCGTCGAAGGTGTACCGGCCGTCGACGACCCGGTTGGGCCACGGCGCCAGCGTCGCGCCGCGGAACGCCGGCCGCACCTCGTCGGCGCTGAAGGGCACCACCAGGGGCCTGCCGTCGAACTCCAGTGTGCGCAGGGAGGCGCCGACCGACGCGATGGTCGCGTGGTAGTCGCCCGCGGTCAACCCGAAGTGCGTGCCCGAAATCGGAATGCTCATCCGCCCATTCTGTCGGCAATCCGCGAGTACGCACGAATTCCGTCGAAAACCGCCGGGTCCACGGACAATCCGCGTACGCGACGGGTTGTGACGTACGCGAAACGTGGGGAAATCTGCGGGTAACCGACGGTCGGTAGCGTCCAGGGATGGGTGATCTGTTCGGCGGGTACGGCACGCAGGCCGCGCGACGGCGACGGGGCCGCCCCGCGCCGTTCGACGAGATGTTCGCCGATGTCCGCGGCGCCGTCGGCGAGCGCACCCGCCCCGCCTACCGCGAGCTGTTCGCGGCGCTGGCTGCGCTCACGCAGGAGGAGCTCCGCGGCCGCACCGATGCGCTCGCCAGCTCGTACCTCGCGCAAGGGGTCACGTTCGACTTCGCGGGGAGGAGCGGCCGTTCCCGCTCGACGCGGTCCCGCGGGTGATCGAGCAGGCCGAGTGGTCGCGGATCGAGGGGGTGTCAAGCAGCGCGTCCGGGCGCTGGAGGCGTTCCTGAGCGACGTCTACGGCGCGCAGAACGCGGTACGCGACGGCGTCATCCCGGCCGGGCTGATCACCTCGTCGGCCCACTTCCACCGCGCGGCCGCCGGGGTGGAGAGCGCCAACGGGGTGCGCATCCACGTCTCGGGCATCGACCTGATCCGCGACGAGCAGGGCGGCTGGCGGGTGCTGGAGGACAACGTCCGGGTGCCGAGCGGCGTCTCGTACGTGATCTCCAACCGCCGCGTGATGGCGCAGACGCTGCCCGAGCTGTTCACGTCGATGCGTGTGCGCCCCGTCGGCGACTACCCGTACCGGCTGCTGCAGGCGCTCAAGGCGAGCGCGCCCGGAGGCATGGAGAACCCGAACGTCGTCGTCCTCACCCCGGGCGTCTACAACTCCGCCTACTTCGAGCACACCCTGCTCGCCCGGCTGATGGGGGTGAAGCTGGTGGAGGGCCGCGACCTGTTCTGCTCCGGCGGCTCGGTGTGGATGCGCACCACCTCCGGCCCGCAGCGGGTCGACGTGATCTATCGCCGGATCGACGACGACTTCATCGACCCGCTGCAGTTCCGGGTCGACTCCGTGCTCGGGACTCCCGGGCTGATGCTCGCCGCGCGGCTCGGCACGGTGACGATCGCCAACGCGGTCGGCAACGGCGTCGCCGACGACAAGCTCGTCTACACCTACCTGCCCGACCTGATCCGCTACTTCTTGGCCGAGGAGCCGGTCCTCCCGAACGTCGACACCTGGCGGCTGGAGGAGCCGGACGCCCTGGCCGAGGTGCTTGACCGGCTGGACGAGCTGGTCGTGAAGCCCGTCGACGGCTCCGGAGGCAAGGGGCTCGTGATCGGACCGGACGCCGACCGGAAGGAGCTGGCCCGGCTGCGGGCCCGGCTGGTCGCCGACCCGCGCGGCTGGATCGCGCAGCCGGTGGTGCAGCTCTCCACCATCCCCACGCTCGTGGACGACGGGATGCGGCCTCGGCACGTCGACCTGCGGCCGTTCGCGGTGAACGACGGCCGGGATGTCTGGGTTCTGCCGGGCGGGCTGACGCGCGTGGCGCTCGCCGAGGGGCAGCTCGTCGTCAACAGCAGTCAGGGCGGCGGCTCGAAGGACACCTGGGTGGTGGGGGTGGCCGCCCTGGGGGAGCACAGTGCGGGCGCACCGGCTGCCCAGGACGAGCCGGGGCCACGCGCGACGCAGCCGGTCGAGCCCCGGAACGTGTCCGGCCTGGTCGCCGACCAGGCCGCAGCGCCTGCGCTGCCCGCTCCCGACCATTCGCGGGAGGACGCGCCGCGCACCGACCAGCAGCAACAGCAGCAGCAGCAGCAGGCGGCCTCGCGAACGGAGGCGGAGTGATGCTCAGCAGGATCGCCTCTTCCCTCTTCTGGATCGGCCGCTACATCGAGCGCAGCGACGGCACCGCGCGCATCCTCGACGTCCACCTGCAACTGCTGCTGGAGGACCCCTGGATCGACGAGGACACCGCCTGCCGGTCGCTGCTCGGCGTGATGGGGTCCGCCGCCGCGGACGGTCCGATCGCGCGGGAGGACGTCCTGCGCCTCCTCGCCGTCGACCGGGGCACCGCGGCCTCCATCGCCTACTCACTGGGCGCCGCGCGCGAGAACGCCCGGCGCGCAAGGGAGATCGTCTCGACCGAGCTGTGGGAGTGCCTCAACACGACGGCCGCACGGGTCCCGCGGCGGGTGACCAGCGACAAGGTGCACGAGTTCTTCACCTGGGTGCGCGATCGCACAGCGCTCGCCGTCGGGATCATGGACTCCGGCGCCAGCCGCGACGAGGCCTGGCACTTCTTCACTCTCGGCCGCAGCCTCGAGCGCGCGGACATGACCGCCCGGTTGCTCGCGACCCGCTCCCTGACCGAGGCCAGCGGCCCGAGCTGGACGACCATCCTGCGCTCGTGCGGCGCCTACGAGGCGTACCTGCGGACGTACCGCGGCGTGCCCTCTGCACGCAACGCGGCGGAGTTCCTGCTGCACGACCGGCTGTTCCCGCGATCGATCCTCTACGCGATCACGCGCGCCGTGGAGAGTCTGCGCGACATCGAGCCCCGGCACGAGCGCGCGGGGGTCTCCGACCGGGCCGTCCGGCTGCTCGGTCAGGTGCAGAGCGAGCTGGAGTTCCGGCCGGTCGCGGAGGTGCTCGACGACCTCCCCGCGCACATGTCCGTCATCCAGGAGGCGACCAGCGCGGCGACGTCCGCGATCACCCGGCGCTACTTTCCAGAGAGCACGGCGCCGAGCTGGACGGGGGAGCGGGGATGAAGCGGCTGCGGGTGACCCATTCGACCGGGTACCGGTACGGCGGGGAGGTGTCGGCCTCCTACAACGAGGCGCGGATGCTGCCGGCCTCCGGCGCACGCCAGCTCGTGCTGCACTCCGCACTCGACGTTGAGCCGGTGTCGTCGCACCACCAGTACACCGACTACTGGGGAACGCGCGTGCTGGCCTTCGACGTGCTGAACCCGCATCGCGAGCTGACGCTCACGGCGACCAGCCTGGTGGAGGTCCTGGACGCCGAGCACGACGCCGTGCACGGCGGCGAGCACGCGCCGGGCCCGCTCGGCTGGGAGGCGTTCGCCGAGGCGGTGGCGCGGTCGGGGAGTGCGTGCAGCAGCTCCGGCAGACGCCGCTGACCGAGCCTCCCGCCTCGCTGGTCGCGCTGGCGGCGTCGGTGGCCGGCGGGGCCGGTGATCCGTGCACCGTCGCGCACGCCATCGCCGCGGCGATCGGGGAGGCGATGACCTACGAGAGCGGGGTCACCGGCGTGCGAACCACGGCCCGGGAGGCCTGGGAGGCGCGCGGCGGCGTCTGCCAGGACATCGCCCACGTCGCGATCGGGGCGCTCCGCTCTGCCGGCATCCCGGCGCGGTACGTGTCCGGTTACCTGCACCCGAAGGCCGACGCGGCGGTGGGGGAGACAGTGGTGGGCGAGTCGCACGCCTGGGTCGAGTGGTTCTGCGGCGGCTGGCACGGCTACGACCCGACGAACGGCGTCGGGATCGGGGACCGGCACGTGCGCGTCGGCCACGGCCGCGACTACGCTGACGTTGCACCGCTGCGCGGCGTGTACTCCGGCGCTGCCGGCTCGGAGCTCTTCGTCTCCGTCTCCATCACGCGCGAGGCCTGACCCCGACCCAAGCCCCTCCGCCCCCATCATCGCCACCCGCCGAGTACGCGAAGAACCAGGCCGAGACGCTCGAGTACGCGGATTGTTCGCGTGTCCGGCGGGTTGTGGGTACCGTGGCGGGATGCGGATCGCAGTGCTGTTCGGAGGCTCCAGCGAGGAGCGGGACGTTTCGATCGCGAGCGCGGCGCCGGTGGTGCGCGCGCTCCGCGGTCTCGGTCACGACGTGCTGGCCGTCGACACCGCCTCCGGCGCCCTCGATGCGGCCGCCGAGGCGCGCGTCCTGACCGGCGGGGTCGGCGTCGCGCCTCCCGAGTCGACGGCGCTCGCACGGCTGGCCGACGCCGGGAGCGCGCTGCGGCTGCCCGCGGAGGTCGTCGGCGTCGACTTGGTGTTCCTCGCCCTGCACGGCGGCTCGGGGGAGAACGGGGAGCTGCAGGCGCTCCTCCAGCTCGCCGGCATCCCGTACACCGGTTCGGGCCCGCTCGGCAGCGGGCTGGCGATGGACAAGGAGCTCACCAAGCGAGTGCTCCTCCAGGCAGGGGTGCGCACGCCGGACTGGGTCCTCGACCCGCTCGAGCCGGGCGCCGGGGCGGCGGAGCTCGGACTGCCGGTCGTCGTGAAGCCGAACGCACAGGGCTCCACGGTCGGGCTGAGCATCGTGCGCGACCCGGACGAGTTGGAGGCGGCGGTCGAGAGGGCGGCCGCGTTCGGCTCGGTGCTCCTGGAGCGCTTCGTGCCCGGGCGCGAGCTGACGGTCGGCGTGCTCGGCGACGAGGCGCTCGCCGTGGGGGAGATCGCGGTCGACCCGGAATCGGCGTTCACCTACGGCGACAAGTACCAGCCGGGCGCGGTGTCGGAGACGTTCCCGGCCGACGTGCCGGCCGAGGTCGCGGCGGAGGCCAGGGCGGCGGCGCTGACCGCACACAGGGCACTGCGCCTCTCCGGCTACAGCCGGACGGATTTCCGGCTCGACCGGGAGGGTGTCCTCTGGACGATCGAGGTCAACTCCCTGCCCGGCCTGACCGCGACCAGCCTGCTCCCGCAGTCGGCGGCGGCGGTGGGGATCGGGTACGCAGAGCTCTGCCGGCGGATCTGCGACCTGGCGCTGCGCTGACCCGTTCGTACCTGAACGACCGGTAACGATCGGCCCGCCCGGGGTTGTCTGGCGCATCCGGTGGGTTTGAATAGGATCATGCGCAGTGTCGGTTGGTCGTTGTTCGGGTTCGCGTTCGTCGTGGCCGCCGTCGCGTTGGGAGCCCTGACCACTCCGGCGGTCGACCACGGTCTCGCCACGGTCGCGGTCACTCACCACGAGGGCTTCACCCGCCGTCAGTGGGTGGACCTCGCCATCGCGGCGCTCTTCTTCATCGCCGCCGCCGCAGCCGCCGGCGCCCTGATCGTCACCCGCCTGCGTGCCGCCTCCCGCGCCGCGCACGCGCTGCCCACCGCCGACGCGCTGGTCCCGGCCGAGGGCTGACCCGCCCCCGCCCGCCGCGGGCCCGCGGCCCCGCGGCCCCGCAGGGGTCGCAACACGCCGTTACGCCGGCCGCATTACGGCATGTCGCGACCCCTGTCCCGAACATCCGTCCGGCGTTCCGAGAAATTCACTTTGCAGGACATGCCGCCTGGCGACCGTGTCGCGCGGCGCGTCGTGCCAAGTCGTTCGCGGGGCCGGCGCACGGCGCTGCGCGTCGTGCCAGGTCGTTCGCACGGCCGGCGCACCGCCGGCGCACGGTCGGCATGTCCTGCCAGGTCGTTCGCGGGACTACTCCGCGGCGCGGAGCGCTGCGTACAGGTCGGCGCGCGCGGCGAAGCCGCCGAGGTCCCGCCCGAGCAGCCGCTCGGCGTCCGCGACCCGCGCCCGCAGCGTGTGCCGGTGCATCCCCAGCCGCCGCGCGGCCACGTCGTACACTCCGTCCGCGTCGAGCCAGGTGCGCAGGATGCCGGGCAGGGCCGGGTCGGCCTCCGCCAGCGGTGCGAGGGCGGTCGCCGCGACCGCGCGCGCGTCCGGCGTCTGCAGGAGCGCGAGCATCCCCGCCGCCGCCACGTCATCGAACGACGGCACCCGGTCGTGCCGCGTCGAGCGGCGGGCCGCGACCCCGGCCTGCGTCACGCCCGAAGCCAGCGCCCCGAACGTCACGGGAGCCGACGACCCGCCGCGCAGTTCGAACCGCTCCGCCAACTCGGCGACCGCCTCCGGCGACGCGCCGAGCACCACCAGGTCCTGTCCGTCGCGGGCGAAGAACCCGTCGCCGCCGGCCTCCAGCCAGTCCGCCGCCGCAGCGCCCGCGGCCCCGTGCAGCACCGTCACACGTGCGGGCTGCTCGGGAAGCGCGCCGAGCACCGGCTCGGCCACCGCCTCCGCCAGCGCGGCATCGCCGGCCAGCAGCGCCCGCCACACCGCGGTGCGGAGTCGTGCCCGCGCCGCGTCGGTCGCGCGGCTCTGCTCCAGCGCGAGCCCGGCGAGCGCGACGACGCCGGTCACCACCTGCTGCGCCGCTTGGTCGAGCCCCTCCGATCCGATCGCGAGCACGCCGCGGAGCCGTCCCGCCGCGCCCAGCGTCTGTAGGGAGAACGGCCCCGCCAGCGTCTCCGCCGTCCCGGCTGCCCGGCGCCTGCTCCGCAGCAGCGGCTCCGCCGCGCCGACCAGCACCGCCCGTGCCGCCGCGTCCAGCGCCCCGGCCGGCGCGAGCCGGTCGAGCGTCCCGTCCGCCCCGATCAGGGCCACCGGCCGGTCGATCTGGCGCGCCAGCTCCGCGAGCACGGCGCCGAGCGCGTCCGCCCGCAGCGCCGCGAGCGAGATCGCCCGGGAGGCCCGCAGCGCCCAGGTGTTGCGCGCGTAGGCGTCCGCGGCGAGCCGGTCGGCGACGAAGCGCGCCACCGCGATGAACGGAGTCCGGTAGGGCACTTCGAACAGCGCGAGGCCGTGCCGTGCGCACGCCTCCACGAGCGGCTCCGGGGTGTCGCGCAAGACCTCCGTCCCGAATCCCAGCCCGGCGATCCCGTGCTCGACCAGCCGGGACACGTACGGGTCCACGTCCTCCGGCGTCCCCGTCACCAGCAGCACCTGGCCGGGCGACAGGAACGGCGTCGGATCCGGGAGATCGGAGCTGTGCGCCCAGGACAGTGGGGCGTCCAGCTCGCCGACGTCGCCCGCGGTGAGCAGGCGGAGGCCGAGCTCGGGACGGGCGAGCAGCTGGGCGAGGGTCGCGGGCATCGGGGCACTCCATCCGCCAGGGTGTCGATTCCTGACGTTCGAATTGTACGACCCGTCCAGGCGCGGGACACGCCGCGCTCCCTACGATGCCGCCATGACCATCGTTACTCCCGCCTCCGCAACCCTCGTCGGCGGACCCTCGCTCCCGCAGGAGCGCCGGCTCGTCACCCCCATCCCCGGCCCCGAGTCGCGCAAGCGCGCCGAGCGCAAGGCGCAGGCCGTCGCCGCCGGCGTCGGCGCCACCATCCCCGTGTACACCGTCGCAGCGGGCGGGGGTGTGCTCGTCGACGTCGACGGCAACTCTCTCATCGACTTCGGCTCCGGCATCGCCGTCACGGGCGTGGGCAACGCCGCCCCGCGCATCGTGGCGGCCGTGACCGCCCAGGTCGCAGCCTTCACCCACACCTGCTTCACCGTCGCCCCGTACGACTCCTACGTGGACGTGGCGGAGGCCCTCAACCGCCTCACGCCCGGCGACTTCGCCAAGCGCAGCGCCCTGTTCAACTCCGGCGCGGAGGCCGTGGAGAACGCGGTCAAGATCGCCCGCCACTACACGGGCAAGCAGGCCGTCGTCGCGTTCGACCACGCCTACCACGGCCGCACGAACCTGACGATGGGCCTCACCGCCAAGAACCAGCCGTACAAGAACGGCTTCGGCCCGTTCGCGCCCGAGATCTACCGCGCCCCGCTGAGCTATCCGCTGCGCGACGGCGGCCTCTCCGGCGCCGAGGCGGCCAAGCGCGCCATCACCATGATCGAGAAGCAGATCGGCGCCTCCAACCTGGCCGCCGTCATCATCGAGCCGATCCAGGGCGAGGGCGGCTTCATCGTCCCCGCCGACGGCTTCCTCCCGGCCCTCCAGGCCTGGGCGAACGAGAACGGCGTCGTCTTCATCGCCGACGAGGTGCAGACCGGCTTCGCCCGCACCGGCACCATGTTCGCCTCCGAGCAGTTCGGCATCGTGCCGGACCTGATCGTCACCGCCAAGGGCATCGCCGGCGGCCTCCCGCTGTCGGCGGTCACCGGCCGCGCCGAGATCATGGACGCCCCGCAGATCGGCGGCCTCGGCGGCACCTACGGCGGCAACCCGCTCGCCTGCGTCGCCGCGCTCGCCGCGATCGAGACCTACGAGCAGGAGGACCTGGCAGGCCGCGCCCGCGCCATCGGCGAGATCCTCTTCGAGAAGCTGGGCGCCCTCCGCGCCGCCGACCCGCGCGTCGCCGAGGTGCGCGGCAAGGGTGCGATGGTCGCGATCGAGCTGGTGGACCCGGAGACCGGCGAGCCGGACGCCGCGCTCACCGCGAAGGTCGCCGACGCCGCCCACGCGGCCGGCGTCGTGCTGCTCACCTGCGGCACCTACGGCAACGTGATCCGCTTCCTCCCGCCGCTCAGCATCCCGGACCATCTCCTCATCGAGGGGCTGGACGTCGTCGCGGAGGCGGTGGCCAACGCATGAGCGCCGTCGACACCGCCACCACCGAGTTCACCGCGGCCGAGGCCGACCTGCTCTCGCGCGTCCCCGACGGCCTGTTCATCGGCGGCGCCTGGGAGGCCGGAACCCGTCCGCAGATCCAGGTGCAGGACCCGGCCACCGGCCGCGTCATCAAGCGCATCGCCAACGCGACGCCCGAGGACGGCATCCGCGCCCTCGACGCCGCCGTGGCCGCGCAGGAGGCGTGGGCCGCCACCGCCCCGCGCGTCCGCGCCGAGATCCTGCGCCGCGCCTTCGACCTGCTGCAGGAGCGCCGCGAGGACTTCGCGCTGCTCATGACGCTGGAGATGGGCAAGCCGCTCGCCGAGGCGAACGGCGAGGTCACCTACGGCGGCGAGTTCCTGCGCTGGTTCTCCGAGGAGGCCGTGCGCATCTCCGGCCGCTACGGGCAGAACCCGGAGGGCACCGGCACCATGGTCGTCTCGCAGCGGCCCGTCGGTCCGTCGTTCTTCATCACGCCGTGGAACTTCCCGCTCGCGATGGCCACGCGCAAGATCGCCCCGGCCCTGGCCGCGGGCTGCACGGTGGTCGTGAAGCCGGCCGAGCTGACCCCGCTGACCACGCTGTTCTTCGCGCAGCTCCTCGCCGACGCGGGCGTGCCCGCCGGTGTGGTCAACGTCGTCCAGACCAGCACCTCCGGCGCCGTCTCCGCCCCGATCATCGCCGACCCGCGCCTGCGCAAACTGTCGTTCACCGGCTCCACGCCGGTCGGCCGCGCCCTGCTCGCGCAGGCCGGTCAGAACGTGCTGCGCACCTCGATGGAGCTCGGCGGCAACGCCCCGTTCGTCGTCTTCGAGGACGCCGACCTGGACAAGGCGGTCGAGGGCGCGATGCTCGCCAAGTTCCGCAACATCGGCCAGGCCTGCACCGCCGCCAACCGCTTCATCGTCCATGAGGATGTCGCCGAGGAGTTCGCCCGCCGCGTCACCGAGAAGGTCGACGCGATGACGATCGGCCCGGGCACCGAGCCGGGCGTGACCATCGGCCCGCTCATCGACGACCGCGCTGTCGCCTCCATGACGTCGCTCGTCGACGACGCCGTGTCCCGCGGCGCCCGCGTCCTCGCCGGCGGCACGGCCCCGGAAGGCGACGGCTACTTCTTCGAGCCGACCGTGCTCGTGGACGTGCAGCCGGGCAGCGAGATCCTCCGCGAGGAGATCTTCGGCCCGATCCTGGCGATCACGACGTTCTCGACCGAGGAGGAGGCCGTGGCGCGGGCGAACGAGACCGAGTACGGTCTGGTCGGCTACGTGTTCACGCAGGACCTTGCGCGCGGCCAGCGCATGATCGACCGCGTCGACACCGGGATGATGGGCCTCAACACCGGACTCGTCTCCAACGCCGCAGCACCGTTCGGCGGCGTCAAGCAGTCGGGCCTCGGCCGCGAGGGCGGGCTCGAGGGCATCCACGAGTACCTGAGCACGAAATACACGCTCATCCCCGCCTGACCCGGCGGCACGGGCGGCCCGCGAACACCGCGGGCCGCCCCACTCGAACGTGCACCACCCGGAGCCTCGCCACCCCTGAGGCGCCCATCCCCAACCTCCGCACCACCCGAGCCGGAAGAAGCAGACCATGACCACCACGCAGCGCATCCTCGTCGGATACGAGGCCACCCCGTCCGGAGACGACGCCCTCGCCGCCGGAGCCGCGCTGGCCGCCTCCTTCGGAGCTGACCTCGACGTGGTCCTGGTCATGCCGGACACCTCCCGGCGCGGCAACGTGCCGAACGACCCGGCCTACGACGCCCTCCTGCGCGACACCGCGGAGGGCTGGCTGGCGGACGCGCGCACTCGCGTCCCGTCGTCGGTCGCCTTCAGCGGGCGGGTCGTCTTCGGCGACTCGCTCGCCGAGGGCCTGCTCACCGCGGCGGAGGAGCTCGGCGCGACGCTGATCGTGGTCGGCGCCGCGCGGGGCGGCCTGCTCGGCCGCTTCACGGTCGGCTCGGTCGCGGGAGCGCTGCTGCATGCGTCGCCGGTCCCGGTGCTGCTGGCGCCGGAGGGTTGGCGCGACCACGCTCCGCGGCTCACACGCGTGACCAGCATGGTCGGCACCCGCGCGGGCGCGGCTGACGTGCTGACGACCGGCGAACGGCTCTCGGCCGCGGCCGGCGTCCCGCTGCGGCTTGTCTCTCTGCTCGCCCTCGACCTGCCCGGCAACGCTGCGGCTCCCAAGCAGAGCGTCGGCGAACACCACGCCGCCGCGGTGCTGGAGGAGGCCAGCGCAGCGACCGGCGTCGTCGCGACGGCCGTCGTGGCGAAGGGCGACACCATCCAGAACGCGGTCGCGCGACTCGACTGGGAGCCCGGTGAGATCGTCGTCGTCGGCTCCAGCCGCCTCGCGCAGCCCAGCCGACTGTTCCTCGGCTCCACCGCGGCCGCCATGCTGCGCGAGCTGCCGGTGCCGATGGTCGTCGTGCCGCGGAACGAGTGAGGCGAGCCGGCTCCCACTACTGAAAGAGGGTGCTGAGAATCAAGGTGTGTCCGTCTGTCGCCAGATAGACCTTGCACACAAACCGTTCCTGTGAAAACCGTTTGTTCAGGTCGCTCGAGTTGAGCAGCTGGCCCGTGGGGATCGCCCTGTGCAATACACGCAGCCGACTGGGCGGGAGAGACTCTTTCACCCTGCCGCTCTCTCTCAACGATGGTCTCCCGGCGTGGATGGAGTACTTACCTGCACAGATCCCGGTTCGCCTCGCCAGACGCCATGTTTCCAATGTTGCTCGAGCCAACGCTTGCGCGTTCGGAAGGCGCATCGACATGCACTCCCGAAAAACGCGACACCGCATCCTGCGCAGCATCAACGCTCGAAGAGATTCTCACTGAACTACCCCCACTTCTATACTCCCAAAACGCACCGACACTAGCCTAATGGAATTACACGTATGAGTTTCAGTGAGTCGAGCTTTGAAGACTTCCTGCGACTCCTCTCACAGGATTCTTTGTAAGGGGAGGCTTACCTTACAATCGAATGCGGCCGGAGCCCGCCGGTTCGATGTCAACAGCCTCCACGAAGGATCTCCATGTCCCCCTTGGGTGTCGCCGCTCTCGGCGCCGTCGCAGGTCTCACCATCTTCCTCGGCCTGCCCATCGGCCGTCTGCGCTCGAACGCGGTCGGCCTGAAGGCCGCTCTGAACGCCCTCGCGACCGGCATCCTGATCTTCCTGCTGTGGGATGTGCTCTCGCAGGCGTGGGAGCCCGTGGACAAGGCGCTGTCGTCGCACCGGATCGGCCCGGCGCTCGGCCAGGGCCTGCTGATGGCCGCGTGCATCGGGCTCGGGCTGCTGGCCCTGACCTACATGGACCGCTACATGAAGCGGCGCGCGCTGGCTCTCGCGTCGCCGATCCGGCCGGAGGCGGGCCAGGGCGGGTCAGCCGCCGCGCCCGGCGCCCAGCCGCACGGTTCGCGCCAGCCGCACGGCTCCGGGCCCGGCGGTGCTGCCGTGGGCACCGCGACCGGCGTCGCGATCGTGGCCGCCACCGAGGTCGAGTCCCGCGCGGGAGCCCGCCGGCTGGCGCTCACCATCGCGATCGGAATCGGCCTCCACAACTTCGCCGAGGGCCTCGCGATCGGCACCGCCGCCGCACAGGGCGAGCTCGCCTTCGCCGTCCTGCTCATCATCGGCTTCGGCCTCCACAACGCCACCGAGGGCTTCGGGATCGTCGCCCCGCTCAGCGGCACGCGGCCGTCTTGGCGCTACCTGGCGCTGCTGGGCCTGATCGGCGGAGGGCCGACCTTCCTCGGCACCGTCATCGGCCAGTCGTTCAGCAGCGATATCGTCTCCATCGCCTTCCTCGGCCTGGCCGCCGGCTCCATCCTGTACGTGGTCATCGAGCTGCTCGCCGTCGCCCGCCGCACCGGGATGAAGACGCTGGTCGCGTGGTGCATCTTCGCCGGCATCGTCGCCGGCTTCGCGACCGACGCCATCGTGACGGCCGCGGGAGCCTGATCCGCCGATTCTGTAGGCTCGGACAGAACCGAGTGGGGGAGGGCCGCATGCGCCAGGTCGTGGATTTCGTGAACGTGTCGACGGAAGGACTGGAGTCGAGCCCGGTCGCCCCGGCCCTCGCCGGGCTCCGCGCCAACGAGTCCCGCTACTTCAAGAACAAGTACGACCTCGACTTCGCGACGGCGCCGGCCGACGAGGAGCAGGAGGCACTCGACTGGGTCGGCCGCATCCTCGCCGACGAGCGCGAGATCGTGATCGCCTCGCCCGCGCTGGAGGTCACCTCGTTCGAGGTGGACGGCATCCGGATGGCGTACGTGTTCTACGAGTCCGGGCTGTCGATCAACGTCATGTACACGATCGACGACGCGGGCAAGCGCGCGGTCGGCTTCAAGCTGTCCGACGGCATGGAGGTGCCTGAGGAGCTTTCGAACTTCAAGTTCGCGCGGCAGAAGTCCAAGCTCGCGGGGACGATCCGCGGCTCCTACTTCGTCATCAAGGGCACGTACTGATCCGAGCGGCGCTCACGCCAGCGGGGTCACCTCCGCAGCCAGCTCGCGCTTGACGTCGTGCTCGATGAGCACCGGGATGAAGTCGCGCACGGGTGCTCCGGTGTAGTCGACGTGCCGCTGGTGAACCAGGTCGGCGATGTGGTCACGGGGGACCTTCGGGAATCGTTCCGCAAGCCGGTCGACGGCGTGGCCGATGGCGACCTCTTCGTCGGCAGAGGCGGCGGGGATGGGGGCCTCGTCACTCATGGCGGGATTATCCACCGCATGCCAGGGTGGAGGCTATGGATGAAATCGAGGTAGTGGTCGTCCGCGTCTTCACCGACGAGCGCGGCGCCAACGGCAACGAGCTGGGCATCGTCACCAGCTCACCGGCGACGGCCGGGCGGGAGCAGGACATCGCGGCGGCGCTCGGATTCAGCGAGACGGTCTTCGTCGACGCGCTGGACGCCGCAGGCGGCATCGCGACGATCCGCATCTTCACCCCCGCCGCGGAACTCCCGTTCGCCGGCCACCCGAGCGTCGGGACGGCCTGGTGGCTCGCCCATGAGCGCACCCCGGTCGGCGCTCTCGCCGAGAAGGCCGGGGATGTCGGGGTCTCCGTCGACCTCGACGGCGACTGGGCGGCGATCGACGCCCGCGCCGCCTGGACTCCCGACTTCACCTGGCTGCCGCTGGACTCCCCGGAGGCGGTCGACGCGCTCGACGCGCTCGCGTTCACCGAGGGCCAGCACTACGCCTACGCGTGGATCGACGAGGAGGCCGGAACGCTGCGTGCCCGGATGTTCGCTCCCGCGATGGGCATCGTTGAGGACGAAGCCACCGGCGCCGCTGCCGTCGCCCTCACCGCGAAGCTCGGCCGGGCGCTGCGGATCGTGCAGGGCGAGGGCTCCGAGTTGGCCACCGAGCCGCTCGACGGCGGTCTCGTCCGGGTCGGGGGCACGGTGGTGTACGACCGCACCATCGACGCGACGCTGTGAGCGCGCGCGACGCCGTGAACGCGGAGACGGCGGTCGAGCTGATCCCGGTCGGGGAGCCGGGCGACGGTCCGGGCGACGGCCTGGTCGGCGTGGCCGCGACCGACGACGGAGCGGTGTGGTTCACCTTGAGCGTGACGGGGAAGGTCGGCCGCCGCGCCCCGGACGGCACGCTGTCCTTCCTGGAGCTCGGCCCCGAGGCGAGGCCGGTCGGCGTCCGTGCGGCGACCGAGGACACCGTGTGGGTCGTGGATCGAACCGGCGACCGGCTGCTGCACCTCGGCGCGGGCATCCGCGTCGTCGGCGAACTCGCGGTTCCGGCGCCCGGCGCCCTCCCGCTCGACGTCGTGACGCTGCCCGATGGGACGACCTGGTTCACAGAGCAGTTCGGCGAGGCGCTCGGCCGCATCGACATCCTCGGCCGCGTCGAGGAGTACCCGGTGGGCTCCGAGCGCGGGCCCTCCGGGATCGCGTCCTCCGGCGACAGCGTCTGGTTCTCGCTCCAGGGGCACAGTCCGGCGCTCGGCCATGTGCGGGGCGGTGACGCCGCGATCGAGTTCGTGGAGCTTCCGCTCGGCTCCGGCCCGCTCGGCGTCGCGGTCGCGGAGGACGGCGCGGTCTGGACGGCCCTGCACGCCGCGGACGCCCTCGCGCGCGTCGGCCGCGACCGGAGTGTCACGCTGCTTCCGCTGGAGGAGGGCGCCGCGCCGTTCACCGTCGCCTCCGCCCCGGACGGCAGTGTCTGGGCGTCCCTCTGGGGCGCCGACGCGCTGCTGCGCATCGCCCCGGACGGCGCTGAGCTCCGCATCGCCCTCCCCGAGGACTCCGGCCCCCGCGGTCTCGCCGTCGCCCCCGACGGCAGCCTCTGGGCAGCCCTCGTCTCCGGCGCCCTGGCCCGAGTGCACCCCTGACCCCGCCCTCTGCGGCCCACACCCACCGGGTAACCCGACCTCGCGAACCCCAATGCGACGAACGGAGGAGATCCGGGCTCCCTGACCACGGATCTCCTCCGTTGGCTGCCATCCAGCCCCTCCCGACCCCGGATCTCCTCCGTTGGCGATGCAGGTCGGACAGGCGTTACTCGCCGACGCCCACGAACTCCGCCGCCTCGTCCGGGTCGGCCACATCCGCCTCCAGCCGCGCCCGCAGGGCCGCGCCGAGCTCCGCGTCGACGTTCGTCCAGTACTGGATCGCCCGCTCGCGGATGTCGTCGCGCGTCACCCCGCCGACGGCGCCCGCGATCGTGTCCAGGAACCGCTCCTTCGCCGCGTCGTCGTAGACCTCGCGGTAGAGCGTCCCCGCCTGTCCGAAGTCGTCGTCCTCGGCGTGCAGGGTCGCCGCCGAGCGCACGAGCGCGCCGTCCGACTCCCACGAGCCCTCGCCTGCCGCCGCCGGGTCCGCGACGGGGCCGCCGAACGAGTTCGGCGCGTACACGGGCGCGCCGGCCGGCTTGAAGCCGTGGCGCCCCGCGCCGTCCTGCGAGTAGTTGCGCACCGGGGCGACCGGCGCGTTCACCGGCAGCTCGTTGTAATTGGTGCCGACGCGGTAGCGCTGCGCGTCCGGGTAGGAGAACACGCGCGCCATCAGCATCTTGTCCGGGCTGATGTCGATGCCCGGGACGGTGTTGGCGGGGAGAACGCCGCCTGCTCGATCTGCGCGAAGAAGTTCTCGGGGTTCTCGTTGAGCGTGTGGACCCCGACCGGGATGAGCGGGTAGTCGCTGTGCGGCCACACCTTGGTCAGGTCGAACGGATTGAACCGGTAGGTCTTGGCGTCCTCGTAGGGCATCACCTGCACGCTCACCTTCCATGCGGGGAAGTGGCCGCGCTCGATCGCCTCGTAGAGGTCGCGGCGGTAGTAGTCCGCGTCCTCGCCCGCGATCCGCTGCGCCTCGGCGCCGCGCATCTCCTCGTTGCCCTGCAGCGCGTGGAAGTGGTACTTCACCCAGAACCGCTCGCCCGCCGCGTTGATCCACTGGTAGGTGTGCGAGCCGTAGCCGGGCATGGTCCGCCACGAGCGCGGGAGGCCGCGATCGCCCATCAGGTAAGTGACCTGGTGCGCGGACTCCGGCGAGAGGGTCCAGAAGTCCCACTGCATGTCGGCGTCGCGCAGACCCGAGCCGGGCAGGCGCTTCTGCGAGTGGATGAAGTCGGGGAACTTGATGCCGTCGCGGATGAAGAACACCGGGGTGTTGTTGCCCACGATGTCGTAGTTGCCCTCGGTCGTGTAGAACTTCACCGAGAAGCCGCGGACATCGCGCCAGGTGTCCGGCGACCCCATCTCGCCGGCGACCGACGAGAAGCGCTGCAGGGTGCGCGTGGTGGTGCCCGGCTGGAAGACCGCGGCCTTCGTGTACGCGGTCACGTCGCCGGTGACGACGAACTCGCCGAACGCCCCGCCGCCCTTGGCGTGCACGATCCGCTCCGGGATGCGCTCGCGGTTGAACTGCGCGAGCTTCTCGACGAGGTAGCGGTCGTGGAGCGCGGTCGCCCCGTCCCGTCCGGACGTCAGCGAGTGCGCGTCGCTGCCGACCGGGCTGCCGGTCTGGGTGGTCGTGTGGTTCTCCGTCATGGTTCTCCTAACCTCATTCGGCGTGCGACGGGGCTTTCGCCGCGCGCTCCTGGCAGGACGGGCACAGCCCCCAGAAGGTGACCTCCGCCACCTGCACCGCGAACCCGGCCGCCCCCGAGGGGTGCAGGCAGGGCGCGTGGCCGACGACGCACTCCACGTCCGCCACCGCTCCGCACGACGTGCACACGACGTGGTGGTGGTTGTCACCGACGCGCCGCTCGTAGAGCGCAGGCGAGTGCGCCGGCTCTATCCGTCGCAGCAGGCCGGCGGCGGTGAGGTCGCCGAGGACGTTGTGGACGTTCTGGATCGAGGTGCCGGGCAGCGCGGGCAGCACTGCGCGGTACACCGTCTCGGCGTCCACGTGGGGATGCGCGTCGAGCGCGTTCAGGACGGCGAGCCGCCCCTGCGTCACGCGCAGGCCCGACGCGCGCAGGGCGCCTTCGAGCTGTGCGGTGTCCATGCCCGCCACGCTATCGGTTCTCTTTTGAGTAATTCAAAACAACATGCATCCCGGGAGTGGCGCGGGGGCCGTCTAATCTTGCATAAGAAGTTTCAAGCCGAAGGGTGGATCAGGGTGGCGCGCGAATTCCAGGTGGACGCTCTCGGTGCACGGCTGCGCGTCTCCCTGGACGGGTTCCCGGAGTCCGACGCCGACCGGCTCAGCGCCCAGTGGCAACGCCTGGCGGCCGAGGACGCTGCGACGGACACGCTCACCGTGTCCTCCGCCGCAGGATCCGGCGCGGACGTCTCGGGTCACGACCTCGACGCGGTGGGGATCGCCCTCCGCCGCGCCCTCAACCGGCGGGCGATCGAGGCGAACCGCGGCGAGCTGGTGACGTTCCACGCGGCGGGCCTCGCCGATCCCGCGACGGGCGACGTCATCGCGCTCATCGGGCCGTCCGGCGCCGGCAAATCGACTGCCGCCGCCATGCTCGGGACGGGACTGGGCTATGTCACGGATGAAACGGTCGCCGTCACGCCCTCCGGCGAGGTGCTCGCCTTCCCCCAGCCGCTGGCGTTCAAGACGTCGGAGGCGCGCGGGAGGCACGTCGCCGGGCCCGACGAGCTCGGGTTGCTGCGCCCGGGGCCGCGGCTGCGGCTGACACGGATCGCCCTCCTCGATCGCACGGACGCGGCCACGACGCCGGCGATCAGGACGGTCGGGCTGCGGGAGGTCCTCGGCGACCTCGTCGCGCAGATCAATTACTTCAACGCTCTGCCGCGGCCGCTGAGCCTGCTCGACGGGCTGGTCCGGCGCTGCGGTGGCGTTCAGGTGATCAGCTACCGCGAGGCCGCCGACCTCGTGGAGCCTGTTCGCGAGCTGCTGCGCTGCGGAGCGGACTCCGGCCCGACGTACGGCCGCGCGGAGGTCGACGACTGGGTCGACCTCGACGGCGAGGCGGTCGTGCTCGCCCGGGACACGATCACCCGGTTGACGCCGGTCTCCTCGCTGGTCTGGAAGCTGCTCGAGGTCCCGCTGACCCTGACCCGGCTCGTCGCGGAGGTCGAGCAGGAGTTCGGACCGGCGCCGGATGGGAGCAGCGCGGACGCACTCGGCGCGGTGCTCCACGAGCTCGCGGGCGCCGGCCTCGTGCGGCCCGGCGGCGCCGCACGTCACCGCGCGCGGGACTGAAGCCGCGTCTCCTCGATGTCGAGCATGGACTGCGCCTCGCCGAGGATGCGCGACGGGTAGGCGCCGCGTGCGCGCTCCTCCAGCAGGCGGTCGCGTTCGGCGTCCACCACGGCGAGCCGCAGCGTGCGGTACACGTGGTGAGGACGGCCCTCCGGAGGCGTGTCGTAGAGCACGATCCGCTCCCACGCGGCTTCGGCGCGGAGGTAGGTGGTCTGGCGCACGCGCTCCACGACCTCCGGGTCGACCGGCGCGGTGGTGCCCGCGGCGATCTCCGGTTCGTCGAGCACGGCGAGCCCGGCCTCGCTGAGGTCGTCGAGCAGCTTGGCGAGCAGCCTCCTGTCGTCCTTGACGTCGATGCCCTGCAGCCCCAGCACGCGGATCAGCCAGGGCAGGGTGCCGCCCTGCACGACGAGGCTGACGAACGCGACCGTGAACGCGATCAGGATGAGCTGCGGACGATACGGGATGTCCGCGGGGAGCGACTGCGCCGCTGCCAGTGTGACGACGCCGCGCATCCCCGACCAGCCGAGGACGACGCCGCCCTTCCAGTCGAGGGCCTCCTGGCGGAACTCCTCCAGGTCGCTGCGGTGCCGTTCGTAGCGCTGCTCGGCGCGCTGCTTGCGCTGCGCCTGCCAGCGGTAGCGCACGGGATGGTCGCGGAAGTAGCTGATCATCAGCCACTCCCGCAGGACGTGTTTCTCGGCGCGCTCCCCGCGTCTTCGGAGGGCGAGGATGAGCGGCCCGATCAGGATGTAGCGGATGACGACGAGCGCGCCCATCGCGATGAGGCCGATGCCGACCGCGTCCCAGACGCTGAGGATCTCGGGGTGCTCGACATCGGCGATGAGCGTGCGCAGCTCCAGCCCGATGAGCAGGAAGACGCCGTTCTCGAGCAGGAACTGGATGGTGTGCCAGTTGATCCGGTCGCTGATCCGCGCCTGCGCGCTGAAATGCTGCGGGGCCGCGTGCCCGGTGTAGAGCCCGGTGACGACGACGGCGAGGACGCCGGAACCGTGGAGCGCCTCCGTCGGGGCGAACGCGGCGAACGGCACCACGACCGACAGCGCGGTGTCGAGAACGGGGTCGGTCAGCTTCGACCGCACCCAGACCGTGACGAAGCCGACCACGAGCCCGACGACGAGGGCGATGATGACGGCCGAGAAGAAGTCGAGCACGCCCGCGATCGGGGTGGCGAGGGTGCCGACCGCCGCGGCGAGGGCGGTGCGGAGCAGCACCAGGGCGGTCGCGTCGTTGACCAGGCCCTCGCCCTCCAGCATGGTGAGCAGGCGCGGCGGGAGGCCCAGCTTGCGGCCGATGGAGGTCGCGGCGACCGCGTCAGGCGGGCTGATGATCGCGCCGAGGGCGACGGCCGCGGCCAGGTTGAGGTCCGGCAGCATCGTGTAGAGCACGAAGCCCGACGCGAACGCGGTGACGACGACGAGGAAGATCGACAGCCCCGCGATCGGCGCCAGATTGCGGCGGAAGTCGGTGAGCGGGGTGCTGATCGCCGCCGCATAGAGGATGGGCGGCAGCAGCCCGTCGAGGATGATCTCCGGGGGCACCTCGATCTCCGGCATGCCGGGCAGCACCGAGAGGGTGACGCCGACGATCACGAGGATGATGGGCGCGGCGACGCCGAGTTTGCGGGCGAAGGCGGCTACGCCGACGATCACCGCGACCGCGATCACCGCATAGACACCGAGCTCCATGTCTTCCAGCCTACGGAAGATTTCAGACGTCTGAGAACACTCTCAGGTCGCGTGAACGCTCCGTGGGTGGTGCGCGGCGCGGCTCAGCGGGCGCGGAGGCCGTCGATCGCCATCGCGATGACGCGGTCGCGCTGCTCGTCGTCGTCGAACGCGACGCCGGCGATGCCGGACACCATGCGGATCACGTCGCCGACGGTGGCGTCGGTCCGGAGTTCGCCGGCCTCCTGAGCGCGGCGGACCAGCGGCTCGCCCGCATCATAGAGGGAGGTCCGGCAGCTGAGCAGGACGGGGGAGTCCTTGTTGAGGCCTTCCAGCAGGGCCTTCTTGGTGCCGACGTAGAGCAGGAAGCGGCGCAGCCAGGCCTGCACGGCCTCCCACGGCTCGAGGGCGGCGGCGTCGTCGGCGGCGCGGACGACGGCCTCCACCTCCTCGACGTAGACGGCCTCGACGAGTGCGTCGCGGGTGGGGAAGTTGCGGTAGAGCGTGCCGATGCCGACGCCGGCGCGACGGGCGATGTCCTCGAGGGAGGCTCCGGCGCCGTCCTCGGCGAACGCGTCGCGCGCGGCGGCGAGCAGGGCGTCGAAGTTGCGCCGGGCGTCCGCGCGCTGCGGCCGGGCGATCAGGGGGCGCGCGGTGGCGGTGTCGGCTGCTTCTGTGCCGGTCACGGCTCTGGTCCTTCCGGGTTGACGAAAACTGAGGGTTGCGAAACGGAGGCACCCTCCGGTATCGTCGTTGTTGTAACCGGAGGCAGCCTCCGAACGGAGCCTCCCTCCAATTCTACCTCCTCCTCAGCAGAGATTCACCCGGTCGACCACACGTCGGCCTCTTTCGAGAAACGGAAGACCGTACCCATGTCTCGATCCCGCCCCTCCGCCACCTTCGCCGTCCTGGCGTTGAGCGTGGCCTCCTTCGCGACGCTCCAGTCGCTCGTCGTCCCGGTCCTGCCGGTCATCCAGCAGGACCTCCACACCACCACCACGGGCGTCACCTGGACCATGACCGCCTGGCTGATCGCCGCCGCCGTCGCCACGCCCCTCCTCGGGCGCGTCGGCGACCTGGTCGGCAAGCGCCGCATCTTCGTGCTCGCGCTGCTCGCCGTGGCACTCGGCAGCGTGATCGCCGCTGTCGCGCCCTCCATCGGCGTGCTCATCGCCGGCCGGGTCGTCCAAGGCCTCGGCGGAGCGATGTTCCCGCTCGCGTTCGGCATCATCCGCGACGAGTTCCCGCCGCACCGCCTCCCCTCGGCCATCGGCGCGATCGCCTCGATCATCGCGGTCGGCAGCGGCCTCGGCACGGTGCTCGCGGGCCCACTCGCCGCCGCGCTGAGCTGGCGCGGGCTGTTCCTCGTCCCGGTCGCGCTGACCGTCACCGCCGCGGTGCTCGCCCTCGTGATCGTCCCCGAGTCGCCCACCCGTGCGACCGGTGGCGTCAATCCGTGGGCTGCCGTTCTGCTCTCGGGCTGGCTGATCGCCCTCCTGCTGCCGCTCAGCACGGGCGCGCAGTGGGGCTGGTCGTCGCCGGTCGTGATCGGCCTGTTCGCGCTCGCCGCGGTGCTGCTCGCCGCCTGGGTGGTCGTGGAGCTGCGCTCGCGGCACCCGCTGGTGGACATGCGGCTCATGCGCGAGCCCGGCGTCTGGTCGATGAACGCCGCCGCGGTCTTCATCGGAGCCGCCATGTTCGCGGTCTTCGCCTTCTTCCCGCGCTTCGTGCAGACCCCGGTCTCCACGGGCTACGGCCTGGGCGCGACCGTCGCGGAGTCCGGGCTGCTGATGCTGCCCATGCTCGTGACGATGGCCGTGACAGGCTTCCTCAGCGGGCCGCTGGAGCGGTGGCTCGGCTTCCGCACCCAGATCGTGATCGCGGCGACGGTGATGGCCGCGGCGAGCCTGTCGCTGGCCTTCCTGCACGGGTCGCCGGCCGCGGTCGCCACGGCGTCCGGACTGTTCGGCGTCGGCCTGGGGCTGATCTACGCGGCGATCACGAGCGTGGTCGTGCAGAGCGTCCCCGCCACACAGACCGGCGTGGCCAGCGGGATGAACGCCAACCTCCGCACCGTCGGCTCGGCCATCGGCGCCGCGGTGATGACCGCGCTCGTGACCGGCACGGTCGGAGCCGGAGGGCTCCCGGCGGAGGCCGGCTATACCGAAGGGTTCGCCACGGCCGGAGGGCTGGCGTTCGGCGCAGCCGTGGTGACGGTGGCGGCGGCTGTCGTGATGCGGTCGCGCACGTCGCGCCGCGCGGCGGGACTGGCCACGACCGAGTCGGCGGCTGTCGCGGGGCTCGCCCGGCTCGACGGGGCCCGCGTCGCAATGGCCGAGCCGCTCCAGGCCGCGACGGACGCCTCGGCGGAGGCCGCCGAGATGGCCCGCCTCATCGAGAAGGTGGAGGCCGACCTCCCCACCGAGCCCGCGGTGTCGGCGGCCTGACGCCGGCCAGGCCGACCGACCACGGGATTGGGCCGTGACTCCGGAGGTCACGGCCCCACAACGGCGATTCGGCCCATCACTCCGGAGACCCGTGCCATCGCAGCGCGGGTCTCCGGAGTTACACGTACTCGCCGGCCCCTTCCCTCGGCGACCCGAACGCGGTCGCCGGTACTCCGGAGAATCAGTCGCCACGGCCGCCGATGTCCGTACGAACGGGCATCCTCGCGGCGTGCGCGCGCGCACTCCGGAGTAGCGGAAACCCTCACGCCCGCGCCGCGGCCTCGCTGCGCCAGCGCGCGAGCAACAGCCACGGGTCGGAGACCCCGGCCTGCAGCGCCGCGACGTGCGCCAAGAGGCCGGCATCCGTCTCGAACCACTCGGTCCCGGGGATGCGCAGGGCCGCGAACTCGACGTGGCGCCGATGCTCCAGGGTGCGGTCGCCGCGTTCGAAGGCGAGCACCTCGTCGTGCGGGAGGCTGGCGAAGCGCTGCGCCGGGTTGGCCGTCGTGCCGATCTTGACGCGGTCCCGGTAGCGGAGGTAGTAGACCACGTCCACCCGTGAGGAGGCCGCAGCTTCCGGAGCCGTCTCGCCCACCCGCCACTCGCAGACCGCGCACAGCCAGCCGGACGGGTACCTCACGCCCAGCCGCGAACCGCAGAACGCGCACGGCGACGGGAGCAGGTCGGTCCGGCCGTACTCGCCCTCCACCCACTCGTGCGCCTCCAGCAGGTGGGGGAGGCACAGCGGGAGCGGCGCCCCTGGATGGGTGGGGGCCCCGCACAGCGCGCATGACTCGGTCACGCGGCGACGCTACCGCGGACCGCCGACGGACAGACGCGGAAGCGGCGCGGGCGGCACGCGGCGGAAGGCTGAGCACCCGCGTCCCTCAGACCGATGCGGGAGCCTTCACCAGGGCCCGACCACGCGCCCGGAACCCCACGAAGGTGAAGTAGACCCCCAGGAACGCCTCCCACACGATCTCGGGCACCGTCGCCACCGCGGACACCGGCGACCCCTGACTCCACAGCCCGAACAGCACGCCGATCCCCGACAGCGCGACGAGCGACCCGCCGACCATCCCGACAACCGCCATCGGACGCGGCACGAGACCGGCGCGCAGCAGCAGCCAGCCGAGCAGGACGCCGTTGCCGAGTCCGGCGACGAAGCCGGGGCCGAGCAGGAACGTCCAGTTCCGAAGCGTGACCAGCGTGTGCGCCGACGCGGTGAGCGCGTCCGCGTCGGCCGGCGTCCCCGCGTGCTGGCGGAGGGTCACGACCGTGAGCAGGCACAGCATCCCGACCGCAATGAACACGCACTCCATGACGCGCGCCATCACGTAGCCGTGCGCGAGTCCCTCTGTCCGGCGGCGCAGGACGGGGAGGAGCGCGAGCGCGGTGCCGAGGTTGGCGGCGATCAGCACCGCCTCGCAGAGGATGCCGAGCAGGACCCGGCCGTCGGCTCCGGCGCCGAGCACATAGTGCGGGTCGTCCAGGACGGGCGCGTAGAGCAGGACGCCGGCGATGGCCGAGACGAACGTGACGAGGAAGAGCACGCCCGCGGTGAGCGAGCGGAGGCGGTCGGCGCTCGGGGTGGGCGCCGGCTCGATGGTGACGATCTGGGCGGTCATGGGGTCCTCGGATTCGGGGTTCGATGCGGTGGTCTAGGATGGGTGTACGGTGTACACCTCGAACGATAGGTGTACGCCGTACACCTTGTCAACAGTCTGTCCGGATCCGGAGGAGCCGCCGATGCCGCAGCCCGCGCGCTCACGCCTCACCCGCGATGTCGTGCTCGCCCGCGCGCTCGAACGCGCCGACGCCGCCGGCCTCGACGCGCTCTCCATGCGCGCCCTCGCGGCCGAGCTCGGCGTCGTCCCGATGGCCCTCTACAAGCACGTCGCCAACAAAGAGGAGCTGATCGACGGGATGGTCGACCTGGTCTGGGCGGAGGTCGAGCCGCCCGCGATCGCCGACGCCGACAGCGGAGCACCCGCTCTCCCCTGGCGCGAAGCCATGCGCGCCCGCGCCGCCTCCCTCCGCGCCGCGCTCCGCCGGCACCCGTGGGCCGTCGGCCTGATGGAGTCGCGCATGCGCCCCGGCCTGGCCAACCTCGCCGCCCACAACGCCATGATGGGCTGCCTGCGCGAAGCCGGCTTCTCGTTCCGCGCCACCGTGCACGCCACATCGGTCCTCGACGCCTACGTCTACGGCTTCGCGCTCCAGGAGAAGACCCTCCCGTTCGACACTCCGGAGGAGTCGGGCGAGGCCGCGGCTGCGAAGAGCGAGACCGTGCCGCCGGAGGTCGCCCTGCAGTTCCCGTATCTCCTGGAGGTCGTCGCGGAACTGGCGCAGGCGGGCTACGACTACGACGAGGAGTTCGCCACCGGCCTCGACCTCATCCTCGAGGGCATCGAACGTCTCCAACCCTGACCCGGACAAATCTTCCGGCGCGTGTCGATTTCCCGCTGGCCCGCCCGACCTTGGGAATGAGAGGGTCGAAGGGACCCGCCAGATCAAGGAGTGACAATGGCCAAGTACATGCTCGTCCTGCGTCCGACCGCCGAGGCGGAGGAGGCGTTCCGCAACGTCGATTTCGCCGACGTCCTCGACGCGATGGGCCGGTTCAATGACGAGCTCATCCGCGCGGGCGTGCTGCTCGCGGCCGAGGGCCTCGACCCGGCCGAGAGCGTGGTCGTCGACTTCACCGGCGAGGCGCCGGTCGTCACCGACGGCCCGTACGGAGAGACCAAAGAGCTGTTCAACGGCTTCTACATCCTCGACGTCGCCTCGGCGCAGGAAGCCGTCGAGTGGACGAAGCGCATGCCGTACATCCAGGGCAGCAAGGTGGAGATCCGCCGCGTGACCCACATCGACGAGTTCCCGCAGGACAACGAGTGGATCCAGAAGGAGCGCGCGTGGCGCGAGGCGACCGGTCAGCTCTAGGCAGCGCGGCGCCTGTCGCCCACCGGACGACCCCGGCCCTGCTGTGACGCCGCGAACCCCTCCGATGCCCGCCGCGCCGTCGAGGCGGTGTGGCGCATGGAGTCCGCCCGGATCGTCGGTGCGCTCGCCCGCTACACCGGCGACTTCGCGCTCGCGGAGGACGTCGCCCAGGAGGCGCTCGCCGAGGCACTCGTCGGCTGGGCGACCTCGGGGCCGCCGCAGGATCCGGTCGGCTGGCTGCTCACGGTGGGGCGGCGGCGCGCGATCGACGCGTTCCGCCGCCGCGCCGGCCGCGACGAGCGGTACGCGCTGCTCGCCCGCGACCTCGACGAGACCGCCCCGGGTGCCGACCTGCTGTTCGACGCTGACGACATCGAAGACGACGTGCTCGCCCTGATCTTCACGGCCTGCCACCCGGTGCTGTCCCGGGAGGCGCGCATCGCGCTGACGCTGAAGGTCGTCGGAGGCCTCACCACGGACGAGATCGCGCGCGCGTTCATCGTGCCGGTGCCGACCGTACAGGCGCGCATCACCCGCGCGAAGAAGACGATCGCCGCGGCGCATGTGCCGTTCGAGATCCCGTCGGGGCCCGACCGCCGGGAACGCCTTGACTCGGTGCTCAGCGTGATCTACCTGATCTTCACCGAGGGCTCGTCCGCGACGGCGGGGAGGCCTGGATGCGCACCGACCTGGCGTACGAGGCGGTGCGGCTCGCGCGTGTGCTCGCCCGGCTCGAACGGGAGCCGGAGGTCCACGGCCTGCTCGCACTGCTCGAACTGACCGCGGCGCGTTTCCCCGCGCGGACCGCGCCCGACGGCAGCCCGGTGCTCCTGGAGGACCAGGACCGCCGCCGCTGGGACCGCTCGGCGATCCGCCGCGGCCGGGCGGCGCTCGCCACCGCGGTCGCCGCGGACCGCGGACTCGGGCCGTACGGCCTCCAGGCGTCGATCGCGGAATGCCATGCGGTCGCGCCCTCGGTCGCGGGGACGGACTGGCCGCGGATCGTCCTCCTCTACGAGGCGCTCTCTCAGGTGGCGCCGTCCCCGATCGTCGCCCTCAACCGCGCTGTCGCCGTCGCGATGGCCGACGGACCGGCCGCCGGGCTGGTGGAGGCGGAGGCCGTGGAACGCGGTGGGGCGCTCGCGGGCTCGCACCTGTTACCCGGCGTGCGTGGCGAGCTGCTCTCCCGCCTCGGCCGCACCGCCGAAGCCGCGGACGAGTACCGCCGCGCCGCCGACCTGTGCGCGAACGCCGCCGAGCGCAGCGTCCTCCTCGGGAAGGCCGCCGCGCTCACCCCCTGACCGCAGCCATCCGTTCCTCACTTTCTCCCGCCGCCACCCGGCGAGTCGCGGGAGGAAGTGAGGAAGCGATGGTTAGTCGAGGTGGTCGAGGTAGCGGAGGATGATGCCCTCGCGCAGCGCCCACGGGCAGACCTCGAGCACCGGAACGTCGAACGCGCGCATCGCCTCCCGCAGCGCCACCCCGCCCGCCACGATCTGGAAGGTCCGGTCCGCCGTGATCCCCGGCAGCGCGGTGCGGGCGTCGGCCGTGAGCTGCGCCAGGCGCGGAACCCAGTCGGCGAGCTCCGAGCGGCGCAGGAGACTGCGCTCCGTCCCGCCCGGTCCGCTCGCGGTCGACCCGGCCAGGCGGGCGAGCGAGCGGATGGTCTTCGAGGTGCCGATCACGTGCGCGGGCCCGCGGTCGGTGAAGCGTCCGACGGCGTCCGCGAGAGTCGTCCTGGCGTGGTCCCGCAGTGCCGTGAGCTGGTCCGCGGTCGGCGGGTCCTGGTGCAGGAAGCCGATCGTGCTGCGGCCGGCGCCGAGCGGCAAGGACACCGCGGTGTCCGGGTACTCGTCGACGCCCGCCGCGATCTCGAGCGAGCCGCCGCCGATGTCCATCAGGAGGATGGAGCCGGCCGACCAGCCCGACCAGCGGCGCACGGCGAGGAACGTCAGCCGCGCCTCGTCCTCGCCGGAGAGCACCTGGAGGTCGACGCCCGTCTCGTCCAGGATGCGGGCCAGGATGGCGGGACCGTTGGCAGCCTCCCGGATGGCCGAGGTCGCGAACGGCAGCAGCTCTTCGATGCCCTCCGCGCGGCCGACCTCTACCGCCGACCGGATCGCCTCCAGGATGGCCGTCTCGCCCTCGGCGCTGATCGCGCCGTCCTCGGTGATGTAGCGCATGAGGCGCAGCACGGACTTGTGCGTGGCGGCCGGGAGGGGCGGGCGCCCGGGTGCGCGTCGACCACGAGAAGGTGGACGGTGTTCGATCCCACGTCGAGGACTCCGAGTCGCATAGTCAGACAGTAGTGGGCCGGGGAGACCGCCGGCGACACGCCGTCTCGTGGGGTGGCACGCGGCTCCGGCAGGGCGACACGCCGCGTCGATGTACCCAGTTCGGAGGGGGTCTGTCGGTGGTCCCGCGTATTCTCGGGGGTGTGGGACGAGGTCCCGAAAAAATCCCCCAAACACTACATGTAGTGGAATGACAATCGTGTCATTCGGGTTATATAGTGGGTAAACACCGCGAGACACGCGAGTGACAAGATTTCCGGGGAGGCCATCATGGACTACGAAAACGACACTGTCGGCGGCTATGCAGTTCCGGTCGACCCGATGGATCTGCTGCAGTGCGACAGCTGCCAGTAGTCCGCTGACGACAGCTTCGAGAACCCCGGCGCCGAGTGCGCCGGGGTTCTCTTTTCCCGGGGAGGACGGGTTCCGGAGGGGAGACCGGGTTTTCGGGGCAGACCGGGTTTCGGGGCAGACTCGGGCGCTTGCGTAGAATCGACGCGTGCCAGTGAACCCAGAGCTCGTGGGCCGGAGTTTCCCGCCCACCCCTCCGTATCTCGTCGGCCGTGAGAAGGTGCGCGAGTTCGCCGCCGCCGTGCTCGCGACGGATCCGATCAGCTTCGATGTGGCCGCCGCGCAGGCCGCGGGTCACGCCGACCTCGTCGCGCCGCCCACCTTCCCGGTCGTGGTGCAGCAACTCACGCTCGACCAGCTCCTCGCCGACCCGCAGGCGGGCATCGACTTCAGCCGGGTCGTCCACGGCGACCAGCGGTTCACGTTCTCGCGTCCGGTGATCGCGGGCGACGAACTGACGGCGACGCTGACGGTCACGGCGGTCAAGTCGCTCGGCGCGCACAGCATGGTCACCGCCGAGTCGGTGATCGTGGACGGCGCCGGCGAACACGTCGTCACCTCTGTTTCGACCCTGGTCGTGCGAGGAGACGAGTGATGGCCGCCCCCGATTTCGATGCGCTGACTGTCGGCGACGTGGTCGCCGAGCGCTCGTTCGACCTGAGCCGCGACGCTCTCGTCCGCTACGCCGGCGCCTCGGGCGACTTCAATCCGATCCACTACCGCGACGACGTCGCGACCTCGGTGGGCCTTCCGGGCGTGATCGCACACGGGATGCTGACGATGGGGCTCGCCGTCCAGCCGGTGGTCGACTGGGCCGGGGACCCGGCGCGCGTCGTGGACTATCAGGTGCGCTTCACCCGCCCGGTGGTCGTGGACCCGGCGGAGGGCGCGAGCGTGCAGGTGACCGCCACGGTCGGACAGCTCGACACGGAGGCCCGGGTCGCGCGGATCGACCTCACGACGACCTTCAACTCCGAGACCGTGCTCGGCAAGGCGCAGGTGCGCGTCTCGCTCGCGTGAACGTCGAGATGACCGCGAGCGACGGAGCGACCCCGGGCGACGAGCCGGCCACGGGCGACGAGCTGACGGCGACCCCGCCCCTGTCGGAGCTGACGACCATGCGGGTCGGCGGCGTCCCGGAGGCCCTGGTCGCCCCGGCGGACACCGACGCGCTCGTCGCGGCCGCCCGGGAGGTCTGGGCCTCGGGCGAGGACTGGCTGCTGCTCGGCGGCGGCTCGAACACGGTCGCCGGCGACGAGGGCTTCGAGGGCACCGTGATCCGCGTGGTCACCCGCGGTGTCGAGCGCCTCGAGGCGCCGGAGGGCCGCGTGCGCCTGCGGGTGCAGGCCGGCGAGCCCTGGGATGACGTGGTCGCGCTGACCGTTCGCAACGGCTGGTCCGGCATCGAGGCGCTGTCCGGCATCCCCGGCTCGACCGGCGCCGCCCCGGTGCAGAACATCGGAGCGTACGGCCAGGAGCTCGAGTCGGCGCTGCTCGGCGTCGAGTTCCTGGATGCGGGCACGGGGAGGTCCGTCGCCTGTCGCGTGCGGACCTGGACCTGGGGTACCGGACCTCCATCCTGAAGCGCGGGCTGCTCGGTGTCGTGCTCACGGTCGACCTGGAACTCGCGGACAACGCGGTGCCCGGCGGCGTCGGCGCGCCGCTCAGCGCCCCGGTCGCGTACGCTCAGCTCGCCGACTCGCTCGGGGTGCCGCTCGGGTCGCGTGTACCGGTCGCCGAGCTCCGCCGCGCCGTGCTCGCCCTCCGCGCCTCGAAGGGGATGGTGCTCGACCCGGCCGACCCGGACTCGGTCAGCGCGGGCAGCTTCTTCACCAACCCGATCGTCTCGGAGTCGTTCGCGCGCGGCCTGCCGGCGAAAGCGCCCCGCTGGCCCGTCACCCCTCCGGAGCCGGACGTCGTGATCGATCTCCCGGCCGGTGGCGTGCACCCGCTGGACATCCCGCCGCTCGCAGGTGGCCCCTACGACGTCAAGCTTTCCGCCGCTTGGCTGATCGAGAACGCCGGAATCCGGCGGGGGTTCGCGCTGCCGGGCTCGGACGCCGCCATCTCGTCCAAGCACACGCTTGCGATCGTCAACCGCGGCCACGCGAGCGCGGCGGACGTCGTCCAGCTCGCCTCCTTCATCCAGGCCCGGGTCCAGGCGGAGTTCGGGGTGCTGCTGCGACCGGAGCCCATCCTGGTCGGGCTCGACCTGTAGCCGCGCGTCGGTCAGGCCCGCAGGGCCGCGGCGAACGGAAGCACCGCGCCCGCACCCGCCCGGCGCAGTTCGCGCCCGGCAACGGTGACGGTCCAGCGGCTGTCGATCAGGTCGTCCACGAGCAATACCGGCGCGCCGGCGGGGAGTTCGAGTCCGGACGCGTCGAACCGGTCCCAGACACCTGCGAGCCGGTAGGTGCTGTTGCCGCCGGGGCCGCCCGTCGGTCCGCCGCCGCGCAACGCGAGGGCGCCGAGGTAGGAGAGCCTCCCGATGCGGGCGAGCCCGCGCGCGAGGCTCTCGGTGAACCTCGGCCGGCCGCGCGACGGTACGGCGACCACGGCAGCGGGCCGGTTCGCCCAGTCCCAGCCGGCGAGCACTTGCACGCAGGCGTTGAGGACCTCCGGAGGGCACTCGCCGTCCGCCGCGTCGGCGTCGAGGAGTTGCCGAAGCCGACCGCCCCAGCCGAGGTCGGTGAGCCGTGCGAGCACGCGGCCGGTCTCGAGCTGCTCGCCCGGGGCGATCTTGCCCCGCACGGGCACGCCGAGACTGTCCGCGCCGGTCGGCCACAGCTTCCGCGGTTCGACGGGGACGCCGACCCGGTCGAGCTCCGCCGCGATCGTCTGCCGCGCGTCCGTCGCGACTCCCGCCGGATACCATTCGCCGGCGCAACGGTCGCAGCGCCCGCACCGGCCGGCGTCGGGGTCGTCGAGCTGCCGCTGCAGGAACTCCATGCGGCACCCGGAGGTGGTCTCGTAGTCGAGCATCGCCTGCTGCTCGGCCTCGCGCGCTGCCGCGATCCGTTCATAGCGGTCGCGGTCGTACTCCCACGACTGTCCTGTCGACACCCAACCGCCCGGTACGCGCCGCACCGCGCCGTCGACGTCGAGCACCTTGAGCAGCAGCTCGAGGGTGGACGAGCGCAGGTCGACGCGGCTCTCCAGCACGCGCGTGGACTGCACCTGGTCGCTCAGCGCGCCGAGCAGGGCGGTCGCCTTCTCCTCGGTCGGCATGGCCGCCGTGGCGAAGTACCGCCAGATCGCGCGGTCCTCCGGGCCAGGCAGCAGCAGCACGTCCGCCGACTCCGTGGCGCGCCCGGCACGACCGACCTGCTGGTAGTACGCGACCGGGGAGGACGGCGCCCCGAGGTGCACCACGAATCCCAGGTCGGGCTTGTCGAAACCCATACCGAGGGCGCTGGTGGCGATGAGGGCCTTGACCTGGTTGCGTTTCAACCGCCCCTCGAGCTCCTCCCGTTCGGCCGGATCGGTCTGCCCGGTGTACGCGGCGACGTCGTGGCCGGCCCGCCGCAGCACACGCGCCGTGTCGTCCGCGGCCGACACGGTGAGCGCGTAGACGATCCCGCTGCCCGGGAGGTCGGCGAGATGCCCGGCCAGCCACGCCAGGCGGGCGGTGGCATCCTCGAGCGCGAGGACGCCGAGCCGCAGCGAGCGGCGCGCCAGCGGGCCGCGGATGGTGCGCACCGCCGCCGGGAGCGCTGAGTCGCCGAGCTGCTCCTCGACGTCCGCGACCACCCGCTGATTCGCGGTCGCGGTCGTCGCCAGTACCGGTATGCCCTCCGGGAGCTCGGCGACGAGGTCGCGCAATCGCCGGTAGTCCGGCCGGAAGTCGTGCCCCCAGTCGGAGATGCAGTGGGCCTCGTCGATGACGAGCAGCCCGCAGCGCTCGACCAGGGCCGGGAGCTGCTGGTCGCGGAAGTCCGGATTGTTCAGGCGCTCCGGTGACACGAGGAGGACGTCCACCGTGTCGTCGCGCAGCCGCGCGGCCACGTCGTCCCACTCGTGCCGGTTGGCCGAGTTGATCGACAGCGCGCGGACGCCCGCCCGGGCCGCTGCCTCCACCTGGTCGCGCATGAGCGCGAGGAGAGGGGAGACGAGGATGGTCGGCCCCGCGCCCTGCTCGCGCAGCAGCATGGTCGCCACGAAGTACACCGCGGACTTGCCCCACCCGGTGCGCTGAACGACGAGCGCCCTGCTGCGATCGTCGACGAGGGCCGACACCGCCTCGAACTGCCCGTCGTGGAACTCCGCGTCGGGACGGCCGACCAGCGCGCGGAGGCGGCTCAGGGCTCGATCGCGGGTGGCCGGGGAGGCGGTGTCAGTGGTGCTCATGCAGCCATCGTCCCAGACGGTGCCGACGTCGCGACCGGAGCGGGCGAATCTGGGGAAAAGGTCACTGGTTCGGCGAGCTGTGGAGGACTTTGCGCGTGCCGGCGGCAGGCACTCGTGTCGGGTGATCGAGGAGATGAAAAGGCGATGCCCGCCCGGGAGGCCGGCGCAGATCGCTCCCGAGCGGCGGCGAACGCGCCCCTACAGTCTGAGGCGTGTCCACTCGTACCCATACCCGCGCACAGGCTCCGCTCCGCCCGTTCGAGCTGCGGCTCCGCCTCCCCAACGGCACGTCCGCGGTCGTCGTGATGGACGCGCGCAATGTGGGGGAGGCGCTCGACATGGCCCGCAACGCGCTCGGCGACGTCCAGGTCATCGAGTCGCGGTGAGTCCTCGTCCGTGACAGCCGACCCCCAGGGCCGCGGCCCGCTCCGCGTGATGCACGTGGTCGACAGCATGGGACACGGCGGCGCTCAGCAGGTGGTCGTCGACCTGTCCAATTGGCTGGCCGTCGAAAACGACGTGCAGGTATCGGTGTTCGGGACGGGAGGCCCGGCCGTCGCCCGATTGGCGCCTGCCGTCCGCTTCGTCGAGCACGACACCAGCGGGTTCGTCGGGCAGACCAGGCGCTTGCTGCGCGCGGCAGGCCGGCTGCGGCCGGAGATCCTGCACGCCCACCAGCGCCGCGAGGCCCTGCAGTCGCTCATCGTGGGCCGGCTTCTCGGCATCCCGGTCGTCGAGCACGCGCACACGCGGCTGCCGAGCGTTCGCCCGAGGGCTCTGTCGTTCCGTAGCCGCGTCGTCTTCGCGGTCGGTCCCGCCGTCGCCGAGATGGTCGTGGTGGACGCCGGCCGCCCGGCCGACCGTGTGGTGATCGTCGGCAACGCCCCAGCGCAGCGCACCGGAGCGCCCGACCCTGTCGCGAACGAGATCGCCTCGCCGCTGCGACTGCTCGGGGTCGGCCGGATGGTCGACCAGAAGGACCCGCTCCGCTTCGTCCGCGTCGTCGCGGAGCTCGCGACCCGGCGTCCGGTGGAGGCGACGTGGGCCGGCGACGGCGAGCTCCGCGACGCCGCGCGCGCGTCGGCGATCGAACGGGGCGCGCCGGTCGACCTCGCCGGCCAGGTCGACGATGTCCCCGCGCGACTGGACGCCGCGCACTTCCTGCTGATGACCTCGCGCTGGGAGGGCACGCCCCTCGCGGTGCTGGAGGCCTTCGACCGCCGCCGCCCGGTCGTCGCGACGGCATCGGCCGCGAACGGGCTCCTCGGCGACGGCCGGGGCTACGAAGTCCCCGACGACGCCACGGACGCGGAGTTCGCGGACATCATCGCCCGAGCGGCGGACGACACCGCGGCCCGTGCCGCCGTGGTGGAGAGGGCCAAGCGCTGGGCCGACGCCGAGGCGTCCCCCGAACGCGTCTTCGGCCCGGTGCTCGAGGCGTACCGGCGGCTCACCGGGCCGGCCGGCCGCTCGTGAGCCCGCTGCTGCTCTTCGGCGGGGCCGTCGCCATCCTGGCGATCGTCCTGCTCATGATCGCGGTGCCTCCGCGGCTGATCCGCGGCGTTGCAGTGTCGTTCACGGTGGTGGCGGCGTCGTTCGGTCTGGCGTCGTTCGCACCCGACTCCGTGCGGCCGCCCACCGCTCTGGCCGCCATCGGCGTCCTGGTGCTCGCACTCGTCCGGTCGCGGGCCGACACGTCCGGCGGCGTCCGCTTCTGGGCCGTGGCCGCCTGGTGGGGATTCATCTCGCTGAGCGTGTTCCTCGCGGGCAGCTATGGCACGAACCGCATCGTGCTGTATTTCGGCCTGGCGACGCTGGCCGCGTACGTCGCCTCCTCGCTCAGTCGTGCGGAGCTCAGGATGGTGTACGCCACGATCGCCGGTCTGACCGCCGTCCAAGTCGGTCTGGCGTTCGCCGAGATCCTCGTCCTGGCGGAGCCGATCTGGGGGTACGCGGGGACGATCCGGTACAACCCGTTCACCAACGACGTCTACGCACGTGCCCAGGGCACGTTCGGGCACCCCATCGTCTTCGCGGTCTATATCGGGATCGCGATGATCGTCGCGTGGTCGAATCCGGCGCGCTGGTCTCAGAAGTGGAGACTGGCGAACCTGACGGTCGCGACCGTCGGCCTCGCGCTCTCGGGAACGCGCAGCGCCGTCGCAGCCGTCGCCGTCGGGCTGCTCGTCCACATCGCGCTGAACAGCTCGCTGACCTCCTGGCTGCGTGCCGCTCTCGGCGTCGGAGCGGTGATCGTCGTGCTGCTGAACATCGACATCGGGATCGGCGCCCTGGTCGACAACCTGCTCGACTCGGGTTCGTGGACGCACCGCCTCGGCGCGGCCGAGTCCGTCGGCGCCCTCCTGGACCGGCCTCCGATGGAGGCGTGGTTCGGGACCGGGTTCGGGGGTGAGGCTGTTCTGTACGATCGCGGCCTCATGCAGCAGACCTTCCTCCGAGCGGTCGACAACATGCTCGTGTATGCCCTGGGGACTACGGGGATCGTGGGCCTGATCGCCCTCCTCGCGCTCTGGATCGTCGCCTTCTGCTTCGCCGACCGGACCATCAAGGCCGTGCTGGCGATGCTCTTCGCGATGTTCTTCTCGTTCGACCTGTTCACGTGGATGAACATCGGCGTGATCACCAGCTTGATGATCGCCCTCCCACGCGCGGACAAGCCGGTCACGGGCGTCGTCCCGAGGGTGGACTCCGCGCCGGCGCTCGGCACCGTCTAGGCGCGTGGGGCCAGGACGTCGTTGCGAGCTGCAGGGGTGCGACGGGCGTTCACCGCCGCCGTCATCTTCGGGCACCGACCAGGTCGTTCTTCTTCGGCGGGACTTCCAGCTGAGGGGTCGGGTTAGCGCGGTGCCCTCGAACAGCGCCTTCGTGCTCGAGAAGGCGTTACAAAGGCCTGCAGCGTCGGAGCCGTCACTGCCCGGCGCGGAGCTCCTTTCGGGCCGAGCGGCGCGTCGGCGCGTCGTCGCCCTTCGGCCCGTCGGCGCTCGCCGGCTTCTCCGCGTCGCCCGCGGGGACCGACGCGCTCTCGTTCGACGTGTAGTAGTCGTTGCGGTAATACCCGTAGTCGTGGGAGTCGACGCCGTTCGGCGGGATCTTGTTGAGCACGGCGCCCAGCACCTTCCCGTTGACGCGTGTGACCGAGCGGTACGCCTTCTGGAGCTGCTCGGCCGTGACCTGCTTGGCGCCGACCGTGATCACGACGCCGTCCGCGATGGTGCCGAGGATTGCCGCGTCCGTCACCGAGAGAAGCGGGGGCGCGTCGAGGATCACCGTCGCGACGCCGGACAGTGCGCCGATCAGCTCGCGCATCGTCCGCGAGCCCAGGAGCTCGCTCGGGTTCGGCGGCACGCGGCCGGCGCCGAGCACCCGCAGGTGGTTGCTCGCGGTCGGCGCCTGGAGGGCGTCCCCCAGGGCGACGCGGCCGCTCAGCACATCGGTGAGGCCCACGCCGCCGCGCAGGCTGAACAGGGTGGACTGCATCGGACGGCGCAGGTCGCAGTCGATGATGACGACGTTCGCATTGCCGGAGGCGATGGCGTCGGCGAGGTTCGCTGTCAGGGTGGACTTGCCCTCACCGGGGATCGAGCTGGTCACCACGATGACCTTCGGCGGGTTGTCGACGTCGATGTAGCTCAGGTTCGTGCGCAGCTCGCGCAGGGACTCGGAGATCGCGAAGAGCTGCACCGAGTCGGCCGAGCCGTCGTGCTCGACGATGCGCTTGCGGTCGGAGAGCGCCGGGCTGGCGGGGACCGTCCCGATCACCGGGGCGTCGAGGAGGCGCTCGATCTGGTCGACGGAGCGGACCCGGCGGTCGAAGTGCTGACGGAGCAATGCGTACACCAGGGCGAGCGCGCAGCCCGCGAGCAGCGCGAGCACGAGCGCCGTCTGGATGTTGGGCGACGACGGGAAGTACGGGGGACGCGCGTTCGCCAGCGGCACGAACGAGATCGCCGGATCGCCGACCGACCCCTCCGGTGACTCCAGAGCCTTCACCTGGTCCGCGAGCGCGGTCGTCCAGGCGTTGGCGAGCTTCGCGGCACCGTCAGGAGTGCCGGCGCTCGCGGTGATCTCGATGATGGCGGTGTCCGCGGGCAGCGTCGCGCTGATGTGCCCGAGCAGGTCGGAGATGGAGCGGTCCGTGCCGAGGATCTCTTGTGCGCGCTTGGCCACCGCGTCGGACGTCGCCACGCGCACGTACGACTCGGCGCGCGACTTGGCGAGGCTCTCGCCCGCGAACGCCATCGAGAGGCTCTCGCCGGTCGCCGCCTGGGTGAGGCCCGTCGACGTGGACTGGTAGACGCGGGGTTGCAGTGCGGTGAATCCCGCGACGAGACCGATCGTCGCCAGCACGATGATCGCCTCGCCGAGCCAGTAGCGCCTGAGCATGCGCACGAATTCACGCAGATCCCTGCCCTTCGACTGGTTCTCCGTGGTGTCCGTCGGCGAGGTCATCTCACAGCTCCATTCCGGCGTCGTCGGCCTGTTCGTGGTCGGGTTCGGGGTGAGTGGGCTCGATCAGTCGGAGCCGCAGCAACTCGTCGATCAGAGACCGGCAGTCGGCGCGCGCCGACTCCGGGTGGTCGGGGTACGAGCCGAGCACACGGTCGACGATCGCGTCGTCGGTCGCGTGCCCGTCGAACGACTGCCAGAGCAGGCCGGAGGTCCCGTTGAGGACGAACTGCCGGAAGTCGGAGACGTCGGCCACCGCCCAGCGCCCCGCCGTCGTCTCGACCCACACGACGGAGCGGGCATGACGGTGCACCTCCGCAGAGCTTTCACCCTCGATGTCACCCACTGTGCCGGCGTTCATCAGGTCCGCCACTCGAGCACCTCGGCCCTGACGAGGACGTCGATCGTGGTGTGCAAGGCCAGGTCGTCGCCCGGCGCGGTGCCGTGGACCGCCCGCAGCCGATCGAGGAGCTCCGCTTCGGATCGCGCGGTCGCGGCTTCCAGCCACAACGTCTTCGCGACCCCGGCGAGCACCCGGATCTCGCTCCCGTGCGCGAGGACGAGCAGGTCGGAGGTCTCCAGAGCGTCGTCCGGCTGTGTGCGGATGAGGCCGGGGCCGGTCCCGTCGTCGCGGTCGCAGGCGACGTTCGTGAATGCGAGCTCCTCCGCCGGCAGCCGCGGCGACGCGGGCGGCCCGGAGTCGGGGTCGAGGTCGAGCACGTCGGCATAGCTGAGCTGTTCGATCCCGCCGACCTGCCGGATCAGCTCCGCGAGGGCGCCGAGCGGGCTCGGGTGATGCTGCAGCGCCGAGAGCTGCGGGACGAGCGCCTCCAGGCTCTCGACGACGTCGAGCCGCCGGGACCGCGGCCGCCGCGAGCCGCCGGCCTCCCGGTTCAGCACGATCACCCGGTCCACCTCGTGCGCGACGCCGGCGACGCGCAGCCCCAGCTCCGCGGGAGCGAGCTGCGCTTTGGCCGGCCCTCCACGCTCCACCGAGAGGGGCTTCGGGTAGGGGAGGACGCGGCCGTCGGCGCCGACGAGGGCCGTCTCGTCCGTCAGATACCCGTGCGGGCAGGCCAGTCGGGTGATGGCGGTGGTCTTTCCCGCCCCGGAAGGTCCGACCAGGAGGATCGCGCGGCCGTCGGCCCGCACGGCCGCGGCCGCGTGGAACAGCAGCCCCTGTCCGGTGCTCAGGTCGATCAGCGAGCGTGTGATCAGCGCACTGGCGTGGGCCAGGCCGACGGCGACCGAGTCCCGCGTGTCCCCGGGGGAGTCGAGGACGACCTCGTCGTCGGACTCGGCGCGCGGGTCGAGCAGCAGGTGCGCCCACGCCTCCGCGAACGCTGCGGCGAGGGCGCCGGCTCCCGCGCCGGTGACCCGGACCCGGATCGCCCGGCCGAGTGCACCGACGACGAAGTCGGCCTCCGCTTCGTGCGGGCCCTGCAGGTGCGGTCCGATCGGGTGGGCGGGCATGGCTCTCCTCGGGTGCGGTCGGGTCGGGGCGGAAAGACCCAGTATCGGCGCGGGCATGGCCGGGGAGTCGTCGCGGACCTCGCGCCTCGGCGCCGCGGCGATCGGGTGATGTTCTACCGGAGCGATCCGGCACGCAGTCGATTCGTCGGGTGAAGAACGGAACGCGAACGAGCGCTGTCGTCTCCCACCCGGCGGGAGCGGCGACGTCGGCCGGGTGATCCTGTCCGTCTGCATCTGCGACCGCGGCCGTCCTCGCCGCGACACCGACCGAGGGGAGGCCTGATGCCCGGGAGCGGGTTCTCCGTCCTGTTCGTGTGCACCGGCAACATCTGCCGGTCGGCCATGGCCGAACGGCTCCTGACGGCCCGGTTGCAACCCTCCACCGGTGGAGCGAGTGAGGGAGTGACGGTCCGGAGCGCGGGAACGCGCGCGGTCGTCGGACGGTCGATCTCGTCGCAGACCCGCCCCCGCGTGCGCGCGTTCGGCGGCGACCCGGACGGCTTCGTGGCCACGCAGCTCACCGAGGCGACGATCGCCGGCTCCGACCTCGTCCTGGCGCTGACCCAGGAGCACGCCACGCGGGTCACCGCGCTCGACCCGGGCGCTTTCTCCCGCACGTTCACGCTGCTCGAGTTCGCGCGCGCGATCGAGGGCTTCGCCGTGGCCGGCGACCCGGGCGATCCTCGTCGGTGGCGCGCGCTCACCGACCGCGCCGTGGACGCACGCCGCCACGGCCTGCTTCCGCCGCGCGCGGACGACGACATCGACGACCCGTACGGCCGGCCGGACGAGGCGTTCGACGAGATGGCGCGCCGGCTCGTCCCGGCGATCGACATCCTGGCCGGCCGGCAGGCGTCCGCGTGACGACGCCCGACGGCGGCGACGACCCGCGCCTCCCCGACGGAGCCGCGCCTCCCGAAGTATTCGGGCACAGCCAGGAGCAGCGTCGACAGGAGCGGCGTCGATCCGAACGCAGGCGACGGCGCCGCCTCTGGATCTGGATCACCGCCGCCGCGCTGGTGATCGTGCTGCCGGCGGCACTCCTCGGCGGGTACCTGCTCTGGCTGGGGCGGTCGTTCGATGACACCGTCGAGCGCATCCCGAAGGCGTTCCCGGACGAGTCCGGGCGTCCGGCGGCCGTCGCGGGGGCCACCAACCTCCTGCTCATCGGATCGGACTCCCGGAGCGGGCTCCGCGACCCGATGTCGGGCGAGGGGACAGGCGAGCGCTCCGACACGCTCATGCTGGTCCACATCCCCGCGGACCGTTCCGGGATCGTCCTCGTCTCTCTGATGCGCGACCTCTGGGTCCCGATCCCTGGCCACGGCGAGAGCAAGATCAACGCCGCCTACAGCTGGGGCGGCGTGCCGCTGACGGTTCAGACGGTCGAGGGCATGCTCGGGGCGCGCGTCGATCACGTCGCGGTCGTCGACTTCGGAGGGTTCGGCGAGCTCTCCACGGCGCTCGGCGGCGTGAAGGTCTGGTCCGACCAGGCGTTCACGTCCAAGAACATGCCCGGGTACAGCTTCGACAAGGGCGAGAACCGGCTCGAGGGGTCGGCCGCCCTGGCGTTCGTCCGAGAGCGGTACTCGTTCCCCGACGCCGACTATCAGCGCGTGCGCAATCAGCAGGCGTTCGTCCGCGGGATGCTCCAGGGCTTCATCAGCGCTCGGACCTTGACCGATCCGGGCAGGACGCAGTCCGCGATCACGACGCTCGCGCGGTACGTGGCGGTGGACGAGGGGTTGACCGCGTCGGCCGCCGCGTCGCTCGCGCTCAGCTTCCACGGCCTGACGCCCGACGCCATCCACACTCTCACGCTGCCCACCGCGGGGACGGGGACCTCTCCGGACGGGCAGTCGATTGTGCGCGTCGACGAGGCGCGCGTCGAAATCCTCAGAAAAGCGCTCGCCGCCGACGACGTCATACCGACGTTGAAGCGCGGCGCGCTCGGCGATGGAAGGAACTGATGGTCCGCACCGAATCACAACGCCCGCAGACGCTGACCGGCCGGCTGCGCGCCGCGCGCACGCTCGTCCTGGCGGACGCGCTGGTCGTCGGCGGAGTCCTCGCCACCGCACATCTCGCACGCTTCGGGAGCCGAAACGACCGCTTTCAGATCGGGCCGCTCGACACCTCCTACCTGATGGTGTCTATCCTGATCGCCCTGATCTGGCTGGTCCTCGTCGCGATGCTCAACGGGTACGTGTCCTGGCCGAAACGCCTCAACGGCCCGTCGTACGGTCCCCCGGTCCGTGCGACCGTCTGGCTGGTCGCGCTCCTCGCGGTCGCCTCCCTCGTCCTCCAACTCGACCTCTCGCGCGCCTACCTCGCCTTCGCCATGCCGTTCGGCCTGCTGGGTCTGCTCGCGGTGCGCTTCGTGTGCCGGTGGTGGATCTACGCGCACCGCGCGCGCGGCAGGTACATCCGGCGCGCGCTCGTCGTCGGCACGCCGGAACGCGTGGCCGAGCTCGCCGCCGTGTTCGCGGAGCGGGCGGCGCGGGTCGCCGTCGACGTCGTCGCGACGACCGGCATCGAGAACGCACGCGGCCCGTATCTGCGCCGACTCGTCGAGCAGCATCGCGTCGACATCATCGTCCTGACCGAGGAGCGCGACGGCGCCAACGTCCGCCAGCTCCTCTGGGATGTGGAGGGCGCAGGCGCCGTGGTCTGGCTCTCCATCGACGTGCCGGAGCTGGCTGCGCCGCGCGCCGAGTACTTCCCGATCGACCGGCTCCCCATCGTCGAAGTCGCCCCGGCCGATCGCTCGATCACGCGGCGACGGGCGAAGCGCGTGTTCGATGTCGTGCTGAGCGCCCTCGCGCTGACGCTGCTCCTGCCGGTCATCGTCGTCTGCGTCATCGTGATCCGGCTCGACAGCCCGGGTCCGGCCTTCTTCCGGCAGTCGCGGGTCGGCCGCGACGGCATCGCCTTCGGCATCGTGAAGCTCAGAACCATGCGGGTGAACGCCGAGGAGGAGGTCGCCGACCTGCAGCACAGGAACGAGGGAGCAGGGCCGCTGTTCAAGATCAAGGACGACCCGCGCGTCACGCGCGTGGGAGGGTTCCTGCGCCGCACGTCGATCGACGAGCTGCCGCAGCTGTGGAACGTCCTCAAGGGCGAGATGAGCCTCGTCGGACCGCGGCCGGGGCTGCCGTCCGAGGTGGCGGAGTACGACAGGGACAGCCACCGCCGGCTCATCGTCAAGCCGGGGATGACCGGGCTGTGGCAGGTGAGCGGTCGCTCCGACCTGTCCTGGGAGCAGGGCGTGCGGCTCGACCTCTTCTACGTGGAGAACTGGTCGGTGGCCGGCGACCTCCAGATCCTGTTCCAGACGGTCGGCGTGGTGCTGCGCCCGAACGGCGCGTACTGAGAGTCGGCGGCGCCAGGCCTCAGGGCCGCCGCCGGCCGCTCGCGCGCAGCACCGCGAGCGCCTTCGGGAGCGCCCTCGCCCCGCGGACCCAGCGGCGCAGGTAACGGCCGGCGAGCTGGGCGGGCCCGAGCGTCGTCGCGGTGGTCTCCTTCACGAGCGCGGAGGTCGGCGGGAAGAGCGCGAGGCGGAGCTTGGTGAGGCGCTCCCGCGGCGTCGCCCGCTTCCACAGCAGTGCCCGCCGCTGGGAGGCTTCGGGGAATTCCGTGCGCAGCCGCCACTCGGAGGAGGCCTCGCCCCAGTCGTACTCCGCGTCGAAGGGCTTCAGCCGCTCCAGGAACGGTCGAGCCGTGGCGAGCGCGCCGAGCCGGTCCGCGCGCTCGAGCAGGAGCGAGACGTCCATCCGGGAGCACCGTCCGACGAGGAAGTCCAGCTCGAGGCGGTGCCGTCGCGAGAAGCGCGACCGGATCGCATGGACGGCGCCGATCATGATCGCGTCGACGAGTCCCGGGATGGAGATCGGCTGGTTGCCGCACCACATGGTCGTGCGCTGCGCCCAGATCGGAGCGAAGACGTCGTCCTCGAGCTCCAAGCCGGGGTAGCGGAAGTGGACGTCGATGTCGGCGGCCCACTCCGGGTGGTACATGCTCGCGCTGTGGACGGGGAAGGTCTCCGTGTCGGGATCGTGCGGCCTCCGGCGCCAGCCGCGCTTCTCCAGCTCGTCGAGGAGCGGGCCGTAGTCGTCGTGGGTCACGAGGACGTCGACATCGCTGCTGATGTGGGCGGGGCGGAGCCCGTACTGATCCGCGGCGATCCCTTTGATGACGACCAGCCGGACGCCGATCGTGGCGGCCAGCCGGGAGACGGCGGCGGTGAGCAGCAGCGTCGGGTCGGGGACGGCCGGAGGCACGGGCGGGACGCCGGCCGGTTTCACCATGCTTTTCACTCCAGGTCTGCCGATCGGCGATCGTGGGGGCTGCAGCCGCGGTCGGGCCCGTCCCGTGTCGCCCGGGAATCCGCGGCGATCGCGCGTGAAGGCGTGGCAGCCCGCGGCTGTTCACCACTCATAGTCACACCGGGCGCGAGAGGTGAGCGCTCAGGTGATCCTGATGGACCGCTGCCGCGTGATTCCGCGACCGGCCCGGATCGGGCCCTCCTCGCATCGGCCTTACTGGAGTCCTGCGGTCGCCGCTTCCGGTACGGGTACCCGGAGCGGCGCCGCCAGTGGGTGGCAGAGCGTCGCCGCGTCTGCGTGCGTGAGGACGTCCACCCCCGGTGCCGGCCGGCTCATTCGGGTTGAGCGGCCGGCACCTTCTTCCGGGTCAGACCTGCCGGCGCCGGCGGTTGCGCTGGGCGGCGCTGATCGCGCCGAGCAGTGCCGAGACGACGATGACGATCCCGAGGGCGGCGATCCACACGGCGACGGTGCCGCCGGGCGAGAGCGTCGCGAGCCACACCGTCACGCCCGCGAGACGCACGGGCGACGAGACGACCACCAGAACGGTGGCGGCGAGCAGGATGATCAGGATGCCCCAGACGATCCCGCCCCAGCGCACCGGTGGCGGACCGGAGAGCGCCGGGCGCGCCGGGAACGAGTAGGCCGCGTCCGAGAGCCAGGGCTCGGCGGGGGCCGCTGCGGGCGGCTCCGCCGCGGCGACCGGCTTCGTGGGCTCGGTCGGAGCTGCGGAGGCGATCGGGGTCGTGGACGCCGTCGGCGTGTCGGCCGCGGCGGGGATCACCAGGGTCTCCGCATCTCCCGCGTCGGCGGCTGCCGGCGTGGTCGACGGCGTCGGCGGCTGCGCGTTCACGTCGTCGGTCGGCTGGTCGGCGTTCGTGGGCATCTCGTTCTCGCTCTCGTTCACTTCTGGACCCGCTCGATGCGGACCGCGTCGATCTGCGCGACGCGGACGATGGCCTCCGGAGTCCCGCCCGGTCCGACCAGGATGTCCGTGGAGCAGCCGCTGAACGGCTCCGGGTCGCAGCGGTGCACCTGCTCGCCGCCCGAAGGGTCCGTCACCGTCACGGTGGAGGCGGTGGCCGCCTCCACCCGCACCGTGGAGTCTGCGGGGACGATCACCGTGGTCGGTCCCGGCCCTTTGGCGAGGTTCACCACAGGCGTGCCGGACGCCGTCACGGCCTTCGTGAGATCGATCGTCGTGTCGCCGACGGCCTGCAGGTAGTTCGCGCTCGCGGCCGGGGTCGCGGACAGTGTGCTGCCCGCCGTGATGCTCGCATCCAGGCGGACCGCCGGGGAGGTCGGCAGCAGCGCGGCCAGCACGGTGAGCGCCGCGAGCAGGATGCCGAGGAAGATCAGGAAGCCGCTGCGGCGGCGGGCGATCCCTGCGATCAGGATCGTGACGCCGAAGACCAGCGTCGCCGCGGCGAGGGCGGCTGTCAGGGCGTAACCGGGCAGGCCGGTGAGCGGCCCCCAGAGCGCCGCGGCGAGGGCGCCGGCGACGAGCGCCAGGCCGACCGCCAGCCAGCCGACCGCGGCGCCGACCCGCGGGTTCGCCGCGCGGTAGGCCACGCGTCGGGCCTCGGCCTCGGCGTTCGCCGCGGACGCCTGAGCCCGGAGCTGGGCAGAACGCTGGGCCTTCACCGTGCGCATGTCCTCGGAGAGCCGCTGCTTCCACTGGTCGTGCTCGGCCTTCCACTGCGCCTGACGGGCACGCCAGTCGGTGACCTCGCGGTCGGTCGCGCCGGCGCCGGGCGCGGGAGGGGCGGTCGGCTCGGCGACCGTGGCGACGGTGGGGGTCGTGGGGAGGGGAGGGCTCGCGGGTGCGGACGGCTGCCCGGCCGTCGCGGCACCGCCCGCACTTCCGGTCCACCACCGGCGATCGGCCTGCCTCCCGGCGAACACGATCAGCGTCGTGGCGGCCGCGAGGACGATCAGCGTCCAGATGACCCGCCCGACCGGGTCCCCCCAGCCCGGATCGTGACCGAACCAACACACCCCCTCGGACCAGGGCAGCAGCGAGAGGACGACGAGCACTCCGATCGCGACCATCGGAGGCTCGAACTCGCCCTCGAAGAGCCGCTGCAGGTGGATGCGGCCGTCGCGGTCCGGCAGCAGCGCCCAGGCGAGGGCGTAGAACAGGATGGCGGGCGCGCCGAGCAGCGCGGCCACCACCACGATGCCGCGGACGATGAGCGGGTCGATGCCGATCCGGTAGGCGACGCCCGCGCAGACGCCGCCGATCCAGCCGTCGGTGCGCGTGACGCCGAGGCTGCGCATCCAGTCGAAGAAGCGGGTGCCGCGGCCGGAGAGACCCGTCTGCGGGCCGCCGTACGGGGCCTGCGGGCCGCCGGCGGCCGAGCCGTTGGGCGGGACGCCGTCCGAGGGGACCCCGTCCGACGGGACGCCGTTCGACGGGGGAGGGGTCGTGCTGTCGTTCACCATGACTCGATCGTGGCGCGCGGCAGCGCGGCGCCGCTATGGGGGACACCCTGACCGCACCCTGATTCCCTGCCCCTGCGCTGTGCGGGACGGTCCTGGTCTGCTTGGATTCCAGGTATGGCCTCCACTCCGGCGACCCCGTCCGGTCCGGCGTACCGAGGGCGCACCCCGCGCCCTCCGCTCGCGCGCCCACGGGACTGCCTGGTCGGCGGGGTGAGCGTGGCTCTGGCGGACCACCTCGGCTGGCCGGTGGTCGCCGTGCGCTGGATCTTCGTCGGCACCTCCCTGATCGGCGGTGCCGGCGTGCTGTTCTATCTGTGGCTCTGGGCGCTGACGCCGTTGCGCGCGGCGGCCCCGGACGATCCGGACGAGCGCGTCACCCGCCGGGTGAACGTGCCGTTGGTGCTCGCCGGGGTCGGCGTCGCCGCGGGGGTCGCCGCCGTCGTCATGGTCGCCGCGGACGCGCAGGGCTCCGCGTTCGGCGCCGTCCTGACCTCGGTCCTGCTGCTGGTGGCGGCCGTGATCTGGGATCAGCTCGTGGACGACCAGAGTCTCGCCCCGTCCCCGCTCGCGCCCGCGACGTTCCGCCTGGCCGCCGGCGGGTTCCTGGTCGCGTTGGCGCTCCTGCTCAGCGGGATGCAGGCCGGGCGCTCGTCGGGGTACCTGTGGCTCGCGATCATCGGCGCCACCTTCGCAGGCGCGGCCGTCCTGGTCGCGCCGTGGGCGCTGCGGCTCTGGCGCGAGCTGATCGCCGAGCGGACGGCGCGCGTCCGCGAGGAGCAGCGCGCCGAGATGGCCGCCCACCTCCACGACTCGGTGCTGCAGACGCTCGCCCTCATCCAGAACCGGGCGGGAGCCTCCAGCGAGGTCGGCCGGATCGCGCGCGCCCAGGAGCGCGAGCTGCGCGACTGGCTCTATGCGGAGGGCCTCTACGCGGAGCGCACCGACGGTGTGGGGCACGAGGGCTCCGACCTGGCCACGGAGCTCCGCGCGGTGGCTGCGGCACTGGAGGTCGACCACGCCGTGCACTTCGACGTGGTGAGCGTGGGGGAGCCGGTGCTCCGCGCGCCCGCGGAGCTGGCGGCCGCCGCTCGGGAGGCGATGCTCAACGCCGCCAGGCACGCGGGCGGCGACGTCTCCGTGTACGTCGAGTCCGGAGCGGGGACGGCGGACGTGTTCGTCCGCGACCGCGGCCCCGGCTTCGACATCGCCGCGCTGCCGGAGGGCCGGCTGGGCGTGCGCGAGTCGATCGTCGGCCGGATGCGCCGCGCCGGAGGCCACGCCACCGTGACCTCGCGGGACACCGGGACCGAGATCCACCTGACCGTCGAACTGCCCGCCGAGCGAGAATGAGACCATGACCGACGACACTGCTGCGGGCGCGATCACGGTCGTGATCGTCGACGACCACTCGATCTTCCGCTCGGGCCTGCGCTCCGACCTGGACGCCCGCCTCCGCGTCGTGGCCGAGGCGCAGGACGTCGACGGCGCCGTGGAGGCGATCCTGCGCACGCATCCGGACGTCGTGCTGCTCGACGTCCACCTGCCGGGCGGCGCGGGCGGTGGCGGCGCGGAGGTTCTCCGGCGCACCGCGGCCGAGCACCAGCGCACGCGCTTCCTCGCGCTCAGCGTCTCCGACGCGGCGGAGGACGTGGTGGGCGTGATCCGCGGCGGAGCCCGCGGCTACCTGACCAAGGGCAGTTCGGGACGGCAGGTCAGCGACGCGGTCGTGGCCGTGGCGGGAGGCGACGCGGTCTTCTCGCCGAAGCTCGCGGGGTTCGTGCTCGACGCCTTCGGCGCGGCGGCGGGGGAGCAGGCCGAGAGCACCGACGAGCTCGACCGGCTCTCGGCGCGCGAGCGGGAGGTCATGCGGCTGATCGCGCGCGGCTACGCTTACAAGGAGGTCGCCGCCGAGCTCTTCATCTCGGTCAAGACCGTCGAGACGCATGTCTCCGCCGTGCTGCGCAAGCTGCAGCTCTCCTCGCGTCACGAGCTCACCGCGTGGGCCCTGGAGCGCAAGCTGCTCTGAGCGCCGTGTTTTTGCGAGGGGCTGTGGCGTCCCGTACACTTGGTGGCGGTGGTTGAATCCGCCAAGCTTTTCTGCGCCTATTTTCGCGAATGCCAGGAGGGTCTTCCGGGTTCACGATCTTTAGGGCGGTAGCTCAATTGGCAGAGCAGCGGTCTCCAAAACCGCAGGTTGCAGGTTCGATTCCTGTCCGCCCTGCAAACCGGCATCCCGGATGCCGGTCCACGAAAGGTGTAACGAGGTGGCCCGAAAGGTAATCGACGAACCGAGCGAGGAAGTCGTCGCCAACGCCAAGAAGGATCGTGCCGCGAGGCGCAACCCCTTCGCGCGGATCGCCCTGTTCATCCGGCAGGTCATCGGCGAACTCAAGAAGGTCGTCACGCCGACGCGCAAGGAGCTCCTGAGCTACACCGGCGTCGTGCTCGTCTTCGTGGTGATCATGATGGCGATCGTGTCCCTGCTCGACTGGGTGTTCGGTCTCGGTGTGGTGTGGGTCTTCGGGCATCCGAAGTAATCCGCGCATCCCGACCGGCCGCACGGCCATACCGACAGAAATGGAATGAATTCAGTGTCTGAGACGAACCGCGACGACGTCGACTGGGCGACCGCTGCCGAGCAGTCCTCCGAAGACGACGAGGCGCAGACGGGCAACGTCCTGGAGCGCGACGAGGAGTCGTCCGACCCCGCCGAGCACGAGGCGCTGCACATCGTCGCCGAGGACGGCACCGAGATCGACCTGGACGCCGTCCTCGACGCGATGGCCGAGGCCGTCGACCCCGAGGCCGACCGCGCCGTCGACGAGGCCCTCGAGGTCGACTCCGCCGAAGAGGCCGAGGCCGCCCAGGAGGCCGTCGAGGACGAGGACGAGGTCGCCGCCGACCCGTACGAGGAGTTCCGCGCCGAGCTGCGCGCCAAGTTCGGCAAGTGGTACGTCATCCACTCCTACGCCGGCTTCGAGCGCCGCGTGAAGTCCAACATCGAGAACCGCATGGTCTCCATGAACATGGAGGACTTCATCTTCGAGGTCCAGGTCCCGATGGAGGACGTGGTCGAGATCAAGAACGGCCAGCGCAAGATGGTCAACCGTGTGCGCATCCCCGGCTACGTGCTGGTGCGCATGGACCTCAACGAGGACAGCTGGTCCGTCGTCCGGCACACGCCGGGCGTGACCGGGTTCGTCGGCAACGCCCACAACCCGACCCCGCTGCGCTTCGAAGAGGCCTTCTCGATGCTCAAGAGCCTCGTGCAGGTCGAGCAGGCCCCGGCCAAGGGCGGCGCGAAGGGCCAGAAGGCCGCCGCGCGCGTCATCCCGGCCGAGGTCGACTTCGAGATCGGCGAGACCATCACCATCAAGGAGGGCTCGTTCGCGGGTCTGCCTGGCTCGATCAGCGAGATCAAGCCGGAGAGCGGCAAGCTCACCGTGCTCGTGTCGCTCTTCGAGCGCGAGACCCCGGTCGAGCTCAGCTTCGACCAGGTCACGAAGCTCTGACACCCACAGATTTTCAGCACACCGGGTCTCGGAAGGGCCGAGAAACCGGGAGAGCGACGCGGGCGTGACGCCCACGTGCTCGAATACACAAAGAAGGAAGAGACATGGCACCGAAGAAGAAGGTCACCGGTCTGATCAAGCTTCAGATCAAGGCCGGCGCCGCCAACCCGGCCCCGCCGATCGGCCCGGCCCTGGGTCAGCACGGCGTGAACATCATGGAGTTCTGCAAGGCGTACAACGCGGCCACCGAGGCGCAGCGCGGCAACGTCATCCCGGTGGAGATCACCGTCTACGAGGACCGTTCGTTCACGTTCGTCCTCAAGACCCCGCCGGCCGCCGAGCTCATCAAGAAGGCCGCGGGCGTCCCCAAGGGCTCCGGCGTGCCGCACACCACCAAGGTCGGCAAGCTGACCAAGGACCAGGTGCGCGAGATCGCCGAGCAGAAGATGGTCGACCTCAACGCCAACGACATCGACGCGGCGTCGAAGATCATCGCAGGCACCGCCCGTTCGATGGGCATCACGGTCGAGGCGTAAGCCCGACCTCCCCGTCACCCAGACATCACCGTGGCAGAGCCGGCCAGGCTCGCACCACATTCTCGTAAGGAGAAATCTCATGGCACAGAAGTCCAAGGCCTACCGGGCCGCGGCCGACAAGATCGAAGCCGGCAAGTTCTACACCCCTACCGAGGCCGTCACCCTCGCGAAGGAGACCGGTTCCGCCAAGTTCAACTCGACCGTCGAGGTCGCGCTGAAGCTCGGCGTTGACCCGCGCAAGGCGGACCAGATGGTCCGCGGCACCGTCATCCTTCCTCACGGTACCGGCAAGACCGCGCGCGTCATCGTGTTCGCGACCGGCCCGGCCGCTGAGGCCGCCATCGCCGCGGGCGCCGACGAGGTCGGCGGCAGCGACCTGATCGAGAAGGTCGCCGGCGGTTACACCGACTTCGACTCGGCCGTCTCCACCCCGGAGCTCATGGGCCAGGTCGGCCGTCTCGGCAAGGTGCTGGGCCCGCGCGGCCTGATGCCGAACCCGAAGACCGGCACGGTCACCCCGGATGTCGCGAAGGCCGTCTCCGACATCAAGGGCGGAAAGATCGAGTTCCGCGTCGACAAGCACTCCAACGTGCACTTCGTGGTCGGCAAGGCGGGCTTCACCGCCGAGCAGCTCGACGAGAACATCAAGGCCGCCCTCGACGAGGTCGTCCGTCTCAAGCCGTCCGCTGCGAAGGGCCGTTACATCCAGAAGGGCGCTGTGTCGACCACGTTCGGCCCGGGCATCCCGCTGGACGTCAACGCGATCTGATCGCATCGTTCCCTCGACGGGCCGGCACCGCTCACGCGGTGACCGGCCCGTCGCCGTCTCCGCCGCCCCTCGGCGGAGGGTGAGGGCCGCTACGCTGGCGGGATGACCGTCGTGATCCGTCTCGCGACCGCGGCCGACGCGGAGGCACTCGCCGGCGTCGCCGCGGTGACCTTTCCGCTCGCGTGCCCTCCGCACACCACCGAGGAGGCGAAGAGCGCATTCATCGCCTCCGTGCTGTCGACCGAGCGATTCGGCGAGTACGCGGTCGACCCGGGCCGCCGGCTGCTGGTGGCGCAGGACGACGACGGCGCGGTGATCGGCTACACGATGGTGAACCTCGGCGAGCCGGCCGACGCCGACGTGCGCGCCTCCGTCCGGATGCATCCGACCGCCGAGCTCAGCAAGTGCTATGTCCTCCCCGGGCATCACGGCGAGGGCGTCGCCGGCCGGCTGATGGAGGCGAGCCTCGCGGTGGCGACCGAGGCCGGGGCCGCGGGGATCTGGCTCGGCGTCAATGAGGAGAACGCGCGCGCCCAGCGCTTCTACGGCAAACACGGCTTCGAGCGCGTCGGCTCGAAGCGCTTCCTGGTCGGGGACCGGCTCGAGGACGACTGGGTGATGGAGCGCGAACTGGTCAGCCTTCCGCGATCTTGAGGACGATGGCGCCGCGGGTGTGCTCCTCCTCGAGCGCCCGGTGGGCCTCCGCGATCTCGTCGAGCGGGAAGATCCGGTCGACGTGCACGCGAACGCTCCCGGTCTCCAGGAGCCGGGCGATGACAGCGAGCGTGCTCCCGTCCGGTGCTCCCGTGTAGCCGGTCGCCCGCACTCCGGCTGCCTCCGCGGCCTCGGCCAGCCCGGGATCGACGCCGGCCGGGACCTGCAGCACCAACAGGCCGCCCGGGCGGATGAGGGCGAGAGCGCGAGTGGCGCGCTCCAGGTCCGCGGCGGGGTCGATGACGACATCGACGGTGTCGCCGAGCCCGGTGGGGTCGTACCCGGTGGCGGCCTCGTCCACCACCTCGGCCGCGCCGAGGGAGCGCAGCCAGGCGTGGTTCGCGCTCGACGTCGTGGCGATCACGTGGGCGCCGAAGTAGGCGGCGAACTGGATCGCGAAATGGCCGACCGCGCCGGTGCCGGCATGCACCAGCACGCGCTGGCCGTCGTGCGCCTTGGCCAGCTCGACCACCATCCCCCAGGCGGTCAGCGCGGCGTGCGGCGCCGCTGCCGCCTCGATGTGCGAGAGCGTCGCGGGCTTGCGGACGAGACTCACGCTCGGCACCGACACGTACTCGGCGTAGCTGCCTCCGAAGCGGGGGACCATCACCATGCCGAACACCTCGTCGCCCGGCCGCAACGGATGCGCGGCGAACGGCGACTCCACGACGACCCCGCTGAAGTCGTGCCCGAGCACAGCCGGGAAGCTGTGGATGGCGCCGAACACGCCGCCGCCGGAGCGGGTGGAGGCGTCGAGTGGGTTGACGCCCGCCGCGACGACCTTGACCAGGAACTCCGCGTTCACCCGGTCGGGCGTCGGGGCCTCGCCGATCCGGAGGGCGGCCGGGTCGCCTGCCGCGTCGAGCAGCGCGGCACGCATCGTGTTCGGCATTCGTGATCCCCTCATCGCCTCGCCGCGAGCGGTGCGGCTGTTCCCAGTCAAACGCGCGGAGGGGTCGCGGGTGTTTCAGGCGGGTCACCGTGTGTGAACAGTCTGTTTCCCCGGTCCGCTCAGGCCGTTCCCGATCCGTTCAGAAAGGCCCGGCCCGGCTCAGGACGTTCGCAGGGATGGTCCGGATAGAATCCCTCGACCCGAATCATCCGGAGGAGCCCCGTGCGACGACTGCTGCGTATCGTGCGCCAGCCGTTCGCCCTGCCCGTCCTCGCCGGCGGCTGGCAGCGGGCCGTCCCGGCCCTGCTCGCGATCGGGACCGTGTGCGTGCTCAGCGGCCTGACGATCATCTGGGCGGCCCGCCTCACCGTGCCGTACCCGGTCTACGTGAGCGAGCTGGGTGCGGTGGGCGCTTCCACTGCTGTCCCGTTCAGGGTCGCGCTGCTGCTCATCGCCGCTGGCGGTTTCTCGGTTGCTCTCGCGAGCGGGCACGTGCGGTCGTCGGTGCGCGCGCTGGATCGGTGGGCTCCCGCCGTCAGCCTCGGCTTCGCGGCGCTGTGTTTCGTCCTGGCCTCTCAGGTCACCTGCACGGCATACTGCCCGGTCCCGCTGGTCGACCCGGCATCCACCGTGCAGGACCTCGTGCACACCGTCTCGGCGGTGGTCGGCTTCGCGGCGGCGTGCTTCGCCATGCTCCAGGTCGCGTTCGCCTCCGGCCTGCCGCGGGTCGCGCGACTGTCGCTCGCGAGCTGCGTGGCGGTCGCCCTCATCACGATCGTGGGCGGACTGCTCGCGCTCGTGCACGTCGCGACGGATATCGGCGCGTGGCTGGAGCTCGTCGGAACCACGGTCGCGATCGCGTGGATGGCGGCCTACGCCCTCGCGCTCGTCCGGGTGCCGGCCGGAGTCCGCAGCGCATCACCCGGTACCCCGGAGACCGCGGAGGCCGACCCGGCGGATCAGGAAGCGATCGTCGGCTGAGCCTGGACGGCCGGTCGGGCCGTCGCCTCCCGGAGGAGGTCGATGAGGTCGCCAGCCAGCGCCACGAGCCGGGCGATCTCCCGGTCGTCGCGGTCCACCCACTGGCACTGCGGCTCGTCGTGGATGGGCACGAAGCGGTCGTGCTGCTCCCACACGAAGAGCGTCCGCTCGGCGCCGAGGACGTACTGCTGCCACCAGATCTGCCGCAGGTAGTGCCGCGGGATGCTGTTGAACGGCTTGTTCGTCGTCTTGATCTCCGCGAGCTCGATCCGGCCGCCGGTGCGCAGGACGAGGCCGTCCGGTGTCGCCAGGTGCCGCCGGTCGCGCTCGGCGTGGAAGAGCAGGTCGGACGGCTGGATGCCATGGGTCGCGGCCACCCAGGCGGCGATCTCGGGCTCGCGGCTGCGACCGTGCTGCGTGAAGGAGTTGCCCGAGAACCCGGAGCCGTTCAACTTGTCGTAGACCGCGGCGCGGAGAGACTGCGGCGTCGACAGCTTGGCGACGTCGGTCGCTGTGATCCCGCGGCTGCGGGCGCGGAGCCAGCCCACGCGGTCGCTGGACGACGCGACGACGCGGGCGAGATGCCCGGTCGCGCCCGGGACGGCCGGCACGACGGCTCGCGGGGCCGGGGCGGAGGTGCTGGGACCGAGGTCCGCCAGCACGCCCGGCCGGTAGAGGTCGGCGGTGCGGGTGGCGGAGCGGTCGAACACCCGTCCATTCTGCCTCGGTCCGGGGACTCCCGCTGTCAGCCCACGCCCGCGGCGCCGAGCTGGCGGCGTGCTTCGTCGATCGTCGCAAGCGTCGACACCGCCTCGTCCAGCGAGTGCAGCGGCGACTCGGTGCGGCCCTCGGCGACGTAGCGGGCGAGGGCGGCCGCCTCGTACGACATCCCCTGCCGGTAGGGGCGCTCGTACGGGTCCCGCCACTCGGCGGCGACACTGCCGTCGCGGCCGACGACGCGCAGTCCGCTCGGACCCCAGAACGGGCTGTCCAGCTCGATCCTGCCGTCGCTGCCGGAGATGGTCGCGAGCGACGGGGTGCCCGCGCGCAGGCCCGTGCTGAGCAGCGCCTGGCCGCCGCGGGCGGAGCTGAGGATGAGGGCCACCTGCTCGTCCACGCCGGTCGGGGCGAGCGTGCCGGTCGCGATGATCCCGGCGGGAGCGCCGAGCGCGAACGACGCCCACGACACCACGTAGACGCCGAGGTCGAGGAGGGCGCCGCCGGCCAGCGCAGGATCCCACAGCCGTCCGGCCGGGTCGAAGGGGCGTTGCCGCCGAAGTCGGCGGTGACCACGCGCACGTCGCCGAGGGCGCCGGCGTCGAGTAGCTGACGGACGATGTCGGTCTGCGGGAGATAGCGGGTCCACATCGCCTCCATCGCGAAGACGCCGGCCTCCCGGGCCGCGGAGGCGATCCGTCTGGCCTGGTCCGCCGTCGCGGCGAGCGGCTTCTCCACGAGGACGTGCTTGCCCGCCGCGATGGCGAGGAGGGCGTGCTCCAGGTGCTCGCTGTGCGGCGTGGCGACGTAGACGACGTCCACGTCCGGGTCGGCGACCAGCGCCTGGTACGAGTCGTAGGCGCGCTCGACGCCGTGGGCGGCGGCGAACGCTGCGGCCCGGTCGGCCGAACGCGAGCCGCAGGCGACCATCCGCTGCGCCGTGTGCGCGTGCAGCGCGTCGGTGAAGTCGGCGGCGATGCCGCCGGGACCGATCACACCCCAGCGCAGCGCCGGAGCGTCGGCAGGGTCGGGAAAACGGGGCGAAGGAAGGCTGACCATACGGACAGTCTGCCCTGCCACGTCAGAGGGGTCGCAACACGCCGTTGTTCGCGGGGCGAAGCGGCGTGTTGCGACCCCTCTGGGCGCGGGAGGGTGGGGCGGGTCAGACCGGCTGGGGGTTGGAGACCTCCGGGGCACGGCGGGCGCCGGCGACGGGCGCGGCCCAGCGCACGCCGTTCGCGAGGACGCGACGCACCTGCGGGTGGACGTACACCGGGTACTCCTGGTCGCCGGGCGAGAAGTAGAAGATCTTGCCGCGGCCACGGGTGAACGTCACGCCGGAGCGGAACACCTCCCCGCCGGTGAACGAGCTGATGAACACCAGGTCGTCCGGGGTCGGGATGTCGAAGAACTCGCCGTACATCTCCTGCGCCTCGATCACGATGGGCTGGTCGACGCCCTGGGCGATCGGATGCGTGGGGTTCACGTTCCAGACCAGCTCGCGCTCGCCGCCCTCCGGGTTGCGCCAGCGCAGCGAGCAGGTGGTCCCGAGCATGCGGATGAAGATCTTCGAGAAGTGCCCGGAGTGCAGCACGATCAGGCCCATGCCGCCGAGCACGTGCTGCCGCACCCGCTCCACGACCTCGTCGGAGACCTGGTCGTGCGCGATGTGGCCCCACCACAGCAGGACGTCGGTCTCGGCGAGCTGCTGCTCGCTCAGGCCGTGCTCGGGGTCGGCGAGCGTCGCGGTGCGGACGTCGACCTCCTCGCCGAGCAGCTCGGCGAGGCCGGCGGCGATGGCTCCGTGGATGCCGTCGGGGTAGATCGCCGCGATCTCGGGCTGGGTGGTCTCGTGGACGCCCTCGTTCCAGACGGTGACGCGCAGTGCGGTCATGGTCATGCCTCCTGGGTCTCGGTGGTGGTGGCGGTGGTCGTGTCGTCCAGCCCCGCCGTCGCCGGGGTCAGTCGAACCTCGGCGCCGATGCGGGCAGACTCGTACGCCGCGTCGATGACGCGGGCGCGGTCGAGGGCGAGCGAGCCGTCCCAGTGCGACCAGTTCGCCTCGTCGGCGACGTGCTCGAGGAACGTCTCGACCACCGCGAGGTGGCCGCGCCCGGCGTCGGCCTTCACCGCGACGTCCTCGACCTCCTCGCCCTCGCCGGTGAAGATGGTCAGCTCGCCGGCCGGCGCGTAGTCGACGACCCGGAGGTCGGCGCCGCCCTCGGTGCCGTACAGCGTGATACCGAACTCGTCGCCGGCCGGACGGTAGGCGGCCCAGCTCGTCTCGAGCACGATGGACCCGCCGCCCTCCAGGCGCAGCAGCAGGCTGGCGAGGTCCTCCACCTCGTAGGCGGAGCCGACGTGCTGCTTGTCGCTCTTCGCGCCGCCGCGGCCACGCGTGCCGAGCTCGGAGTGGGTGACGGCGGAGACGGCGGTGACCTGCGGCTCGCCGAACAGGTGCAGCGCGTAGTCGAGCACGTGCACGCCGATGTCGATCAGCGGGCCGCCGCCGGCCATCTCGCGGTTGGTGAACCAACTCCCGAGAGCCGGGATGCCGGCGCGGCGCAGCCAGATCGCCCGCGCGTGGTAGGGCCGGCCGATCTGGCCGGCGTCGATCGCGGCCTTCAGCGCCTCGATGTCGCCGCGGCGGCGGTGGTTGAACGCGACCTCCAGCACGCGGCCGGACCGGTGCGCGGCGTCGACCATCGTCTGCGCCTCGGCGGCGGTGCGGGCGATCGGCTTCTCGCTGAGCACGTGGATGCCGGCCTCCAGTGCGCCGACGGCGATCGGGGCGTGGAGGAAGGTGGGCACGGCGACGCTCACGACGTCGAGGTCGCCGTCGGCGACGAGGTCGCGCCAGTCGCGGTAGCGGCGGGTCACGCCGTACTTCTCGCCGAGCTCGGCGCGCGGGCCGTCCTCCATGCCGGCGATGGCGACGAGCTCGACGCCCGGGAGGTCGGAGTAGGCGGCCATGTGCTGCTGGCCGGCCCAGCCGAGGCCGACGACGCCGGCGCGGAGCGGGGTGGATGCGGTGGTCACTGCGGTCCTTTCGAACGGGTTGTGGTGGTGGGGCTTGGCGGCGCTCCCGGTCGATCGAATCGATTCGACCTTCCCGGGACGTGCGGTGGACGGTGGACGGTGGCGGCTCAGCGGGGGAGGGGGCGGGAGGCGACGCCGAGGGTGGCCTGGATGACCATGATGGCCGCCCCGATGGCGCCGCCGGTCTCGCCGGAGCGGGACTGGGTGATGGTGAGATGCTGGGTCGCGAGCGGGGTCGAGCGCTGGTAGACGACCTCCCGCACCCCGGCGAGGAGCTGCTCGCCGACGCGGGCGAGGCTGCCCCCGACGACCACGAGCGAGGGATTCAGGAGGTTGACGCAGGTCGCGAGGACCTCGCCGAGGTCGCGGCCGGCCTGGCGGATGGCCTGCAGCACCTCGGCGTTGCCGGTGCGGGCGAGCGCCACGACGTCGTCGCTGGTCTCGGCGGGGATGCCCGCCGCGGTGAGCGCCCGCGCGATCGCGGGGCCGCTCGCCAGGGCTTCCAGGTCGGCGTCGCGGGCGCCGTGGCTCGGGGTCTCGCTGGTGAACGGCACGCGCACGTGGCCGAGGTCGCCCGCGGAGCCCTGCGCTCCGCGCTGCAGCCGGCCTCCGCTGATGATGCCGGCGCCGATGCCGGTCGCCACCTTGACGAAGAGCAGCTCGGACTGGTCGGGCCAGGCGAGGGCGTGCTCACCCAGGGCGAGCAGGTTCACATCGTTGTCGACGAGCACGGGCACGTCGAAGACGCGGCGCACATAGGCCGGGATGTCGAAACGGTCCCAGCCGGGCATGATCGGCGGGTTGACCGGGAGGCCCGTCGAGTGCTCGACCGGTCCCGGCACCCCGACACCCACACCGACCAGGTCGCCGAGCGGGCGTCCGGTCGCGGCATACAGGCGCTCGGCGGTGTCCAGCACCCAGTCGAGCACGGCCTCCGGACCGTCGCCGATGCTGAGCCGGCGGGACTCGCTGCTCGTGATCGTCCCGGCGAGGTCGGCCAGGGCGACGACGCCGTGGGTGGCGCCGAGGTCGACCGCCAGGACCACGCGCGAGTCGGGGTTGAACCGGATGCGCGCGGGCGGGCGCCCTCCGGTCGAGACGTCGTCGCCGGCGGGCGCGACCAGGCCCGACGCAGTGAGCGAGTCGATGCGCACCGCGATCGTGGAGCGCGCGAGGCCGGTCAGCTCGGCGAGCTGCGCGCGGGTACGCGGAACGCCGTCGCGCAGGATCGCCAGGAGGTCCGAGGCGTCAGCGGCGACGATGCCGGACTCCCGGACACTGTCGGTCATGCACGTATTGAACCACAGGGCTGGTCGGCGATCCAAAGGCCGCCGACGAAACGGCGACTTTTGATTGACAATCGACAGAAGTCTCGCTTGAATGGATGTCGGCGCCGTTTCGCGCGCCGACATCCCCAGCAGAACTCGACGAGGAGAACAGTGTCGACGTCAAAACTCTCCGTGCAGCTCTATACGGTCCGTGAGCTTCTGACCGAAGACACGGTCGGGACCCTCCGCCGCATCGCGGACATCGGCTTCACGCAGGTCGAGCCCTTCGGCTTCCTGGACTTCGCGGAGGGACTCCGCCAGGGCTTCGCCGAGACCGGCCTGACCGCGCCCACCACCCACCAGGGCTTCATCGGCCGCGACGACCTCGACACCGTGTTCGCCGCCGCCGCCGACCTCGGCATCCAGACGGTCATCGACCCGCACGTGCCGGCCGAGCGCTGGCAGACCGCCGAGGCCGTGGAGGCCACGGCCGCCGCCCTCAACGCTGCCGCCCAGGTCGCCGCGAAGCACGGTGTCCGCGTCGGCTACCACAACCACGCCCACGAGCTCGAGAGCACCATCGAGGGCGTCACCGCGCTGGAGTACTTCGCCGGCAAGCTCGCGCCCGAGGTCGTCCTCGAGGTCGACACCTACTGGGTGATCGTGGGCGGCAAGGACCCGGTCGAGCTGCTCACCAAGCTCGGCGACCGCGTCGTCGCCCTGCACATCAAGGACGGCCCCGGCACCACCGAGACCAAGGACCAGGTGGCCGTCGGCCAGGGCTCCGTGCCCGTCGCCGAGATCATCGCCGCCGCACCGAACGCGCTCCGCGTCATCGAGCTCGACGACTCCCGCGGCGACCGCTTCCAGGCCGTCGCCGACAGCTACGCCTTCCTCACCACCGAGGCCTTCGCGTGACCGGCGCGAAGACGGTCGGCGCAGGGAAGGTCGGCGTCGGCCTCATCGGCGCCGGCGTCATCAGCAACCAGTACCTGGAGAACCTCACCGCGTTCCCGGACCTCGATGTGCGCTTCGTCGCCGACATCGACCTGGACCGTGCGAAGGCCCAGGCCGAGAAGTACGGCGTCCCGGGTTCCGGCACCGTGGAGGAACTGCTGGCCGACGACGCGATCGAGATCGTCGTCAACCTCACCATCCCGAAGGTGCACGTCGATGTGGCGCTGCAGGCGCTCGCCGCGGGCAAGCACGTGTGGAGCGAGAAGCCCTTCGCTCTCGACCGCGCCAGCGGCGTGCAGCTCCTGGAGGCCGCCCACGAGAAGGGGCTCCGCGTCGCCACGGCGCCCGACACGTTCCTCGGCGCCGGCATCCAGTCGGCCCGCCGCATGGTCGAGAACGGCGGCATCGGGGCGCCGCTCACCGCGCTGACGCTCATGCAGAGCGCCGGCCCGGAGTCGTGGCACCCGAACCCGGACTTCCTGTTCCAGGAGGGCGCCGGCCCGCTGTTCGACATCGGCCCGTACTACCTCACCGCGCTGGTGCAGCTCTTCGGCCCGGTCAAGCGCGTGAGCGCCATCGCCTCCAAGGCCAAGGAGTCGCGCGTCATCGGATCGGGCCCCCGCGCCGGCGAGTCGTTCGCGGTCACCGTGCCCACGCACGTCAGCGCGCTCTACGAGTTCGAGAGCGGCCAGACCGCGCAGTCGATCTTCAGCTTCGACTCCAAGCTCGGCCGCACCCAGTTCGAGGTGGCAGGTCTGGAGGGGACGCTCGTGGTCCCGGACCCGAACACCTTCGAGGGCGACCTCCTGGTGCACGGCGCCGATGGCATCGAGACGCTGCCGTCGACCGGCACCACGAGCGGCCGCGGCATCGGCGTCGTCGAGCTGGCGCGGGCGATCCGCGCCGGTGTCCCGGAGCGCGCCTCGGGCGAGCAGGCCTTCCACGTCCTCGACGTGATGGTCGCGACCATCGAGGCCGGCGAGTCCGGCGCGCCGGTGGACGTGAAGAGCACCGTCGAGGTCGCTCCCGCGCTGCCGGAGGACTGGGACCCGCGCGCGGCCACCCTGGCCTAGGCCACGCGCACAGGACATCGACGGACGACGGACGGGAGCAGTGTGAGCGGGAGCGAGACGGGTGGACTGAGCCGGCGGGACGAGAGCGCGGCCGGAGCGCGGCTCCGCGTCGCGATCGTCGGCGGCGGCTTCATGGCCGAGGTGCACTCGCGTGCCGCCCGGGCCGCGCGCGCCGAACTGGCGGGCATCGTCTCGTCGTCGCCGGAGCGCTCGGCCGCTGCGGCCGACCGGCTCGGGATCGGCCGGGCGTACGGCTCGTTGGACGAGGTGCTCGCCGACGACACGATCGATGTCGTCCACGTGACCACGCCGAACGCGCTGCACGCCTCGCAGGCCGCCGCCGTGCTGGCCTCCGGCAAGGACGTCGTCTGCGAGAAGCCGCTCGCGACGACGATCGCGGACGCGGAGGCGCTCGTCGCCGCCGCGGCCGGGCGCACCGCCACCGTGCCGTTCGTCTACCGGTTCCACCCGCTGGTCCGGGAGGCCAGGGCGCGGTTCGCGTCCGGCGCGGCCGGGCAGGTGCTCACCGTGAACGCCTCCTACCTCCAGGACTGGCTGCTGGCCTCCGGCGACGACAACTGGCGCGTCGACTCCGAGCAGGGCGGCCGCTCCCGCGCCTTCGCCGACATCGGCTCGCACCTGGTCGACCTGGTGGAGTTCGTGAGCGGCGACCGCGTGGCGCGCCTGTCGGCGAAGAAACGCACGGTGTTCGCCGAGCGCTCCACGCACGGGGGGATCACGACGGAGGACGCCGCCGCCGTCGTGATCGAGACGGAGTCCGGGGCGATCGGCACCCTGCTCGTGTCGCAGGTTGCGCCGGGACGCAAGAACCGGCTGTGGCTGGAGATCGCGGGCAGCGCAGAGAGCGTCGCCTTCGACCAGGAGCAGCCGGAGACGCTCTGGGTCGGCCGCCGCTCCGGCAGCCTCCTCATCCCGCGCGACGCCGACCAGCTCAGCGCGGACGCCGCGCGCCTCTGCGTCGTGCCCTCCGGGCACCCGCAGGGCTACCAGGACGCGTTCAACGCGTTCGTCGCCGATAGCTACGCCGCGGTCGCGGGGAGACCCCCGACGGCCTGCCGCGCTTCGAGGACGGCCTGCGCGCCGTCCGGATCACCGACGCCGTGATCGACTCGGCCGAGTCGGGCACCTGGATCGAGATGGGAACCGCACGATGACAGACACCGAATCCGGGCGCACGCACCCGGTCACCCTGTTCACCGGCCAGTGGGCCGACCTCACGCTCGAAGAGGTCGCCAAGCATGCTTCCGAGTGGGGCTACGACGGCCTGGAGATCGCCTGCTCGGGCGAGCACCTCGACGTCTGGCGCGCCGCGGAGGACGACGCCTACCTGCAGGGCCGCCTCGACATCCTCGACAAGTACGGCCTGAAGGTCTGGGCGATCTCCAACCACCTCAAAGGCCAGGCCGTCTGCGACGACCCGATCGACTTCCGCCACCAGGCGATCGTCGGCTCGAAGGTGTGGGGCGACGGCGACCCGGAGGGCGTGCGCCAGCGCGCCGCGGAGGAGCTGAAGCTGACCGCCAAGGTCGCCCGCAAGCTCGGCGTCGACACTGTCGTCGGCTTCACCGGCTCCAGCATCTGGCCGTACGTGGCGCAGTTCCCGCCGGTGCCCGCGTCCGTCATCGACGCCGGGTACCAGGACTTCGCCGACCGCTGGAACCCGATCCTCGATGTCTTCGACGGCGAGGGCGTGCGGTTCGCGCACGAGGTTCACCCGTCGGAGATCGCGTACGACTACTGGACCAGCGTGCGCTCGCTGGAGGCGATCGACCACCGCGAGGCTTTCGGCTTCAACTGGGACCCGTCGCACATGATGTGGCAGGACATCGACCCGGTCGGCTTCATCGTGGACTTCAAGGACCGCATCTACCACGTCGACTGCAAGGACACCCGCCTGCGCCCGAAGAGCGGCCGCGCCGGCGTGCTCGGCTCGCACCTGCCTTGGGGCGACCCGCGCCGCGGCTGGGACTTCGTCTCCACCGGGCACGGCGACGTGCCGTGGGAGGACTCCTTCCGCGCTCTGGAGTCGATCGGCTACACCGGCCCGATCTCCGTCGAGTGGGAGGACGCCGGCATGGACCGGCTGCACGGCGCCGCCGAGGCGGTCGGGTTCATCCGCTCCCTGCTGTGGAAGCTGCCGACGGCGTCGTTCGACGCAGCGTTCAGCAACCAGGACTGAGGTCGTCGCCTCCCGTTAGGCTCACCCCCGTGGACATCATCCGTGGCGAGGACTGGTACGGCCGCGACCTCGACGGCCTCGAGTTCGACGGCGTCGAGTTCATCGACGTCGATCTGACCGAGGTGCGCACGACGGGTGCGACGTTCACCGCGTGCACGTTTCGGACGGTGCGGTTCAACGTGAGCGAGCACACCGACAGCGCGTTCGTGAACTGCACCTTCGTCGGGTGCAACTTCTTCGATTCGACGTTCAGCCGGTGCAAGGTCACCGGCAGCAGCTTCAGCGGCTGCGAATTCGCGCTGCTGAAGGTGGAGGGCGGCAACTGGTCGTTCGTGGACCTCGGCCGGGCGGAGCTCCGCGGGGCCCGGTTCACCGGGGTCAAGCTTCGGGAGGCCGACCTCAGTCGGGCACGCTGCGCCGAGGCGGTGTTCTCGGGCTGCGACCTGTCGGCCGCGCTGCTCACGGGTGCGGACTTCTCCGCCGCGAGCCTGGTCGGCAGCGACCTGACGGGCGTGGACCCGGCCGAGGTCGGCCTCCGCGGCGCCACCATCGACGAGCGCCAGGCCGTCCTCCTGGCGGAGGCCGCCGGAATGACCGTCGTCCCCACCCCGGCCTAAGGCGCCGGCCTCCGGCCCGCGCCGCGCAGAGGGGTCGCAACACGCCGCTAGCCCGCGTGCGTGACGGCGTGTTGCGACCCCTCTGTGGGATGGCGAGCTAGGCGACCTCTTTCACCTGGCCGTGCTTGATGTGGAGGCGGCGCTGCGCGCGCTTGGCCACGGCGGTGTCGTGCGTGACCACGATGACGGTGAGGCCGCGGTCGCGCCACAGCCCCTCGAGGAGGTCCATGATCTCGTCGCGGGTCTCCTCGTCCAGGTTGCCGGTCGGCTCGTCGGCCAGCAGCACGTCCGGGTTCTTCACCAGCGCCCGGGCGATCGCGACGCGCTGCTGCTGCCCTCCCGAGAGCTCGGAGGGCAGGTGGGTGCCGCGGTCGGCCAGGCCCACCGAGGCGAGTGCCTCGGCGGCGCGGCGCTTGCGCTCCTCCGTGCTGACCTTGAGCGGCGCGAGCGCGGTCTCCACGTTCTCCTGAGCCGTCAGCGTCGGGATCAGGTTGAAGCCCTGGAAGACGAAGCCGATCTCGTTGGCGCGGATGCCGGTGAGCTTGCGGTCGCCCAGCTTGGACAGGCTGGCCGGGCCGAGCTCGACCGAGCCCGAGGTGGGCCGGTCGAGAGCGCCGAGCATCTGCAGCAGCGTCGACTTGCCGCCGCCGGTGGGGCCCTGGATGGCGACGAGCTGGCCGTCCGGGATCTCCAGGGTGACGTCGTCGAGGGCGATCACCTCGCGCTTGGACTGGCGGTACTTCTTGGTGACGTTCGTGAGGGTGTACACGATGACTCCTTCTGGTCGGGAGACCGGCTCAGGCGACCGAGCGCAGAGCGGCGGCGGGACGGAGGCGGGAGGCGCGCCAGCCGCCGATCGCACCGGCGATGAGACCGCCGAGGATGGCGAGCGCGACCGCGCCGACGATGATCCACACCGTGATCGGTGCGTGCAGGGCGATGTCGGCCGTGGTCTGGGACGCGGCCCGGCGGACGCCGGCGAACGCGCCGCCGCCTCCGGCCCCGCCGCCGAAGCCGCCGCCTCCGGCCCCGCCGCCGAAGCCGCCACCGGTTCCGCCTGCGCCCGCTCCTCCCGTGCCGACCCCACCGGTGCCCCGACCGGCAGCGTTGGCGAAGCCGGAGCCGACGCCGCCGGTCAGAGTCGGGGAGATGATGTTGACAACCCACACGCCGATGAGTCCCACCGCGACGCCGATGATGCCGCCGATGAGTCCCTGCACGATCGACTCGCCGGCGACCTGGCCGGTGATGCGGCGGTTGGACCAGCCGATCGCCTTCAGGGTGCCGAACTCACGGGTGCGGCGGGTGACGCCGGAGATGGTGAACAGGATGGCGATGAGGAACGCCGCCGCCAGCACGATCACCGAAAGCCAGGTGCCGAGGTTGGCGATGAGCTGGCCGGCGCTGCCGAGCGAGCCCGAGACGCTGGAGGCCAGGTCCGCCTGCGTGCTGACGGTCGCGCCGGGGATGGCCTTGGTCAGGTCGGCCTTGATCTGGTCGATGTCGCTGGACGACGCCGCCGTGACGTAGACGGAGGAGACTTTCGAGGCCTGACCGGAGAGCGTCTGCGCGACGCCGAGCGGGATGTACGCGTTCGCGGCGGTGGTCGAGTCGGCGCCCGTGGCCGAGACGATGCCGATCACCTTGAAGTCGGTGCCGCCGATGGTGACGGTGTCGCCGACCGCCTTGGTCGCGGTCTTGGCGTACGCGGCGTCGAGGACGACCACGTCGGCCGCCTTGTCCGCGGCGGTGAAGGTGCGGCCGCTGGACAGCGTCACGGACGAGAGCGGCCCGACCGACTTACCGGCCGGGTCGAGGCCCATCACCGAGAACGAGTCGACGGTGAACGAGCTGCCGCCCGCGCCGTCGGATCCGCCGGTGGGCGGGGGCGTGGAGGACCCGCTCGATCCGCCGGCCTCGCGCTGCTGGCGCAACTGCTGGAAGTTCGGGAGGGTGCCGCTGAAGCTGGTGTTGGTCAGCGACAGCACTGCGGCGGCGTTCTGAACGTTCTGGACCTTCTTGGCCGTGGTCAGCGTGGACGCGTCCATCACCGTCGCGCCGCGGGTGGGCTGCAGGCGCGACGTGTTGATCTGCCGTCCGGCGCCCGTGTCCGACCCGGAGTCGGCGCCGAAGTCGAAGCGGGGCCCGCCGCCGGCGCCCTGCTGGGCGGTCGCGTTCTGCGCGGTGGCCGGCTGGGTGATCGTGATGTCGGTGCCGACGCCGTAGACGGATTGGAGAACGCTCGCCTGCGCGTCCTTGACGCCGGCGGAGACCGCGTTGACGATGATGACGAGCGCGATCGCGAGGGCCATGCCGATCGCGATGATGACCGTCTGCTTGCGGCGATTGAGGAGCTCGCGCCGCAGATATGTCCCGAACATTGGCTTCCATATCTCTGGGTCGGAAAGAGGGATTCAACGGGACGCTAGGTTCGGCCGATTGCCGAGCACTATGGCAAAGCTATGGATCTGCCGAGTGCCGCTGAGGGACCTCGCATCCACCGCCGCGGAGCCGGCCCGATGTCTCTCAGAACTCCCATAGGTTTCACAAAGACACCATCAATCCCGCTCCTCATAATGGGAAAGGTGACCATCAACACCCGTGCCGCCGCCGGCTCCTCCGGCCAGCCCCGTACCCTCCTGCGCCGTGCCGACGGCAGCTCGATCCGCGTGCTCGTCGTCGACGACGAGGCGACGCTGACCGATCTGCTCGCGATGGCGCTGCATTACGAGGACTGGGAGGTGAAGACCGCGTCGAACGGCCAGCAGGCGCTGCAGCTCTCGCGCGAGTTCAAGCCGGACGTGGTCGTGCTGGACATCATGCTGCCGGACATCGACGGCCTCCAGGTGCTGTCCCGGATGCGCGCCGATGGTAACGAGGCACCCGTGTTGTTCCTCACGGCCAAGGACTCCCTGGACGACCGGATCGCCGGGCTCACCGCCGGAGGCGACGACTACGTCACGAAGCCGTTCAGCCTGGAGGAGCTCGTCGCCCGGCTCCGCGGCCTGCTGCGCCGGTCACGCGCAGCGGTCGCGGACCAGGACGACCCGGTGCTCATCGTCGGCGACCTCGTGCTGGACGAGGACAGTTACGAGGTGCATCGCGACGGCGACCCCATCCAGCTCACCGCGACCGAGTTCGAGCTGCTCCGCTTCCTCATGCGCAACCCGCGCCGCGTGCTCAGCAAGGCGCAGATCCTGGACCGCGTGTGGTCTTACGACTTCGGCGGCTCCTCCTCGGTGGTCGAGCTCTACATCTCCTACCTGCGCAAGAAGATCGACGCCGGCCGCCCTCCGATGATCCACACCGTGCGCGGCGCCGGCTACATGGTGAAGGCCGCGCAATGACAGCTGCCCGCACTGCGGGCGCCCCGACCCCCGGCCGAGAGCGCGCCTGGCGCCTCGGTCTCCGTCCGTTCCGCACCTGGACGCTGCGCAGCCGCGTGGTGCTCGTCGTGGTGGCGATGCTCGCGGTGCTCGGCACGGTGATCGGCGCCGTCAGCGTCCTCGCCCTGCAGAACTACCTCATGGAGCGGCTCGACCAGCAGCTCACGAGCGCCCTCCAGCGCGGCCAGCACACCGCCGACCGCATCAACGCGGGAGGCCCGACCGTGCCGGAGGCGCAGGGCGTCGTGACGACGCCCGGCCAGCCGACCGGCACCCTCGGCGCCGTGCGCAGCTCCAACGGCGGCCTGCTGTTCCCTCCGGTGATCCTGTCCGACCGGTCACCCTCCTCGACGGACCAGCCGCTCGGGCCCAAACAGGTCACCATCAACGGACTCGCCCTGCTCACGGTGCCCGCGGACTCCCAGCCCCGTACCGTGAACCTCGGCGAATCGCTCGGCTCGTACCGCATTGCCGCGGCGCAGCTCGACAACGGCGACAGCGTCATCATCGGCCTGCCGCTCAGCGAGGTGAACGCGACCACGCAGCAGCTCACGATCGTGATCGCGCTGGTCACCCTCGCGGGCCTGATCTTCGCGTTCCTGATCGCCAGCTTCGTCGTGCGCCTCGCCATGAAGCCCCTCGCGCGCGTCACGGAGACCGCCGAGCAGGTGGCGCACATGCCGCTCGACCGTGGCGACGTCGCGCTGTCGGTGCGGGTTCCCGAGGACGACGCCGACCAGCACACCGAGGTCGGCAAGGTCGGCTTCGCGCTCAACCGGATGCTCGGCCACGTCGCGTCCGCTCTGACCGCGCGGCAGGCGAGCGAGCAGAAGGTCCGCCAGTTCGTCGCGGACGCCAGCCACGAGCTGCGGACTCCGCTGGCCTCGATCCGCGGCTACGCCGAGCTCACCCGGCGCTCCCCGCACGAGCTCCCGCCGGACGTCACCCGCTCGCTCGGTCGCATCGAGTCGGAGGCCACCCGGATGACCTCGCTGGTCGAGGACCTCCTGCTTCTGGCCCGCCTCGACGAGGGCCGCGAGCTCGACCGCGACCCGGTGGACTTGTCCCTGCTGCTGATCGACGCCCTGAGCGACGCGCACGCCGCCGGCCCCGGCCACACCTGGCGCATCGACCTGCCCGAGGAGCCGGTCGAGGTGCTGGGCGACGCCCCGCGCCTGCACCAGGTGGTCATGAACCTGCTCGCGAACGCCCGCGTCCACACGCCGGAGGGCACCAACGTGGTCGCGGCGCTCGCCGTGGACACCGCCGCCCGGGAGGCCGTGGTCACGGTGTCGGACGACGGCCCCGGCATCCCCGGGAACCTCCGGTCGACGCTGTTCGAGCGTTTCGCCCGCGGCGACAGCAGCCGCAACCGGGCGACCGGATCGACCGGCCTCGGCCTCGCGATCGTCTCCGCGGTGGTGGAGGCGCACGGCGGCACGGTCACCGTGGCCAGCGAGCCGGGCAGCACGGTGTTCACGGTGCGGCTGCCGCTGGCGGGGGATCACCCCCAGGAGGCGGCCGCCCTCCCTGCCGCGACGGTCGAGGAGACAGCGGTGGAGGCAGATAGCGCGCCCGCACCCCAGAACGCGCTCGCCCCTGAGAACGTGCTCGCCCCTGAGAACGCGCTCGGCGTTGAGAACCCGCTCGCCCCCGAGAACGCCCCCGAGCGAGCGGACCGGGAGTGACCGGGACCGTCCTGCCCACGGTCGCGTACGGCGACCCCGCCGCCCCGCCGCTGGTGTTCCTGCGCGGCCTGCCGTCCGAGCCCGGCCGCGCCCGCGGGCTGGATGCGCTGACCGAGCGCCTCATCGTCTCCGGCCCGGCGCGCACCCACCGCGTGCACGCCGTCGGCCGCCCGGCGCGCCTCGCGCCGGGCGCCACGATGGCGGAGGTCGCCGACCTCTACGCCGTGATGCTGCGCAGCCGGTTCCGGACACCCGCGGCGATCATGGGGGTCTCCACGGGCGCCAGCATCGCCCTCCAGCTCGCCGTCGACCACCCCGACCTGGTGAGCTCCCTCGTGGTCGCGGCGGGGGCCGCGACCCTCGGCGCGAACGGCAGGGCGGCCCAGCGCCGCTACGCGGACCTCCTCAGCGCGGGCGACAAGGGCGCGACGTCCGAGCTCGCCGTGGCGACGATGGACTCCCCGCTGCTGGCCCCGGTCGTCCGGCTGGTCACCCGGCTGCTGCCCGGTCCGGCGGACCCGCAGGGGCTGCGCGCCCTCGTGGAGGCAGAGGATGGCTTCGACGTCCGCGACCGGCTGTCGCGCGTCTCCGCTCCCGCGCTGGTCGTCTCCGGCGGCCGTGACTTCTTCTATCCTCTGCAGCTCGCTGCGGAGACGGCCCACGGGCTCCCGCGCGCCTCGCACGTGGTCTACCTCAATCGTTCCCACGCCGGCGTCGCACTGCATCCACGGTTCGGGCGCGACGTGGGGACTTCCTGCGCGCCCACCGCGCAGGGACCGACACGCACCGCGGAAGGGCGGATTTGCGTGCGACGCGCCCCATCCCGTACCCTTGACGGAGCCGAAGACCGCTGGTCGACATGCTTGCATGTCCGAAGAACTACTCAGGTAGGGGCCCGCGCAGGTGTGTGAAGTGATTCCCGCAGTACTCTGCGAGTCGAGCTCCGTGCGTCTGCGCCGGAGCTTTTTCTTTGCCCGCGGTCGAGGCGTACACCGCTCCCGCGGTGTGCGAGAAGACAACCGAGGAGTAGCCATGGCGAACAAGGAAGCCACGGTCGCCGAGCTCGAAGGACTGTTCGAGAGCTCGACCGCCGTTCTGCTGACCGAGTACCGCGGTCTCACTGTTGCTCAGCTCAAGACGCTGCGCAAGTCCATCAGTGAGCACGCGACGTACGCCGTGGTGAAGAACACGCTGACCAAGATCGCGGCCAACAACCAGGGAATCTCGTCGTTCGACGAGGAACTGGTCGGGCCGTCCGCGATCGCGTTCGTGCACGGCGACCCTGTCGCCGTCGCGAAGGCTCTGCGTGACTTCACCAAGGCAAACCCTCTGCTGGTGGTCAAGGGCGGTTACTTCGACGGTAACCCGCTGACCGCAGAAGAGGTAGGCAAGCTCGCCGACCTCGAGTCCCGTGAGGTTCTGCTGGCCAAGCTGGCCGGCGCCTTCAAGGCCTCGCTGTTCGGAGCCGCATATCTGTTCAACGCACCGCTGTCGAAGGCCGTTCGCACGGTCGACGCGCTGCGTGAGAAGCAGGAGTCCGCTGCCTGATCCTTCCCGGATCAGCGCGCGGTGAGTAACCACACACACTAAGGAGAAAATCATGGCAAAGCTGTCGACTGACGAGCTGCTCGACGCCTTCAAGGAGCTCACGCTCATTGAGCTCAGCGAGTTCGTGAAGAAGTTCGAGGAGACCTTCGAGGTCACCGCCGCCGCTCCCGTCGCCGTGGCCGCCCCGGCCGCCGGTGGCGCGGGTGCCGCTGCCGAAGAGGTCGAGGAGAAGGACTCGTTCGACGTCGTCCTCGAGGCCGCCGGTGACAAGAAGATCCAGGTCATCAAGGAGGTGCGCGCCCTCACCAGCCTCGGCCTCGGTGAGGCGAAGGCCCTCGTTGACGGCGCTCCGAGCACCGTGCTCGAAGGCGCCAACAAGGAGACCGCCGAGAAGGCGAAGGCTCAGCTCGAAGAGGCTGGCGCCACCATCACCCTCAAGTAGTAGCCGCCCCATCGGGGCTTCTTCTACCGCAGGCTGATCAGCCACGCGACGCGGACTCCTTCTGTAACAGAGTGTTCCGCGTTGTGGAGGGCGTCGCCCCCGTAACGGGGCGGCGCCCTTCGCGGTTTAACTGCGAAGGTTCGCGGCGCGGACGCTCGTCCCACCAGAGCGTCCGATCGCGCCTGCCCGCGTGCATCGGTGTGCAAGGACGCACAACCGGAAGAAGAGACCACGATGAATACCTGGCGCAAGCTCGCCTCCACCCTGCGCGGACTCGGGGCCGCGCTCCTGCACGGTGACGACCGCGACAGCGGCGCCCACCCGCCGGATCTGTGCCGCAGGACCCTCCTGTACGACCGGTACCTGCGGTAAACCGAACCCACACGAAACGCCCCCGTCCTGCGCGGATGGGGGCGTTTCGACGTCCTAGGGTCGGACGGTGGACAGTGAGCACGAGGCGCGAGTCGCCTATGACCGGGTGGCCGAGGACTACGCGGCGCTGCTGCAGGGAGAGCTCGAGAAGCTCCCCGTGGAGCGGGCGATGCTTGCGGCCTTCGCCGAGCAGGTCGCCGCCGACGGCGGGGGAGCGGTGGCGGACATCGGCTGCGGTCCCGGCCGCGTCTCCGGGTTCCTCGCCGGCATCGGCGTCGAGGTGCGCGGCGTCGACCTGTCGCCCGGGATGATCGACGTCGCTCGGCGCGGCCACCCCGGGATCCCGTTCGAGGTGGCGTCGATGGCGGCCCTGCCGTTCCGCGACGGCGAGCTCGCCGGTGCGCTGGCCTGGTACTCGATCATCCACATCCCGCAGGATCGGCAGGACGCCGTGTTCGCCGAGTTCGCCCGCGTGATCCGCCCGGGAGGCCGGCTGCTGCTGGCGTTCCAGGTGAGCGAGCAGGGCGACGAGGACGTCGTGCACCTCCGTCAGGCCTACGGTCACGAGCTCGACCTGCGCACCCGGCGGCAGTCGCCCGCACGCGTGAAGGCGAGGCTAGCGGAGGCCGGCTTCACCCTGCGAGCCGAGCTCGTCCGGGAGCCGGTGGCTCCGGAGAAGTCGCGTCAGGCGTTCCTGCTGGCTCAGCGCACGGCGGACTCCGCCTCCGAGGCGGCAGCCGCCTCCTGAGCCGCGTGCGCTCGCACCCGGCCGCGCACCAGGAACCAGCCCGCCACCAGCAGCGGCACCATGACCACCACGGCCGCGCCGAACGTGATCGTGCCCATCGGCCAGTCGAACAGGATGAGCAGCGCGACCGTGACGAGGAAGCCGAGCGTCAGGTAACTGGTGAACGGGGCCCCCGGCATCCGGAACGACGGCCTCGTCAGCCGGCCGGCGTCGGCGAGGAACCGCAGCTTGAGCTGGCAGATCACGATGATCGCCCAGACCCACAGCATCGCGATGGAGGTCAGGTTGATCCCGATCTCGAACGCGTCGCCCGGCACGACCAGGTTCAGGGCGACGCCGACGAGCGCGACGGCGCCCGTGATGAGGATGCCGCCGTAGGGGACGCCGCCTTTGTTCATCCGCAGCGCGAACCGCGGCGCCGCACCGCGCAGGGCCAGCGTCCGGGCGATCCGGCCGGTCGAGTAGAGGCCCGCGTTGAGTGACGAGAGCGCCGCGGTCAGGACGACGAGGTTCATGATCGCGTCGGCGCCGTCGACGCCGATCGAGGAGAAGAACGTGACGAACGGACTCTCGTCCTTGCGGTAGGCCGTGTAGGGGAGGAGCAGGGAGAGCAGCAGCACCGATCCCACATAGAACAGCAGGATGCGCACCAGGATGGTGTTGATCGCGCGCGGCATGGTCTTCTGCGGGTCCTCGGTCTCGCCGGCGGCTGTGCCGATGAGCTCGATCGCTCCGTAGGCGAAGAGGACGCCGGGGACGACGAGGACGAGCGGCAGCAGCCCGTTGGGGATGAGGCCGCCGTGGTCGACGAGCAGCGCGAAGCCCGGCGTGCGGCCGTCGACCGGAGTGCCCCACACGACGAAGGCGACGCCGATCGCGAGGAACGCGACGAGCGCGACGACCTTGATCAGCGCGAACCAGAACTCCAGCTCGCCGAACACCTTCACCGAGAGCAGGTTGAGCAGCAGCACCACCGTGAGGGCGATCAGCGCGAACACCCACTGCGGGATCTCGGCCAGGACCGGGACGTACTTGCCGAAGAAGTGCATGTAGAGGGCGACCGCCGTCACATCGACGATTCCGATCATGCCCCAGTACATCCAGTACATCCAGCCGGTCACGAACGCGAGTTTCTCGCCGAAGAACTCGCGCGCGTACGACACGAACGAGCCGGAGTCCGGACGGTGCAGGATGAGCTCGCCGAGCGCGCGCAGGATGAGGTAGGCGAACACTCCGCAGACCGCGTACACGACGAGCAGGCCCGGGCCGCCGGAGTTGAGGCGTCCTCCGGCCCCGAGGAAGAGCCCGGTCCCGATCGCGCCGCCGATGGCGATCATCTGGATGTGGCGTCGCTTGAGGCCCTTGTGATAGGTGCCGTCGCCGGCCGGATCGGTTGAGGTCATTCGGAGATTCAACCAGGTGATGTGTGAGATTTTGAGCCGGCTTGATTTATATAGTCCGGCTATATATGCTTGTCACCGTGACCAAGACCCTGCCCGCCGGCATCAGCTCGAACACCATTGCAGACACCGCTCAGCTCCGCCACACTCTCGGCGACCTCGTCGTCGCGAGCCACCGTCTCACCCGGCTGGCCGCGCGCGTCACGGGCAGCACCGAATCCCCGGCGACCTGGCGGACGCTCAGTGTTCTGCAGACCGTCGGTGCGATGCGGCTCGGCGAGCTCGCCTCCCAGAGCCGCGTGTCCCAGCCGACGATGACCAAGCTTGTGCGCAACCTCGTCGATTCGGAGTGGGTCAAGCGCATCGCCGACGTGGACGATGCCCGCGCCTGGCAGATCGCGATCACCGCGAAGGGCGCCGAGGCGCTCCAGGACTGGCGCGACACCCTCTCCGAGGCCCTCGTGCCCATGTTCGCCGACCTCCGCGACGACGAGCTGGCCGCCATGCAGGCCACCGTCGAGATCATCGCGTCCCGCGTCGACCTCTCCACCGCGGCGTCGGCCGCCGTCGACGGCCGCTGAGGATTTCACCTCACCGTTCACTCTTCTCACCGCACAGACCTAGGAGGCCTCACTCGTCCATGTCCCATCAGAAGCCGGACAACATCCTCAAGCAGCCGACCGCCGTCTGGGCCGTCGCGTTCGCGTCGGTCATCGCCTTCATGGGCATCGGCCTCGTCGACCCGATCCTCCCGGCCATCGCCGCGAGCCTGCAGGCGACCCCGACCCAGACCGAGATGCTCTTCACGAGCTACCTGCTCATCACAGGTGTGGCGATGTTCTTCACGAGCTGGATCTCCAGCCGCATCGGCGCCAAGCGCACCCTGCTGATCGGCCTCGCGCTGATCGTGGTGTTCGCGCTCGCAGCAGGGCTGTCGCAGAACGTGTGGTCGATCATCGGCTTCCGTGCCGGCTGGGGCCTCGGTAACGCCCTCTTCATCTCCACGGCGCTCGCCACCATCGTCGGAGCCGCGGCGGGCGGGACGTCGGCGGCGATCATCCTCTACGAGGCCGCGCTGGGTCTGGGCATCGCCATCGGCCCGCTGCTCGGCGGCCTGCTCGGAAGCTGGAGCTGGCGCGGGCCGTTCTTCGGCACCGCGACCCTGATGGCCATCGGCTTCATCGCGATCGTGGTGATGCTCAAGAAGAACCTCGACAAGCCCGTACCGACGAAGCTCTCCGCCCCGTTCCGCGCCCTCCGCCGGCCGGCCCTCGGGTTCCTGGCCGCCGCGGCGCTGTTCTACAACATCGGGTTCTTCGTCCTGCTGGCGTACACACCGTTCGCCCTCGCCGACCTCGGCGTCACGTCTGCGATCACGCTCGGCCTGATCTTCTTCGGCTGGGGTGTCGCCCTCGCGATCACGTCGGTGTGGGTCGCGCCGCTGCTCACCGCGCGGCTGCCGCGGACCCGCGTGCTGTGGCTGATCATGCCGCTGCTGGCTCTGGACCTCGCCGCGGCCGGTCTGCTGGTGGGATCGCTGGCCGCGCTGATCGTGTGCGTGATCGTCGGCGGTCTGCTGCTCGGCATCCTGAACACGGTCCTGACCGAGTGCGTGATGGAGGCCACCGACCTCCCTCGCTCTGTCGCGTCGAGCGCATACTCCGGCGTCCGGTTCCTCGGTGGCGCGATCGCCCCGCCCGCGGCGACGCTTCTGGCGGGCCTGTTCGCGCGGTCGACCCCGTTCTACGCCGGAGCCGTCTCTGTCCTGATCGCCGTCGCCCTGGTCATGCTCGGCCACAAGCACCTCAAGCGCGTCGACGCCCCGCAGGAGACGCCGGAGCAGGAGGCCGAAGTGCTGGCGCTCGCGGATGCGGACTGAGCCTGAACCGGTTCAAAAGTGAAGAGCCGCCCTGTCCTAGTCAGGGCGGCTCTTCCCGTACGCGCCGAAGCGTCGGTACGGACGGACTGTCGGCGGTCGATCGTGCCTACCCGAAAGGCGCGATCGGCCAACGGCCGCACGACCTATTGTTTCAGATCGCGAGGCGCTGAGCGTTCATATCCGACCGGATTCGCGAAAATCCGCAACGGTTTGTCGGACGCGTGTACGAACTCGCAGGTTCAGCGCGGCGGCGCGGTCGACGTGCGCACCACCAGGTGCGCGGATGAGCGCACCGAGCCGACCCGCGGCTCACCGCCGCCCAACTCGTCCAGGAGGATGCGCGTGGCCACCGCCCCCTGCTCGAACGGGCTCTGCGCCATCGTCGTGAGCCCGAAGCACTCCGAGAAGTCGTGGTCGTCGATGCCGATGACCGAGAGGTCGTCCGGCACGCGCAGGCCGTGGTCGCCCGCGGCGAGGATGGCGCCCATCGCCATCTCGTCCGAACCGGCGAACACGGCCGTCGGCCGCGGGCCAGGCCGGTCGAGCAGCCTGTTCATCGCGGCGCGGCCCTCGGGCAGGGAGAACCCGCCGGGGATGACCCACTCCGGCCGCACAGGGAGGTGCGCCGCCCGCATGGCCTTCTCGAAGCCGCGCAGCCTTCCGGCGGGCACGTTGCTGTTGAGGCCTTCCTCGTCCTCGCCTCCCAGATGAGCGATCTCGGTGTGGCCGAGGCCGATCAGGTGGTTCGTGGCCTCCTTCGCCGTCGCCTTCTCGTCGATCCCGACACTGCGCAGCCCCTTGACCGGTCCGCCGACCACGATGGTCGGGTGCCCGAGCGACGCGAGCTGCTCGCGCTCGTCGGGCGTGAAGTCGAGGCACAGCGCCAGCAGTGCGTCCGTGCGCTTGCGGAGGATGCTGCGGTGGAAGACCCGCTCCCGGTCGCCGCGGTGGCCCCCCAGGTTGAACAGGATCATGTCGTAGCTGGCCGATCGCAGCTCCGCGTCGACGCCCTCCAGCACCTGGGTGTAGAACCACCGGCTGACCGACGGCACGACCACCCCGAGCGCCAGGGTGCGGCCGCTGGCGAGCCCGGACGCGCTGGACGACGCGACGTAGCCCAACTCGTCCGCGGCGCGGCGGACCGCAGCCCGCGTCGTGTCAGAGACGTTGGGGAGGCCCCGTAGCGCGCGCGAGACCGTCGCGGTTGAGACCCCGGTCGCGCGCGCGACCTCCTCGATTCCTGCCATGCTTCCCCCGTCAGGAGTCCTGGCCCGCTCGCGCTTCCTCTGCCCGCAGGCGCGACGCGTGGATGCGGCGCCGCGCCTGCAGCAGAAGGATGAAGACGACCACGAGCACGAGCGAGACCAGAGCCCACGTGAGCGCGGGCTGCCCGGTGAGCTCGCAGGAGGCGGTGATGATCACGAAGACGACCGCGAAGAAGCCGACGAACCCCAGTCCGAGGTCGACGAACTCCTTCGGGTCGTTCCTTCGCATCCGCTCAGCCCTTCACTCCACCGGCCGTGAGGCCCGCGACGATCCGGCGCTGGAAGATCAGCACCAGGATGATGAGCGGGACGGTCACGATCGTACCGGCCGCCATGATGGCCGTGTACGGCTCCTGGTGCGGCTGGCTCCCGGTGAAGGACGCGATGGCGACCGTCACCGGCTGCGTCCTGTCGCTCGAGAGCTGGCTGGAGATCAGGAACTCGTTCCACGAGGAGATGAACGCCAGGATCGCGGTCGTGAACACCGCGGGCGCCGCCAGCGGCAGGATGATCTTGCGGAACGCCTGCGCCTGCGTGCAGCCGTCGATGCGGGCAGCCTCCTCCAGGTCCCACGGCATCTCGCGGAAGAACGAGACGAGCGTGTAGACGGTCAGCGGGAGGGCGAACGAGATCTCCGGAATGATCAGCGCCTGGTAGGTGCCCATCCACCCGATGTTCGTGAACAGCTGGAACAGCGGGGTGATGAGCGCGACGCCCGGGAACATCGAGGCGGCCAGGATGATCCCGAGGATGACGCCCTTGAACTTGAAGTCGAGGCGTGCGAGCGCGTACGACGCGAAGATGCCGACGACGAGCGAGATCAGCGTCACGCAGACGCCGATCAACAGCGAGTTCAGCAACGCGCCGGGGAGGTTGTTCCCGAGCTTGGTGGAGAGCGCCGTCGCGTAGTTGTCGAGTGTCACGTGCGTGAACCACGGGGTGTTGTCGCTCGTGTACCCGACTTCGCGGAACGAGGTGACGACCATCCAGTAGAACGGGAGCAGACACCAGAGCACGACGACGATCGCCTGGATGCCGGTGCGGAGGCTCTGGTTCCTGTTGCGCTGCTTGCTGCGGTTCTTCGTGCGGGTCCGGGGAGGGCGTTCGCCTCCGCGGTGGCCGATGCGGGGCCGGCGACGGTGGTCATCCCTTTGCTCCCTTCGCTTGCGTCTCCTGCGTTCGCACCACGTTCGTGCCGAGGAACCGCACGAAGATGAACGCGACCAGGAAGATCAGGATGAATGTGATGGTGGAGAGGGCGGCAGCGCTGTTGAAGCCCTGCCTGATCTGATCGACCACGAGGATGGACAGTGTCGTCGTCGCATGGCCGGTGCCTCCGCCGCCGCCCGTCAGGATCTGCGGGAGGTCGTAGATGCGCAGCGCGTCGAGCACGCGGAACAGGACCGCGACCATCAGCGCCGGCCTCAGCAGGGGCATCGTGACCCGCCAGAACCGCTGCCAGGTGCTCGCGCCGTCCATCTTCGCCGCCTCGTAGACGTCCTCCGGGATGATCTGGAGGCCGGCCAGGATGAGGAGCGCCATGAACGGCGTCGTCTTCCAGGTGTCGGCGATGATGACCGCGAACCGGGATGCCCATTCATCGCTCGTCCAGAGGATGTGCGTGCTGAGCACGGCGTTGGCGACACCGGCGACCGAGAAGATGAAAAACCACAGCTTCGCGGTGACGGCGGTGGGGATCGCCCACGGGATGAGGATGGCGGCACGGACGAAGCCGCGGCCGCGGAAGGCGCGGTTCATGATGAGCGCGAACCAGAGACCGAGGATGGTCTCCAGGATCACGGTGGTGACCGTGAAGAAGAAGGTGACCCCGACGGCGCTCCAGAAGGTGGAGCCGAGGTTTCCGGGCGGGCACGAGACCGTGGTCCCGTTCGGGCCGGCGCACTGCTGGAACAGCCAGTGGGCGTAGTTCTGGAAGCCGGCGAAGCCGCCCTGCACGAACAGGCCGGTCGCGGGATCGAGGCCCGCGTCCTTCTGGAAGGACATCACGATGGCGCTCACGATCGGGTAGCCGATCACGACGGCGAGCAGAACGATCGTGGGGAGGATCAGGTAGAGGGCCCAGCGGCTCTGCTGGCGGTGGACGTGCTTGACGCCGGCGCGCTGCTCAGGTGGCCTGTTCTTCGTGGATGAGGGGGCGACGACGTTCGACGTTGACATGTGCTGCCTCCGGGAGGAAAGCGGGAAGTGTGTGGAGCCGGGCGGCGGGAGAGGTCCCGCCGCCCGGCGACCGTGATGGGCTCTACTGGCCCGCGCTCGCGGTCTTGATGGCCGCCGACATGTCCTTGAGCGCCTGGTCGACCGACTTGTCGCCCTTCAGGGCGGCGTAGGCGTTGTCCTGAACGGCCTTGGTGATGGCCGGGTAGAACGGCGACACGGGACGCGGGACCGCGTTCTCGATCGACGTCTTCAGGGTGGACAGGTAGGGCAGCTGGCTGTTCAGGCCCGGGTCGCTGTACAGCGAGGACAGCACCGGCGCGAGGGAGCCCTGCGTCACGAAGAACTTCTGGGTCTCTTCGCTCTGCAGGAACTTCAGGAACGCGAACGCGGTCGCCTTGTGCTTGCTGTAGACGCTGATGGCGGCGTTGTGACCGCCCAGGCTGGACACGCCCGGCTTGTCGGCGCTGACGCCCGGCAGCGGTGCGATGCCGAAGGTGTCCTTCACCGTGGACGAACCGTCGGTCTTGGCCAGGTTGTAGACGTACGGCCAGTTGCGCAGGAACATCAGCTTGCCGGCCTCGAACGCCTGGCGGCCCTGCTCCTCCTGGTACGTGATGGCCTCGGCCGGGATCTGGCCGTTCTTGAAGCCGTCCACCAGGCGGGTCAGACCCGCGTTGGCCTGCGAGCTGTCGACCGTGACGGTCTTGCCGTCGTCGCCGACGATGGTGCCGCCGTTGGTGTTGATGGCCTCGGCCACGTTCACCGTCAGGCCCTCGTACTGGGCGAACTGACCGGCGTAGCAGCCGATGCCCTTCGCCTTGGCGATGTCGCAGTCCTTGAGCATGTCGGCCCAGGTCTTGGGCGGTGTGGGGACGAGATCCTTGCGGTAGTACAGGATGCCGCCGTCGGAAGTCTGCGGGGCCGCGTACTGCGTGCCGTTGTAGGTGCCCGACTTGACGGTCGGCGCGAGCAGCTTCGAGTTGTCCATCTTGAGGTTGCCGGTCAGAGGCTGGAGCCAGCCCTTCGCCGCGAACTCGCCCGTCCACACGACGTCGACATCGACGACGTCGTAGTTCGGGTCCTTCGCCTGGAAGTGCTGCACCAGGTCGTCGTGCTGCTGGTCGGCCTGGTCGGTCTGCTCCTTGAAGGTGACCTTCTCGCTGGGGTGTGCTGCGTTCCACTTGTCGACCAGGGGGCGGACGACGTTCGAGTTGTCCTTGCCCTGCACGTAGGTGATGGGGCCTTTGCTGTCGAGGTTCGCGCCGGCGTCGCCGCCCGCGCTTCCTCCGGATCCTGAACCGCCGCCGGTGCATCCCGCGAGGGCCATGCCGGCGATGGCGACCCCTGCGATCACGGCGAGACGTGCTGCTTTCATTTCACTCCTCGTTGAGCTAGTGGTGCTCGATGTTGAGCGTGGTGCTCTTGGTGCAGGCGCGGGTGCGCCCGGGCTCAAGGTACTCCGGGGATGCAATCTGTGCAAGCGTTTACGTCAAGCGCTTGCATTGCGATTCGGTCACGGCGGCTCCCGCCGTCGAACCCCGGGACGCACCTTCCCGCGCGGTCGTTCCTCCGACGGCGTAACCGACCCGGCGACCGTGCTTCCGGCGCCGACGTAGGCTTTCCTCGTGAGCGGAATGCGTGGCATGGGCGGAGGCGGCGGTGGCATGCGCTCCCGGGTCAGCGGCGGCGACGCGGCGGCGCAGCGGGCGCTGAACGCGGAGGCCCCGCGCATCCCGCACCTGTTCCGCCGGATCGTGTCGCTGTTCGCCGCGCACAAGGCCGCGATCATCACGACGATGGTGCTGGTGCTCATCGGCGCGGCGCTTTCCGTCGTTCCGCCGCTGCTCACCCAGCGCGCCTTCGACCAGGGGCTCTTCCCGAAGTCCGGCAGGCCGGACATGCCGGTGCTGGTCGAGATCGTCGTGGTGATGATCGTGGTGTTCGTCGGGTCCGCGCTGCTCGGCGTCTGGCAGACCTACCTGACCTCCTCGGTCGGCAACAAGGTGATGGGCGCGCTGCGGGTGCGGCTGTTCTCGCACCTGCAGTCGATGGAGCTGAGCTTCTTCACCAAGACCAAGACCGGCATCATCCAGTCGCGGCTGCAGAACGACGTCGGCGGCGTCGCCAACGTGCTCACCAACACGATGTCGAGCATCCTCGGCAACACGGTGACGGTGATCGCCGCGCTGGTGGCGATGCTGCTGCTCAACTGGCAGCTGACCATCGTCGCGGTCATCCTGATGCCCATCCTGGTGATCGCCCAGCGCCGGGTCGGCCAGGTGCGCGCGCGGATCGCGACCCGGACGCAGGAGTCGCTGTCGGACATGACCGCGATCACGCAGGAGACCCTGAGCGTGTCCGGCATCCTGCTCTCCAAGAGCTTCAACCGGCAGCAGGCCGAGACCGAGCGCTACTCGGACGAGAACCGCACCCAGATCCGGCTGCAGGTGTCGCAGTCGATGAGCGGGCAGTGGTTCTTCGCGATGGTGAACATCTTCCTGTCGTCCATCCCGGCGATCGTCTACCTGGTCTCCGGCTGGCTGATCCTCGGCGGGGCGACCGACATCACCGCCGGAACGATCGTCGCGTTCACGACCGTGCAGGCGCGGCTGCTGTTCCCGCTGCTGGCGCTCATGCGGGTGGCGCTCGACCTGCAGACCTCCGGCGCGCTGTTCGCGCGGATCTTCGAGTACCTCGACCTGAAGCCGGCCATCGCCGACCGTCCGGACGCGGTGCCCGTCGACCCGGGGCGCGGCCTCGGCCGCATCGAGTTCGACCACGTGGTGTTCCGCTACCCGGACGCGCGGCCAGGGGAGCGCAACACCCTGGACGATGTGTCGTTCGTCATCGAGCCGGGCGAGTTCGCCGCGTTCGTCGGGCCGAGCGGCGCGGGCAAGACGACGGTGAGCTACCTCATCCCGCGCTTCTACGACACGACCTCCGGGCGCATCCTGTTCGGCGACACCGACCTGCGCGAGCTGCAGCAGGACTCGCTGGTCTCGCACATCGGCGTCGTGAGCCAGGAGACCTACCTCTTCCACGCGACCATCGCCGAGAACCTCCGCTACGCGCAGCCCGACGCGACGCAGGACGAGCTGGAGGCCGCGGCCAGGCGCGCGAACATCCACGAGACGATCGTCGGCTTCCCCGACGGCTACGACACGGTCGTGGGCGAGCGCGGCTACCGGCTGTCCGGCGGCGAGAAGCAGCGCATCGCGATCGCCCGGGTGCTGCTGAAGGACCCGGAGGTGCTCATCCTCGACGAGGCGACGAGCGCGCTCGACACCATCTCGGAACGGGTGGTGCAGCAGGCGCTCGACACGGCCTCCCGGGGCCGCACCACCATCGCGATCGCGCACCGGCTGTCGACGATCGTCGCCGCGGACGTCATCTTCGTGATCGATCACGGCCAGGTGGTCGAGCGCGGGACGCACCGCGAGCTGCTGGACATGGGCGGCGTCTACGCGCGCCTCTACCTCGAGCAGACCGAGACCGCCCTCCTCGACCGCGACTGACGCGCGCCCCTGGCGCCGAGGGGAACCTCAGGGCCCTTCAAACGCGCTCTGAGGGGCGTTTACGTGCCCTTCGATCGTTGTTAGGCTGGGCTAACAATGGAGTCAAGTGGAGCGAACGTGACGCTGGAGGTCGTGGAGCGGCCCGCGCGGTCGCGTCTGCGCCTGTGGTTCCTGCTCGGGCCGGCCTTCGTCGCCGCGATCGCGTACGTCGACCCGGGCAACGTCGCGGCCAACCTCACGGCGGGCGCGCGCTACGGCTACCTCCTGGTGTGGGTGCTCGTGGCGGCCAACGCGATCGCGGTCTTCGTGCAGTACCAGTCCGCGAAGCTCGGCATCGTGACCGGCCGGAGCCTCCCGGAGCTCCTCGGCGCGCGGCTCGGCACCGGCGCCCGGCGGGCGTACTGGGCGCAGGCCGAGCTGGTCGCCGCCGCGACCGACATCGCCGAGGTGATCGGCGGGGCCATCGCGCTGCAACTGCTGTTCGGCCTCCCGCTGCCGCTCGGCGGCGTGATCGTCGGCGTGGCCGCGATCGCGCTGCTCGCCGTGCAGACCCGGCGCGGGCAGCGGCCGTTCGAGGCGGTCATCCTGGTGCTGCTCGGCGTGATCGCGGTGGGCTTCCTGGCGGGGCTCGTGGTCAGCCCGGTCGACTGGAAGGCCGCGGCCGGGGGACTTGTGCCGCGCTTCGACGGCGCCCCGACGGTCCTGCTGGCCGCGAGCATGCTCGGCGCGACGGTCATGCCGCACGCGATCTACCTGCACTCCGCGCTCGCCCGCGACCGGCACGGCACGGGAGGCGACGAGCGCCGCACGCGCACACTGCTGCGCGCGACCCGGCTGGACGTCGTGCTCGCGCTGGTGCTGGCCGGGGCGGTCAATATCGCGATGCTGCTGGTAGCCGCAGCGGCGCTGCCGGGCGTCGCAGGGACCGACACGATCGAGGGCGCGCACGCCGCGATCAGCGCGGCGCTCGGGCCGGCGATCGGCGTGATCTTCGCGGTCGGGCTGCTGGCGTCCGGGCTGGCGTCGGCCTCGGTCGGGAGCTACGCGGGGGCGACGATCATGGCCGGGCTGCTCCATCTGCGCGTCCCGCTGCTCGCCCGGCGGATCGTCACGCTCATCCCGGCCGTGGCGATCCTGTCGCTCGGCGTCGACCCGACCTGGGCCCTGGTGATCTCGCAAGTGTTCTTGAGCCTCGGCATCCCGTTCGCGATGATCCCGCTGCTGAGGCTGACCGGATCGCGCGCGGTGATGGGGGCGCGTGCGGACGCCGGCTGGGTGCGGGTCGCGGGCTGGGGCGTCGCCGGGCTCGTCGTCGTGCTCAACCTCGCGCTGGTCGTGCTCACGGTGCTGCCGCAGTAGCGCTCAGGCTCCGGCCACCCACACGGCCGCCGCTGCCGTCGCCCCGAGCACGATCGCCGCCTCGCCTCCGACGTGCACGGTCACGTCGCCCGCGAAGGCGCGGTGCTCGTCCACCGTCAGTTCGGTGTCGAGTCCGACACCGCGCTCGCCGAGGTAGCGCAGGACGGCAGGGTCGGCGTCCGAGATGCGCACGACGCTGAGCGGGACGCCGGCGGGCGCGGTCAGCAGCGGGACGGCCTCCGGACGCCGCGGGGTGCCGTCCGCGGTCGGGATGGGGTCGCCGTGCGGGTCGCGCGCCGGGAAGCCGAGCCGGCGGTCGATGCGGTCGACGAGCTGGTCCGAGACGGCGTGCTCCAGCACCTCGGCCTCGTCGTGCACCTCGTCCCAGCCGTAGCCGAGCTCCTCGACCAGGAACGTCTCGATCAGCCGGTGCCTGCGCACCATCGCGACCGCACCGCGCCGGCCGTCGTCGGTGAGTTCGATCGCGCCGTACGGCTCGTGCACGACCAGGCCCTGCTCGGCGAGCCGGCGGATGCCGTCGGACACTGTCGCGGCGCGCACGCCCATCCTCTCCGAGATCTGCTTGACGGTGATCGGATCGGCCGCCCACTCGGTGGCCGACCAGATCAGCTTCAGGTAGTCCTGTGCGACGGGCGAGAGATCGGACACCGGCATGGTGGAAGTCTAGGCGGCGGCCCGCAGCGCGAAGGAGCGGGGACACACAGCGGCAGCGGCGCGAGCGCCCTGTTACGGTGGACCGCGTGAAGTACGCAGAGACCATCGTCGACTTGGTCGGCGACACTCCGCTCGTGAAGCTCAACAAGCTGACCGACGGAATCGCGGCGACGGTGCTCGTCAAACTCGAGTACCTGAACCCCGGAGGCTCCTCCAAGGACCGCATCGCCTCCCGCATCCTCGACGCGGCGGAGGCCGAGGGGCTCCTGAAGCCCGGCGGCACCATCGTGGAGCCGACGAGCGGCAACACCGGCGTGGGCCTCGCGCTCGTCGCCCAGCAGCGCGGCTACCGCTGCGTGTTCGTGCTGCCCGACAAGGTGGGGGAGGACAAGCGCAACGTTCTCACCGCTTACGGCGCGGAGATCGTGGTGACGCCCACCTCGGTGCCCCCGGAGCACCAGGACTCCTATTACTCGGTGTCCGACCGGCTGGCTGCGGAGATCCCCGGGGCGTTCAAGCCCAACCAGTACTTCAACCCGAACGGCCCGCGCAGCCACTACGAGACCACCGGTCCGGAGATCTGGCGCGACACCGACGGCCGGATCACCCACCTGGTGGCGGGCGTCGGCACCGGCGGCACGATCACGGGCACCGGCCGCTACCTCAAGGAGGTCTCCGAGGGCCGCGTCCGCATCGTCGGCGCCGACCCGGAAGGCTCGGTCTACTCCGGCGGCAGCGGCCGCCCGTACCTCGTGGAGGGCGTCGGCGAGGACTTCTGGCCCGGCGCGTACGACCCGAGCGTGGTCGACGAGGTCATCCCGGTCAGCGACGCCGACTCGTTCCACATGACCAGGCGGCTCGCCCGCGAGGAGGGCATCCTGGTCGGCGGCTCCAGCGGCATGGCCGTCGTGGCGGCGCTGCGTGCCGCGAAGGACCTCAGCGCCGACGACATCGTGGTGGTCATCCTCCCGGACGGCGGTCGCGGCTACCTGGCGAAGATCTTCAACGACAAGTGGATGCGCTCCTACGGCTTCAGCGAGGTGCCCGACGAGGCGACCGTGCACGACGTCATCCGCACGAAGCGAGGCGACCTGCCGGACCTCGTGCACGCGCACCCGTCCGACACCGTCCACGACGCCATCGAGATCATGAACACGTACGGCGTCTCGCAGCTCCCCGTACTGACGGCGGAACCGCCGGTCGTGATGGGCGAGGTCGCCGGGGCGCTCGACGAGCGCTCGCTGGTCGACGACGTGTTCGGCGGGCGCGCCAAGATGAGCGACCCGGTCGGAGCGCACCTGGGCGAGCCGCTGCCGCTGATCGGCGTCAACGAGCCGGTCACCGCGGCGCGGGCGGCGCTCGCCGTCGCGAACGCGCTGCTGGTGACGGAGGACGGCAAGCCCGTCGCCGTGCTGACCCGGCAGGACCTCCTCACCTACCTGAGCGAATAACCGCTCGACCTTCCATCCCCCGCATTGGAGTAAGGATCCCGATGACCCACGGTTTCGCCACGCGCGCCATCCACGTCGGCCAGGAGTTCGACCCGACCACGGGCGCCATCATCCCGCCGATCTACCAGACCTCGACGTTCGTGCAGGACGGCGTCGGCGGCCTCCGCGGCGGCTACGAGTATGGGCGTGCGGGCAACCCGACGCGCACCTCGCTCGAGTCGCTGCTGGCGTCCCTGGAGGGCGGCGTGCGCGCGCTGTCGTTCGCCTCGGGCCTCGCGGCCGAGGACGCGCTGCTGCGCGCGGTGCTGCGGCCGGGCGACCACGTGGTGCTCGGCAACGACGTCTACGGCGGCACCCACCGGCTCATCAACCGCATCCACGGCGCCTGGGACGTGCGCAACACCACCGTCGACCTCGGCGACCTGGACGCGGTCCGCGCCGCCCTCGGGACCGACCGCACCCGCGTGCTGTGGATCGAGACCCCGAGCAACCCGCTCATGAAGGTGAGCGACCTCGGCGCCCTCGTCGAGCTGGGCCATGCGGCCGGCGCGCTCGTCGTCGTGGACAACACGTTCGCGTCGCCCGCCCTCCAGCAGCCGCTGTCGTTCGGCGCGGACGTGGTGGTGCACTCCACCACCAAGTACCTCGGCGGCCACTCCGACGTGATCGGCGGCGCCCTGGTGTTCGCCGACGCCGAGCTCGCCGAGAAGGCTCAGTTCATCCAGTTCGCGGCCGGCGCCGTGTCGTCGCCGATGGACGCCTGGCTCACCGTCCGCGGCATCAAGACGCTCGACGTCCGGATGAAGCGGCACAGCGAGAACGCGCAGGCCATCGCGGAGGCGCTGGTCGGCCGTCCCGGGATCGACGCGGTGTACTACCCGGGGCTGCCGGATCACCCCGGCCACGAACTCGCCGCCCGGCAGATGAGCGGCTTCGGCGGCATGCTGTCGGTCGCGCTCAGCGGGGAGCCGCGGCCGCCAGGAGCTTCGCGGAGTCGACCGAGGTGTTCCAGCTCGCGGAGTCGCTCGGCGGCGTGGAGTCGCTGATCGGCTACCCGTCGGAGATGACGCACGCGTCGGTGCGCGGCACCGAGCTGGAGGTGCCGGACAACGTCATCCGCCTCTCGGTGGGCATCGAGGACGTCGCTGACCTGCTGGCCGACGTCGAGCAGGCGCTCGGCCGCTAGCGCGAGGAAGGAGACACGGTCGCGGATCTCCTTCCGCGCGGCGTCTGGAAGGACTGTCGTGGCGTGTCGAAGTCGGATCTCCTTCGCGAGCGTGCGCCGGGGTATCGGGCGGATTCACGGGATCCGGGGTATTGCTCCCGGAGGACCCCTCACCGATAGTGGTTGTCGTGAGGACTTTCGGGGTGGAGGAAGAACTCCTCCTGGTCGATGAACGCGGGATCGCGACTCCGGTCGCCCCGTACGCCCTGGCGGACGCCCCCGCCGGGACCGAGCAGAGGCTCGGCGCCGAGATCCAGCAGGAGATGATCGAGACGCAGACGCTGCCGCGGCTGACCACCGACGAGTTGTACGCGGACATCGTCGAGGGCCGCACCCTCGCCGACACGCTCGCCCGCCGGCACGGCGCCCGGGCCGTGGCGGTCGCGATGTCGCCCCTGCCGCTGCGCCCGCACGCCACCCCGGGCCCGCGCTACGACAAGATGATGGAGCGATACGGGCTCACCGCGAAGGGCACGCTGGTCTGCGGCTGCCACGTGCACGTCGCGATCCACTCCCGCGAGGAGGGCGTCGCCGTCCTCGACCGCATCCGCACGTGGCTGCCGGCACTGCTCGCGCTCACCGCCAACTCGCCTTTCGTGGGCGGCGTCGACACCGGGCACGCCAGTTACCGGTTCGTCGCCTGGCACCAGTGGCAGAGCGCCGGGCCGACCGACGTGTTCGGATCGGTGGAGGCCTACGACCGGTTCGAGCGCCTGCTGGTGGAGACCGGGGTCATCCTCGACAAGGCCATGCTCTACCTGGACGCGCGGGTGTCCCACAAGCAGCCCACCGTGGAGGTGCGGGTCGCCGACGTCTGCCTCGACGCCCGCGACACGGTCGTGCTGGCCGCGCTGGTGCGCGCCCTCGTCGACACCGCGGTCGGCGAGTGGCGTTCGGGCGTCCCGCCGCTGGCGACGCCCTCCGCCGCCCTCCGGCTGGCCGAGTGGCAGGCGGCGCTGACCGGGGTGGGCGGCAAACTCCCGCATCCCGTGACCGGCCGCGAAGGGACGGCGATCGACGCCCTCGACGCCCTGCTCGTCCACACGGCGCGGGCGCTGGAGAGCTACGGCGACCTCGAACTGGTGCGCAGCGGCGTCGACCGGATCCTGCGCAGCGGCGGCGGCGCCGGCCGGCAGCGGACCGCCCTCTCCCGGCGCGGACGGATGCGCGACGTCGTCGCCGAGGCGGTCGCGGTGACCCACGAGGCGGGCGACGAGGGCGACGGCCGCTTCGTGGCGTAGCAATCCCTTCCGCCGGAGGCTCGACGCGCTTACGCTTCGGACATAGAGATGGAGGGCCAGGACGTGGAGGCGGACATGACGGGGAAGGAACTGGCCCACCAGCACGCCGTGTACACCTACGGCACGCTCCCGCTCACGCTCATGTACAGCCCCACGGCGACGGCGGCGTGGGAGGTGTACTTCGGCGGCGACTACCTCGGCCTGGTCGAGGAGTCGCACATCCCCGGCGACCCGTGGCCGTCGTTCGTGGCACGACCGCCCGGCGAGGAGGAGACCGGCGACGGCATCCCCGCGCGGGACTGGCGCGTGGCTGTGGAACTGCTCGCGGCGCGGGCGGGGCTCTGAGCCGCTCCCGCACCGCAAGCCACTGCCTGCCGTCGACGGTCAGAAGGCGAACTGCGCCCACTCCGCCCGGTCGAGGCTCACGCGCTCGCCGTGCCGTTCGACCACCCAGTGCGAGGGCGTCCCCGCCAGGTAGGTGCAGAGCACGGTCTCGCTGCTCCAGCCGTCCGCGGACCGGATCCATCTCACCAGATGGATGTCCTGGCCCGGTTTCGGCGCGTTCCCGATCGGTGTCTCGTAGGTCGTCACGCTGCACCCCTCCCCAGTTGTGCAGCCGGTCCAGGACCGCCGGAGGCGCGCCTGACATCGCTTCCGCCGGACTCGGACTGGCTCCTTGGACTAGACCCTAGTGGGGTACAAGCCCGGGGGACAAGAGCATTCAGGTGAACGGAAGCGCACAGCTTTCGGACGGGTTCAGACCCCGGGGTCGTCCTCGTCGTCCGCGGCCGCGTCGTCCTCGGGCTCGAACACGCCGTCGGCGTCGTACGGGCCGCCGCCTTCGCCCTCCGCGAGGGCGTCGGTGTCGATGGGCTCGCCGGAGGGCGTCTCCGGCCAGTTCTCTTTCGCATCGGTCATGCCGCGATGGTAGGCCGATCGCGGTACTCGCAGTACCTCCCTCTCGTGCCTGTGCGGCGCGTAACGTCGGAGGCACGACGTCCGAGGCACGAGGAGAACGAACGATGGAATACACCCGACTGGGGTCGACGGGCCTCCCGATCAGTCGCATCGCGCTGGGCTGCATGAGCTTCGGCGACCGGACGCGCGGCTTCAACGAATGGGCGCTGGACGACGAGGGCGCCGCACCGATCTTCCGCCAGGCCGTGGAGGCCGGCATCACCTTCTGGGACACCGCCAATGTCTACGGCTTCGGCAGCTCTGAGGAGATCGTCGGGCGCGCCATCCGCGAATACACCACGCGTGAGGACATCGTGCTGGCGACCAAGGTGAACTTCACGATGCACGACGGCCCCGGCGGCGCCGGGCTCTCGCGCCGGGCGATCCTCGAACAGATCGACGCGTCGCTGACCCGGCTGAACACCGACTTCGTGGATCTCTACCAGATCCACCGCTTCGACCCGCTGACGCCGGTCGAGGAGACGATGGAGGCGCTGCACGACGTGGTCAAGGCCGGCAAGGCGCGCTACATCGGCGCCTCCTCGATGTGGGCGTGGCAGTTCGCCAAGCTCCAGCACGCGGCCGACCTCGGAGGCTGGACGCGGTTCGTCACCATGCAGGACCAGTACAGCCTGATGATGCGTGAGGAGGAGCGCGAGATGTTCCCGCTCCTGGCCGATCAGGGCGTCGGCAGCCTGCCGTGGAGCCCGCTCGCGAAGGGCCGGCTGACGCGTCCGTGGGGCGAGCAGACGCTCCGCGCCGAGACGGATCCGCTCCAGGCGCGCTTCAGCGAGGCGCACGACCGGCCGATCGCGGAGGCCGTGCAGCGCGTGGCGGAGGCGCGCGGCGTCCCGATGGCCCAGGTCGCGCTGGCCTGGGTGCTGCGCAACCCGGTCGTGGACGCGCCGATCGTGGGGGCGACCAAGCCGCACCACCTCCCGGACGCTGTCGCGGCCGTGCACCTGGAGCTGACGGACGACGAGGTGCGGCAGCTCGAAGAGCCGTACCTGGTCACGATGCCGACAGGGTACTGAGCGGAGCCCGCATCCACCTGACAGGACGGGCGGGGCCTACGCCCCCGGTGCGGCCTCGCCGGCCTTGGCCTCGGCGATCGACGCGCGCACGGCGTCCATGTCGAGGGCCTTCACCTGGCCGATGAGGTCCTGGAAGGCCGGGGCGGGGAGCGCGCCGGGCTGCGAGAACACCAGGATGCCGTCGCGGAACGCCATCAGCGTCGGGATGGAGGTGATGCCGGCGGAGGCGGCGAGCGACTGCTCGGCCTCGGTGTCCACCTTGCCGAAGACGACATCGGTGTGCTCCTGGGACGCCTTCTCGAAGACCGGGCCGAACATGCGGCAGGGGCCGCACCATTCCGCCCAGAAGTCGACGAAGACGATGTCGTTCCCGGTGATCTGGGACTCGATGTTCTGAGCGGTGAGCTCGACGGTTGCCATGAGGTCCTCCTGCGGGTCGAGGGAAGTCGTTGAGCGGTTCCGGTGTGGAAGGCCGCACTGAATCGAACGGTACGCCTTCGGGCGGAATTCCCGCGCGCCCATCGAGCAGGAATGGAGAAGCCGCCCGCCTGTGCCCGCGCCTACCGTCATTCCCATGACCTCCATCGACCACATCACCCTCGAGGTGGCGGACGTCTCCGCCGCCCAGCAGTTCTACGACGCCGCCTTCGGGCTCGGCGACCGGGTGCGCGTGCGCGCGTCCGACACACCGTCCACCGGCTTCCGCGGCTACACGGTTTCCATCACGGTCGCCCAGCCGGCCGACGTCCACGCCTTCGTGGAGTCCGCGCTCGCCGCGGGCGCGAGGACGATCAAACCCGTCGCCAGGTCGCTCTGGGGCGTCGGCGGCACCGTGCAGGCGCCCGACGGCGCCCTCTGGAAGATCGCGACCTCCGCCAAGAAGGACACCGGCCCGGCCACACGGACGGCCGAGTCGGTCGTGCTGCTGCTCGGCGTCGACGACGTGAGCGCGAGCAAGCAGTTCTACGCGGGGCGCGGGCTCCCGGTCGGCAAGAGTTTCGGCTCGTACGTGCAGTTCGACCTGACGGACAGCCCGGTGCAGCTCGGCCTCTACAAGCGGCGCGCGCTCGCCAAGGACGCCGGCGTCCCGGACGACGGCTCCGGCTCGCACCGCATCGTCATCGGCGGCGACAGCGCGGCGACCGATCCGGACGGCTTCGCCTGGGAGGCTGCAGCCCGCTGATTGGTGCGGGCGGATCAGGATCGGCTCCGGGCGGGGATTGGCGGCGGATAGCCGATCGCTGGCCGCCGATGGACGGCGGATGTCGGTCGTCCACGCCAGGATGGACCAGTGACGGAAAGCGCGCCCTCGACCACTCGCGTCCCCCGGCGCAGGCCGTCGAGCACCGCGGACATCTCGGCGTCGCCGGCGGAACCGCGCTCTACGTCGCGGCGGTCCTCGGCACCGGAATCCTCGTCCTCCCCGCGCTCGCCGCCGCCGCGGCCGGGCCGGGCGCCATCCTCGCGGTCGCCGCCCTCGCGCTCATCTCCATCCCGTTGGCCGCGACGTTCGCCGCGCTGGCCCGCCGCCACCCCGACGCCGGAGGCGTCGCGACGTTCGCACGCCGCGCGTTCGGCCCGACCTCCGCGCGGATCGTCAGCTACTGGTTCTTCTTCGGCACCCCGATCGGCGCTCCCATCGCCGCGCTGATGACCGCGCGCTACGTCGTGGCGGTGATCGGCGGCGACGCCGCGCAGACGATCGTGATCGCGATCGCCCTGATGGTCGTGCCCGTCGCGGTGACGGCGTTCGGCGTCCGCTTCGCCGCGTCCGTGCAGCTCGTGCTCTCCGGGGCGCTCATTGCCGTGCTCGTCTTCGTCCTCGCCGCCGCCGCGCCGCACGCGCGCGCCGAGAACCTCCAGTCCCCGCTTCCGCACGGCTGGTCGGGCGTCGGGCTCGCGATGAGCCTCTACATCTGGGCGTTCGCCGGGTGGGAGGCCGTGGCCGGGATCGGCGGCGAGTTCCGCAACCCGCGGCGCGACATCCCGCGCGCGACCGCCCTGGCCCTGGTGATCGTGTCGGTCGCCTACCTCGCGATCCAGACCGTGACCGTCGCGGTACTGGGCGGCCGCGCCTCCACGTCGGCGGTGCCGCTGCTCGACCTCGTCTCGGTCGCGACGGGCTCCGGCGGCGGGATCGTCGTGGCGGTCATCGCCGCCATCGTCGTCACGGGCGTCTTCAACGCCTACCTCGCCGCGTTCAGCAAGCTGGGCGCCGCGATGGGCCGCGACGGCGACCTCCCCGCCTGGTTCGGCCGCGGCGCCGAGAACGGCGCGGTGGCGCGCCGTGGGCTGCTGCTGTCGGCGGTGGTCATGGCGCTCTACTCGGTGGTGGTGCTGGCCGGCGGCGACCTCCAGCCGTACATCCTGGTGCACACCAGCATCGCTGCTGCCGTCTACGGCCTCGGCGTCGCCAGCGCGATCGTCCTGCTGCCGACCCGCTCTCCGGGGTGGTGGATGGCGGTGCTGTCGGTCGTGTTCGCGGCGGGTCTCCTGGTGCTGGCAGGCTGGCACCTGGTGTTCCCGGCCGGGATCGCACTCATCGCGACCCTGGTGGGAGTGCTGGGCCGGTGGAGGTCGCGGCGGAAGTCGCCCACTCGGGCCTCGGCCGACTGAGCCCGACCCGCGCACCCGACCCATCCCGTCCCGGACAGCCCATCCCGTCCCGGACAGCCCATCCCGTCCCGGACAGCCCATCCCGTCCCCGACAGCCCATCGCGTCCCGGATAATAGGCGCGTGACCCACGACCCCGCGCAACGCGCTGCGAGCATCCGAGACGTCGCACAGCTCGCGGGTGTCTCGCACCAGACGGTCTCGCGGGTCATCAACGACCACCCCAGCATCCGGGAGTCCACGCGGCAGCGGGTCCTCGCCGCGATGGAGCAGCTCCAGTACCGGCCGAACCGTGCCGCGCGGGCCCTCGTCACCGCCCGGTCCCGCACCCTCGGCGTGCTCTCCACGACCGCCGCGGCGCTCTACGGACCGGTGTCCAGCATCAACGCGGTGCAAGGCGCCGCACGCGAGGCCGGCTACTACCTCGCCGTCGCCCAGATCCCCGAGCTGACCGACGCCGGGATCGCCGCGGCGCTCGACCACCTACTCGCCCAGGCGGTGGAGGGCATCATCGTGATCGCACCGCAGGACCTGGTGCTCGAGCACATCTCGAGCGCTCGCCTCGCCGTCCCCTACGTGACCCTGCAGGGCGGCTCGGAGTACGTCGCGCGCGAGCTCACGGTCGATCAAGAGGCCGGCGCCCGCGCTGCGACCGCGCACCTGATCGGCCTCGGGCACCGTCGGATCGTCCACCTCACCGGCCCGCTGGCCTGGTTCGAGGCGCAGGCGCGCACGGCAGGGTACGCGTCCGAAATGGAGGCCGCCGGCCTCCCGGTGCCCGCGCTGCTGGAGGGCGATTGGTCGGCCGAGTCCGGGTACCGCTCCGCGCAGTCGGTCGTCCGCGACCCGGCGACGACCGCGGTCTTCGCGTCGAACGACCAGATGGCGCTCGGGGTCTACCACGCCGCCCGGGAGGCCGGTCGCCGCATCCCGGAGGACCTGAGCGTCGTCGGCTTCGACGACATCCCGGAGGCCGCCCACTTCTGGCCGCCGCTGACCACGGTGCTGCAGGACTTCACCGAGCTCGGCCGCCGCAGCGTCGAACGCCTGGTCGCCGAGATCGAGGGCGGCGAGGAGCCGGTGCCGGCGAGCCTCCTCCCCGTGTTGATCGTGCGCGCCTCCACCGCCCCCGCTCCGGGCTGAACCGCCGAGTACGCAGACAATCTGCGTACTCGGCAGTTGCTCGGCCGCTGTCCCCGGGTGGTCGTAGGCTCGGAGGATGAGCACGGACGGGGGCCCCACGGTCGCGCCCGGGCGCCTCGCCAAGCCGGAGGGGTGCTCGCGCCGCGCTACCGCTGGGTGAGCATCGGCATGTGCCTGCTCGTCACCCTGGCGGCCTTCGAGGCGCTGGCGGTGACGACGATCATGCCCACCGTCAGCCACCAGCTCGACGGCGCCGGACTGTACGCCTTCGCGTTCGCCGGGCCGCTGGCCGTAGGAGTCGTCGGCATGGTCGTCGCCGGCAGCTGGTGCGACCGCGGCAACCCGCGCACCGTCCTGTTCACGTCGGTCGGGCTGTTCGCGGTCGGCCTCATCCTGGCCGGGCTCGCCCCGACGATGGCGCTCTTCGTCACCGGCCGCCTCGTCCACGGGCTCGGCGGCGGTGCGCTCACCGTCGCGCTCTATGTGATCGTCGCACGCGTCTACCCGCCGCGGCTGCACGCCCGCATCTTCGCCGGCTTCGCGGCCGCGTGGGTGATCCCCTCGCTGATCGGGCCCGTGATCGCGGGCGCTGTCGCCGAGACGGTCGGGTGGCGGTGGGTCTTCCTCGGCGTCGTGGCCCTGGTCGTCCTCGCGATGCTGATGGTCGTGCCCGCGATGCGCGGCCTGCACGCGCCCGATCAGCGGCCGGCGGGAGGTCGGCGCGAGCTGGCTCGCGCCGGACTGGCCACGCTCGTGGCCGTCGCCGTCCTCGCTCTCACGCTCGCCGCCGAGGCGCGCGGACCCGTTCAGTGGCTGGTCCCGGTGTTCGCCGCCACCGGCGCGATCGCCGCGCTCCGGCCGCTGATCCCGGCGGGCACGCTGCTGGCGCGCCGAGGCCTCCCGAGCGTCGTCCTGCTGCGGGCGATCGTCGCGGGGACGTTCTTCTCGGCGGAGGTCTACGTCCCGCTGCTGATGGTCACGCAGTACGGTGCGTCGCCGGCCGTCGCGGGCCTCGCGCTGACCGCCGCGGGCCTGAGCTGGGCTGCGGCCTCCTGGGCGCAGGGCCGGTTCCCGGCCATCGGCCACCGTCTCGCGGCCCGGCTCGGCGCGCTCGGACTGACCATCGCGATCGCGTCGCTGCTGGTGACCGCGCTGACCGGCGCCTCCCCGGTGCTCGTCGTGGTCGGCTGGGCGTTCGCGGGCGCCGGGATGGGGATCCTCTACCCGCGCCTCGGCGTCCTCACCCTGGAGTACTCGACTCCCGCCGACCAGGGCTTCAACAGCTCGGCCCTATCGATCGCGGATTCCACCGGCTCGGCCATCGCCCTGGCGACGACGGCGATCGCCTTCTCGGCGCTCGGCGGAGCTGCGTCGCCGACGGCGTTCGCGGGCGTGTTCGCCGTGAACGGGGTGCTGTGCCTGGCCGCGTGGATGTGCGGCGGCCGGATCGTCCGCCGCTGACCCGTCAGGGATCGAACAGGGGTCGCAACATGCCGTCAATCGGCGGGCATACCGGCGTGTTGCGACCCCTGTGACGACAGAGGCGGTCGGTCAGGGAGCGGAGGGCGCCGCCTCGGCCTCCCCGGCCTCGCCACGCACCCCCGCCGAGTCCGACGGATCGCCCTGCCGCCGGCTCGCCAGCAGGAACGGGATCCCGATCAGCTCGATCGCCCCGCCGATGACGAGCGACGTCCCGTACCCCCACAGGTCGGCCGCACGTCCGAGCGCCGGCTGGATCACCACACCGCCGAGGCTTCCGAACAGCGAGTCGAACGACAGCACGGTCGCGCGCTGCTTCGACGGGATCATGTCGTTCACGTACGCCTGCCGCACCGGCCCCGCCACCGCGAAGACGAACCCCCAGATCACCAGCAGGACCACCGCGAACCAGAAGAACGCCGTCAGTCCCATCGCCACCAGGATGACGATGCTGGTGAGCGACGCTCCGATGATCGTCGTCGTCCGCTTGGCGAACAGGCGCCGGAGCCGCGGCGCCAGGATGCCGCCCGCCACCTGCGCGAGCGACAGGATGGCCGCCGCGAGCCCGGCGACCGAGTACGCCTTCGGGTCGCCGTACAGTTCGAGCAGGTACGGCTGGAGGGCGTAGAAGGCGTAGATCCCGACCCCGGACGCGAACGGCGCCGACAGGATGACGTATCGCACAGAGCGCTTCCGCATCCCGTGCTCGATCGACTGGGCGAGGACGTTCCTGGTCGCCCGCCACGGTCCCATCGACTTGTCCGGGGTGAAACCGATGTCGCGCATCGTGACGAACGCGAACACGAACATCAGTATGAGCACCCCGGCGCGCAGCAGGAACGGCACCCCGAGGTTCGTCGCCTGCGCGATCACCCCGCCCAGCACGGACCCGGCGAACATCGCCACCCCGGTGACCACGAGCGCGCGACCGAAGACGGACTCCAGGCTCCCCGTGTACTCCGTCGCCGCGAGCGCGTCGACCAGCCACGCGTCCGTCGCGCCGGAGAAGAAGGTGAAACCGAGCCCGAGCAGCATGGAGGCCACCGCCCACCAGAAGAACGGCGCGTGCCACAGCCAGAGCAGCCAGTAGAGCACAGTCGAGAGGGACAGGGTGATCGTGCCGAGCAGGTAGGACGCGCGGCGCCCGATCGTGTCGGCGACGACCCCGGTGGGGATCTCGAAGATGACCATCCCGGCCGTGAAGAACGCGTTCGCGGCGAAGGCCTCGAAGTTGGTCAGCCCGGCGTCGAGGAGGAAGAGCGTGTTGATGCCCCAGATGAACGACGCGGCGAGGGTGTTACCGAGGAGGAGTGTGAGGTAGACGGCCTGGACCCGGCGGGCGGTGGGGATCATAGCCGTGGAGGTACTGGTGCGTTCATGCGGACATCTTCGTCCGGTCGGGGGCGCGGTGCCAGAGCCGGGACGGGCGAGTCCGTCGTTCGCGAGCCGTGGCGCCCGGTGATCTGTGCCAGCCTGTGGGGATGAGCACCGTCGTCTTCGCCCCCGACTCCTTCAAGGGCACCGCGACCGCGACCGAGGTGACGTCCGCGCTCGCGGCGGGATGGTCGTCGGTCCGCCCGGACGACGACATCGTCCTCGCGCCGATGGCCGACGGAGGCGAGGGCACTCTCGACGCGTTCGAGGTCGCCGTGCCCGGGTCCACCCGGCGGTCCGTGCGCGTGACCGGACCGGACGGCGCTGCGCGGGACGCGAGCTGGCTCCTGCTGCCCGACGGAACCGCCGTCGTCGAACTGGCCGAGACCAGCGGGATCGGGCTGATGCCGGCGCTCGCGCCCTTCGACGCGCAGACGACCGGATTCGGCCAGGCCATCGCGGCGGCGCTCGACGCGGGGGCGACGGGGCTGCTGCTCGCGATCGGCGGGAGCGCCTCCACGGACGGGGAGCCGGGATGCTGACGGCGCTCGGGGCGCGGTTGCTGACTGCGGCCGGAACCGCCATCGCGCCGGGGAACCGCGGCCTCGCCGCCCTCGACCGGGCCGAACTGGGGTCGCTGAGGGCGCGTCCCGCAGGAGGTGCGCGCGTTCTGAGCGACGTGACCAGCCCGCTGCTCGGACCTCGGGGGGCGGCCTCGGTGTTCGGGCCGCAGAAGGGCGCCGGTCCGACGGACGTGCCCGTGCTGGAGGCCGGGCTCGCCCGATTCGCGGACGTGCTCCATGAGTCCGGGGTCGCCGTGGATCCCTTCGCACCCGGTGCGGGCGCTGCGGGCGGGACCGGCTTCGGGCTGCTCGCCTGGGGAGCCGCGATGGCGCCGGGCTCGGCCGCCGTCGGCGAGGCGCTGAGCCTGCCCACGGTCGTGGCCTCGGCGGATGCGGTGGTGACGGGGGAGGGACGCTATGACGACCAGTCGGCGGCGGGCAAGGTCGCGGAGTATGTCGCGGGCCTGGCCCGGGCAGCCCGGATCCCCGCGCTCCTGGCCGCCGGCTCGATCGCGGCCGAGCCACGCGGGTTCGCCGGCGTGGCGTCGCTGTCCGAGCTCGCCGGAGGCTCGGCCGCCGCCATCGCGGACCCGCTGCGCTGGGCGTCGGCGGCCGGCGCCGCGCTCGCGCGCGGCTTCGCCGCTGCTGGCAACGGAGGAGATTCCCCGCTGGCCGGCGCTGACAACAGTCAACGGAGGAAACCGGCCCGTTCCGCGCGCCGATCTCCTCCGCTGACCGCTTTTCGGCCGGTCGCCGACGGGAGGTCCTCCGGGGGCGACCGCCTACAGGTACTGCCGGCGCTGCTCCCGGATCACCGTGCGCGTGTCCACCGCCAGCGGCGCCGCCGCCGCCACGGTCCACGACGGCCGCTCACCGGTCAGCGCCCACGCCGCCTGCACGGCTCCGCCATCGGCGACGTACTCGCCCGGCGCCGGCACGACGACCGGCGCGTCGAACACCTGTGCCGCGATCGCCGCGACAGCCCGGTTCTGCGCCGCCCCGCCGATCAGCACGATGCGCTTCTCCCGCACGCCGACCGCGCGCACGGCGTCGAGCCCGTCGGCGAGACCGCACAGCATCCCCTCGATGGCCGCGCGCGCGAAGGTCGCCGGGCGCGTGCTCGCGATGGTGAGCCCGTGGAGGCTGGCTGTGGCGTCCGGGAGGTTCGGCGTCCGTTCGCCCTCGAAGTACGGCACCAGCACGACGCCCTCCGCACCGGGCTCCACGGACAGGGCGAGCTCGGCGAGGGCGTCGAAGTCCACCGAGAGCAGGCCGGCGACGGAGCTCAGCACGCGGGCCGCATTGAGCGTCGCGATGAGGGGGAGGCTGAGGCCGCTCGCGTCGGCGAAGCCGGCGACGGTCCCGGTCGCGTCCGCGATGGGGGCGTCGGTCACGGCGAACACGGTGCCGCTGGTGCCGATGGACACGACCACGTCGCCGTCCGCTGCGCCCAGGCCGAGAGCCGCGCTCGCGTTGTCGCCCGCGCCCGGGCCGACGAGGACGCCGTCCGGGGTGCGGCCGGCGACGTCCGCCGGGCCCAGCACGCGGGGGAGGATGACGGCGTCGGCCGAGGTGGAGGTCGTACCGGCCTCCCGCCCCGCACGTCCCAGCGCCCGCTCGAACAGCTCGACGTCGTATGCCCCGGATGCCGCGCTCCAGTATGCCGTCCCGCTCGCATCCGACCGGTCCGTCGTCAGGGCCTCCAGCTCCGGGCCGAGGGGGCTCTCGTCCGCGGGGCCGTAACCCAGCAGTCGCCAGGTCAGCCAGTCGTGGGGGAGGGCGACCGCGGCGACGCGTGCCGCGTTCGCCGGCTCGGCGTCGCGCAGCCAGCGCAGCTTGGTCGCGGTGAAGGAGGCCACCGGCACCACTCCGACCCGCGCGGCGTACGCCCCAGCGCCGACCTCGTCGATCAGGTCGCGCGCCGCCTGGGCGCTGCGGGTGTCGTTCCAGAGCAGCGCGTCGCGGATGACGCGGCCCTCCGCGTCGAGCACCACCATGCCGTGCTGCTGGCCGGCGATGGAGATCGCGGCCACGTCGGCGAGGCCGCCCGCGGCCTCCAACGCCTCCTGCAGCGCGCTCCACCAGGCGGCCGGGTCGACCTCCGTGCCGTCCGGGTGCACGGCCCGGCCGGAGCGCACGAGCGCCCCGGTCTCCAGGTCGCGCACGACCACCTTGCAGCTCTGCGTCGACGAGTCGACTCCCGCAACCAACGTCACCTGCGTTCCTCACTTCTCCGGGATTAATCGATCGAGGGGCACGTGTACGCCCTCAAAACTGCTGGATGACGGCGTTCACGTGCCCCTCGGCGAAGGATGGGTCCGGTCAGCCGCGGGCCCCGAGCAGGTGCTCGAGGGCGAGCTGCTGCAGGCGCACGAAGCCGAAGCCCTTGGCGCCGAAGTAGGCGCTCGCGTCGAAGTCCTCGTACGCGCTTCGGTCGGCGAGCAGGTCGTCGTAGCTCTCGCCGGCGCCCAGGGTCGACTGCGACAGCTCGTTCACGCGCGAGGCCTCCAGTGCCGCCTGCACCTCGGGGTCGGCGCGGAACGCCTGCGCCCGCTCCTTCAGCAGCAGGTAGGTGCGCATGTTCGCGGCGGCCGAGTCCCACACGCCCGTGATGTCCTCGGTGCGCGACGGCTTGTAGTCGAAGTGGCGCGGGCCGTCGTAGGCCTGGCCGCCGTTGGGGCCGCCGTGCTCGAGCAGGTCGACGAGCGCGAAGGCGTTCTGGAGGTCGCCGTGGCCGAACACGAGGTCCTGGTCGTACTTGATGCCGCGCTGGCCGTTGAGGTCGATGTGGTAGAGCTTGCCGTGGTACAGCGCCTGGGCGATGCCGGCGGCGAAGTTCAGGCCCGCCATCTGCTCGTGGCCGACCTCGGGGTTGAGGCCGACGAGCTCGGGGCGCTCCAGCGAGTTGATGAAAGCGAGGGCGTGGCCCACGGTCGGCAGCAGGATGTCGCCGCGCGGCTCGTTCGGCTTCGGCTCGATCGCGAAGCGGATGTCGTAGCCCTTGTCGGTGACGTAGTCGCCCAGCAGGTTGACGGCCTCCCGGTAGCGCTCGAGCGCCGCCTGGATATTCTTGGCCGAGTCGTACTCGGCGCCCTCGCGGCCGCCCCACATGACGAACGTCTTGGCGCCGAGCTCGGCGGCCAGGTCGAGGTTGCGGAGCACCTTGCGCAGCGCGAAGCGGCGGACGGCGCGGTCGTTGGAGGTGAAGCCGCCGTCCTTGAAGACCGGCGCGCTGAACAGGTTGGTGGTGACCATCGGCACGATGACACCGGTGTCTGCGAGCACCTGCTTGAGGCGGTCGATCTGCTTCTGGCGCTCGGCGTCGGTCGAGCCGAAGGCGAAGAGGTCGTCGTCGTGGAAGGTGAGGCCGTAGGCGCCGAGCTCGCTGAGCTTGGTCACCGCCTCCACCACGTCGAGCTGGGGGCGGGTCGGGCCGCCGAACGGGTCGGTGCCGTTGTAGCCGATGGTCCACAGACCGAACGAGAACTTGTCGGCGCGGGTGGGGGTGAGGCTCATGGAAGGTTCCTTCAGCGTCGTCGGTGATTTGTTGTTTCGATAAACTTATACCAGGACCGACGCCCGAGCGCCACTCCGCGCCGGCTGCCGAGGGCTCACATCCGCGACGCCAGCCACGCCGCCTGCTTCTGCCAGTGCGCCGCCTGGCCGCCCTCGTGGTCGTTGAACGGGTACACCTCGATCGTGCGGTCCTCCGCCGCCAGGTGGTTGTACGCCGCGAACGTCGTGGACGGCGGCACCACCGTGTCCATCAGCGCGACCGAGAACAGCGCAGGCGCCTGGATGCGGCGGGCGAAGTTCACGCCGTCGAGGTACGACAGCGTGTGGAAGGCCGCGTCCACCTGGTCGCGGTGCACCGCCAGGTAGGTCGTCAGCTCCTGGAACGGGCCGCCGGCCGCGACCTCCGCGCCACGGCGGTACGCGCAGAGGAACGCGACATCCGGCAGCACCGCCTGGACATCCGCCAGCGCGCCTGCGGCCAGGGCGATCCCGCCGCCCTGGCTGCCGCCGGTCACGGCGATCCGCGCCGGGTCGACGAACGGGAGGGCGCGGGCGGCGTCGACCGCTCGCACCGCGTCGGCGAACACCCGGCGGTAGTAGTGCTCGCGCGGGTCGTGGATGCCGCGGGTCATGAAGCCCGGGGTGGCGGGCCCGGAACCGTGCGGGTCGGCGGTCGCGCCTCCCGTGCCCCACCCGCTGCCCTGGCCGCGGGTGTCCATGAAGACGTGCACGTAGCCGGCGAGCGCCCAGTCGACGTTCTCGCCGGCGAGGCCGCGGCCGCCGCCGTAACCCTGGTACTGCACGACCGCCGGCAGTGGGCCGTCGGCGTGCAGCGGGCGCGACACCCAGGCGCGCACCGGTTCGCCGCCGAAGCCGGGGAAGGTCAGGTCCTCCACGATCAGTTGCGTGACCGGGGTGTTCGCCGGCGCCAGCACCGGCTCGCCCCCGGCCGCGCGAGACTCCGCGATCGTCGCTTCCCAGAACGCGTCGAAGTCGGTGGGCTCCTCGACCTCCGGGCGGAAGTCGATCAGTTCGGGGAGGGTGAGGTCGGTGAGCGGCATTGGTCTCCTCGGGAGGGCGAGTGTGGAAGTTTCGCGGGACAACGCGAAAGCCTGGCCGACATTGTGGCACAGTGTCTGCATGCCTGAACCGACCGTTGCGCCGAGCCGTCCGACGCTGGAGGCGATCGCGCGGCAGGCGGCGGTGTCGCTCTCCACCGTGTCGAAGGTCCTGAACGGGCGCCCGGGTGTCTCGGCGCCGACCCGCGCGCGCGTCGAGGAGCTGCTGAACGACTCCGGCTATGCGCGCCGCGGCGTCCTCCCGGAGCGCGGAGGGCTGGTCGAGCTGGTGGTCACGGATCTGGTCAGCGAGTGGTCGGTCGAGATCATCCGGGGTGTCGAGCGGATCACGCGGGAGGCCGGCTTCGTGCTCGCCCTCTCCGCGCTCGGCGACCATCTCGAGCCCGGCCGGGACTGGATCTCCGGCGTGCTCAGCAGGAAGCCGGTCGCGGTGATCCTGCAGTTCTCGAATCTGACGGCCGAGCACCGGCAGCGGCTGCGCACGCGCAACATCCCGTTCGTCGTCGTGGACCCGGCGGGCGACCCGCCGCCGGACGTCCCGGCGATCGGCGCGACCAACTGGGCGGGCGGGGTCACGGCGACGCGGCACCTGATCGACCTCGGCCACGAGCGGATCGCGGTCGTCTCCGGGCCGCCCGACCTGATGTGCTCCCGCGCACGGGTCGGCGGATACCAGTCCGCGCTCGCCGAGGCCGGGCTCCGGGCCGACCCGGCGCTCGCCGGCGTCGGCGAGTTCGGTCGCGCGGACGGAGTGCGGGAAGGTCGCCGCCTGCTCGACCGTGCTGACCGCCCGACCGCGATCGTCTGCGGCAACGACCTGCAGGCGCTCGGCGTGATGGATGCGGCGTTCGCGCTCGGGCTGGACGTGCCGGGCGACGTGTCCGTCGTCGGTTTCGACGACGTGGCGCCGGCGTCCTGGGCGCGGCCGGCCCTGACGACCGTGCGTCAGCCGTTGCAGGAGATGGCCGAGGTCGCGACGCGCACCGCACTGCGCCTGCGCGCCGGCGAGGTGGAGAACACCCGGCTGGAGCTGGCGACCTCCCTGGTCGTGCGCGATTCGACGGCGGCGCCGGCCGCTCGCTGAGCGACGGTAGTAGAAAGTTTTCCAAGCAACGGCCGAAACTTGCGTGGTGCCTCGCGGCCGGTTAGCGTCACGCACGGACACCGAAACAGCACGCACGACGCGAAGGAGCGGGACGGATGACTTCACCGGCACGGGAGCTGCGGGTGGCGATGGTCGGCTACGGCTTCATGGGCGCTGCCCACTCGCAGGGCTGGCGGGTGGCTCCGCGGTTCTTCGACCTGGCCGCCGAGCCGGTCATGGCCGCGATCGTGGGACGCGACCCCGACCGCGTGGAGGGCGCCCGCCGCAAGTTCGGCTGGCAGCGCGCCGAGACCGACTGGCGTCGCGTCGTCGAGGACCCGGCCATCGACGTGATCGACATCTGCTCGCCCGGCGCCTCCCACGCCGAGATCGCGATCGCCGCGCTGGACGCCGGCAAGCACGTGCTCTGCGAGAAGCCGCTCGCCAACACCGTGGCCGAGGCGGAGGCGATGGTCGCCGCCGCCGAACGCGCGGCCTCCCGCGGCGTCCGCTCGATGGTGGGCTTCAGCTATCGTCGGGTCCCGGCGATCGGCTACGCCAGGCGCCTCGTGCAGGAGGGCCGGCTCGGCGCGATCCGCCAGGTGCGCGCGCTCTACCTGCAGGACTGGCTGACCGACGAGAACGGGCCGATGACGTGGCGGCTCGACAAGGAGGCCGCAGGCTCCGGCTCCCTGGGGGACATCGGCGCGCACGCGATCGACCTGGTCGAGCACCTGACCGGCTCCCGGCTCGACTCGGTCTCCGGCACCCTCGCCACGTTCGTGGAGGAGCGGCCGCTGCTCGGCGAGACCGTGGGGCTCTCCGGCACGGCCTCCGCCGAGCGCGGACGGGTGACCGTGGACGACGCCGCCTGGTTCACCGCGCGGCTCGACGGTGGAGCGGCGGCGGGCGCGATCGGCGCGTTCGAGGCGACCCGCTATGCGACCGGCCGCAAGAACTCGCTGCGGATCGAGCTCAGTGGCTCCCGCGGCGCGATCGCCTTCGACCTGGAGGCCATGAACGAGCTGCAGTTCTACGACGCCACCGCGCCGGCGGGGAGCAGGGCTTCACGCGGATCATCGTGACCGAGCCCGAGCATCCCTACATGGCGAACTGGTGGCCCACCGGCCACGCGATCGGCTACGAGCACGCCTTCAGCCACCAGATCAAGGACTTCGTCGATGCGGTGACCGGCGGCGCCGACCCCGAGCCGTCGTTCGCCGACGGCCTGCACGTCCAGCGCGTGCTGGCCGCAGTGGAGACCTCCGCCGCGACCGGCAGCGCCTGGACCCCCACCGCCGCCTGACGCCCCTACTCACCCTGCCCCCAACCGTCGAGTACGCCCGAAATCAGCCCGGAACCGTCGAGTACGCGAACAATCCGCGTACTCGGCGGTTTCGATCGGAAGGAAACATGACCAGACAAGCCCTCGTCGTCCGCGGCGGCTGGGACGGGCACATGCCCGTCGAGACCACGAACCTCTTCATCCCGTTCCTGGAGGAGAACGGCTTCGCCGTGCGGGTGGAGGAGGGGCCCGCCGTCTACACCGACGAGCCGTTCATGGACACGGTCGACCTCGTCCTGCAGATCAACACGATGAGCACCATCGAGCCGGCCGAGTTCGCCGGTCTGCAGCGCGCGGTCCTGAACGGCACCGGGATGGCCGGCTGGCACGGCGGCATCGCCGACTCCTACCGGAACAACGCGGATTATCTCCACATGATCGGCGGCCAGTTCGCGCACCACGCGGGCAAGAATCCGGCCGAGCGCACCGGCGAGCAGTCCGACAACTACATCCCGTACACGGTGCACATCACCGACTACGGCAAGGCGCACCCGATCACCGCGGGAATCGAGGACTTCGACCTGGTGACCGAGCAGTACTGGGTGCTGAGCGACGAGTACAACGACGTCCTGGCCACGACGACGCAGAGCGTTCGCCCGTGGGATGCCTGGAACCGCCCGGTCACCGCCCCGGCCATCTGGACGCGGCAGTGGGGCAAGGGCCGCATCTTCGTCTCCGCTCCGGGCCACCGGCTGGAGATCGTGGAGAGCCGGCCCGTGCGCACCATCATCGAGAGGGGGCTGCTGTGGGCAGCACGCTGAACGTCGGAGTGATCGGAGTCGGCGTCATCTCGGCGCAGTACTTCGCGGAGTTCCCGAAACTGCCGAACCTGCGTCTGCGCGCGGTCGCCGACCTCGACCTCGACCGGGCCAGGACCGTCGCCGCCGAGCAGGGCGTCGAGGCGATGACCGTGGACGAGCTGCTGGCGCATCCCGAGGTGGATGTCGTGCTCAACCTGACCATCCCGCTCGCCCACGCGGACGTCGCGCTGCGTGCGCTCGCGGCGGGCAAGCACGTCTACGGCGAGAAGCCGCTGGCGCTGACGACCGCGGAGGCGGCGCCGGTCCTGGCACGCGCCGACGAGCTCGGGCTGCGGGTCGGCTGCGCTCCCGACACGGTGCTCGGGACGGGCATCCAGACCGCTCGCGCCGTGCTCGACGACGGCCGGATCGGGATGCCGCTCGGCGCAGCGGTGGCATGGACGGCGCCCGGCCACGAGCTGTGGCATCCGGCGCCGGCGTTCTACTACCAGCCGGGAGGCGGCCCGCTGTTCGACATGGGCCCCTACTATCTGACCTCGCTCGTGACGTTCTTCGGGCCGGTCGTCCGCGTCTCCGGCGCGACGCGACGCTCGGAGCGCTCGCGCACCATCGCCACCGGGCCGCACGCCGGCGCCGAGCTGCCGGTGGACGTGGACACGCACGTCACCGCCATCCTGGAGCACGCCTCCGGAGTCGTCTCGACGGTGACCGTCTCGTTCGAGGTGTGGGCCTCCCGCGTGCCGCTGTTCGAGGTGTACGGGACCGCAGGAACACTCGCCGTGCCCGACCCCAACCACTTCTCGGACGCGGTGCTCGTCGCGACGGCGGACGACCGCGAGTTCCGCGAGGTGGAGACGGCGGGCGGCTACGCCGACGCCGGCCGCGGCTTCGGCCTGGCAGACCTGGCCCGCGCGCTCGAGACCGGTCGACCCCACCGCGCGTCGGGCGAGCTGGCCTTCCACGTGCTGGAGATCATGGAGGCGGTGCTGGAGGCGGGCGCGCGGCACGAGGTGGTGACGCTGACCTCCACGGTCGAGCGGCCCGAGGCGGTGCCCGTGGGGGCGCGGCCCGAGACGTGCTGAGGCGCCGCGCGTCCGCCGCGCCCCGCGACCTGTAATACAGTGACCGGGACCATGAACGGCAGGACGACGGCGGGGACGAACCTCGACACGGTGCGGCGGCACAACCTCTCCGCCGTGCTCGGGATGGTGCACCGCGAGGGCCCGCTGGCGCGCTCGGCGCTCACCCAGGCGACCGGGCTCAACCGGTCGACCATCGGCGCGCTCGTCGCCGAGCTGGGCGAGTTCGGGCTCGTGCGCGAGCGCGAGCCGGAGAACAGCAACAGGGTCGGGAGGCCGTCCCCGGTCGTCGCCGCCGACGGCCGCGTCGTCGCGCTCGCCGTGAACCCGGAAGTGGACGCCGTCACCGTCGGGGTGGTCGGGCTCGACGCGCACGTGCACCGCCGGGTGCGCTATCCCACCGGGCACGTGCCGACCGCCGCGGAGGCCGCCGCCATCGCCGCCGCCGTGATCGACGGGCTGCGGCCCGAGCTGGCGGCGGCCTCCCGGGTCGTCGGGGTCGGCGTCGCGGTGCCCGGACTCGTGCGCGAGGAAGACGGCGTCGTCCGGCTCGCCCCGCACCTGGAGTGGGCGGAGGAGCCCTTCGCGGCGGAGCTCGCGGAAGCGACCGGCTATCCCGTCGCAGCGGCGAACGACGCCAGCCTGGGCGCGAACGCCGAACGGCTGTTCGGCGCGGGGCAGGGAGCGGCCGACCTCGTCTACGTCAACGGCGGCGCGTCCGGCATCGGCGCGGGCGTGATCGTGGGCGGGAGGCCGCTGACCGGCATCAGCGGTTACGCCGGCGAGCTGGGTCATACCCTCGTCAACTCGGCCGGCGTGCGCTGCCACTGCGGTGCGATCGGCTGCTTGGAGACCGAGGTCAGCCAGCGCGCGCTGCTGCAGGTGCTCGGACTGGCCTCCGCCGATCCGGACGAGCTCTCGCGGGCGCTCGGTGCGGCCGTCGCGTCCGGCGACGCGGCGGTGCTCGCCGAGGTGGACCGCCAGCTCGGTTTCCTGGCGACCGCGTTGCGCAACGCGACCAACGTCTTCGACCCCGAGCGGATCGTCCTCGGCGGGTTCCTCGGCGCGCTGCACGAGCTGGCGCCCGAGCGACTGCCGGCACTCGTCGCGTCGCAGGCGCTCTCCGCCTCCGCCGAGACCCTCACGATCACACGCGCCGCCCTCGGCAGCGACATCCTCATGATCGGCGCCGCCGAGCTCGCCTTCGCCCCGCTCCTCGCGTCCCCCTCCGCCTCGTAGGCACCCGCCGAGTACGCGCGAAATCAGGCCAAAACCGCCGAGTACGCAGAGAATTCGCGTACTCGGCTGATGGCGCGCTGGGCTGGGTGGGCGGCGGCTGCTGCGGCGGCGGAGTCGTCGGCTGTTGTCCCGCGAAATCGGGACAATGCGCACGTTCACATTTCGGTGCGGAAGGTTGTAAGCTGGACACGCGCCCGAGATCGAATCGATTCGAACGGGCGGCTCCCAGCACCGCGATCCCGTCGCGGTGCTGTCGTTTTGCGTCCAACGTCGGGCGCGTGCCCCCTCCCCACACGCCCTCCAGCAGAAGGACTCTTTCGTGACCACCGTCGTGCATCCCGGCGACTCGCTCACCGGCCGCCAGCGAATGTCGTACATCCTGATCCTCGGCGCGCTCACCGCGCTCGGGCCGTTCACGATCGACATGTACCTCCCGGCGCTCCCGACGCTGGAGTCCGACTTCCACGTCTCCACGGCGATGATCCAGCTCACGCTCACGGCGACCACGATCGGCTTCGGGCTCGGCCAGCTCCTGGTCGGCCCGTGGTCGGACAAGATCGGCCGCCGCCTCCCGCTGATCGCCGCCACCGGCGTCCACATCTTCGCGTGCCTCGCTGCGGCGATCTCGCCCAATGTGGAGCTGCTCGGCATCGCCCGCGCGCTGATGGGCATCGGTGCCGCCGCCGGCGGGGTGGTCGCGATGGCGATGGTCCGCGACCTGTTCGGCGGGCGTCCGCTCGTGCGGATGCTGAGCCGCCTCGCGCTCGTCAACGGGCTCGCGCCGGTCCTCGCGCCGGTGCTCGGGTCGTGGCTGCTGCTGGTCATGCCGTGGCGCGGCATCTTCGTCGTGCTCGCCTGCTACGGCGTGTTCGTGATCGCCTGCGTCTCGCTGTGGATCGCCGAGACCCTCCCGAAGGCGCGCCGGCACGACGCCGGCCACTCGACGGTCCGCCAGCGCTACCGCTCGGTGCTGAGCGACCGGGTGTTCGTCGGCATCGCGATCGTGGGAGCCGCCAACTTCACCGGCCTCTTCTCGTACCTGTCGGCGAGCCCGTTCATCTTCCAGGGCCTCTACGCGTTCACGCCGCAGGAGTACGGCCTCCTGTTCGCGGTCAACTCGATCGGCATCATCATCGGCGTGCAGTCGGCGGCGCGGCTGACCAAGTACGTCGGGCCGCAGTGGATCCTCGCCGTCTCGACGGCCGTCATGCTCCTGGCGTCGGTCACGATCGTAGTGCTCGACCAGGCCCACGTCGGCCTGTGGGGGTCGCGATCCCGCTCTGGTTCTTCATCGCGGCGTGCGGATTCGGCTTCCCGTGCGTGCAGGTGCTGGCCCTCAACAACCACGGCCACGAGGCCGGGACGGCGGCGAGCCTGCTCGGCGCGCTCAACTTCGGCGCGGCCGGCGTGTTCTCGCCGATCGTCGGGCTGCTCGGCACCGGCAGCGCGGGGCCGATGGGCTCGATGATGGCGATCTGCGCCGCGGTGTCCATTGCGTCGCTGTGGCTGGTCGTGCGGCCGCGGACGGTGCCGGAGCTCGCGCACTAGGGTAGTTCGCACTCGTGCCGGGCCTGGCGCACCCGCACCCCGACCAGCACCCGCGGGCCGGGCCGGGCGGGACGACCTTGCGCGGTACCGTGATCCCATGACCGCCACGCCGCCGCTGCACGTCGCCCGGCGCATCCAGCGCCGCTGGCCGCTGATCTCCGCGTCCGTCGCCATCGGCCTGGTACTGGTGCTCGGCGCGATCATCGCGCTCCGCCCGACGGAGCCGTTCGCGCTCGACCTGGAGTGGATGGCCGAGGTGATCGAGCACCGTTCGCCGGTGTGGACCGCGCCCGCGCTGTTCTTCAACTACGTGGGCGGCGGCATCATCGGCTCGGTCGTGATCCCGGTGGTGGTCTTCCTGCTCCTCTTGGCGTTCCGAAGGCCCTGGGGCGCCACCTTCTTCGCGGTCGCGAGCGTTCTGTCGGTGATCTGCGTCCAGGTCCTCAAGCACACGGTCGGTCGGGCGCGGCCCTCGGAGATCCTGGTGGTCTCCGATACCGGTTCATTCCCGTCCGGGCATACGGCGAATGCGGCCACGATGGCGGTCGTGTTCGCCATCCTGTTCCCGCGCGTCTGGGTGTGGTGCGTGGGCGGCGCGTGGGGCATCCTGATGGCGATCAGCCGCACCTACCTCGGCGCGCATTGGCTGAGCGACACCCTCGGCGGACTGCTGCTCGGCGCCGGTGTCGCGGTCATCGTGTGGGCGCCGCTGGCATACAAGCTGGCGGAGGAGAGCACCCGGCCGCACCCGTTCTTCCTCAGCAGACCGGGCCAGGCGAAGACGTAGCCGGAGGCGCGTCCAGCGCGCGCGTCGCCTCGAGGCCCACGGCCACCGCGACCGCCGCGTCCCCGCCGCCGCGCTCCGTCCACGCCGCCGAGAGGCCGGCCCAGGCGAGCGCCCAACGCAGCATCCGCCGCTGCGGGATCCCGGTCTCCGCGGCGATCACCGCCACGGCGCGCTCCAGCCGTCCTGGAGCCAGCGCCACGTCCGCGGAGGGATTGCAGAGGATGTTCGCGAAGTCGAACGCCGGATCGCCGTGGAGGTGCTTGGGGTCGATCGCGAGCCAGCCGTCCCGACCGAAGTCGAGAACGTTGCCGTGGTGGAGGTCGCCGTGCAGCACGACGTCGCCCTCCGGCGCGGCGAGCAGCGCCCGGGCTTCGGCCGCGGCACGCGGGAACATGCCGTCGTGGGCATGCGGCCGCGTCGCGGCGTGCTCGAACAGCTCGGCGAACCAGCGCGGGAGGTCGAGCAGCACGTCCGGTCGCGGCCGCCCGGTGACCGAGTGCAGGCGCACCGCGGCACGGCAGAGGACCCGGGTCGCCTCATCGTCCCCGTCCGGGCCGGAGGCCGCCAGCGACTCCAGCGAGCGCCCGCCGGTGGCCCGCGCGAGCACGAGCGCGTCACCCTCCGCCGCGAGGACCGGCGCCGCGCCGCCGCCGTCCCACCAGCGGAGGACGCGCCCTCCCGCAGCCTCCTCGGCGTGCGTCGCGAGCTTGAGGAACGCCGGCCGGCCGTCCAGCACCACCGGTTGCAGCGCGCTCGACGGCGTGGAGAAGGCGGGGCCGTCCGGCGTCAGGGCCCAGCGCGCCCGCCACGGCGCGAGCAGTCCGTCGGGATCGCGCTCCATCAGACCAACCGGCTCTCGGCCGCGGCGGCGTGGGCTCCGGGCGTGAGGCGGCCCGAGCTCGGCGGCCCGGCGACGGTGGACGAGGTCACGCTGCCATACTTTCACGATGACTACGATCCGCCCGTACCGTCCGGCCGACCGTGCGGACGTCTACGACATCTGCGTCAGGACGGGCGCGAGCGGCGCGGACGCGCGGGGGCTCTACTCCAGCGACGCCCTCCTGCCCGACGTCTTCGCCGGACCCTACGTCGAGTACCAGCCCGACCTCGCGTTCGTGGTCGACACGGGCCGGCGCGTCGCCGGCTACGTGATCTCGGTGGCGGACAGCCAGGCGTTCGCCGACTGGTATGACGCGCACTGGCTGCCGGGGTTCCGCGAGCGCTATCCGCTGACGGAGGCGACCTCCCAGAAGGAGCGGGAGGCCATCGGATTCGGGCTCGACCCGCACGAAGCGATCGTCCCGGAGGTCGACCGCTTTCCTGCGCACCTGCACATCGACCTGCTGCCCGAGTTGCAGGGTCAGGGCTACGGTCGCCGGCTCATCCGCGAACTCCTCGCAGCGCTGCACGGTCGGGGCGTGCCGGGCGTGTTCCTGAGGATGTCGCCCGCGAACACCGGCGCGATGGCGTTCTACCGCCGGCTCGGCTTCGAGGAGCTGCCCTCCAGCCGTTCGGACGCGCCGGCACTGGCGATCGCGACGAACGCGGACGTCTGAGCGGCCCTAAGGGAACCGCGGCATCCGCTCGAACCAGTACAGCAGCTCGGGCGACCGCCGCCGCAACTGCGTCATCGTCAGGAAGTCCTCGGGGCGCGTCACCGGAACGTCGAACTCGTCGGCGACCAGCTCCATGTCCGCAGCCGACCAGAACTGCCCGCGCATGCGGATGAGCGGCCGACCGTCGTGTCCGGTGATGAAGAGCTGGGGGAGGGTGTCCAGTGTGCTGCCGTCGTAGAGCCGCACCAGCAGGATGGAGCCGACATCGACCGAGCGCACGAACCGGGTCCGACCGAAGAAGCCGCGCTCCCGGACGCCGTCCGGCTGGAGCGTGATCGTCGCGCTGAGGAACGCGTACACGCCGAGGATCGTCGCCAGCACGACCAGCACGTGGACGGACAGGACGTACTTCCACTCCCCGTTCGGGATGGTGAGCCAGTACAGCACGGCGAACACGGGCGTGGTCAGGGCGAGGATGGCCGTGAGCCCGCGCGCGAACAGGTCGCGGTACGGGCGGAGAACAGTCCCCCTCGCCACGTCCGTGCCGACCCCCGATTGCTGATGGTTGCTCATCAGACCGAGCTTGACGGATTCCTCGGGTCTTTTGTAGCGGCATTTTGGGGGACACGGCGTTCCACTTCCGCGAGGTGCTTCACACGCAGGGAGCGCACCCGGAAGGCGGACAGGATGGTCGCCAGCACGCCCACGGCGAAGAGGATCACCGTGGCGGGGTCGTGCATGGAGCGGCCGATCAGCAGGGTCACCACGCCGAGCGCCACGGTAGCGCAGAGCTGGGAGAGCATCGAGCCGGTCATCGTACATATCTAACATACCCAGGCTCCCGCCGCCAATCCGAGTCCGCCGCACAGCGACCGAAGGGCGCATGAACGCCCTCATCCGCGCGGGATGAGGGCGTTCACGTGCCCCGGGGAGAGTGTGCGGGGTCAGCCGAGCGCGACCGCTGTCCAGGAGACCGGCGGCAGCTCCACCGTCAGGACGCCGTCCGCGAGCGTCGCCGTGGTGTTGGCGCGCAGCCCGACGCGCTCGGGCTCGGCGAGCGTGTTCTTGGCGTACACGTCGTCATCGAACAGGCTCAGCGCCTCCTGGACCGCGCGCGCGCCCAGGTCGCGCACGTCGATCCTGACCGTCTCCGTGTCGGTGAGGCTGCGGTTGACCAGGAACACCGCCGACGCGCCGGTGGCCTCGTCGTGCGTCGCGACCGCGTCCACGACGTCCGCCGTGCCGTGCGCCGCGGTGTCGTAGCTGCCGGTACAGACGGCCGGGCGCAGCACCTCGCCGCGCGCGAGCCGGCTGGTGACCGAGAACGGGAAGAAGGTGGTCTGCCGCCAGGCTGCGCCGCCCGGCTCGCTCATGATCGGCGCGATCACGTTGACGAGCTGGGCGAGGAGGCGCTGCGGACCCGGTCGTGGTTCTTCAGCAGTGTGATCAAGAGGTTGCCCACGACCACGGCGTCGGCCACCGAATAGACGTCCTCGAGCTGGCGCGGGGCGACGCGCCACTCGTCGTTGACCTCCTGGGAGGCCTGGTGCTCGTCCAGGTACCAGACGTTCCACTCGTCGAACGAGATGGCGATCTTCTTGGCGCTCTTGCGCTTGGAGCCGACGTGGTCCGCCGCGGCGACCACCGTGTCGATGAAGAACTGCATGTCCACCGAGGAGGCCAGGAACGATCCGAGGTCGCCGCCGCGCTCCTGGTAGTAGGCGTGCGCGGAGATGAAGTCGACGTGGTCGTAGGCGTGCTCCAGCACGGTGCGCTCCCAGTCGCCGAAGGTCGGCATCCCGGAGCCGGACGACCCGCAGGCGACGAGCTCCAGGTCCTTGTCGGCCATCTTCATGGCGGCCGCGGTGCGCGCAGCCAGCTTGCCGTAGTCGTCGGCGGTCATGTACCCGGTCTGCCAGGGGCCGTCCATCTCGTTTCCGAGACACCACATCCGGATGCCGTGCGGCTCGACCGTCCCGTTGGCGATGCGCTGGTCGCTGAGCGCGGTGCCGGACGGGTGGTTGGCGTACTCGAGCAGGTCGAGCGCTTCGTCGATCCCGCGCGTGCCGAGGTTGACCGCGAGCATCAGCTCGGAGCCGGTCAGCTTCAGCCAGCGCGAGAACTCGTCCAGCCCGACCTGGTTGGTCTCCAGCGAGTGCCAGGCGAGGTCGCGGCGCACCGGGCGCTGCTCGCGCGGGCCGACGCTGTCCTCCCAGCGGAACCCGGAGACGAAGTTGCCGCCGGGGTAGCGGATCGTGGTCGAGCCGAGCTCCTTCACCAGCTCGACCACGTCGAGACGGAAGCCGTCCTCGTTGGCGGCCGGGTGGCCCGGCTCGTAGATGCCGTCGTAGACGCAGCGGCCGAGGTGCTCCACGAACGATCCGAAGATGCGGCGGTCGATCGTGGCGACCCGGGCGGAGCGGTCGAGGGCGATGTGGGTTTCAGGCATGTCTGCTTCCTAGTTCTACAACGTTATAGAGAACATGATCGCGGCAGAATGTGACCGTGTCAAACACGCCTGTTCCTCGGCAGTGTCAGCCGGCGGCGGATCCCGAGGATTCGCGGGGGATGAGGCGGAACGGGACCAGCTCTCCTCCGGCGTGAACGGGGCGGAGCCTCCTTCGATCCGGCGCGCCAGCACCTCGACGGCGGTGCGCGCGATCTCCTCGCGGCCACGCCCGCTCCTGTCTTGTGCCTGCCTGGACGACCTTGCAACGTTGCGCGACCATGCTCCGTGCCACGTTTCGTGCCGAATGTCGGCTTTCGCCGCGCCGAAGCCCGCATTCGTGCCGAATGTCTAGCCGCTCGGCGTGCGGGCAGCGCAGTCAGGCGTCGTGCACGTACGAGTCCAGCTCCGGCCCGGCGTGGAGGACCCCGTTCACGATCGCCTCGATGGCGAACTCGCTGGCCCCGGCCAGATCGACCGCCTTCGGGTCCAGCAGCCACTGAAGCTGGAGCCCGTCCATCACGGCGAGGATCGACGCGGCGGCGCGGTCGATCGTGCCAGGGGCGGTCACGCCCTCCTGCGCGCAGAGTGCCCGGAAGGCGGCGTCGACCTCGACCCGGAGGTTGCGGTACCGCTCCTGGAAGTAGGCCTTCGCCGGGTGGTCCTCGGTGACCGACTCCGCGGAGAGCACGGTGAAGACCTGGACGATTCCCGGCCGCAGCGCGTTGCGCTGGGCGGTGGCGACGAGGTGCGCGAAAAGCGCTGGGCCACCGGGGATGTGCTGGTCTACGAGGTGGGCGACGTCGTCCCTGTCGCGGAACTCCAGCACCTCCAGGAGCAGGTTGTTCTTGGACCCGAAGTGGTGCAGGACGCCCGCATGGGTCATCCCGACCTGCTCGGCGATATCGGAGAGCGTGCCGTTCGTGGACCCTTTCGTGCCGAACGTCTCGATCGCCGCCCGCAGGATGTCGATGCGCTTCTGCTCGGTCTCCGGGCGCGTACCGGTGCCGTTGCCGCTGATGGCCATTTCCGTCGCTCCTGCCGTGCTGGTTGCGGCCGAGCTTACCAGCCAGTAACCTCGCCTCGATCAACTTGCTTTCTGACCAGTAAGCAAGTTATCGTCAGCCGACATTCCGCAGGACCAGGGCACAACGGATGTGCCCGCCACGAAGGAGAAGCAATGAGGCTTAGCAAGTACCTGATCACGGCATCGGCGATCGCCGCTGTCGGCGCACTCGCGCTGACCGGCTGCTCGTCCGACGGCAAGTCCGGCGCCGGCACCGCCAGCACCGGTTCGCTCACCGTGGCGAAGCCGGATGGCGCGGCCATCCTGGCGACCCAGATCAACAACCCGTTCATCACCACCGGCTCGGGTATGTCGCTCGGCTACGACCGGATGATCTACGAGCCCCTCGCGATCGTCAACCCGGTCGGCAAGAACGAGACCACCCCGTGGCTCGCCTCGAAGGTGCAGTGGAACGCGGACTACACGCAGCTCACCGTCACCCCGCGCACGAACGTCAAGTGGAGCGACGGCAAGGCCTTCACCGCCGACGACATCGTCTTCACCTACAACCTGATCAAGAACACCCCCGCCCTCGACCTGGGCGGCCTCAAGCTGACGGACGTCAAGAAGGACGGGAACAACGTCGTCCTGAACTTCAGCGAGTCCAAGTTCGTCAAGCAGGGCGATGTGCTGCAGGTCCCGATCGTCCCCGAGCACCAGTGGAAGTCCGTCGCCGACGCGACGAAGGACCCGGTGACGAACGCGGTCGGCACCGGCCCGTACACGATCAAGACCTTCTCGTCGCAGGGCGTCGTCCTCCAGGCGCGCAAGGACTACTGGGGCGGCACAGTCCCGGTGGCCCAGCTCAAGTACCTCGAGTACAACGACAACACCGGCCTCCTCCGCGCGCTGCAGAGCGGCGAGACCGACTGGGCGCAGATCTTCATCACGGACTACCAGAAGAACTACGTGGACAAGGACCCGAAGCACAACGTGTTCTGGGGCGCCAACGTCCTCAGCCCGGACATGATCGTGGTCAACACCGCGAAGGCCCCGTTCAACGACGTGGCGCTCCGCAAGGCCGTCAACATGGTCATCGACCGCAAGGCGCACGCCACGACGGCGCGCAGCAACGCCGGCCCCGAGCTGACCAACGTGACGGGCATCCCGCAGCCGACCGGTGACCAGTACATCGCGTCCGACTACAAGGACCAGACGTTCAAGATCGACGTCGACGGCGCCAAGAAGGTCCTCACCGACGCCGGCTACACCTGGAAGTCCGGCGCGCTGACCGACCCGGCCGGCAAGCCGGTCTCCTTCACCCTGCAGGACCCGCAGGGCTGGAACGACTACGTCACGGGCATCCAGCTCGTCGCCACGCAGCTCAAGACGACGCTCGGCATCGACGCGAAGGTCGCCACCCCCGACGCGGACACCTGGTTCGCCAACGTCGCGTCCGGCAACTTCGACGCCGTGCTGCACTGGACGGGCTCCGGCTCGAACCCGTGGCACATCTACGACGACGTCATGAACAGCAGCTACCTCGACCAGGCCGCGGACGGCAAGGTCTCCGACAACTTCGGGCGGTACAGCAACCCGGAGGCGACCGCCCTGCTGAAGGAGTACGCGCAGGCGTCCGACGACAGCGCCCGCACCGCGGCGCTCGACAAGCTGCAGAAGATCTTCGTGGACGACGTCCCGGCGATCCCGATCGGCACCCACCCGCAGCTCGCCGAGTACAACACCAGGAAGTTCGTCGGCTGGCCGAGCGAGAAGGACCAGTACGCGACCGCCGACCCGACCCAGCCGTCGGCCGTCCAGGTGCTGATGAACCTGAAGCCTGCGGGCAAGTAGTCGCCGCGCGCGACCTCACTCCTCGTCCGGGGTGGACGACGGCCTCGAGCCGCCGTCCGCCCCGGGCGACCCCGCGGACAGCATGAAAGCGACGCCATGACAGACTCACTTCTCTCCGTGCGCGACTTCTCGGTCGTGTACGACGTGGACCCGCCGGTCGCGGCGGTCACGAACGTCTCCCTCGACATCAAGCGCGGCGAGATCGTCGGTCTCGCCGGCGAGAGCGGCTGCGGCAAGACGACCCTGGCCTACGGGGTCCAGCGCCTCCTCAAGCCCCCGGCCGTGATCACCAGCGGCAGCGTCGTCTTCCACGACCAGGGCGGCGAGGACATCGACATCAACGCCCTGGACGCGGAGCAGATGCGCCGCTTCCGCTGGGACAAGACCTCGATGGTCTTCCAGGGGGCGATGAACGCCCTCAACCCGGTGGCCACCATCGGCTCGCAGCTCGAGGACGTCTTCCTCGTGCACCGCCAGGGGATGAGCCGCGCCGAGCGCACGGCGGCGGTGATCGAGCTGCTGGAGATCGTCAAGGTCGGCGGCCAGCGGATGCGCTCCTACCCGCACGAGCTCTCGGGCGGCATGCGTCAGCGCGTGATGATCGCGATGGCGCTCGCCCTCCGCCCGCAGCTCATGGTCATGGACGAGCCGACGACCGCGCTGGATGTGCTCGTGCAGCGCGAGATCCTCAAGCAGATCTCCCAGCTCCGCCATGACTTCGGCTTCTCGGTCGTCTTCATCACGCACGACCTCCCGCTGCTGCTGGAGATCAGCGACCGGATCGCGATCATGCGCGACGGCGAGATCGTGGAGCTCGCCACCGCCGAGCAGATCTGGACGAACCCGCAGCACGAGTACACGCAGAAGCTGCTGCAGTCGTTCCCGCGCCTCACCGGCGAGAGAGGAGTGGTCGTCCGATGACCACGCTCGAATTCAGAAACGTCACCAAGATCTACAACGTCCGGGGGTCCGGGCAGCTCAAGGCGCTGGACGACGTCAGCTTCACGCTGGGCCAGCGGCAGACGATCGGCCTGGTCGGCCAATCCGGCAGCGGCAAGTCCACGATCGCGAAGATCCTCACTCAGCTCGAGACGCCCACCCGCGGCGAGGTGCTGCTGGACGGCGCCCCCATCCCGCGCTCGGGCAAACGGCTGCGGCAGTACCGCCAGCAACTCCGGATGGTCTTCCAGGACCCGTTCGCGTCCCTCAACCCCTCGCACACGATCCGGCACCACATCGAGCGGCCGCTCCGGCTCGACCGCGTCGTGCCGAAACGCGAGGTGGACGACGAGGTGCGGCGCCTGCTGCGGCGCGTGCAGCTCGACGCGGATGCGGTGATCGACCGCCGTCCGCACGAGCTCTCCGGCGGACAGCGCCAGCGCGTCGCGATCGCCCGCGCGCTGGCCTCCCGGCCGACGCTGCTGGTGGCCGACGAGCCGGTGTCGATGCTCGACGTCTCGCTGCGTGTCGGCGTCTTGAACCTGCTCGCCGACCTGCAGCGCGAGGAGGGGCTCGGGGTGCTCTACATCACCCACGACCTGGCCACCGCCCGGCACTTCAGCGACGAGATCATCGTGCTCAACCAGGGCAGGATCGTCGAGCACGGCCCCGCCGACGACGTGATCGTGCGGCCGCAGGACCCCTACACCCGCGAGCTCCGCGCCGCGTCCCCCGACCCGGAGAAGCACTTCGGGGCACTGACCGCACAGACCGCAGGAGGTGCGCTGTGAGCACAGAGACCGTGAGCACAGAGACCGTGAGCACAGAGACCGTGAGCACAGAAACGACGCCGTCCGCCGGCCTCACCCCGTCCGACACCGCCCCCATCGACCCCACCCTCGTCGGCACGACGGCCACCACGGCGGAACGCCGCGGCGTCCGCGTCCCGTGGCGGTTCATCGGCGGGCGCGTCGCCTTCTACGCGTTCACCCTGTGGGCGGCGATCACGATCAACTTCTTCATCCCGCGCCTGATGAAGGGCGACGCCGTCTCCTCCTACATGGCGCGCAGCCAGGGGCAGCTCACGCCGGACGCCGAGAAGGCGCTGCGCCTCCTGTTCGGCGTCGACAAGTCGGTGCCGCTCTGGCAGCAGTACCTCGACTACTGGAACATGCTGCTGCACGGCAACCTCGGCGTCTCCATCTCGACGGGCATGGCCCCGGTGGGCGACGCGATCGCCTCCGCCCTGCCGTGGACCCTCGGCCTGGTCGGCTTCGCCACGGTGGTCTCCTTCGTCATCGGCACCGGCCTCGGCGCGGTGATCGGCTGGCGGCGGGGCGGCAAGCTGGACGTCTTCATCCCGATCACGACGTTCCTCGGCACGATCCCGTACTTCTGGCTCGGCCTGATCTTCATCGCGATCTTCTCCACCACGCTCGGCTGGTTCCCTGCGGGGCACGCCTACGAGCTGGGCGTCGACCCGGGTTGGAACGCCGACTTCATCGGGCAGGTGCTCTCGCACGGCGCCCTCCCGATGGCCACCATCGTCGTCGTCTCGGTCGGCGGCTGGGTGCTCGGCATGCGCAACATGATGCTCACCGTGCTCGACGAGGACTACATCACCGTCGCGCAGGCGAAGGGCATGCCCGACCGGCGCGTGCTGTGGCGCTACGCCGCCCGCAACGCCGTGCTGCCGCAGATCCAGAGCTTCGCGCTGGCGCTCGGCTTCATCGTCAGCGGCACGATCGTGATGGAGATGGTGTTCTCCTATCCCGGCATCGGCCTGCTGCTGCTCAACGCGACCAACGCCAAGGACTACGCGCTCATGCAGGGGATCTTCCTCGTGCTCGTGCTCGCCGTGCTGATCGCGAACATCATCGCGGACATCGCGTACGCCATCCTCGACCCGCGCACCCGTCAGACGGAGGCCTGATCATGTCCCTGCCCCAGACCGCCTTTGTTCAGGCTGTGACCCCGGAGCCGCCCGCGCCGAAGAAGACCACCTTCTGGTCGCAGCTCACGGCCTCCCTGGCCATGTTCAGCAACCCGAAGTCGGCCACCGGCCTGATCATCCTGGGCGTGTTCGTGCTCGTCGCGATCTTCGCCCCGTTGATCGCACCGCACGATCCGAACGCGCAGAACCTGAAGGAGACGCTGCAGCCGCCGTCGTTCACGCACCTGCTCGGCACGACGCACATCGGCCAGGACGTCTTCAGCCAGCTCGTCTACGGGACCCGCGGCGTCCTCGTCGTCGGCTTCCTGGCGACGATCATGGCCACAGTCGTGGCGATCGTCGTCGGCGTGACCGCCGGCTACCTGCGCGGCTGGAAGAGCGAGTCCCTGTCGGCGTTGTCGAACGTGTTCCTCGTCATCCCCGGCCTGCCGCTGATGATCATCGTCGCCTCGCAGTTCCAGGACCCGCCGCTGCCGCTCATCGCCGCGGTGCTGGGCCTGACCGGCTGGGCATGGGGCGCCCGAGTGCTGCGTGCGCAGACCATGTCGCTGCGCAACCGCGACTTCATCCAGGCCGCCCGGGCGAACGGCGAGCCGCTGCACCGGGTGATCCTGGTGGAGATGCTGCCGAACCTCCTGGCGATCATCGCCTCCAGCTTCGTCGGCACCATGACGGCCGCCGTGCTGGGCCTGACCACGCTCGCGTTCATCGGCGTCATCCCGGTGTCGAACCTGAACTGGGGCACCATCCTGTTCTGGGCGCAGCAGAACAACGCGTTCCCGGACTACTGGTGGTGGTACGTCCCCGCCGGCCTGTGCATCGCGCTGCTCGGCGTCTCCCTCGCCCTGATCAACTTCGGGATCGACGAGTACGTCAACCCCCGCCTGCGTTCGGCGGGCGAGCGCGCCCGTGCGATGAAGCGCAAGGGCATGAACCTCAACGCCGCCGTCACCCAGGTGCGCACGAACTCCACCGCGGCCTCGGCCGCAGCGACCCCGGAAAGCAACACCGCATGACCTCGATCCTCCCGTCCATCGCCACCGCACCCGCAGAGGAGAACTTTCCGTACCAGGACCCGTCGCTGACGACCGCCGAGCGCGTCCGCGACCTCCTCGACCGCATGACGGTGGAGGAGAAGGTCGGCCAGATGCTGCAGCTCGACGCGCGCGACGACCTGGAGGACCACGTCCTGCGCCGTCACGTCGGCTCCATCCTGCACACCTCACCGGAGCGCATCCTGGAGGCCAACCGGCTCACCGCGCAGACCCGGCTGCGGATCCCGCTGCTGGTCGGTGAGGACTGCATCCACGGGCACTCGTTCTGGCCCGGCGCCACGATCTACCCGACGCAGCTCGGCATGGCCGCGTCCTGGGACGCCGAGCTGATCCAGCGCGTCGCCCGCGCCAGCGCGGAGGAGGTCGCCGTCACCGGCGTGCACTGGACCTTCTCGCCGGTGCTGTGCATCGCCCGCGACCTCCGGTGGGGCCGGATCAGCGAGACGTTCGGCGAGGACCCGTTCCTCATCGGCGAACTCGCCAGCGCGATGGTCCGCGGCTACCAGGGGACCGGGCTGGACGACCCGAGCGCCATCCTCGCGACCGCGAAGCACTTCGCGGGTTACTCCGAGACACAGGGCGGCCGGGACGCGAGCGAGGCCGACATCTCGCGGCGGAAGCTCCGGAGCTGGTTCCTCCCGCCGTTCGAGCGGGTCGCCCGCGAAGGCTGCCGCACGTTCATGCTCGGCTACCAGAGCACCGACGGCGTCCCGATCACCGTGAACGACTGGCTTCTCAGCGAGGTGCTGCGCGGCGAGTGGGGCTACACCGGCACGCTCATCACGGACTGGGACAACGTCGGCCGGATGGTCTGGGAGCAGAAGGTCCAGCCCGACTACGCCCACGCCGCGGCCGCCGCGGTGACCGCCGGGAACGACATGGTGATGACGACCCCGCGGTTCTTCGAGGGTGCGCTGGAGGCCGTCGCGCGGGGACTGCTGGCCGCAGACGCCTTCGACGCCGCCGTCGCCCGCATCCTCACGCTGAAGTTCGACCTCGGCCTGTTCGAGGACCCGCGCCTCCCGTCGCCCGACCTGGACTCGGTGGTCGGCAGCGCGGCGCACGCCGAGCTCAACCTGGAGGTCGCGCGCCGCTCCATCGTGCTGCTGGAGAACGACGGGGTCCTGCCGCTGCCGGACGCGTCGCCGCTGCGCGTCGCGCTGGTCGGCCCGCTCGCCGACGACGCCCAGACTCAGCTCGGCGACTGGGCCGGCGGGTCCGGCCAGGCCGGCTGGCTCGACGGCCAGCCGCGCGAGATGATCACCACGGTCCTCGACGGCCTGAAGACGATCGACGGCTGGGAGGTCGCCCACGCCCGCGGCGCCGACATCCTCACGCTGGAGGTCGACCCCCGCGGCTCGACGTTCCCGGACGGCCAGCCGCGGCCTCCCGTGGTCGTGCCGTGCGCACCGGACGAGCGCCTGATCGCGGAGGCCGTCGCCGCCGCGGAGGCGTCCGACGTGGTGGTCGCCGTGGTCGGAGATCGCATCGAGCTCGTCGGCGAGGGCCGCTCGACCGCGACGCTGGAGCTGATCGGCGGCCAGAACGCGCTGCTGGACGCGGTGATCGCGACCGGCAAGCCGGTCATCGTCGTGCTCCTGGCCTCCAAGCCGCTGGTGCTTCCGCCGTCGGTCGCCCGGGCCGCGGCGGTCCTGTGGGCCGCGAACCCCGGCATGAAGGGCGGTCAGGCTCTCGCGGAGATCATCGCGGGCCGGGTCGAGCCGTCGGGCCGCCTCCCGATCTCGTTCGCGAGGCACGTCGGCCAGCAGCCGACCTACTACAACCAGATCCGCGGCCAGCACGGCGACCGGTACGCGGACCTCACCCAATCGCCCACCTGGGCGTTCGGTGAGGGCTTGTCGTACACCACGGTGTCGTACTCCGACCTGGCGCTGGTTACGACCTCGCTCGGCGTCGGCGACACGATCGAGGCCTCCCTGACGCTGACGAACACCGGCGACCGTCCGGTTCGCGAGACCGTGCAGGTCTACGTGCGCGACCTGGTCACGAGCGTGAGCTGGGCCGACAAGGAGCTGAAGACGTACCGCCAGGTGGAGCTGGCGCCGGGGGAATCGGCGCGCGTGCGACTGACGCTGCCGGTGGCGGAGTGCACGATCGTGGACGCGGCGGGGGAGCGGCGCGTGGAGGCGGGAGGGTTCGAGCTGCTGGTGGGGCCGTCGTCGCGGGACGACGTGCTGCTGGCGGCGGGGTTCGAGGTGCGGTGACCGGAGACTGACCCGGGTGCTTCCTCGCCGGGCGCTTCCTCCCCGGGCGGGATGGTGTTAGCGTATTTTTACTAAGCACGCTGATTACCTGCCTGGAAAGGAAGTCGCTGTGACCGGAACCCGCACGCGCTGGCTCGGCCTGGTGTTCATCAGTGTCGCGGTGGCCCTCATCATCGTGGACTCCACGATCGTCAACGTCGCGATCCCCTCCATCGTCACGGAGCTGAAGGTCGACTCCACCGGCGTGCAGTGGATCCAGGAGTCCTACACCCTGGTGTTCGCCTCGCTGCTGCTGGTGTTCGGCACCCTGGCCGACCGGTTCGGGCGCAGGCGCATCCTCCTCATCGGCGTCGCGGTCTTCATGCTCGCCTCGATCGCCGCGGCGCTGGCGCCGACCGGAGCGTTCCTGATCGGGTCGCGCCTCGTCCAGGGCGTGGGCGGCGCGATGATCCTGCCGACGACGCTCTCGCTCATCAACGCGACGTTCCGCGGCCGCGAGCGGGCGATCGCGTTCGCCGTCTGGGGGTCCACCATCGGCGGGATGACCGCGGTCGGTCCCCTGCTCGGAGGCTGGCTGACGACGACCTTCTCGTGGCGGTGGGCGTTCGGGATCAACGTGCCGCTCGGAGTGATCATCATCGTCGGTGTGCTCGCCACGGTCGCCGAGTCGCGCGACACGGCCCACTCCGGAGGGGTGGACTGGCTCGGAGCGGCATTGTCGGTCGTCGCCAGCGCCAGCCTCGTGTTCGCGCTGATCGAAGGCCGCACCTACGGGTGGTGGCTCGTCGACACCGTGCCGCGGATCGGCGGCTGGGCCTGGCCGTTCACGCTGTCGCCGGTCCCGATCGCGTTCGCCGTCGCCGTGCTGGCGGGGATCGGGTTCGTGCTCCGCGGGCGCGCCAGGATGAAGGCAGGCAGGAGCACGATGCTCGCGCTGGGGCTCTTCCGCATCCCGTCGTTCCGCAACGGCAACATCGCCGCCCTGATCGTGTCGCTCGGTGAGTTCGGCATCATCCTGGCGCTGCCGATCTGGCTGCAGAACATCCTCGGCTACAGTGCGCTCGACACCGGCCTCATCCTGCTCGCCCTCGCGATCGGTTCCTTCCTGGCCAGCGGGTTCGCCGGGGCCTTCGGCAACCGGATCGCGCCCGTCGTCATCGTACGCATCGGGCTGGCCGCGGAGATCGTCGGAGTGGCGGGGCTCGGTGTCGTGATCTCGGACACCACGCCGTGGGGAGCCCTGATCCCCTTCTTGTTCGTCTACGGCTTCGGCGTCGGACTGGCGACGGCGCAGCTCACCGGAGTCGTGCTCAAGGACGTGCCCGTGGAGCAGAGCGGTCAGGGCTCCGGAACCCAGAGCACCGCGCGACAGATCGGGTCCGCCCTCGGCATCGCCCTCCTCGGCACGATCCTCTTCGGCACGACCAGCCTGGTCCTCGGCGCGAAGCTCGACGACCGCGGGATCCCGGCCCAGCAGGCCGCCCCCTCGTCTCGGCCGTCGTCGACAGCTCCGGCGCGGCCATCTCCAGGCTGGAGGGCGACCCGCGCACCGCGCCGGTGGCGGAGGACGCCAAAGTCGCGTTCAGCGATGGCACCCGCTACGCCGCGTTCTCGGCCGCCGGCTTCCTGGTGGTCGGCCTGCTCGCCTCCCTGTCGCTGGGCGGCGCGGCCGGGGGCGGGGCCCGCCGGGAGCCCGAACCGGCGGAGCACGACGACACGACACGACAGGAGCAGACCACGTGAGCGCAGAACGTTCCGAGGCCGCCGCCCCGCGGCCCGCGGTCGCCCGGCAGCAGCACACCGCCGACGACATCGCGTTCGCACTGGAGCTCCTGGCCGACCGGATGGACCGGTCCCCGACGCTCGAGGAGATCGCGGCCCTCACCGCGACGCTCGGCCGGCACGAGCGCTCGGTGCTCGCGCGGTTCTTCACCCGGCTGAGCCCCGCAGCCTAGCGTGGCGCGAGGCCGGGAGCCGCACCGCCCTGGATGCCGACCCGGTCGCGCGCGTCGACTGGGACGCCTTCCCGCGCTCGGCGCGCCGCGCTATCCCCGAATGGCTGCTCTCGGCCAAGACCGGCGCCACCCGAGACCGCCGTGTCGAGACCGCCGTGTCGAGACCGTCGTGGCCGAGGCGCATCGGAACCGGCGGCCGAATCAGTGGCGCCAGCCCGGGTCGCCGCCACCGGCCCGCGGCTGAGCGGCAGTCGGAGCCGTCAGTCGCGCGCCTCCTGCACGTCGCGCGCCTTCAGAGTCCGGTAGGTCGTCACCGGATGCGTGCCGAGCACGATCTTGCCGCGCGCGTGCATGTTCTGGAGGTCGTCGTAGGCGGAACCGATTTCCGACAGCGGGTAGTAACCGGAGATCAGCAGCGTGAACGCCCGCTCGTCGGCGAGCCGGGCCAGCCGTTCGAGCAGCCCGGTGGCGTGGGCGACGGAAGCGGGATCGTCTCTGAGCAGGCGCAGTTCCGTCTCGCGGCGGTCCGCGCTCGACCGGTAGCGCGACGGGGGCACTCCGAGAGCCTCGGCGATGGCGCGTCCGTCCTGTCCGAAGTTGTCGATCAGGACGGTGACGCCGTCGGGAGCCAGCTCGCGGATCCGCTCCTCGATCCCTGCGCCGTAGGTGACCGGCCGGATGCCGACCTGGCGAAGGTAGTCGAAGTTGCGCTCGCCGCAGGTCCCGATGACGCGGGCGCCTCGCTGCTTCGCAAGCTGTGCCTCGATGCTGCCTACGCCGCCGGCAGCGGCGGAGATCACCACGGTGTCGCCCGGTCCGACGCGGAGGTCGTCCAGGGTGTCGAGTGCCGTCGCGCCGGCGAGGAAGAGTCCGCCGGCGGTCTCCCAGGTCACCCGCGGAGGTTTTCGGACGAGCGCGCCGACCGGGGCGATGACGTGCGACGCGTGGGCGCCCTGGCGAAGATGACCGATCACCTCATCGCCCCGGCGGAACTGCCCGTCGCCGTCGCCGGTCACGACGATTCCGGCGAAATCGCTTCCCGAGCCGCGCGGGAACGGCTCGTCGGCCCACGCCTCCTCGCGCCCGCTGCGGATGAAACCGTCGATGTGGTTGACGCCCGCCGTGACCACCTCGACGAGCACCTCGCCGGAGCCGAGTGGGCGGACGGCCCTGGTTCGCTTCTCAAGGACGTCGACCCCGCCGTTCCTGTCGTATTCGTAGGTCGTGATCTCGTCGTGCTTGCTCACCGTCACCCTCCTTCGCCGCGGCCGGTCAGTGCACTGCCGAGAATATCCCTAGCCAAGTAAGAATCTATACGATCTACACTTTGTTCACAGGCTGTGCGGACCGCGCGGCGTCCGTGAGACCAGAGCCGCGGACACGCCCGACCGGCTCACGCCGAGAGGCGCCACACGACCGAGGTGTCCAGAATGGTCCCGTCGACAGGGGCGCCGACCCGCGCGATCTGGTCGAGCACGAGTTGCGCTGCGGCCCGGCCGAGCTCGGTCGCCGGCTGGTGGACCGTCGACAGCGCGGGCTGGCAGCGCAGCGCCCACGCACTGTCGTCGAAACCGACCACGCCGATATCGCCCGGCACGCTCTTGCCGGTGGTGCGCAGCGTATCCAGGGCGCCCGCGGCGATCGCATCGGAGGCCGCGAAGACGCCGTCGAGGTCGGGCGCCCGCTCCAGGAGCCGTCGCATCCCCTCCACGCCGGCGCTGTGGCTGTAGAGCGGGAACTCGACCACGAGCTCGGGGTCGAAGAGCTCGCCCAGCGCCTGCCGGAAGCCCGCCAGGCGGTCGCGGCCGGAGTCGCGGTCCAGTGCGCTGGCGATCATGCCGACCCGTCGCCGACCGGTCGCCACGAGACGCTCGGTGATGGATCGCGCGGCGCCGACGTTGTCGATGCCGACGTAGGCGATGCCCTCGATGCCGGGCGGATGCCCGACGAACGCCGCGGGGATGCCGATCGCGGCGACGGCCTGGCCGATCGGATCGCCGGCGCGGGCGGAGATGATGATGACGCCGTCCACGAAGCCTCCGCGGAGGTACTCGGCGACGCGGTCGCTGTCCCGCGTCGAGTCGATGATGAGCGTCACGAGCTGGTAGTCGGCTTGGGAGAGCACCGCGTTGATGCCGAGGAGGATGGTGCCGATGTTCGGGTCCTCGAGGAACAGCGAGTGCGGCTCGTGGACGATCAACGCGATCGCGCCGGACCTGCGCGTCTTCAGATTCCGCGCCGCGGTGTTGGGCACGTACCCGACCTCGAGGATCGCGGACTCGACCGCCGCCCGGGCTTCGGGGGAGACGTACGGCTCCCCGTTGATGACGCGCGAGACGGTGCCGCGCGACAGGCCGGCGGCGCGCGCGACATCATGGATGGTCGCCGGGCGCGGGCGCGGGCGGGCCGCTTCGGAGGTCATACCGTCACTTTATCTTGACAACCGCGCGAGGCGGCGCTTAGTCTGTGCACGTTCCCAGACCAATTCGGTCTGTTCAGTTCCAGATGGTCTGGGAACGTTCACAGATTTCGACGAGGAGGTCACGATGTCGCCCAGCAGCACGGTCGGCTCGGCACTGTCCGTGCTCACGACGTCGGGGGAGACCGGGAGCCGGCTGGCGTTCGGATGCGACTACAACCCCGAGCAGTGGGACCCGGCGGTGTGGGCGGAGGACATCCGCCTCATGCGCGAAGCGGGCGTGACCATCGTCGCGATCAACGTGTTCGGCTGGGCGCAGATCCAGCCCGGTCCGGACGTCTTCGACTTCTCCGGCCTGGACGCGATCATCGGGCTGCTCCACGGGGCGGGCATCGGTATCAACCTCGGAACAGGCACCGCGTCCCCGCCGCCCTGGCTCAGCACACGGCACCCGGAGATCCTGCCGGTCGATGCCGATGGAATCCGCGCGTGGCCCGGCGGCCGGCAGGCGTACTGCCCGAGCTCCCCGGTGTTCCGCGCCGCGGCCGAGCGCCTCGCCACGGAGGTCGCCACCCGCTACGGCTCCCACCCCGCCGTGCAGCTCTGGCACGTCTCCAACGAGCTCGGCTGCCACAACGCGCACTGCTACTGCGACGTCTCCGCTGGCGCGTTCCGCGACTGGCTCCGCGCCAGGTACGAAACGCTCGACGGGCTCAACGCAGCGTGGGGGACGGCCTTCTGGAGCCAGCGCTACGGCGCCTGGGAGGAGGTCCTCCCGCCGCGGCGCACCCTCTCCGCCGGCAACCCCACGCAGGCGCTCGACTTCGCGCGGTTCAGCTCCGACGAGGTGCTGGAGTGCTACCGGGTGGAAGAGCGCGTCCTGCGCCGGCTCACCACGGTGCCTGTGACCACGAACTTCATGGTGACCGCCCACATCCGCACCCAGGACTATTGGCAGTGGGCGCCGCACATGGACGTGATCGCCAACGACCACTACCTCGACCATCGGCTCCCGGACCCGCACCAGGAGCTCTCGTTCGCGGCCGACACGACCCGGGGGCTCGCCGAGGGCGGTCCGTGGCTGCTCATGGAGCAGGCGACCGGCGCCGTCAACTGGCAGCCGCGCAACATCGCCAAGACGCCCGGCGAGCTGATGCGGAACACCTTCGCCCACGTCGCCCGCGGCGCGGACGGCGTCTGCTTCTTCCAGTGGCGCGCGTCGGCGCAGGGCACCGAGAAGTTCCATTCCGCGCTGCTGCCGCACGCCGGCACCGACAGCCGGAAGTGGCAGGAGGTGCTGGAGCTGAGCCGGGCGCTCGGGTCCGTCCGCGAGCTGGCCGGCACACGCGTGGTGGCCGAGGCTGCGCTCATCTTCAGCTGGGAGGCGTGGTGGGCCACCGACCTCGACTCGCACCCGTCGGAGGAGCTGCGCTACCTGGAGCAGACGCACGCGATGTACCGCGCGCTCTGGGAGGCCGGCATCACCGTCGACGTCGTGAAGCCGGGAGCCGATCTGTCCGGGTACCGCCTGGTCGTCGTGCCGTCGCTGTATCTCGTCCGCGACGCGGAGGCGAAGGCCGTGACCGACTTCGTGGCCGACGGCGGGACCGCCGTCATCACCTTCTTCTCCGGCATCGTCGACGAGGACGACCGCGTGCGGCTCGGCGGCTACCCCGGCGCCTTCACGACACTCCTCGGCCTCCACGTCGACGAGTTCTTCCCGCTCGCCGCGGGTGGCAGCGTGGCCCTGGACGACGGGGCCACCGGAACCATGTGGAGCGAGAACATCGTGCCGGGCACCGCGGAGGTGCTCGTCGCGTTCGAGGACGGCCCGCTCCCCGGGTCGCCCGCGGTCACCCGGAACGCCTTCGGCCGAGGCTCCGCCTGGTACGTCGGAACCGCTGTCGATCGGCCGCACCTGAGCGGCCTGCTCGTCAGGGCCGCACAGGAGGCCGGGGTCGCCATCCCCGCGGACCACGCCGACGGCGTGGAGTCCGTGCTCCGTCGGGGACCCGACGCCGACTACCGCTTCTACATCAACCACACCGACGCGGCCCGCACGGTCGGCGCCGCGGGGCTGGAGCTGCTGACCGGCGCCGCCGTCGACGGGATGGAGCTGCCGCCTGGAGCGGTGCGTGTCGTGAAGACGAGACGCGAGAACTGAGAAAGGACAGCCGATGACGACGATGTCACCCCCGACGACCGGGACCGCGAGCCCGCAAGCTGCACGGTCCCGACCCTCCCGCCGGCGCGGACGGAGCCTGTGGCGGGCCGTGCTGATCTTCGTGGCCCCGTTCGGGCTCCTCTACGCCCTCTTCTACGCCGTGCCGATCGGCTACGCGATCTACGAATCGCTGCTGACGGTGCAGCGGCAGGGCACGTTCGGGCCGGCCACGCAGGTCTTCGGCGGCTTCACCCAGTACGTGCAGGTCTTCCAGGACAGCGCGTTCTGGACCTCGGTGGGGCGCGTCCTCGTGTTCGGGGTCGTGCAGGTGCCGGTGATGCTGCTGCTGGCGCTGGTGTTCGCGCTGCTGCTGGACTCCCCGCTGCTGCGCGGCAAGAAGTTCTTCCGGCTGGCGTTCTTCGCCCCGTACGCCGTCCCTGGCGTGATCGCCGCGATCATGTGGGGCTTCCTGTACTCGCCGTCGCTGTCCCCGTTCAGCGATCTGACCAAGAACGTGGACTTCCTGGGCTCCGGCCTGGTGCTCTGGTCGATCGCGAACATCGTCACCTGGGTCTACGTCGGCTACAACATGCTGATCATCTACTCGTCGCTCCTGGCGATCCCGCAGGAGATCTACGAGGCCGCGAAGCTGGACGGCGCGAACAACTGGCAGGTCGCCGTCCGCATCAAGATCCCGCTGGTGATGCCGGCGATCATCCTCACCGCCGTGTTCTCGATCATCGGGACGCTGCAGCTCCTGGCCGAACCCCAGACCCTGCGCAGCTTCAGCACGGCGATCAACAGCACCTACACGCCGAACCTCGCGGTCTACACGACGGCGTCGATCCCGAACTACAGCCTGGCGGCCGCGATGTCGGTGGTGCTGGCGCTGTTCACCTTCGTGCTCTCGTTCGTGTTCCTCAAGCTCACCCAACGGAGGGCGTTCGCATGACCACCATCACCGCGGCGACCCGCCGCATCAAGCGCGGCGACGCCGCTCCCCGCGGGGCCGGCCGAGAGAACCCGGTCTCGCGCATCGGCGCCATGCTCGTGATGGCCGTGTTCACCTTCTACTTCCTGATCCCGATCTGGTGGCTGCTGGTCTCGTCCACCAAGACCCGCGGGGAGTTCACCACCACCGCCGCGCTCTGGTTCACACCGAACGGCTTCTCGACCCTGATCGGCAACATCGGCACCCTCTTCACGTACGACTCGGGCGTCTACGTGCACTGGGTGGTCAACAGCATCCTCTACGCCGGCGTCGGCGCCTTCCTGGGCACTCTGGTCGCCGGGATGTGCGGCTACGCGCTGGCCAAGTACCGGTTCCGCGGCCGCGAGGTGCTGTTCAACGTGGTGCTGGCGGGTGTGCTCGTGCCCGCGACCGCGCTCGCGCTGCCGCTGTTCCTGATCTTCTCCCAGGTGCAGCTCACCAACACCTACTGGTCGGTCTTCCTCCCGAGCATCGTGAGCCCGTTCGGGGTCTACCTGGCGCGGATCTTCGCGGCCGCCAGCGTGCCGGACGAACTGCTGGAGGCCGCTCGCCTGGACGGCTCCGGCGAGGTGCGCACCTTCTTCACCGTCTCGGTTCGGCTGATGTCGCCCGCGCTGGTGACCATGTTCCTGTTCCAGTTCGTCGCGATCTGGAACAACTTCTTCCTGCCGCTGATCATGCTGCGGGACCAGACCCTGTTCCCGGTCACGCTCGGCCTGTACGCCTGGAACAGCTCGATCGGCCAGGCCCCGGAACTGCGATCACTGGTGATCGTCGGGGCCTTCGTGTCGATCATCCCGCTCATCATCGCGTTCCTGAGCCTGCAGAGGTTCTGGTCCGGCGGACTGGCCGCGGGAAGCGTCAAGTAACCACCCGTTCACAATCACAAAAGGACACATGATGAAAGCACGCACCAGGATGGTCGCCGCCGCCGTCGGCCTGACCGCCGCGCTCGCGCTGACGGCCTGCTCCGGCCAGGGCGCCAGCAGCACGAGCACTGCCGCCTCGGGCGACTGCAAGCCCTCCTCCGGCAAGGTCGACCTGACCTTCACCACGTGGGTTCCCGGAATGGACAAGGTCGTCGACCTCTGGAACAGCAAGAACCCGAACATCCAGGTCAAGTTCCAGACCGGGCCGAACGGCAACTCCGGCACCTACCAGAACTTCTTCAACCAGATCAAGGCGGGCAACGCACCCGACCTCGGCCAGATCGAGTACGACGCGCTGCCGAACTTCCGCGTCCAGGACGGCCTCACGAACATCGCCGCCTGCCAGCCGGTGAGCGGCGCCCAGAGCAAGTTCGTCGACTGGACCTGGAACCAGGTGACCTTCGGCGAGAACAACGCCGTCTACGCCGTTCCGCAGGACACCGGCCCGATCGCCCTCTTCTACCGCAAGGACCTCTTCCAGGCGGCGGGCATCCCGGTCCCGACGACCTGGGACGAGTACGCCAAGGACGCGGCTCTGATCAAGGCGAAGGGCGCGTACATCACCAACTTCCCGAAGACGGACGTCAACTGGTTCGCGGGCATGGTGTGGCAGGCCGGCGGTCAGTGGTTCAAGAACGACGGCAGCACGTGGAACGTCAACCTCACCGACGACAAGTCGACGCAGGTCGCGAACTACTGGCAGAAGCTGATCGACGCCGGAGAAGTGTCGAAGCTCGCCTCGTTCTCCGACGACTGGAACAAGTCGTTCGACGACGGCCAGCAGTGGACCTGGGTGTCCGCGGTCTGGGGTGCGTCCACGCTGGAGACCGGTGCTCCGAACACCGCGGGCAAGTGGGCCGTGGCCCCGATGCCGCAGTGGTCGGCCGGCGACAGCAAGGCCGGTGACTGGGGCGGTTCCTCCACCGCCGTGCTCAAGGGCTCCAAGCACCCGTACGAGGCGGCCAAGTTCGCCATGTGGCTGAACACCGACCCCGAGGCGCTCGCCCTGGAGAACAAGCTCGGCGGTCTCTACCCGGCTGCCAAGGCCGGCGCCGACCTCCCCGCGTTCACCTCCGGCCAGGCCTTCTACGGCGGCCAGAAGATCTACGACGTGTTCAAGCAGGCCTCCGGCCAGGTCGACCCGAACTTCACCTGGGGTCCGACCATGACGCAGACCTACACGGACGTGTCCGACGGCTTCGGCGCGGCCTTGGGCGGTTCCGGCACGCTGCTGGACGCGCTCAAGACCGGCCAGCAGAAGACGATCGACGCGCTGAAGGCCCAGTCGATCCCGGTCAAGGGATAGCCTCATCAGCATGCTGTTCCGGTTGCGGGCCGCGGGCGTCGAGATCCTTCTCGACGCCCGCGGCTCCGCGCTGCCGCGCATCCTGCATTGGGGAGCCGATCTCGGCGCGGTCGACGACATCGAAGCGGTCTCCGATGCGCTCGTCCCCGCCGTGCCGCCGAGTTCCATCGACATCCCGTTCACGCCGACCCTGCTGCCGGTACGCGCGGAGGGCTGGACCGGGCGGCCCGGTATCGCTGGCGTCGGCCCGGACGGCGCCGCGACTCCCGCCTTCCGGGACCCGCTCGTGGAGCAGCACGACGACCGGCTCATCGTGCGCGCGTCGGATCTGCGCACCGGGCTGCGGCTCGTCATCGAGCTGCGGATCCACCCGGGCGGTCTGCTGGAAGCGACGACGACCATCGCCAACGAGGGAACGACCGACTGGGAGGTCGCCGCCCTCGCGGTGAGCCTCCCGATCCCCGTCCGGGCCGCGGAGGTGCTGGACACCGGAGGCCGCTGGGCGGGTGAGCGGCAGCCGCAGCGGCGCATCGTCGACCAGGGCGCCTGGGTGCGCCAGAGCAGGCACGGCCGCACCGGGCACGACGCTCCCATCGTGCTGGCCGCAGGCACGCCCGGGTTCGGGTTCCGGCAGGGCGAGGTCTGGGCGGTGCATCTCGGGTTCAGCGGCGACGCCGATCTCTCGGCCGAGGCGACGGCCACCGGCCACCGGATGCTGCGCGCGGCCGAACTCCTGGAGCCGGGCGAGGTCCGGCTGATCCCCGGGCGGTCGTACACGTCGCCGACGGTGTACGCGGCGTACTCGGATCGCGGCCTGGACGGCATCTCGGAGCGCTTCCACGCGGTCGCACGCGGCTTCGGGCAGAGCGACCCCGTTCCCGTGGTGGTGCTCAACACCTGGGAGGCCGTCTACTTCGATCACGACCTGCCGACTCTGAGCCGCCTGGCCGAGCTCGCGGCGGAGGCCGGCGTCGAACGGTTCGTCCTCGACGACGGCTGGATGCGCGGCAGGACCGACGACCGGCGTGCCCTCGGCGACTGGACGGTCGACCCGGAACGCTGGCCGGACGGCCTGCACCCCCTCGTCGCCCGCGTCGAAGCGCTCGGAATGCAGTTCGGGCTGTGGATCGAGCCCGAGATGGTCAGCCTCGACTCCGACCTGGCACGCGCGCATCCGGACTGGCTGCTCACCGACCCCGGTGGCGCGTCGCCGATCCCGTGGCGGCACCAGCACGTCCTCGACCTGAGCCGGCCGGACGCCTACTGGCACGTGCGGGACCAGCTCGACGCGCTGCTGCACGAGTACCCGATCCGCTTCCTCAAGTGGGATCAGAACCGCGACCAGCTCGCGGGCTCGGCGCACCGGCAGGTGCTGGCGAGCTACCGGCTGATGGCGGAGCTGCGCGCCGAGCATCCCGAGGTGGTGATCGAGTCCTGCTCCTCGGGTGGCGGTCGTGTCGACTTCGGGGTGCTGCGGTACGCCGGCCGGGTGTGGGCCAGCGACACCAACGACCCTGTGGACCGTCAGCGCATCCAGCGCTGGACCGCTCTGCTCGCGCCTCCGGAGCTGATGGGCTCGCACGTCGGCGCGCCCGTCGCCCACATCACGAAGCGGCACACCGCGCTGGAGTCGCGGCTGGCCACAGCATCGCTGGCCTCCGCCGGCATCGAGTGGGACCTCACCACCGCGACCGACGAGGAGCGGGCCACGATCGCCCGGTGGATCCGCTGGTACAAGCGCACCCGTGGACTCATCGCGACCGGTGTCACGGTCCGCCCGGACGGCGCGGGCGACGGCGTCGACACGATCGGCGTCGTTGCGCCCGACCGGCGGCGCGCGGTGTTCCAGGCTCTCTGTGCGGACACCGTCCGCGCGGCGCTGCCGGCCCCGTTCCGGATGGAGGGCCTGGACGACGAGGTGATCTATCGGGTGGAGGTGCTCGACTTCGCGACCACCCGGCGCTTCGTCACCGACGTGCCGCCGCCGTGGCTGGGCGGGGGTGCGGCGCTGCCCGGGTCGATACTCGCACGCGTCGGGCTGCCGCTGCCCCCGATGAATGTCGGGGATGTCGTGACGGTGGAGGTCGCGGCGCGCGAGCACGGCTGAACGCGATCGTGGGTGGGCGGGCTCACTTCACGCAGGGCACCCCGCCGGAGGGCAGCGGGGCTGTGGGGTCCGTGTAGGTGCCGTTCGGGGACGAGGGGGCCGCGGGCGCCGGGGCCGGTTCCGAGGCCGCCGAGCCGGACGACGGTGCGGCCTTCGCCGCCTTCGACGGCGCCGCCTTCGACGGCGCCGCCGGTGCCGGGCTCGCCGTGGCCGGGTTCAGGAGTTGCCGCACGGTGGCGTGGATCTGGTTCGTGTCGACGAGGTTGACGTCCTGGCCGCCCCGCACCCCGTATCCCTGGATCGGCAGCGTGACGAACGTGATGTTGCCTCCGGCGAAGTGGGAGGCGTCCGACGCGAAGTCGAGGAGGTTCAGCCCGGAGTCGAGCGCGATGTTCTGCTTGGCGGCCGAGATCAGAGACCCCAGGGTCGCCGGGTTCGCGAAGGTGTCCGCCTTCTTCAGCTTCGTCGCCAGCGAGACGATGAACGCCTGCTGACGGCGCTCGCGATCGAGGTCCGTGAAGTTCAGCGACGGGTTGCTCTCGTCCCGGCGCTGCCGCACGAAGCTGACCGCCTGGGAGGCTGAGAGCTGTTGGACCCCGGCCGTGAAGTCCGCTCCGGAGTAGGGGTCCTTGGTGTTCTCCGCGATGCACACCGTGATCGGCTGGACCGCCTGCGCGACCTGGTAGAACGCGGCCATCGTGACCTCGATGAAGTGGTTGATCGGCACCCCGCCGAGGAATGCCGAGACCGTCGCGATCTCGGTCCGCCTGGCCGCTGCCCGGGCCTCCTGGTACGCGTCGGCGCGGCTGAGCTTGCCCTCCTTCATCAGTTCGGTGAGCTTCTGGTCGAGCTCCAGCCCGTAGGCCTCCTTGATCTTCGACTGGGCGACGCCGTCCGGTCTGCCGGACAGCGGGACGTAGTCGTCGCGCGGGATCGAGATCCCGACCGCTTTGCCGCCGCCGGCGGGGATGTGGATGAGCATGAGCACGTTGGCGTTGTAGCCGCCGTCGTCCTGACCGCCGGCGTGCAGCGCGTTGTAGACATCAGCGGGCAGGGCGTCGCCGTTCTCGTCCAGCCTGCTGTCCAGCCCCATGACCAGGATGTTCTGGTCGCCGCCCGCGGCGGAGGCGAGGTCGGAGCGGTGCAGGCCAGTGACCAGGTCGGCGAACGAGAACACGGCAAACGCGACGACCGCGACGACGAGGAGTACGCCGAGCGCGAGCGTGCCGGCGACGATTCGCCTGCGCACGTACACGCTGCGCGGGTGGCGGCGGGCGGGGCGGTTTCGGGGCGTGACCGGCGCGGGCGCGTCGGTGCGGGTGGGGGCGTCCGGCGTGCGCGGGCCGGGCAGCACGGGCGGCTTCACTCGAGATCACTCCTCAGCGCCGGCCTGAAGGGACGGCCGGTCGTGCCATTGTCACCTGGACGGGCGCCGATGCCGGGGAGGCGGTCGCGAGAGTCAGGATTCTGCGCGCGCACCGCGGCGCATCTCGATTGTGTGGCGGAGAATCGGGGATTCGAACCCCCGGCCTTCGGCTCACCGCGCGGGGTGGCCCGAGTTCGAGGAGGCGCCCGTTTGCCCCCGAGTGGGGCGCCCAGGTACCGGGACGATGCGTCTAGCTGCCTGAGTCCGATTCGCGCTGCTCGCTCGAGCCCGAAAAAGGGGGCGCCGCTTTTCCAGACGGCTGGCCGAAGACTTGCCGGACGGCCCGCATGTGCTATCGTCCCGATAGTTTGAATATCGAATCATGTTTCGACATTCGAGCTCACCAACGATCAAGGAGGATCAAGATGACCGAGCGTTCCCAGGGCGGTTCGGCCGCGAATGCCCCGGCCAGCACCAATCCAGAACCTCTGAGTGCAAGCCTCCCGGTGGGGCAAGCAGAAGCGGGGCTCGTCGTGCCGGCCGTTCAGCAGTCCGGGGCCGACGTGAGGGGTGACCGCCCGCGGGTGAGCAAGAGGTACATCACCCTCCTGACCCTCGCTGTCTTCGGCGGCTACATCGCGCTGGTTACCCCGATTGCGATATCGCTTGCCTTGAAGGTGGAGCAGTTGGCGCCGGGGCATGACGAGTATCTCGGTTACATCACCGGGATAGGCGCGCTCGCGCCGCTCATCGCGACGCCGATCATCGGAATCCTGAGTGACCGTACCCGCTCCCGGTTCGGTCGTCGACGCCCGTACATCATCGCCGGTCTCATCGGCGGCATGCTGTCGTTAGCCATTCTCGCGTACGCCCCGAACATCATCGTGCTCGGCGCCGCGTGGGTGCTCGCCCAACTGAGCTGGGGTGCCGCGGTTCTCTCAGGGCTGACCAACTCACAGGCCGATAAGCTTCCCGAGGAACAGCGTGGAAGAGTGTCGGGGTTCGTCGGCCTCGTTCAGAACCTTGGCCCGGTGGTCGGTGCGGGCATCGCGTCCTCACTGATCGGCCAGAACCTGCTCGTCTTCATGGTTCCCGGCGTCATCGCCTTCATCCTGATCGTGCTCTTCCTCGTCTTCGTCGAGGACGATCCGAACCCAGCTCTGGTCAATGTCGACCGACTCACTCTCGGCGCGTTCTTCAGGAACCTTGTGTTCAAGCCGAGTGAGCACGTCGATTTCGCCTGGAACAGTCTGGGCCGGGTGATCTTCAACCTGGGTCTGGCCTTCTCGACGACCTTCACAACGTTCTTCTTCGCTTCCCGGCTGGGCGTGAAAGTGAGCGAGATCGGCGGGACTATCGTCATCCTCGCACTCGGTGGAGTCGTCCTCGGAGCATTGGGTGCTCTGGGCGGTGGCTGGCTCTCCGATAAGTTGAGAAGGCGCCGGGCGCTCGTCATGTCCGCTGCGATCGTCTTCACGGGCGGAGTGCTTGTCATGGCGTTCGGATCCGGTCTGCCGGTACTCCTTGCTGGTTCGCTGCTGACGACGTTGGGCGTCGGCGTGTTCGCATCGGTTGACCAGGCGATCGTATTCGACATCCTCCCCGAGCGGGACACGAACGCGGGGCGCTTCCTCGGGATCAACAATTACGCCACGCTGCTGCCGCAAGCTGTCGGCCCGGTGATCGCGTCCGGCCTGTTGGTCATCGGCGTTGCGGGGGCGGATAAGAACTACACGCTGCTGTTCCTCGTCGCTGCCGGATGCACCCTCGTCGGAGGACTGATCATCCTCACGCGTGTGCGCGGCACGCGCTGAGCCGGCGGCCGTTCGACCCTCTCGTCAGGCGACGTCGCTCAGCAACGCATCGATCAACGCTTCGAGGCTTTCCGCCACATCCACGTCATCGGGGTTGTAGAGCCACTGCAACTGCAATCCGTCGAGGGCGGCGACGAAGAGGTTGGCCAGAGCGGTGGGCGACGCGGACACGCGGACGTAACCGCGGCTCTGCTGCATCTCGAACAGCGCAGCGAGATACTCGCGCAGGTCGTCGTAGCGCTGCCGGTACCGGTCATGCGCAGGATGGCCCGCGTCGGTCGCCTCCGCGGAGATGGTTGTGTGCAGCTGGAGCATTCCGGGACGGGCCTCATTGTCGCGGACGACGCTCAGTTGCGCATGGAAGAAGTCCTTCTCGGCAGCCGAGTGGAGGATGGATGATTCCTGAAGCGAGCGCTCTTCGAGGACTTCCATCAGAAGGGAGCGGGTGTCGGGAAAATGGTGCAACAGGCCGGTCTGGCTGATCCCGGCTTTGGCGGCGATCTCCTTCATCGTGGCGCCGTGGAAGCCGGAGACGCTGAACGCCTCGATGCACGCCTCGAGGATCTTCTGCCGCACCTGTGCGGACTTCGCGTACGGACCTCGCGAACCGGGGCCGCTCGCTGGGCGCTCAGGGGTGGACTCCGCGGACATGCTTCCGATGATAGGCGTCCGGGTGCCGCGCTCGGCCTGGAGGCGCCGCCCCGAGCAGCCACGCGCCGCGGAGACGCTGTGATAGGTTGCCCCGAACGCGAAAATAGTTTTAAGTTTCGAAATTGGTTCGAATCGAGGAAAGCGAGTCGTCACGCATGAACCGTCTCACCGACAAGGTCGCGCTCATCAGCGGAGCTGCCCGCGGGCTCGGGGCCGAATTCGCCCGGGAACTGGTCGCGGAAGGAGCCTCGGTGGTGATCGGTGACGTTCTCGACGAAGAAGGTCAGCGGCTCGCCTCGGAGATCGGACCGTCGGCGCACTATGTCCATCTCGACGTCCGAGAATACGACCAGTGGCGCAACGCCGTCGAGGTGGTCGCGCAAACGTTCGGTCGCCTGGACATCCTCGTCAACAACGCCGGGGTGGTGCGGAACGCTCCGATCGACGAGCACTCGCCGGAGGACTGGAACCTGGTCATCGACGTCAACCTGACCGGCTCCTTCTACGGGATCCGTTCGGCTGCGGCGGCGCTCAAAGCCTCCGGGCGCGGGTCGATCATCAACATCTCCTCTGCCGCCGGGCTCCAGGGCTTCGGAGGCATCACCGGATACAACGCGTCGAAGTTCGGTCTCCGAGGGCTGACCAAGAGTGCGGCCCTCGATCTCGGTCCGCACAACGTCCGGGTCAACACCGTGCACCCGGGCCTTATCCGCACTCCGCTGCTGCAGCGGATGGAGTTCCCTCAGGAACACGTCGCACTCCACCGCATGGGCGAGACGAGCGAGATCGCGAAACTCGTCGTCTTTCTCGCGAGCGACGAGTCCTCCTTCTCGACCGGCGCAGAGTTCATCGCCGACGGCGGAGAAAGCGCCGGTCTGGCGCACTCGGCCGGAAACACGACCAGCTGACCACCCCCAGGTACCGGAGAGAACCATTCAGATGACCAACCACCTCCTGATCGACGGGCTGAGCCTCGAAGAGAAGGCGTCGCTTGTTTCCGGCTTCGCGTTCTGGAACACCACGGCCGTTGAATCGGCCGGCATCCCGGCCGTGGTCTTATCCGACGGCCCGCACGGAGTTCGTCGCCAGGAAGGTCGCGATGACCACCTGGGCATCAACGCGGCCCGACCATCGACTGCCTTCCCCACTGCGTCTGCGTCAGCGAGTTCGTGGGATCGTGATCTTCTCTCCACCATGGGCGTCGCGCTGGGAGCCGAAGCGCGCACGCTGGGCGTTGACGTGCTGCTCGGCCCCGGAGTGAACATCAAACGCAGCCCCCTGTGCGGCCGGAACTTCGAGTATTTCTCCGAAGACCCGCTTCTGTCCGGTGAGCTCGGGGCGGCATGGGTGCGGGGGCTGAAGACTCACGGGGTCGCGGCGTCGGTGAAGCACTACGTTGCGAACGACCAGGAAACCGACCGCATGCGGATCAGCGCCGAGGTGGACGAGCGCACCCTGCGCGAGATCTATCTCCGGGCCTTCCAGCGGGTCATCGATAAGTCCTCGCCTGCCACCGTCATGGCCTCCTATAACGGTGTCAACGGCGAGCCGGTGATCTCGAACCACTGGCTACTCACGGAGATCCTTCGAGATGAGTGGGGCTGGGAAGGCGTTGTCCTCTCCGACTGGGGCGCGGCTGCCTCCGACGTCGTCGCGGCCGTGCGGGCCGGCCTCGATCTCGATATGCCGGGCACGGGAGCCGGCTGGGCCGCCCTGACTGAGGCAGTTCGCAGCGGTGCGCTCGACGAGGCGATTCTCGATCGAGCAGCCTCACGGGTCGCCGAGCTCGCTGTGACCATCGTCGCTGCTCGAGCGGGCCATGCGCCCGCCTTCGATGCGGAGACCCATCACGCTCTCGCGAAGGAGATCGCCGAGCAGTCTGCCGTTCTTCTCAAGAACGAGGGGGTCCTCCCGCTCTCCGCCGACGCCGAAGGCCCCATCGCCGTCATCGGAGAGTTCGCTCGCACACCGCGCTACCAGGGCGCTGGAAGCAGCCACATCGTGCCGACACGAATCGATAATGCGTTGGAGACCATCCGTGCGCGAGCCGGGGATCGGGCCGTGACCTTCGAGCCCGGTTTCACATTGGACGGTCAGGCGGATCCCGGGCTCGTGGATCAGGCCGTGAAAGCGGCTCGCGAAGCGTCCGACGTCGTCGTATTCCTCGGGCTTCCCGCAGAGGACGAGTCCGAAGCATTCGACCGCGCCACCATGGACCTTCCCGATGACCAGTTGAAGCTGCTGCGGCGGATCGTGGAGACAAATGATCGGGTCACCGTCGTACTCTCCAACGGCGGTGTCGTGTCCGTCGAGCCGTGGCGGGGAGGCGTCCAGGCGATCCTCGAGATGTGGCTGGGTGGGCAGGCCGTCGGGAGCGCGGCGGCTTCTCTCCTGTTCGGCGACACCAATCCGTCGGGAAAGCTCGCGGAGACGATCCCGCTCGCACTCGCGGACACTCCGTCATTCCACAACTTCCCCGGAAACGGGCAGACGGTCCTCTATGGCGAGCGGATCTACGTGGGCTACCGGCATTTCGACTCGGTGGGACGCGATGTCGCCTATCCCTTCGGACATGGCCTCTCGTACACGAGCTTCCAGTACGAAGACCTCGTCGCCGACATTGTGGGAGACACCCTGGAGGTCCGGGTCCGCGTGACCAACAACGGATCGCGCGACGGCGCGGAGGTCGTGCAGTTCTACTCCGTTCCGCCGAAGTCGGAGGAAGACCGCCCAGCCCACGAGCTGGTGGGGTTCGAGAAGGTGGTCGTGGAAGCCGGCGGCAGCACCGTGGCCACGTCACGGATTCCGCTCGCGGACCTGGACTATTGGAGCTCGCGCTCCCGGCGATGGGTTCGCGGTGGGGGTCTCTACACGATTCAGGCGGCAGCCTCCTCGCGCGACATTCGCGCCCAGGTCAGGGTCGAGCTTGCCGGCACGGAGCCGGCACCGCCTCTGACACTCGACTCAGCGATGGGCGAATGGTTCGCCGACGCCGAGGGCGCTGTGGCTCTGCAGGAGATGATGAGGCAGTTCGCGACGCAGGGCACGGGGGAGTGGGACGACGCGACGCTCCCGCTGGTTCTCCCGATGCCGCTTCGCACGATCCTGCCGATGGCCGCGTCGAAACTGCCATTCCCCGTGCTGGGAGAGCGTCTGCTCCAACGGCTCGCGGAGCTTCGCCAGAGCAGGACGGCTCATCAGTGAACCCGGCCGAATTGATCTCCCGTCCGCCCCGCGCGCGGGTGATCGTCGACAACGATTTTGCAGGCGATCCGGACGACCTCTTTCAGCTTGCGCATCATCTTCTGTCGCCATCGGTAGAGATCCCGTTCGTCATCGCGTCGCGGTTGCCGGCGGTGCCCCCGAGAGCGCACCTCGGCTCGGTCGACCGGGGAGTCTCCGAGGTGGCAGCGCTGCTCGAGCAGATGAAGATCGACATCCCCGTCCTGCGTGGTACTGAGCAGGATCGCAGCGATGCGGCCCCGGTCAGGTCTGAGGCGAGTGACGCGATCGTCGTGGAAGCCATGAGAGACGACACTGATCTGCCGCTGTACGTGGTCCTCGGCGGCGGCCTGACCGAACTCGCAAACGCCTATCTCGCCGAGCCCGCCATCGCCGAACGGCTCACGGCAGTCTGGATCGGCGGTGCAGGCTACTCCGACCCGGAACCCGCGGAGCCGTCGATGTTCGGGGCCGAGTACAACATGAATATCGACGTGGCCAGCGCGCAGGTCGTGTTCGGTTCGCCGATTCCGCTCTGGCAGGTCCCGGCCGACGCGTACCGGCGTTGCCTGGTGTCCTGGGCTGAGCTGCGCCGGCGCGTGGGGAGTCTCGGAGGTCTTGGCGCCCACCTCTTGTCGGCCCTCGACGGATTCGCCGACCGGGTAGGCGAGCACGGGTTGAACGTGGGGGAGACGTACGTGCTGGGCGACAGCCCGCTCGTGCTGCTGACCGCCCTGCAGTCAGGATTCGACCCGGACCCGGCCTCATCGGACTCGGTCATGATGCCGCGGATGTCCATCACTGACTCCGGCTGGTACGGGGCGGCCCAGCCGACGCTGCCTCCCGTGCGCGTCTTCACCCGGCCGGACACGCGCCTGATGTTCGAAGACATGTTCGCGAAGTTCGCCCTCCATGCTGCGGACGCCGGAGCGCGGTGACGAGAAAGGAAACGCCATGACACCCGAGGCGATTCGACGACGGCTGTCTCTGGATGAGAAGGTCGCTCAGCTCAGCGGCATCCGTCTGACCGATCTGCTTGCCCCGCCGGACTCGGGAAGCGGTGCACTGTTCGGACTGGACATCGGCCGTCTCTCTCAGCTGAGTCCGCACGGGGTGGGCCACCTCTCGATGGCGTGGTTCGCGGGAACCACTCGCGAACAGCTCCGCGACGACGTGCGAGCCATCCAGGAAGAGGTCACCGAGCGCGCGCCGTTCGGGATCGGCGCACTCGTGCACTTCGAGGCGATCAGCGGCGTCGTGCACCGAGCTGCGCCGCAGTTCCCCACGGCCTGGGCGCAGGCGGCCGCGTGGAACCCCGAACTCATCGAGGCTCAAGCCGCGATCTCCTCCGCGTATGTCCACGACGTGGGTGGTCATCTGGTCTTCTCTCCTGTCATGGATATCGCACGCGACCCGCGGTGGGGCCGAGTGCACGAGACCTACGGAGAAGATCCTGAGCTCGTGGCGCGTTGCGCCGTCGCCTTCGTGCATGGGGTCCATGGTCGGGAGACGACCGCAGCCGTTCTCGCGACCGGCAAGCACTTCCTCGGCTATGCAGCGTCCGAAGGGGGCCTGAACCAGGCCGTGACGTCGATCGGCACACGCGCGCTGGTCGACGAGTATGCGGAGCCCTTCTGACGCGCGATCGACGAGGCCGGGCTCTCCGTCGTGATGAACTCGTACAACGAGATCGATGGTGTGCCGGCGGTCGCCAACCGGTGGTTACTGACCGACCTCCTCCGTGGCCAGCTGGGGTTCACCGGCATTGTCGTCAGCGACTACAGCTCTGTCCGGATGCTGGAGACGATCTTCCACACCGCCCGCACACCCGGAGAGGCGGCGGCCCAGGCCGTCAGCGCCGGAATCGACGCGGAACTCCCTGAGACGGATCGTTTTAGCGCTCTCGCCGACGAAGTCCGCTCCGGCCGAGTCGACGAGCGCGTCATCGATCAAGCGGTCGACCGTGTGCTGACCGTCAAAACCAGGCTCGGCCTCGTCCCCGGGTTCGAGAGGCGGAGCCCTCGGCCCCTCGCATCGAAGAAGGAGTCCGCGGGGCTCGGCAGGCAGATCGCCGAACAATCCATCACTCTGCTCGTCAACGACGGAGTCCTCCCGCTCTTGCCCGGATCGCGCATCGCCGTGGTGGGTCCGGCGGCCGACGAGCTGCGCATCCACTTCGGCGCCTACACGTCCACCTCGGACTCCGAGATGGTGCTGGGCTCGATGGCGCTCCGCGACGGCGAGATCCCCGGGATCGACCCGGATACGTTCGTGTTCACGGACATCTTCCAAGCGCGCATGCCCGGGATAGAACCCCGATTCGAGGCCACTGCGCGGGCGATCCACCCGGAGGCCCTCACCCTCCTGGACGCTCTGCGTACGCATTCGTCCGATATCACGTATGTTCCGGCCGGGTCCTTTCTCGACGACGGCGATCCGCTCGGCGACTCGCTAACGGCTGCGATCGCGGAGGCCGACGTCGTCATCGCAGCGGTCGGCGAGCGCACCGGTTGGGTCGGTAACAATACGGCGGGGGAGGGACAGAGCACCGCTGAACCGCGGCTTCCTGGCAACCAGGAGCGGTTGATCAAAACGATCGCCCGCACGGGCGTGCCGCTCGTGACGGTCGTCGTGTCCGGCCGACCACTGTTGTTGGCCGAGATCGCAATGCAGTCGAATGCGCTCGTACTCGCCCCACTCCTCGGTGAGCACGCGGGTCCCGCAGTGGCCAGGGTCCTCTTCGGCGCGGTGAACCCCAGTGGGAAGCTGCCGAACACCTTCCCACGGTCGGCCGGGCAACTGCCGGTGTATCACGGACACCACTACGGCAGCGGCTACGACCACCCTTCCGGAACCCGACACGGATACAACGACACCGATGGTGAAGGACCCCTCTTCGCTTTCGGGCACGGGTTGTCGTACACGACGTTCGAGGTGACCGGCAGCTCCGAGGCTACCGACCGTGCCGGTGAGCTGGGGATGTCCGTTGTGGTGGCGAACACGGGGCCGTGCGCGGGCGCGACGATCGTACAGCTCTACGCGCGCGTCGCGACCGCACCGGTCGTGCGGCCGGTTCGGCAGTTGCTCGACTTCGCGCGCGTCGAGCTGGCGCCCGGTGATACTGCTGAAGTTCGGCTCAGCGCCCCGGTGACCCGGCTTGCGTACACCGGCCTCGATGGCGCCCGCGTGGCGCCTCATGGTCCTGTGACGTTGTCTGTCGGCCTCGCCTCCGATGACATCCGAGCGTCGAGCTCAACCGGGTTGCTCGGCTGAGGGTGAGCGCACGACAGTCCACGCCGCGCTCCCCGAGTCGATCGCACTGGACTCGACCCTGGCGACCGGCTCGGGACACCAGTTCACGCCGGAGTTCGTGCACACAAAGAATCTCGACTACTCGGGAGAGGATTGCGCAAATGCCGGTTTCTGATTGGACGATCCGGCGTGCCGCTCTTGATACTTGAAGGGCATCCTCCGCCGCGGAACTGAGCCGTCGCGAGGGCATCGATTCAGGAAGTCCGGCAGTTCCCGACCGGCGCGGCGCACCGGCCGCTGCCAGAGCCGGCGGATGGAACAGACGATGACTGAAATCGCCCGCACAGCTATCACACCGGGTCGGCCGTGGCTCGACACTTCTGGAGACCGGATCCAGGCGCACGGCGACGCGACGAGTGAGGCGACCCTCCGAACGCACGCCGACCGTTTCCGGCCGCTGGGCGGTCGCAACCCGCAGCTCGACCCCGCGGAGCGGGCCGACCTGCTTCTCGCGCAGCTGACACTCGACGAGAAGATGGCGCAGGTGTCCTGCTACTTCCCCGTCGACATCAACGACACGTCGGACTTCGTGAAGGCGTTTCCGCACGGTGTCGGCGAAGTGTCGAGCCTGGAGACGAGGTCCGCGCGGACCCTGGACGAAGTGACCGCCTTCCAACGACGCGTTCAGACCGAGGCGATGGAGGCGTCTCGCCTGGGCATCCCCGCCATCTTCCACATGGAGGGGATGTGCGGCGCCTACCTGCCGGGAGCGACGAGCTTCCCGTCCGGGCTGGCGCGGGGCGCGAGCTGGGACATCGACTTGGAGTACGCGATCGCCGAGATCGTGGGCCGGCAGGAGCGAGCGGTGGGGATCACCCACACGCTCGCGCCGGTCCTCGACGTCTCTCGCGACCCTCGGATGGGGCGGCACGGAGAGAGTTACGGCGAAGACCCCACCCTCGCGGCCGCGCTGGGCGTCGCAGCCGTGCGCGGGCTGCAGCGTGAGGACGCCGACGGCCGCCGCACCGAAGCCGTGGCCAAGCATTTCATCGGGTCGCATCACACCGAGGGCGGCATCCATGGAGCCCATTGCGACATTCCCGACCGCCTGCTGCGGGAGGTGTACGGCAAGCCGTTCCAAGCGGCCATCACCGAGGCGGGCCTGCTCGGCATGATGCCGTCGTACAACTCCGTGGCCGGTCAACCGGTCTCCGCCTCGGCTCCCCTTCTCACGACGTTGCTGCGGGAGCAGATGGGCTTCCGGGGCCTCGTCGTGTCGGACTACGGCGCGATCGGCAATCTGCACGAGGTTCAGCACGTCGCCGCGTCGCTGCCCGAGGCAGGCCTTGCGGCTCTGCATGCCGGTCTCGACGTCGAATTGCATGTCCCGCGCGGGTTCGGCCCGGAGCTGCGCGAGTGGTTCGCCGACGGCCGCGCCGACATGGCTCTCCTGGATCGCGCCGTCCGGGCGGTGCTCACGACCAAGTTCCGGATGGGGCTGTTCGAGCGTCCGTACGCGCCCGAGAACGCCGAGCGGGACGCTCGATTCTCGACCGCGTCGGACCGCGACGTCTCGCTGCAGTCGGCACGCGAATCGATCGTGCTTTTGCAGAACAGCGGCGTGCTGCCGCTGGCCCGAGACGTCCGCACGATCGCCGTGATCGGCCCTCACGCCGCCAGCGCCCGGTTCTTCTTCGGCGGGTACACCCACTACTCGATGGCCGAGGGCAAGCTCGCGGTGCACACGTCGATGGCGGGTCTGACGGGGCAGGACGACGATCGCTCGATCGCCGCCACAATTCCGGGAACGACCATCGAGGCCTCGGACGGCCCCGAGTACGAAGCCCTGCTCCAACAGCAGAAGCCCGGCATCCGCACGCTTCTCGACGAGCTGCGTGCCCGGTTGCCGGAGACCGAGATCTCCTGGTCCTACGGGTACCCGATCGCCGGTGTAGACGATTCGGGACACGCGGAGGCGATCGCCCTGGCGCGAGAGGCCGACCTGGTCATCCTCACCCTCGGCGGGAAGCACGGGACCGCCTCCATCGCCTCCATGGGAGAAGGGATCGATGCCACCGACATCAACCTCCCGCCGTGCCAGGAGCAGCTCATCGGGAAGCTGGCCGCCCTCGATGTCCCACTGGTGGGCGTCCACCTGGATGGCCGGCCGATCTCGAGCGATGCGGCCGACGCCCACCTGAGTGCCCTGGTCGAGGCGTGGAGTCCGGCCGAGTGCGGGGCGGAGGCGATCGTCGACGTCCTGACAGGCTCCTACGACCCGAGCGGTCGGCTGCCGGTCAGCATCGCCCGCAATGCAGGCCAGGTGCCGATCTACTCTGCGCACCCCTACGGCTCCAGCTGGCACCAGGGCGCGAGCATCGGCTTCGCCGAATACGTCGATGCGCTGCACACCCCGCGACACCCGTTCGGGCACGGCCTGACCTACACCACCTTCGAGTACGCGGGACTGCGGTTGTCGCAACGCGAGATCGCCGCCTCCGGATCAGTCGATGTCACGTTCACCCTCAGCAACACGGGGGACCGGGCCGGCACCGAGGTCGTCCAGTTCTACATCCGCGACCGTTACGCCTCCCTGTCCCGGCCGGTCCTCGAACTGGCGGGGTTCCGCCGCGTCCAGCTTGCGCCGGGGGAGAGCGCCGAGGTGTCGTTCTCCCTGTCGATGAGCCAGCTGGCGTTCGTCGACTCCGCACTCCAGTGGCGCGTGGAGGCGGGTGAGGTCGACGTGTTCATCGGGGCGTCCTCGGAGGACCTCCGGCTCGCGGACGTGTTCACCGTCACCTCCGACCTGCTGGTCGACGGGGCATCGAGAGCGTTCTACGCCGCCGATCCCTCCCAGCGCGCGAGTCGAGGATGACCCCGCCTCCGACGCAGGTCGGCCCGATTGCGAGGGCGGCGCGTCCGCCTGTCGTCGCCGCCGTTCCCGCCGCCGAACCGGACAGGCGCTGGGTGCTGGCCGTGGTTCTCGGGGCGCTGACGATGCTCGGCCCGTTCACGATGGACCTCTATCTGCCGGCGTTTCCCGAGGTGCAGCGTGACCTGTCCGCGTCGCAGGCGGGTGTGCAGCTCACTCTGACGGCGACAGCCATCGGAATGGGCGTCGGGCAGATCGTGGTGGGTCCGTTGAGCGATGCGTTCGGCCGGCGTGTTCCGCTCGTGCTCGCGACGGGTCTGCACGTGGTGGCCAGCTGCGCGGTGGCGCTCGCGCCCGGGATCGTGATCGTGGCGGCGGCGCGTTTCGGTCAGGGCATCGGTGCCTCTGCGAGCGCTGTCGTGACCGTGGCGATCATCCGGGACCTGTTCGGCGGCTATCGGCTCGTCCGCATGCTCGCCAGCATCGCGATGATCGGCGGACTGGCGCCGATCATCGCCCCGGTCCTCGGGTCCCAGCTCCTCCTGGTGATGTCGTGGCGAGGGGTGTTCTGGCTGCTCGCCGGCTTCGGTCTCGCGATCGTGATCGCCTGCACACTCGTGGTGCCCGAGACATTGCAGGCGCATGTGCAGGGGGAGTCCGAGCGAGTCACGATGCACGCCAGGGTGCGCATCATCCTGGCTGATCGCGCCTTCGTGGGTGTCGCGGTGATCGCCGCCATGGTTTTCGCCACGGTGATCACCTACCTGTCGACGACGCCATTCATCTTCCAGGACGGGTTCGGCCTGGATGCTCAGCAATTCGGCCTGCTGTTCGCCGTCAACGCGCTCGGTCTGCTGGCCGCGACGCAGGTCTCGGCGCGGCTGATGCGATGGTTGGAGCCGGCATGGATGTTGGCGGGTGTGCTGACCGTCATGCTCGCGAGCGGTGCAGCGCTGACGCTGCTGGGCCTGTCGCACGCGCCTTTCCTGAGCGTCGCGGCCGTGAGTTTCGTCTTCGTCTCGGCATCCGGGTTCGCCAACCCCTGCGTGTCCATCCTCACGCTCAAGGACCACCGGGGGCGTGCTGGGTCGGCCGCGGCGATCACGGGCTTCGCGAACTCCATCGCCGGAGGCGTCGTGTCGCCGCTCCCGGGCCTTCTCGGGAAAGCGGGTGCTGCGAGCCTCGGCATCATCGTCGTCACGGCGATGATCGTTGCGATGCTCGCACTCTGGTTGGTCGTGCGTCCTTGGACGGTGACGCGGCTGAGCAGGGACTGACGCTCAGACCGCTGTCACGGTCACGGTGACCGGGGCCAGACCGTCCGCGGTCACCGTGATCTCGATGGGACCCGTTCCGGTTGGTCTGATCACGGCCAGTGCACGTCCTTCGAAGGTCGTGTGCGTCTCGGCGGTGTAGCTCTCGTCGGTCACGGGCCTGGCGCTTCCCAACCCCTGAAGCACACCTGCCCCCGCGACAGTGACGATGGCCGGACGGTCGCCGAGGGTCGAGACCACACCGTCCGGGTCAACGAGCTCGACGGTGACGTAGGAGAGGTCCGAGTCGTCCGAGCGGATCTCCGGCCGGTCGGCCGCGACGCGCAGGGCCCGCACCGGGCCCGCTGAGACGAGTGCGTGTCTGCCGACTTCGGTGCCGTTGTCGATGGCCACCGCTTCGAGCGTCCCGGCTTCATACGGAACCTCGAAACCGGCGATATGACGTTCCGTTCGACGACGGCCGAGCGACCGCCCGTTGAGGATGAGCTCGATCTCCGGCGAAGGGCTGTAGACGTCGACGGTCAGCGGAGTGTCGGGGGCGGAGTTCCACGTCCACGATCCGATGGTGTCGGTCCAGGCCCAACTGTGCGCCGTTGCCTTTCCGCTGCGCGCTTCAGGGCGGTGCACGGCGATGTAGGGAGCGGTGCGCAGCCCGAAGACGATCTCCCGGTAGTAGGACGCCGGACGACGGTGACCGGTGATGTCGATGTCGCCGGCCCACGCCAGCAGAGTAGGGAACGCCTGAGGGTCGGCAGGGCTGTCCGCGTCGGCGTCCGCGTACGCGACCAGGCCCAGTCCCGCCTCGCCGAGGTAGTCCCAGCCGGTCCAGGTGAAGTCGCCGATGACGTGGGCGTTCTCAGTGACGAGCGGCCAGATCTCGTCGATCTTCTTCGCGAGGGTCTCGGTGCCCATCAGCACCCGGTCGGGGAACCGCTTCGCGTCGGCGAGATACCGTTCGTGAGCGTAGTTGTGGCCGACGACGTCGACGACGGAGTGCGACTCCTCGGTCTTGTCGGTGACGACGTCGGAGAGGGAGATCTGGTCCATGAGGTCGCCGAGCTGCGACATCAGGTCGTTGACGCCGACCTGCGTGCTGAGCTCGCCCGCCTGCGCCCGGAACTCCGGCAGGATGTCGGAGATCGTGGCGACGAAGCCGCTGATCCCATTGGTGACGAAGCGCGTGGGATCGAGCGCGCGGACCTTCTCCGCGAGTCGTCGACCCCACCGGGCGCCGAGCGCGTTGCCGGCGTCGAGGACTTCGTTGCCGATCGAGTACATGACGACCGACGGCCGGTTGATGTCCTTCGCGACCATCGCTTCGATGTCGCGCTCCCACCACTCGGGGAAGGCCAGCGAATAGTCGAAGGGATTCTTACCCTTGGTCCACATGTCGAACGCCTCATCGACGACCAGCATCCCCAGCCGGTCGCAGGCGTCCAGCGCCGCAGGACTGAGGGGGTGTGCGCAGCCCGGATCGCGTTGAAACCGGCCGCTTTGAGCAGCTCGACTCGACGCTCTTCTGCGCGGTAGATCGAGACAGCGCCGAGAACCCCGTTGTCATGGTGCACGCAGGCGCCACGGAGCTTGATGGGCGTGCCGTTGAGGCGCAGCCCGTGCGTCGGATCCAGTCGGAGCGTCCGTATGCCGAATCGCACGGTGTCTTCGTCGACAGCTTCGTCGCCGTCCGTGACCTGGATCTGCGCGGAGTACTGGTGGGGGAGTCCAGCTCCCACAGGCGTGGAGTGGACACATACAGCCTCTGGTGCGCGGTGGCCGTCTCGCCGGGAGCGAGGGTCACCGGACTGGAGCCGCTCGCGACGGTCTGTCCCTCCGCGTCCACGATGTCGATCGCGACGCGGACGGTGCGCGTGTTCACGCCCTCGTTCAGCAGCGTGGTCGAGACCTCGACGACCGCGCGCTCGTCGTCCACGTCCGGCGTCGTGACCTGGATTCCGTCCGCCTTCAGGTGCAGCAGGCCGGAGACGGTGAGGACGGTGTCGCGGTAGATCCCCAGCCCCGAATACCATCGGGCGTCTTCGTGGGCTCGGGCCTCGACCCGGATCTCGTTCGTCTCGCCGTAGCGCAGCGCCGGGTCGAGGGCGATCCGGAACGGGCTGTGGCCGGAGGGGCGCTGACCGAGGTACGCGCCGTTCACGAACACCGTCGCGTCGCGATAGACCCCCTGGAACTCGACGCTGACCCTCTTGTCCCGCCATTCGTCGGGCACGTCGAACTGCTTCGTGTAGGCGACGGAACCGCCGGAGAAGTATCCGGTCGATGGGCCGATCGACGGGTCCCGCGGAAGATCGAGCATCGCGTCGTGGGGAAGGGTGATCGTCTCGGACTCGTCCGCGTCAGCGTTGAGCTGGGTGAAGATGCTGACATTCGGCCGGACGATCCAGTCGGCGTTGAAGGACGTTTTCATGTGTTCTCCGATTCGACTGTGCGCGCGATGAGCACCCAGTCTTCAGGCGATGGTGTGGGCGGGACGGGGAGGCGCCCGTCGAGAGGACGAGCCTCGGCCGCGACGGCGGACCGCTCGCCCGTTCTCGGATCGAACCACTCGACCCGATACGCGGATCCGGCCAGATCGCGGAGCACGCCGCCTCCTTCGTCGGGCCGATAGGTCTCCCCGAAGTGGAGGACGACTGTGCTGGTGCTGTCGTCCGCTGCGACCAACGGCCGATAGAAGGTCTGGTTGATGCCGCTGTCGGCCGTGAACAGGTGGGCCGCCGGGCGCAGCGCGGTCCACGGCAGGGACTCGTAGAGCTGGCGCATGTAGCCCAGCTGCCGACCGCCGGGAAGGTCGACGCCCTCGTACCAGGCGAGCGAGCCCCAGGACATCTCCGACACGGACCGGTCCCATGCGCCGTTCCAGCAGCCCTGGGCGCCGTAGCTGTACCCGCAGCAACCGGACTGGATGGCGCGATACGCGACCTGGCGCATCATCACGTCGGTGACCGGGCGGCGACCGGTGGGTTCGACGCTGATGAGGCCTTCGTAGAAGCTCTCTCCTTCGACGAGGGGCCGGCCGGGGTACCGGGTCAGGTGCTCTGTCCAGTGCGACGGGCTCATGTCGAGGTCGCCGTGGCCGAGCTGGTTGAGCGTGAAAGTCAGCCAGTCCTCGTCCTGGTAGTAGTCGGCGATCGGTCTCTCGGTGGTCAGGTGGGCCGTGATCGGGTGGCGGTAGTCGTCGTGGTCCCTGATGGTGAGAGCGACGTCGCGCCAGGCGGCGATGCGGTCGGTGCGTCGAGCGGCGTCGTATCCCGCGGCCTCCCCGCCCAGTGTCCACACCACGGGGTATGCGCCGTAGCGGGCGACGACGTACCGGGCGAGGCGGATCAGCGCAGCGGGGTCGCCATCGGCGGCGTGATGCCAGCCGAGGCCGAGAGCGTGGACGAGTCCCGCCTCTGCGATATAGGCCATCCGCGGATCCACGACGTCGCGGAAGAACGCGACATCGATCGTGGAGCGGCCGGCGGCCGTGGACCAGAAGTCGGGGGGCGAGTAGGAGAGCAGATTCCCCTGGTAGACGGTGAACCCTTGACGTACGCGCAGATCGACGGTGTCGCGGAACTGGGATGACCAACCGGGCTTGTTGGATTCCTCCCACCGCTCCCGGGCGAAGCGCCAGTGCGTGTCCGCCAGCCAGAAGAACGGCGTCCCGTCACGGCGCTGGAGGTGACGTCCGGACGGAGCCGCCTCCAAGAAGCCGCGACTGCCGCCGGCGGCATCGTCGGCGAGACAGTCGACCGCTCCGGTGACACCGTGCAGGCCGGCATCCGTCGGTACTGTGGCGCTTGTCGAGTAGGTCCAGCGACCCGGCTCGGTCGGCGCGAACCGCACCCGCCACGTTCGTGCGCCATCCCAGAACGCCGGCCGCGACAGTGTGCCGCCTGACGGTGACGCGAAGGTGACGGTGACGTCCACATCGGAGTAGGGGTCGGCGTAGGGGAGGGCGCTTGAGAACTCGAGTTCGAGGGGCTTCCACGGCGCAACGCTGGGCAACTGGCCTCCTTGGACGTGTGACGCTCTCCATTCTCTGTGCTCTCGAATCGGGTCAGTGCCTTTTGCGCAATAGTGGGTGATCGGCTGGACTCGTCGACGACTCCGATTCAGGGTGTGCTTATGCGACCCATCCTGCCCGGCTTCCATCCGGACCCGACCATCTGCAAGGTCGGGGGCGACTACTATCTCGCCAACTCCAGCTTCGAGTACTTCCCCGGGGCGCCGCTGTTCCGAAGCGGGGATCTGCTCGAGTGGACGCAGGTGGGCAACATCCTGGATCGTCGCAGCCAGTTCCTCCACGGCCTCGACGGTCCGTCGACCGGGATCTACGGGTCGACTCTTCGTCATCACGACGGCCGGTTCTGGTTCATCACGACCAATGTCAGCGATTTCGATCACGGGCAGGTCATCCTGAGCACCGACGATCCCGCGAACGGGTGGAGCGATCCGGTCTTCGTCCCGGGCGCCGTCGGAATCGATCCCGACGTGTGCTGGGACGAGGACGGAACGTGCTACCTGACCTGGAACGCGCTGAACTTCGAGGACGGTGGCCGAGGCATCCGCCAGGCGCCGATCGATCTCGGGACGGGGCGGCTTCTCGGGTCGGACTACGCGGTCTGGCAGGGGACCGGCATGGTCGCTCCCGAGGGTCCTCACCTGTATCGGATCGGCGACTTCTGGTACCTGTTTCTCGCGGAGGGCGGAACCGAGAGAGGGCACAGCGTGACCGTCGCGCGGTCCAGTTCCCCGGCGGGTCCCTTCGATCCCTGCCCGTGGAACCCGATCCTCACGCACCGCAGCAGCGGGCACCCGGTTCAGAACGTCGGCCACGCCGATCTCGTCGAGACGCCCGACGGGCGCTGGGCGGCCGTGTACCTGGGAGTGAGGCCGAGCGGCTCCACACCCGGCTTCCACGTTCTGGGCCGGGAGACGTTCGTGGCGGGTGTCGACTGGGTCGACGGATGGCCCGTCTTCGACGAGAACCGTTACGCGGTCGGGGCGGCGGAGACCTCCTTCGTCGAGGACTTCTCCGGCGCCGCTCTCGCACCGGACTGGGTGAGCCCGGGAGGCGATCCCGCAGCGGTGCTCACGCCGCTGCCGGGCGGAGGCGCCGACCTGGTGCCGGGCGACGGATCGGATGCGGCGCTGCTGTGTCGTCGGGTGCGCGACCTGAGCTGGAGCGCAGAAGCGTGGTTCCTGGACTCGGGACGACTCCGCCTCCGCATGGACGATCGGCACTGGTACGGCCTCGAATGGCGGGAGGGGACGCTCACAGCGAGCGTCCGTATCGGCGACGCGATTTCGGATGTGGCCCGGGTCGCCGTCGGACCGGACGAGATCTCGCTGGTCATCGCAAGCGTGGCAGCGGAGTCTCCGACGGTTCCGTTCGGGCACGGCGGTCCGGACGACATCGTGCTGGCCTACCGCGACGGCGTGGGACTGCATACGGTGGCACGATTGGATGGACGGTACCTCTCCACCGAGGTCGCCGGCGGTTTCACCGGACGCATGCTGGCGCTGGGGGCGAGTGGCTCCCGGTCGGTCGTGCGGTCGGTGCGATACCTACCGCTTCATGGCGCATTCACCGGATCGGTCGTCAGTGCGGAGTCCGCGGAGGAAGCGTTGACTCCCGCACGATGAGCCTGGTCGCGAGCTCGATCCGTTCGAAGCGCTCCTGGTCACGAATCCGGAGCTCGCTGACCAGCTGCACTGCCCGCTGGGCCATCGCCTGGAGCGGTTGACTGACCGAGCTGAGCGGTGGGGTGGCGAGGGCTGCCCTGGGTTCGTCGTTGTAGCCGACCACGCTGACGTCCTGAGGGATCCGCAGCCGCAGGTCCTGTGCCGCGCGGTAGACGGTGAGCGCCATCTCGTCGTTGCAGGCGAAGACCCCGATGGGCGTGTCCGACTCGCTGAGGGCGCGGCGCAGCTCCGGGGTGACGTCCGCGCCTGACCAACTCGAGTCGACCCTGCTGATCGAGACGTCGCCCCGGTGGTCGGCGATCGCGGAACGGAATCCGTCTTCACGGGCCCGGCCGAACCGGAAGGCGGGTGTTCCGCACACGACGGCGAAACGTTCGACCGGCGTGGCGGCGAGGAGTGTGCCGGCGTCGTAGCCGCCCTGCCAGTCGGTGGTTCCGATGCTCGCGAGCTGCCCGTGCGGATCCGACTGCGGGTCGAGGAGGACGATCGGGATGCGGGCCACAGCCAACTCGTCCAACTGACGCGTCGTGGGGCGGATGATCCCCAGGATCACGCCTGAGGGGCGTCGTCGTGCCACCCGGGTCGGCCAGTCGTCGGTGGGATCGTCACGTTCGAGCGTGAGGACCAGATCGAATCCGTGCTCGAAGGCGCCTTGTCGCGCGCCGGCCACGATCGCGTCGGTCCACGCGTCGTCGAAGCTGCCGAGCACGAGCTCGATGAGCCGCAGGTCACGTGTGGTCGGACGGCCCTTGGCTGTCTGCCCTGCGTCGTAGCCCAGCTCGCTCGCTGCCCGCAGAACACGATTTCGCGTCAGGGGGTGAGGTCGCCTCGCCCGGTGAGAGCCCGTGACGCGGTGGAAACCGAGACACCCGCCGCTTTCGCGATGTCGGTCAGTGTTACTCGCATCGAGGCCACATTGTCGATTCTCTCGTAGCGGAGCGAAGCTCACGTGTTCGAGGCGGCGAAGCGCTTGATCTTGGCGAACATGTCTTCGAGCAGGTAGCGGACGTCGACACTGTCCGCGACTCTCACGGTCCGGCCTTCCACGATCAGACTCATCAGCCTGCCGTCCGCGTCGATTCGCCGCACCGGATGGTGGCGCCAGACGGCACCCCCGGATTCAAGACGACACCGATCGCCGGCGAGTCGCCGAGCGAATGGCATTCCCGCTCGGGCTGCACGTAGGCGGCATTCCACTCTTTCAGCTGCTGCACGAGGTATTCGCCGAGCTGCCCGTACGGAGCGACGCGCTCGTCGAGTTCGGCAAAGCCGACGGAGACCATGCTGTAAACCGTCCAGGGGATCTGCCACACCGTCAGACCGGAGGCGAGCACCACATTGGCTGCGATGACGTCGTTGCTCGCGTTGAACTCGCCATGCGGTTCGCCGCCGTGAACGCCGTCGTGCGGGCTGCCCCCGATCCAGACCACCGTCAGGTCGGAGTTTTCGATGATCGAGGGGTCGAGGAGGATTGCGCTGGCCATATCGGTGAGCGGGCCGAGGAAGGTCACGAAGAGCGGACCCTTCTTGTGGGCTTCGCGGATGATCAGGCGTGCACCATCGGAGTCGACGGGGATGGCCGCGTCGTCCAAAGCGCGCGGGGCGCCGTTGGCGACTTCGACCTGGCCGTCCAGATCCATCAGCTCGAGGAGGAGGTCGACCTCGTGCCGGCTTTCGAGCATGCTTTCGGTGGTGCGACGTGTGCCGAAGTGCGCCGGGATGATTCCGGCGACATCCAGTGTGGGGGAGAGCAGCGCGTGAACGACGGCGAACTGGTCGTCGGCCTCGTTCTTTGCGTCCGTGTTGATGATGATTCGGCGCTTCATGAGCTTTGTTCCTTGATTGAAGTAGGGAGGGAATGCGCAGAGCCCGGCGGCGCTCAGTCGTCGGCGAGGAGCTGCATGGCTGTCGTCCGGTCGGTGATGAGGATGTTGATCCAGCCGCCACGCACCGCGCCGCGGATGGCCGCGTGCTTGCGCTCGCCGCCGGCGATGCCGATCCGTCGGGGAATGGCGCGCAGCGCCTCGCTGGTGATCCCGAGCACTCGGTCGTTCAGGTCGGTCTGGACGAGCTCGCCATTCTGATCGAAGAAGCGGAGGCACACATCGCCGACGGCGCCGGCCGCCTGAAGCGCCTCGGTCTCAACCTCATCGACCGCGTTGCCGGAAGAGGCGAGCAGGGTGGAGGGTTCGAGCGCACCGATGCCTGCCAGCAGGACGTTGAGGTCCTGCCATTGCTCGACCATGGAGCCCAAGTAGCGATCGTCCATGAGTGCGTCGCGGGCGGCCTTCGACCCGACGATGCCCGGGGCGGGGAAGAATCGGGGGGTCCCTCCGGTGACCCGAGCGAATTGGTCGGCGAGATGGTTGGCCTGCACCTGCACGTCCGGCCGGCCCACGCCACCGAGAACCTGGACGACCTCGCGGGAGACGCGGACCGGCCCGATCGGAGCCATCGAATTGACTGTCGCCAGGAGGGTCTGGGACCACGAGGAGATACCGATCCGTTCCGCGGTGGACAGGGCGCTCTCCAGGTAGGTGGCTGCGGCCGACCCGAGTGCGGCGAGCATCGACAGGTCGTCCGGCGCGATCGGCTCCGCCACGACGGCGTCCATCAGCCCGTAGCGTTCGGTGAGCGCTTCCTCGATGTCCGCGTAGAGCCCGGCGGGAGAGACGACCACTGTCCGCACGATGCCCGATTCCGTGGCTTGCTTGAGCAGTCGGGACACCCGCGATTGAGAGAGGTTCAGTCTCTCGGCGATCTCCGGCTGGCGCAGCCCCGCCTCGTGGTACAGCTTGGCCACCTTGGTGACGAGCGACAAACGTTCGTCGGCGAACTGCACGGGGAGGCGGGACTCGCCGAATCGCTCATGGCGCCCACTCTAGCTGCGGCGGAAAGGAGACTTTCGTGCGTCACCAGCCGTAGAGGGCGTTCTGCGCGAGCGTCATCGCGGTCACGGCGTCCTGTCTCGACTGCGCCTGCGCCAGCGCGTCGAAGTCGAGCCTGTCGAGGCCTTCCTCCACCTTCTTGAGGAAGCGGATCGCCGACTTCGCAGCACCGACCGAGTCTTCGCGGAACGGGAACTGGTCCAGCTGCCAGACGCCCTCCCAGCCGTTCTTGCGCAGGGTGACGAAGAACTCGAACAGCTCGATCGGGTGCACCGTGCCGGCGATCATGTCGTCGTCCCACGAGCGGAGGTTGTCGTTGACATCCATCCCGAACAGCCGGCCGTAGTCGATCGCGAGCTGGGCCGAGTCGGCCGGGGACTCCCCACCGAAGAGCGCGTGCCCGAAGTCGAGCAGGATGCCCACGTTGGGGAGGCCGATCTTCTCGATGCCGAGCAGGGTGCGGGCGACCGAGTCGAAGCTCATGTGCACGCGCGGCTCGCGCGGCTTGTACTCGATGACGAACTTCAGGTCCGGGTTCTCGCTCGCCAGCTGCCCGACGCCGTCGAGCGACGCCTTCCACAGCGCGCCGTGGTCGACCTGGAACGGGTAGTCCCAGCCGTCCTGCCCGGGCCACAGCTTCACGTACTCGGCGCCGAACGCGCGCACCTGGTTCGCGGCGTCGGTGATCAGCTCGTGCGCGAGCCGGCGGACGCCCGGGTCGGGGTTGGTGAAGGACCCCTTGGCGAAGACGCGCGTGTAGATCTCCGGCGTGATGCCGATGACGGAGAGCTTGTTGCGGTCGAGCGCCTCTTTGATCTGCTCGTTGCTGAAGTCGCCGCCGAAGAACGGGTAGTTCAGGTCGACGACATCGAGGTCGCCGACCTGGCCGGCGAGGTCGATGGCGTCGATGATGGTGCGCGGCTCGCCGTAGCCGTCGGTGGCGTAGCGGTCCACATAGGTCGCGAAGTGCCAGATGCCGGCACCGTACTTCTGGTTGCTCATGAGATCTCCTTCAGCGTGTCTGTGGTGAAGTCAGGACGTTTGGTCGGGCGTAGTCGAGACCGGTCGATCGCCGTCTGCCAACGGCCGTTTCGCGTTGAGCGTTCGGAGAAGAGGCTCTGCGGCTCGAATTTCGAGTTGTTGGTGCTCCAGGGAGGTGTTTCGTCGTTCCACATTCCGGCGCTTTGGCCTGCCAGCCAGGCTGCCCCCAGCGCAGACAGCGCGCTCAGCTCGGGCCGGATGATCGTTCGGCCGGAGAGGTCGGCCTGCAGCTGCATGACGAAGTCGTTCTGCGCGGGGCCGCCGTCGACGTAGACCTCGTCGATGCGTGACGCTCCGCTTCGGTCCGCGGCGGCGAGCACGTCTTCGATCTGGAGAGCGATGGATTCGAGAGCTGCGCGTGCGAGCTCAGCCCGCGTCGTGCCCAACGTCAGCCCGCTGATGAGACCGACCGCGCTGTCGTCCCACCAGGGGGCGGCGAGCCCGCCGAATGCCGGGACGAGGTCGACGGGGGCAGGAGGGGCGTTCTCGGCGAGGCTGATCAGTTCGGCGACGTCGGTTCGGAGGAGATCGGCGAGCCAGACGAGAGTGCCACCGGTAGAGAGGATGTTGCCTTCGAATGCGTGGGCGAGGGCTCCGGACCGCGACCATGCGATGGTGTTCGCCAGCGACCCGGAACGGACGGCGTCGGTGAGTCCCATCACCGAAGAGCCGGTTCCGTAGGTGACTTTGACGGCGCCCTCGCGTCGGATCCCGTGGCCGAACAGTGCGGCGTGCGAGTCGCCGAAGACGCTCCTCACCGGAGCCCCCTCGAGGCGCGGATCCGTGAGAGGTTCACTCCGAGTATCGGAGTCGACGATGTCGGGCAACGCGGCCCGTGGGATATCGAAGACCTCGAGAAGCAGATCGCTCCACTGACCCGTGCGGAAGTCGACCAGCTGAGTGCGGCTGGCATTTCCGCGTTCGATGCGTCGTTCCCCTGTCAGGTCGTTCAGCAGCCATGCGTCGACGGTGCCGAGGGTGATCTCGCCGGCTGCTGCGCGCCGACGATCGGGGTCGATGCGGTCGAGTATCCAGGAGAACTTCAGAGCGGAGAACATCGCATCGACCGGCAGCCCGGAGAGGTCCCAGACCTCCTGACCGACCATCGACGCGTTGAGCTTCTCGGCGGTGTCGCTGGTTCTGCGGTCCTGCCATCCGAGCACGGGGCCGAGCGGTGTGCCGGTCGCAGTGTCCCAGACGACCGCGGACTCGCGCTGTGTGCTGAGCGCGATCCCGGCGACAGGCGCGTCGGTCTGAGCCCGGAGGGTGGCCAGCACGGACTCCACCGAGCGTGCGATCTCGAATGCATCCTGTTCGACCCATCCCGGCTGGGGATGGGACTGTCCGATGGGGACGGATGCGGTGCCGAGCAGCTCACCGGATGCGGCGATGGCCAACCCCTTGGTCGAGCCGGTGCCCTGGTCGACCGTGAGGATCACTCCGTCGTGGTTGTGCTTCATCGGGACAATGCTCGCAGGGCCGCGGTGTGGATGTCAGGGGCTGTGAGCCCGGCGTACTCCAGGAGGAAGGTAGCACTGCCCGTCGGGGCGAATTCGCGGAAGCCGAGAATCTCGACCGGCACGCGGTCCGCTCCGGCGACGACGGCAGAGGCGACTGCCGCGCCGAGCCCGCCGGCGACATTGGCCTCCTCCACCGTGACGATCGCACGGGTGTGGCCGGCGGCGTCGTTGATCGCGTCGATGTCGAGAGGAGCGAGATAGACGGCGTTGAGAACGCGTGCCGACGTTCCGTCTGCCTCGAGCAGATCGGCGGCCGCGAGCGCTCGGGACACCATGGTGCCGGCGGCGATGATGGTGACGTCGCTCCCATCGCGGAGTTGCTGGAACCGGCCACGATCGAGTGTGGAGGTCTCCGAGGGGAGATCCGGCACCTTGTAGCGGCCGACGCGGATGTACGTCGGCCGAGGGTTCTCTACGGCGCTACGAATAGCTGCAACGGTCTGGCTGCGGTCGGCCGGGACGACGATATCCAGGCCGGGAAGGGCCCGGAGCCACGAGTAGTCCTCGATCGAGTGGTGGGTGGGGCCGAGCTCGCCGTAAGCGACGCCGGGGCTCATCCCGCACAGGATCACCGGCAGCCGGCTGTACGCGACGTCGGCCTTGACCTGTTCGAGGGCTCGCCCCGTGAGGAAGGGACCGGCTCCGCAGACGAACGGGATCAGTCCGGCGTTGGCCAGACCGGCGCCGACCCCCACCATGTTCTGCTCCGCGATTCCGACGTTGATCAGCCGGTCGGGGAATCGCTCGCGGAAGCCGCCGAGGTTGCTGGATCCGACCGAGTCGTTGCAGACCGCGACGATGCGGGAGTCCTGTTCCGCCAGCGCAATGAGCTCTTCGGCGAACGCGACCCGGTTGTCATAGGTCTGGACAGGGGCTTCGGTGGTAGTCATGCCAGCTCCTTCAGGGCCTGCTCGACCTGCTCGGCGGAAGGAACCTTGTGGTGCCATTCGACGCGGTCTTCGATGAATGAGACGCCCTTGCCTTTGATCGTGTTCGCGATCACGGCGACGGGTTCGCCTGTGCTGGAGGGGCCGAACGCGGCAAGCAACTGGGAGTAGTCGTGCCCGTCGATTTCGCGGACCTCCCAGCCGAACGACGCCAGCTTGTGATCGAGCGGGTCGAGCCGATTGGTGTCTTCGGTGCGCGCGCCCTGCTGCAGCCGGTTGCGGTCGACCACGGCGGTGAGGTTGTCGAGTCCGAAGTGAGCGGCGGACATGAAGGCCTCCCAGTTGGAGCCCTCCTGCAGTTCGCCGTCGCCGGTGACCACGATCACCCGGCTTCCATCGCCGTTGAGCTTGGCTCCGATGGCCGCGCCGACGGCGACCGGCAGTCCGTGACCGAGCGGTCCGGTGTTCGTTTCCACGCCGGGGACTTTGTTGCGGTTCGGGTGGCCGTTGAGCGGTGACAGAGGCTCCATGAACGAAGAGAGGCGGTCGGGTGCGAAGAAGCCGCAGGAGGCGAGGGTGGAGTAGAGCGCGGCCGAGCAGTGTCCTTTGGAAAGGATGAATCGGTCGCGGCCGGCTGCTGCGGGTGTCGCGGGGTCGACGTCGAGGACCGCCAGGTAGGCGACGGTGAGGATGTCGGTCACGGAGAAGTCGCCGCCGATATGGCCGAGCTGCGCGCGGTCGATCATGCTCACGACCGAACGGCGTATGCCGTTCGCCCACGTGTGGAGGAGTTCATTCTGCGTCGCGGGGTCGGCAGCGGCGATCTCGTTCCGGGCCGTCAGCCAGCGGAGACGTGCGTGTTCGTCGACACTCAGCGCGGGAGGAGGGTCTAGGTGAATCATGGCTTCCCATCAGATTGCATTTCTATGCAAGAACAAGTCTTCATTCATCATCGCATTGAATCGACTCAAGTGCAAGACCGTTCAAGCGTGAAAGAATATGCGCGGAAATGGGACGGTCGACCCGTCACGAAGTGGAAGCGCAGGCGAGGGTGCTCCGGTGATCTCCGTCGATCGCGTCAGACGGTGCGTGCGAGCGGGCCGCTGGAGCGCGGAGACCACTCCGGATCGGTGGTCGACCGGATGATCAGCTGCGGTGTGACCAAGTAGCGAAGCGGTTCCACTCGTCCGCCGATGCGCTCCAGGAGCAGGCGGGCGCTGATCCGACCGGTCTCGCGGCTCGACTCGTTCACCGTGGTCAATCCGATCCTGGACACCCCGGCGACCGCGATGTCGTCGTAGCCTGCGATTGCCAGATCTTCGGGAACCCGCAGGCCTTGCTCGTCTGCTGCGCGGAGTACGCCGAGTGCGGCGATATCCGCGCCGGCGAAGATGGCCGTCGGACGTTCGGGGGAGGCCAGGAGGGTTCGAGCGGCCTCGTAGCCGCCCTCCTCCGAGTAGCGCGTCACGACGACATTGGGCTCGAGCCCGTGATCGCGCATCGCCTGCTCGTATCCTCGCTGCCGCTCTGTGTGCGAGAGCACGTACTGACCTTGCAATCCGCCGGACGGCTGACTCGTGTGGGCGATGTCGCGGTGACCGATCGAAACCAAGTGATCCACCATCAGACGCGCGCCCAAGCGGTCATCGTCGACCACGGTGTCGAAATTCCGGGGCGCACCGTGCCGAGCCACGATCACCGTCGGAATCGACCTGCCGAGATCCTCGAGCCACGCCTGGGACATCACGGGGGCGATCACGACGACGCCATCGACCTGGCGATCGAACAGGGCCTCGAGGCTGCGCCGCTGGCTATCCGTATCCAGGCCGCCCCTGACGACGATCTCCTGGTAGGGGGTGTCCGACAGGGCGCCGCTGATGCCTTCCGCGATCTCGGGCTGGAACGGGCTCGCGAATTCCGTGACCATCACACCGATCGTGTACGACCGCCCGCGCATCTGCCGGGCGCCTGCGTGCGGACGATAATGCAGCGCTTCGATCGCCGCAGTCACCCGCGCCCGCATCTGGGGGCTGACCCCCGACGCTGAGCGGAGGACTTTGGACACAGCGGAGGCGGACACTCCGGCGGCCTCCGCCACGTCGTGAATCGTGGCGCGGCGACGCGGCGTGTCCTCCGGCGGAACTCCGTTGACCGACATCTCGTTTTGACCCTATTCGACAGACGCTCAAGAAGCAATGTCATCGAATTGAAACCATTTTGCGCAAAAGAATGCTAGTTGAACCGGCTTTCTTTGTGCGTATTCTTTACCGACACGTAGAACGATGCACATTCATTGGATCGTTTCAGAGCGTCTCGAACACAGCGCCATCCCCAACAAAGGAGTTGCAATGCGAAGCACCCGACGACGAGCGCTCCTCGCTCTGTCAGTCCCGGTCCTGGTCACAGCGGTCGCGCTCAGCGGCTGCACGTCAGGATCCTCCTCGTCCTCGTCAGGTTCGAAGGATCTCCTCACCCTGGGCATGACCCAGGACATCACCGGCTGGGACCCCACGAACCAGCCGTCGTACCAGAACTACCCGGCGATGGCCGTCTGGGACACCTTGATCCGATGCGACAAGTTCGGTAAGCCGCTCGCCGGCCTCGCAACGGACTGGAAGATCAGCGATGACCAGCGCACGATCACCGCGACGCTGCGATCCGGGCAGAAGTTCTCCGATGGCGAAGCAGCCGACTCGGCCGCGGTCAAGGCCACGTTCGACTACGCCGCCACCCAGGGTGCCGGCTCTGCCCGCTACAAGGGTCTGAAGGTCGACGCGCCCGACGCCACCCACGTCAGCCTGACCTGGCCGGCCTCGAACCCGCTGATCGTCCTCAACACCTGCAATGTGCCGATCGCCGCACCCAAGACGATCTCGAGCAAGGACTTCAAGGCGCCGATCGGCTCGGGTCCGTACAACCTCGACACGTCGCACACCACCCAGGGCTCCGTGTACACGTTCACCAAGAACGACAACTACTGGGACAGCAAGACGTACCCGTACAAGAAGCTGGTGGTCAAGGTGATCGCCAGCGACACCGCCGCCCTGAGCGCCCTCAAGACGGGCCAGCTCGACGGCTCGCTCATCACCACCGCGACCGTCAACCAGGCGAAGTCCTCCAACCTCAAGCTGCAGACCCTCAAGTCGAACGAGACCACGCGGCTGCTGATCACGGACCACCTGGGTAAGACGATCCCGGCCCTCGGAAACGTGGACGTCCGCCGCGCCATGAACATGGTCTTCGACAAGCAGGCCGTCGCCGACAAGCTGTACCTCGGCAACGCGTCGCCCGCCTACCAGATCTTCAAGCCCGGCAGCGACGCGTACATCTCCGGCATGAAGGACCCGTACCCGTACGACGTCGACAAGGCGAAGGCCCTGATGAAGAGCGCGGGCTACGAGAACGGCTTCACCCTCACGATCCCGGTGATCGCCAACACGGGTGTCGACAAACTGCTGCCGTACGTCACCCAGCAGCTCGGCCTGATCAACATCAAGGTGGAGCAGCAGCCGCTGTCCGGTCCCAACATGTACAACGAGCTGCTCAGCGGCAAGTACCCGGTGCCGCTGTGGCCGCTGGGCAACTACGGCGAGTCCCTGCAGGACATCTACGACTACGTCCTCACCGGCGGAATCTGGAACGTCTCGCACCAGGACGACGCGACCATCGACGGTCTCTGGCAGAAGATCACCACGACCTCGGGCGCCGAGCAGAAGCAGGCCGAGCAGGACGTCAACAAGTACATCACCGACCAGGCGTGGTTCGTGCCGATGGCGTACCCGGATGGCTTCTTCGCGTACAGCTCCAAGATCACGGTGAAGCCCGCTTCGGACTTCAGCGGCCTGAACCCGCTGCTGCGGGACTTCCAGTAACACCCTGAAGAGGTCGAGTTCCATGTTGACGATTTCCATCCTGAAGAAGTTGGCGCGAGCCGTCGCTGTATTCCTCGTCGTCACCTTCGTGACCTTCTGCATGATGTTCGGAAACGGTGCGGGCATCGCCCGCGGCGTGCTCGGGCTGAACGCCCAGCCCTCCGATGTGCAGAAGGAAGTCGTCAAACTCGGGCTCGACCAACCGCTTCTCGTCCAGTACGGGAAGTGGCTGCTCGGAGTCGTCACCGGGAACCTGGGTCAGTCGTACTTCACGGGACAGTCCGTGAACGACGCTCTCGCATCCAGGGTCCCGGTGACCCTCTCCCTCGTGATCGCCACCCTCATCCTCACGCTGCTGCTCAGTGTTGCGATCGGCGTCACAGCGGCCGTCTACGGTGGATGGCTCGATCGCGTATTCCAGTTCCTCACAGTCCTCGGGGCCGCCGTCCCGGCGTTCATCATCGCCGTCGGGCTGGTCTTCGCCTTCGCAATCGCGCTTCCATTGTTCCCGGCCACCGGCTACGTCGCCCTCAGCGACGACCCTGCCGCGTGGCTCCATTCGATCGCACTGCCGGTGATCGCGCTCCTCATCGGATCGGTCGCGAGCGCCGCCACCCAGATCCGAGGTGCCGTCCTCGATGTTCAGGGCCGCGACTTCGTCCGCACCCTGCGCGCACGCGGTATCCCCGAGCGGCCGCTGCTGTTCCGGCACGTGCTGCGCAGCGCGTCCGGACCCGGCCTGACCGTCCTCAGCCTGCAGACCATCGCCCTCCTCGGCGGCGCCGTCTTCGTCGAGCAGATCTTCGCACTCCCCGGCATCGGCCAACTCGCGAACACCTCTGCTCAACAGGGCGACGTTCCGATCGTGATGGGCATCGTCCTCGTCACCATCGTCTTCGTCCTGGTGGTCAACCTCCTCGGCGACCTGGCCAACGCCGCGCTCAACCCGAAAGCGAGGACACGATGACGAATCGGCCTACCACCGAGTTCATGCTGTCCGTCAAACCGCAGCCCACTCCGCGCCGCCGGCGACCGCTCATCGTCCGGCTCCTGATGAAGCCGGAAGGCGCCATCACCATCGCCTTCCTGCTGCTCGTCGTCGTGCTGGGTGTGTTCGCCTGGGTGATCGCGCCCGTTCCGCCGAACACGACCGATTTGGGCGCAGTCAACGCGCCGCCGTTCTCGCCCGGCCATCCGCTTGGCGCGGACCAGTCGGGACGCGACATCCTCTCTCGCTTGGCATGGGGTACGCAACCGACCATCGTCGGGGCGCTGATCGTTCTCCTGGTCTCGGTCATCGTCGGCGTCACGAGCGGCCTTCTCGCGGGCTTCTTCCGCGGGAAGACCGAGGGTATCGGCACCTTCGTCTCCGACGTGATCATGTCGCTTCCGGGAATCGTCCTGCTCATCGCGCTGTACACGCTCACCGGCCCGAACATCCCCGCCGCGATGGCGGTGTTCGGCATCCTCGTCGCCCCCACGTACTTCCGGCTCGTCCGATCCGTCGTCGTGAATGTGCGCAACGAGCTCTACGTCGACGCGGCGCGAGTGGTCGGCCTTTCCAACACCCGTATCATCGGCCGCCACGTCCTCTGGGCCGTGCGTGGCCCGGTGATCATCCAGAGCGCCTTCATCATCGCTGCCGGTATCGGCATCCAGGCCGGTGTCGACTTCCTCGGCCTGGGCGATCCCAAGCAGCCGTCGTGGGGAACGGTCATGCAGGACGCCTTCAACAACATCTACAACAACCCTGTCGGCGTGTGGTGGCCTGCCCTGCTGATCAGCCTCACCATCCTCAGCCTGGTTCTCCTTGGAAACGTCCTTCGTGACGAGCTCCAGTCCACCGGGGTCAAGCCGCTCAGCACGCGGAGCCGGCGGTCGCTCGCCACGGACACTTCGGCGGCGCCCGTGCGAGCCGTCCCGCGCGGCGAGAACGTCATCGCCATTCGCGGCCTGAAGGTCGGGTACCCCCAGGCGGACGGAACGATCACAGAAGTCGTCCACGGCGTCGACCTCGACGTGAAGCCCGGCGAGATTCATGGCCTGGTGGGCGAGTCCGGGTCCGGCAAATCGCAGATCGCGTTCTCCACCCTCGGCATCCTTCCCAAGGAAGCGGTCATCCTCGGCGGAAGCATCTGGATGGACAGCGACGACCTGCTTGCCGACCATAAGGGTCTCGCGGCCGCTCGCGGCTCCAAGATCGGGTACGTGCCGCAGGAGCCGATGTCCAACCTCGACCCGTCTTTCACCATCGGCGCCCAGTTGACCTACGGGCTGCGCGCGGTCAAGTCGATCTCGAAGAAGGAAGCACGCGCTCAGCTGCTCGCGTTGCTCACCCGTGTCGGCATCCGCAACGCCGAACAGGTGTTCAGGATGTACCCGCACGAGATCTCAGGCGGCATGGCGCAGCGCGTGCTCATCTGCGGAGCGATCGCATCGGAGCCGCAGCTGATCGTGGCAGACGAGCCGACGACCGCGCTCGATGTGACCGTTCAGGCCGAGGTTCTCGAACTGCTGCGGGAGCTGAGCAGGGAGCGTGGACTGGCCATGATCCTGGTCACCCACAACCTCGGCGTCGTCGCAGACATCTGCGATGTGGTCAGCGTGATGCGGGACGGACGCATCGTCGAAGAGGCCGACGTCGAGTCTCTCTTCGCGTCGCCGAAACAGGCGTATACGCAGGAGCTCCTCGCGTCGTCCAGGAGCGTCGAGATCATCGAGGAGGCGTCATGAGCGAACCGATCCTGAGTGTGAAGGACCTGGTCGTCACCTTCGGCGCCGGCCGTACGGCGAAGACCGTCATCAACCAGGTCTCGTTCGACCTGCATGCCGGGGAGACCGTGAGCCTGGTGGGAGAGTCGGGCTCGGGCAAGACCACGATCGGGCGTGCCGTTCTGGGACTCGCGCCCGTCAGCGGAGGCGCGGTCGAATTCCGGGGCAAGACCATCAGCAACTCCTCACGCCGGGAACGGAGAAAGACGGCACACGATATCCAGGTGGTCTTCCAGGATCCCTACTCTTCGCTGAACCCGTCGATGACGGTCGAGGATATTCTCGTCGAACCGCTGAAGGTCGCCGGAATCACCGACGGTCGTTCCAGAGTGCGCAAGCTCCTCGACTCGGTCGGGCTGCCCGCCGACTCAGGCTCTCGATATCCGAAGGAATTCTCGGGCGGCCAGCGACAGCGCATCGCGATCGCCCGAGCGCTCGCCCTGGAGCCCGCCGTCATCATCTGCGATGAGCCGACGAGCGCACTGGACGTCACCACCCAGGCCAGGGTCCTGGAACTGCTGCGCGAACTGCAGGAGCGCACGGGAGTGGCCTACCTCTTCATCAGCCACGATCTCGGCGTCGTCAATTCGATCAGCGATCGGATCGCAGTGTTGTATCAGGGGCAGATCGTCGAGATCGGTGACGCCGCCCAGGTCGCCTACCATCCGGCGCACGAATACACGCGCCGGCTGCAAATGTCTGCCCCCGTCGCAGATCCAGCGGCCCAGCGGGAACGACGAGAGCAGCGCCTCAAGCTGTTCTCCACCTCCGGCCCGTTCGAGTCCGCGTCCGTCGCGCAGCAGCCTGCCGTCTAGGAGACCACGTGCCCACCTCGTCGAGCCCGACGCCGCCCCGATTCGAACATCGCACTGAGCTCGGCCCGATCCTGGGCATCGGCACGGAGCGCCCCCGATTGTCGTGGACGGTTCCGACCGCACCCGCCGGATGGCTGCAGCGGCGATACGAAATCGAGATCGAACGCGCCGATCGCCTCGACCGGTTCGAAGTCGCGTCCAACGATCAAGTCCTTGTTCCCTGGCCGGGCCGGCCGCTGATCTCCCGGGAATCCGCCCGCGTACGAGTTCGGGTCGCCGATGACCAATACAGCGGCTGGAGCGAGTGGGCGACGGTCGAAGCAGGACTCTTCGACCCAGCAGATTGGCGCGGGTCCTTCATCACGCCGACGGAGATCGGTGGACTCGACGACGCGGCGCCGATTCTCCTGAGCAACGTCGACCTCGCGGGTCGGATCGTCCGCGCGCGCCTCTACGTCACGGCGCTCGGCACCTATCAGGCCACGATCAACGGCCGGGCGATCTCCGATCAAGTCCTCGCCCCGGGCTGGACCTCGTACGACCACCGGCTCCGTTACCACGTGTACGACGTCACGGGCATCGTCGAGGCCGGCGCGAACGAGCTCGGTTTCACTCTCGGCAACGGCTGGTACCGCGGGCGCCTCGGATTCGAAGGGCGGCGAGCGATCTACGGCGACCGTCTCGCGCTCCTCGCCCAGCTCGAGGTCACCCTCGCCGACGGCTCGGTTCAGATCCACGCAACGAATGACTCGTGGTGCGCTCTCTCGTCCGGTGTCGTCGCCGACGATCTCTACGACGGCCAGACAACGGATCTCCGGATCGAGGCACGCACCGGTCGACGGCACGCCGTCGAGTCGGTCGATTACCCCAAAGAACGGCTCGTTGCCGCCGAAGGACCTGTAGTGAGACCTGTTCAGGAAGCACCGGCCCTGAAGGTGTGGACGTCGCCGAGCGGACGCACTCTCGTCGACTTCGGGCAGAACATCGTCGGCTGGGTGCGGCTCAGGACCAGCGGTCTCGCGGCCGGCACGACGGTCACCATCCGGCACGCCGAAGTCCTGGAGGACGGGGAACTCGGAGTGCGGCCGCTGCGTACGGCGAAAGCGACGGACAGCTACGTCATGGACGGCGGTCCGGACCGGATCCTCGAGCCGGCATTCACCCTGCACGGGTTCCGGTTCGCCGAAGTAACGGGCGTGCCACACCTCACCGCTGCCGACATCACAGCGATCGTCGTCGCCTCGGACTTGCGACGAACCGGGTGGTTCGAGAGCTCGAACACTCTTCTCGACCGCCTCCACGAAAACGTCGTGTGGAGCATGCGCGGCAACTTCATCGACCTGCCGACCGATTGCCCACAACGGGATGAGAGGTTGGGATGGACCGGAGACGCGCAGGTGTTCGCTCCCACGGCGTTCTCTCTCTTCGACACCGCGGGGCTGCTCTCCTCGTGGCTGGCGGACCTTGCTGCAGAGCAGTGGCCCGACGGCACCGTCCCGTACGTGGTCCCCGATGTGATCGGCGCGGGGTCGCCCCCGTCCCCGACGGCCGCGTGGGGCGACGCAAGCACCATCATCCCGTGGACGATGTTCGAGAGGTCCGGAGACTCCGGCATCCTGGAGCGCCAATATCCGAGCATGCGGCGGTGGGTGGACAGGATCGCGGCCGCGGCCGGCGACCGGCACGTCTGGGACCAGGGCTTCCAATTCGGAGACTGGTTGGATCCTGCCGCGCCACCGGACGACCCCGCTCGTGCGATGACAGACCCCGCTCTGGTTGCGACCGCGTACCTGGCACGATCGGCGCACGTCCTCGCCGCCACCGCGGCACAGCTCGGCTATGCGGAGGACCACGCGCGCTACGCGCGGCTCGCGGACGAGACGCGCGCAGCGTTCTCCCGACGTTTCGTCACGGCTGACGGACGAATGGAATCCGATTCACCAACGGCCTACGCGGTGGCGATCGTCTGGGATCTGTTCGCCGACGAGAGTCAGCGCTCCGCGGCTGGCCGGAGGCTCGCCGACCTGGTGCGCGCCGGCGGCTTCCGCATCAGCACAGGATTCGTCGGAACGCCAGTCATCTGCGACGCCCTCACATCCACCGGGCACGCTCAGGTGGCACATCGCCTCCTGCTGCAGACGGGCTGCCCGTCCTGGCTCTATCCCGTCACGATGGGGGCGACGAGCATGTGGGAACGTTGGGACAGCATGCTCCCCGACGGGACCATCAACCCCGGCGAGATGACGTCGTTCAACCATTTCGCGCTCGGTGCCGTCGCCGACTGGCTTCACCGCAGCGTCGCGGGACTTGTCCCTCTGGCACCCGGCTACCGCCGGATCCGGATCGAGCCGGTCCCCCCGGCCGACCTCGACTTCGCGAGCACCACCCACCGGACTCCGTACGGCGATGCCCGGGTCGCGTGGCGACGAAACGACGGGCGTCTGCTCGTGACCGCTCACATCCCCGTAGGGGCGGAAGCAGACGTCAAGCTCCCCGACGGGTCCCGTCTCTTCACCGTCGCGCACGGCGACCACGAATGGGCGGTCGATCGTGAGCCGGGGGACCCCACGCCCGCGACCATCCGCGACCTCGTGGATGATGCGCCCAACTGGAGTGTCCTTCTCCGGGAACTCAGCCTCGCCGGCATCGGCTTCGACACCGAAACGAAAGTGGCCGGCCGGTTGCTGGCCTTCTTCGACCAACCCCTCACAGAACTCGCGCAAGCCCTCGCGCCCGAAGGCGCGACTCTGCCCGATACGCGTGCTCGAGTGCGCGAAATCACCTTGCGCGTTACCGCAAAGATGCCGGACCGCTCAGCGGTCTTGGAAGGAACCCTCGGATGAACAAGACTCTCGACAGATACTCCCCGTTGAGCTCGGCACTCGCCAACGAGCACGCTCGTGCCGTTCTCGAGAAGGAGGTCCCGGACGTCGTCGCCTCGCCGCTCGCGGAGGGGTTGCGCACCGCTCCGCTGGGCGGATTCCTCCAGTTCGTCCTGAGGCCCGACACGGCGAAAGCGGAGGAGCTGCTGGCAACCTTGGCGACGATCGAGGACACCTCGGAGCAGCCGGACGAGTCGGAGCCGATCGCACCCGCTGCGGACTACGAGTCCGACGGTGTGCCGCGGGGCTCCGCGCGGGTGCGGACACCCGAGTCGGCATCGCGCAACGAGACGGTGGAGATCGCGTTCGACGGGCCGTCGCACGGCAACCCGTTCGTCGAGGTGGAGCTGAAGGCCAGGTTCGAGCAGGGTTCGGACACCTTCCTCGTCGGCGGCTTCTACGACGGGGGTGGACGATTCCTGGTGCGCTTCCTCCCGTCGACGGCGGGCACCTGGACGTTCGTCACCGAGTCGAACGCGCGGTCCCTCGACGGGATCCGCGGGACGATCGTCGTCGCTGAAGGAGCAGCACCCGGACCTGTCCGCGTCGCAGAGCGGGGGACCCTCGCCTACTCGGACGGAACCCCGTTCGTGGGCTTCGGAACGACCGCCTATGCATGGACGCACCAGAGCCCCCGGTTGCAGGACCAGACGATCGAATCGCTGGCGCAGGCGCCGTTCAACAAGATCCGGATGGGCCTCTTCCCCAAGGACTACCTCTACAACAAGAACGAACCGGAGAGCTTCGTCTTCCCGCGCACCGACGACGGCTGGGACACCAACCGATTCGACCTCGACTACTTCGCGAACCTCGAAAGTCGGATCACGCAGCTAGCCGCCCTGGGCATCGAGGCCGACCTGATCCTGTTCCACCCGTACGATCGGTGGGGCTTCAGCGGACTCGGAAAGACGGCGGACGAGCGTTACCTCACCTACGTCGTGCGGCGTCTCGCCGGCTTTGCGAACGTGTGGTGGTCGATGGCCAACGAGTACGACCTCCTGACCACGAAACGTCCGGAGGACTGGCACCGCCTCGCTCGCGTAGTGGCGCGTGAGGATCATGTGGGGCATCTGCTGTCGATCCACAACTGGCTGGAGGTCTTCGACTTCTCGGTGGACTGGGCCACACATGCCAGCATCCAGGGCGGCGACGCCGAGATGGCGCCGATCGACGAATGGCGTCACCGCTGGGGAAAGCCCGTCGCCGTCGACGAGTTCGGCTACGAGGGCGACCTGGACCAGGGCTGGGGCAACCTCACCGCCGAGGCTCTTGTGCAGAGATTCTGGTCGGGGACACTGCGCGGTGGCCACCTGACGCACGGCGAGACGTTCTGGTCCGAGGACGAGATCATCTGGTGGTCGCGGGGAGGGCGGCTGCACGGCGAAAGCCCCGCGCGCATCGCCTTCCTGAAGAAGATCGTCGCGGAGTCGCCGACCGGAAGGGTGGATGCGCTCCCGGGGGACTGGGATGCCGTCACAGGCGGGGTCGCCGGCGAGTACGTCCTCATCTACTTCGGCGACCACCGGCCTCGTTTCCGCGACGTCACAGTTCCTCAGGGCATGCGCGCGGAAATCGACATCATCGACACCTGGCAGATGACCATCACGACTCTGCCAGGCACGCACGAGGGCACCGAGCGCCTCCAGCTTCCGGCCCGGCCCGGGATCGCACTGCGGCTTCGGGCGGTCTGAACGCTCCACAGGCTGCGCGCGATGGACGCGCGCGGATTCAACACCCATCAACGACGATGACCAGGAGGACGAACCGTGTTCGTATCCAGATCCACCAGATTGCATCATCCGAGATCGAAACGAGTACGGAACGCGGGAATCGCGGCCAGCGTCGCCGCCGTTCTCGTCGGGACGCTGCTGCCGATAACCGCAGCCAGCGCGTCGCCTCATTCGCCGGGCGGACGGGACTATTTCCCTGTACCGGACGCAGCAACAGTGCGCCCGCTCGGCGACATCGCTCCCGGCCCCACGACGCCAGGTTTTCCAGGGCTGCCGGTCAGCGTGCCCGGACTCGGCGTCCCGCTGGGAGGCGTCGGGGCCGGGTCGTTCATGATCAACCAGGCGGGAACGTTCGGACCGTGGTTCTTCGGCGGTTCCCAGGACGACGCGTGGGAGATGCGAACGCTTCCTCAAGCAGCGTTCCATGTGCGCGAGCAGATGGGTGCCGATCCCGCGACGGTGAAGACTCTCGCAACGGACGGCCCGCAGTCGTCGTATTCCGCCGCTCGGTCCTGGCAGTCGCCCCTCCCTGCTTGGAACACCCTGACCAAGGGTGAAGGCTCTTACGCGGCGCTGTATCCGTTCGGATACACCAGCTACACGCCGTTCAAGACGGACGTGTCGATGCGGTTCTTCTCGCCGATCGTCGCCGGCGAGGATCGCCGCACATCGCTGCCGCTCGCGTACTTCGACGTGAAGCTGGCCAACCACACTGCGCAGAACAGCAAAGTCTCGGTCATGTTCACGATGCCGAACGTGCCCGGTCACGATGGCCGGCAGCCGGCGACTGTGCGGACAGGCCTGTCAAACACCTATCAGGTCGACAAGAAGACCGGCGTGCAGGCCATCACCATGAGTTCGAACGATCCGTCCGACACGCCTGATGCAACGAACTCGGAATGGACCATCGCCGCTCGCCCTCAGCATGGCCAGACGGTCACGTACACCACGTCCTGGAACGGCAACGGTGACGGCAGCGACATTTACGCACCCTTCACCTCGAGCGGCAGCCTGTCGGACCGCCCCATCGACAACTCCAACTCCGCAGGCGCCATTTCCGTATCCGTCGACCTTCGCCCCGGGGAGTCCACCACGGTGCCGTTCGCGCTCAGCTGGGACTTCCCGCAGGTGTCCTTCGCTGACAACAACACGACCTGGATGCGTCGCTACACCGACTTCTACGGTGCGAAGGAAGACACGCAGAACAACTACGTGCCGGGAAGCTACCCGTTCCACCAGAGCTTCGCGATCGCACGAGACGCGCTGGCAGCACACGACCAGAACCTGCGGGATGTCGAACGCTGGTGGAATCCCATCGCGAACAACCCCGCATATCCGGTCGCGCTCCGAACCGGTGCGCTCAACCAACTGGCGCAGGTACCATTCCAGACCTCGCTCTGGGAGGGCGGCCTCGTATCCGACTCTGTCGCGGCAACCAGCGGAAAACGGCTGGGAACGTCCGTTCCCGGCACCCACCTCTATCTCGGCGTCGACTCGAACGCCGGAGGTGCTGCCAACGGCGGAATGGGTACGGAGGTCGGCACCTATAGCTATCTGGCCTACCAACAGGTATTCCCGACCATCGAGCGCGACCGCCTCCAGGCCAAGATCGAAGCGGTCCTCGCAGACCCGTACGGAGATCCGTGGGACCCATCCGTCACCTCATCGACGGATCCGGCGAGCTACGGCGCCACAGGGGACCCGTTCGTCACCTGGACGCAGGGAGCGCAACCATCGCCGGGTAATGTCTGGTTCATCGACCGGCCCAGCGAGAACATCTTCCGGCTCTACGACTACGCACGAGTCTCCGGCGACAAAGCGTTCCTGAAGCGGGCTTATCCCGCGATGCAGAAGCTGCTGTCGTACATTCAAGCGACGATCCCTGCCGGCTCGAACTTGCCCGAAGCGCCGAACATGAACGCCCCGAGCCCGGGTCTCAAGAGCCCGCTGCCGTACGCGAACGTGTTCGACGTCATCCCGGTGAACAAGGTCGACTCCTACGATTCGCAGCTCTACCTTCTTGCCCTTGAAGCAATCACGACCACGGGGCAGCGCGTCGGAGAGTCCGGCGCCACCCTCGCCGCGTGGAACACGCAGCTCACGGCTGCCAAGGCGGAGTACGAGGCGACGTTCTGGAGTGACACGCACGGGTACTACCGATACACGCCGGGTCCGACGACCGATAACGACAGCGTCCTGCTGGCGACCTTCTTCGCGCAGCACCTCGCCGAACGTGCCGGACTGCCCGACTTGGTCGACGTCGCCCACTACAAGCAGCAGCTCACCACACAGCTGTCGTTGTTCCAGTCGCAGCTGGATCCGCACGGCGACGCTCTCGGTGCGCCGAACATGGCGCTTCCGCCCGGCTCCACCGGATTCCCGTACACCGGCTTTGCCGGGACCACCTACGAAGACGGAGTCTGGCCCAGCGTCAACTACTCGGTCGGCGCCACCTACGTCGACGCGAGCAGGCGATTCAAGAACCAGGCATTCGCGAATCAAGGCATCGACCTCGGCTCGGCGGTTGCGACCCAGATCTGGAACGTCGACGCCAACGGCTACCAGTTCAACGCACCACTGCAGTGGAACAAGTCCAGTGCGAGCAAGTGGATCTATCCCGCCTTCGTGAGCAACCTTGCTTCGTGGGATCTGATCAACGCCATCAAGCCGGTCCGTATCCCCGGTAACTGACGGCAACCGGGGTTGGGGACGCTTCGTCGAGGCGTCCCCAACCCCTTCCTGCAGAACATTGACGCACACACCCGCGGGATGACCGTTGTCTCCATTTCCGCACAGGCCGCCTCGGTGGGTGACAAGTGTGATGCCTATTGAAGGACTCGCTACCGCTGAATCCAGTAGGGGATCTCAGTCCGGGAGTGCGGCCGATCTGGACGCGGCCGACGCTGTCATGTGGACCAGGTCGACCGGCAGCGCCCAGCGCAGCTCGGATGTCAGGCTCGCCTGGATCTGTGGCTTCGATCGTGCGCACAACTCGTAGGCGCGATCATCCATGCAGGCCAGTTCAAGTTCGGCTGGCCGCGGCGCGTTTTGGCCTACGAGAGGGCTCAGAACGCGGCTCAGTACGTCTGCCTGAGTTCGATAGCCGTAGCCCCCATGGCGGCGAGATTCCATACAGCGATGTCGGTGCCATGCTCGCAGGTCAACCGCTCGCCGGCTTGGCCGACTGACAGTGCGATCTGCATCCGCCACTGATTACGCGAAGCGGGCTGTAGCACCCGCGCGCAAATGGGCTGCGGGCAAGAGGCGGGAAAGAAGTACTGGTACACGGCTCTTCACGAGGGACGGATGACGGGGGCCGCTGACCGACTGCAGTCACATCAGCTGACGCGAAAGGCTAATTGCGCAATTCTTCGGTTGTCGGGCAGCTGCCGACCGCCTTGGTGGCCGACCCTCCCGCGAGGCGTCTTCGGCTCGAAAAGGAGAACCGCGTTCTTGGTCTGGTTTTGGTCAGTCGTTCCTTTTACGGCCGGAGCGCCCAAAGGGTGCGTTGCGCTCCCTGCGCACCACGCGGACCGCGTCGGTTCCGGTCAGTGGTGCTCCGGGGATGACCTCGGACTCGACCAGCACCTCCCGGCGCGCGAGCACGTCGGCAGTGATCGTCTTCATGTTCTGCTCGAGGCGGTGGTAGCGCAGCGCCACGAGTCCGGTTGCAACGGCGAAGATGGCTGGGATCCAGCTGTTGAGAGCGATGATGCCGTGGATGGCCGTCGCGCTCTGAGTGTTCGCGGCGCCAGAATATCCGGTCACGGCGAGCACTGACCCGAGTACGCCGGCCGCGATCGCACCTCCCACGGTGCCCGAGAATGAGAACAATGCGCCCCCGACGCTCTCCAGCCGCCTGTTGCCCTTCCACTCGTTATACGTGGCGTTGTCGATGATGAGGACGGGCGCGAGGAAGCTGATGGGGAGGGCAGCGAGCCCGGTGAGCACCGCGGACGCCATGATCAGAGGGAGATTCGCGCCGGCGAAGAGCATCACGAGGTAACCGGCCGCCCCGATGAAGCTCGAGACGGCGATCATGCGGGAGATCGAGAACTTCCGGATCAACACGGGGAAGAAGAACATCAGCGGGATGAGGGCGACGTACGAGACAGCGACGAGGCCTTGCAGGCCGATGTTGCCGACGACGTAGCGGAAGTAGTAGGCGCCGGCCGCGATGCTTCCGTACACACCGACAAGGATGGACATCGCCGACAGCACCCAGATATACGGGTTGCGGCGCAGCGTGCTGAAGATCTCGCGCATGCTGACGCGCTCGGCCTGGATCTCAGCGGCCTCGGACGACTCGCGGAACACCCAGAATCGGATGAGCCCGATGAGCGTGGCCGGGATTGCGATACAGATCGCCACGAGTGACCACGCCGCGGGATCTTTCCCGGCCGCCTGGATCGCGATGGGCATCCCGACGGTGATGATGATGGCGACAAGGACAGTGACAAGGCCGGTCTTCGCCGAGACATCGCTGTAGTGCTCGCGGCGGGGGAAGACGCGGGCGGTGAAGAGCGGGTTGTTGGCCTGATAGAGCGGCATGAACAGGGCCGTGAGCAGGATGTACGACGAGAAGATCCATGCGTACTTGGCGACATCGCCGAGGCTGCCCGGGGTCGAGAAGAGGAAGGCGGTGGCAGCCCAGCAGGCGATGATGATCAGGTCGAAGGGCCGGGCCTTGCCGAGCTTCGTCTCCGGCGCGCGGTCGACGATCCAGCCGGTCAGGAGCGCTCCGGCGGCGTCGAGGATCTTGCTGACGACGAGGAGGCCGCCGACGATCGCAGGGTTGAGCCTGAGGGTATCGGTCGCGTAGATCGTGAAGTATCCGGTCATGACGATCAGCGCGTTCATCGAGAACGAGTGCGCCGACCACGGGATCACCCGCCAGATCGAGACGCGGTCGCGCAGCTTCTCAGCCTTGGCCTCGGCCCGCTGCTCTCTGGTCGGCTTCTCGACCACCGGTGCTTCCTTCGTAGACGCCATCGTCATCGTTCCCTGCATTATCGGCCGCTGAAGCGGCGCGTGAGCCTTCGGTGAGAGAACTGTACGACCGAAGCAACCCGAAAAGCAAGGTGAAAGTTGAGTGTCTTGGAGGTTTCAATAAAAAAGCTACCCCGTGCGATGTTTTTTCGTGACCGATTGATGCGAAGAAGGAAGTAAAATCGAGCGATAGTGAGTATTTGCGGTTTTGTCCGTGGGTTCGGGAGGCGCGCTCGGTAAGGTGATCGAATGAGCAACACGGGTGCGAAGCGCGGGCCCTACGCGCGATCTCGGCAACGCCGAGAGGACGTCGCTAACGCGGTTCTGGAACTGATCGACGAACTGGGTCATGAGGGCGTCACGACCACCCTCGTCGCGGAGCGCTCCGGCATCAGCGAAGCGACCGTCTTGTATCACTTCCCGACGAAGGACCACCTGCTGGTCGCGGCCCTCCAGCGTGCCGACGAGCTGACGGCGGCCGAGTCCGGAGTCGCGAACGTGTTCAGCGGAACGGTCGATCCCGATCCCGACGGCCTGGAGCATTTCGAGGACATGCTCGCCGCCTCCCGAGGGATCGACACGAGCCCCCGCGCGCGTCTCCTGTACATGCTGCGCGGGCAGGCGGCCACGCCCGGCCATCCCGCGGCAGAGTATTTCGAGCAGCGCGACGCGGAGGCGATCGGCATCTTCGCCAAGCTCATCGGAGCGCGGCAGGAGATCGGGCTCGTTCACCCGAAGGTCGACCCGCGCGACGCGGCTACGCAGTTCATCGCGATGTGGAACGGGTTGGGTGCGATGGCTTACCTCCACGTCGACTTCGACGTCAATCGACTCGTCCTCGCAGGGTTACGCCTCCTCCTCGGAGAGCAGTTGATGGCGGCGCGGGCGCGGCTGGACGAGCTGGAGCCCTGAGCTCCCGCCGTCTCGGGTAGCTCTGTCAGCTCACGACGACACGGACGCGTCCGAGGTTCTGAAGCCGCCCGAACGCGCTCGTTGCGTACCCCGCGTCTTCCGCGGTGACTCGCGCGGTCACGAAATAGGTTCCGGGTCTCGCGAAGGCCGTCGAGCGGCTGGACGTGACGGAGCCCGCGGGGTCGACTGGCTCGAGGTCCGCGAATGCGCCGCTGCCGTCGATGTCCCAGGCGATCTCGACGATCGCGCCGGCTTGCGGCGGAGCTTCCGCGGCGGCGGTGAACGTCACGGTGTCTCCCACGGCGATGTCGGCGCGGCCGCCGCCGGCGACGGTGACTTCGATCGTCGGCTGAACACCGCGGCGATCCGTCGCCGCGGCCGGAGCGATGACCTGCCCGTCCTCCACGCGGTACTGCGTCGACGGAGCCGGTTCGATGCCCTCTTCGGCCCAGCGGGCGACCTGGCGGAGTGCGATGTGGATAGCCCCGAGGTACGACACCGTGTGCGTGGGGTGCTCCTGCTCGGCGATGTCGGCGTGGAGTGCGCGATCGATCATCCAGACGCGCAGCAGATCGTCGGCTGTGTCGCCCAGCCTCTCGCGGACTTTTCCTGCGTACCAGTCGGCCTGCCAGGGGAAGGCTTCCCGGTCATGCATGGCTTCCACGACGATCATCTTGCCGGCGATGTTGCCGGACTGGAGGGTTCCGGAGGCGCCGCGGGTCATCAGAGGTCCGACGAGAACGTCGCGTTGCGGATAGATGGGGCTGCCATCCGTGTTACGGAACTGGTCCCAGACCGTGAATTCGGCGGGGGAACCTGGTGTCGGTGGTAGGTCTGGGCGGCGAGGAAGTTGCTGTTGTCGATGATGATGCGATCACAGGGCTGGAGGTCGCGGAGCACCGGGTACAGGTCGGGGAAGTCGATGATGGCCAGACCGTCGTCGGATACGCGCTTGAGGTTCGCGCGAGTCCCTGCCGCGGCACCGTCTAGCACGGTAAGAACCGCATTCGCGGGGTCGATTCGAGGCATCTCGGCGAGCCGCACGGCCACGATGACGTCCCCGCCGGCCTGAGAGCCTTTGAAGGCCTCGTCGACGCCGCCCGCCGGCCCCTCGACCGCGCCGTCGCCGAACAGCCCGCACCGCGCGGCCTCGCCGCGAGTGTAGGTCTCGGCGACGCTGGTCGTGAGGATAACGCGATCGCGGTGCACGGAGGCGTCTGGATCGGCACCGAGGTACCCCGGCACGGTCCAGAAGTCTTCGAAGTACGTGGGATCGATCGCCTCGAGCGACTGGTAGAGCACGCCGAAGGCTTGCGTCCCCATCGTCCGGTGACCGTGCCACGCTGGCGGAGGAAAGCCCATCCTGGTGACCTCGGCCAGGGCCGCCCGCTGCTCTGAGTTGAGGCCGGCGTCTATCGGGGCCGTCGCTCCCGGCTCCGTCGCGTCGACGATCGCGTCGAGCACATCTCGCAGAACCCGCATCGCGTGCATACGCACGGTGAAGACATTCGGGATGGCGACCGGGCTGCCGATCACGTGCGGGACGAAGCCGTCCCACGCGCCGCGGGTGTTCTCGGCGCACGCGATGGTTCGGAAGCCCCCTCCTGAGCCGCCGTACGCGTAGCCGAAAGTGCGATGCTCGCCGTAGATCTCCTGGGCGAAAAGCTTCGCGTAGCGTGCGACGGCGGCGTTCGCGCGGTAGGCGCCGATTGTCGGGTCTGTGTTCAGTTGGGGGCGGGAGAGATCGATCGCGCCGCCTCCGTTGCTCTCCACGAAGAACGCGCCGGAACTGAAGGCGAAGCCGATCTTGTCTTCGGCACCGCTGAGCCCGAGCGCGAGATGCTCGCTCTCGGGCACGGGGGTGATGTGTTGGAAGAAGCGGCCGGCATAAGAGTGCTGCGGCGGTAGGTAGAAGGAGAAGCGCGTCTCGGTGCCCTCGAAGCCGCCATGCACGTAGCGGTAAGGATAGGGTTCGGTCCGCTCCTCGTCGGCGTCGACGTAGGGGCGATCGAAGACGGCGTCCTCGAGGTCGGCTCGAGTGATGGTGTCGGACATGAATCCTCCTGCGTCGCATCGTCACGTGAGGAACACTGTACGGTGAAACTTGAGTGAATACCAAGTTTAAAGGTGCTGAGGAAGCAAAGTGTCAGCGCAACGGTTGCCTTCAGGCGCTAAATCAGCTCAAAGACGGAAATTAGTGGCTCACCAGCCCGATTCCTGAGTTGAGCGAGTCTATCCGGGCGGGTTCGCCACCCTCGCGGACCGTCAGTCCTCGCCCCTCGCTGCAAGGCCCCCGGAATGCTACGGTTCCGGGGATTCATGATTAGCGGGATGAGGGTCCACCCTCGACCACTGAACAGGAGGGCCCCACATGAGTAGCATCGCAGCCAATCTGGAATGGCTCTTCGCCGAGGCAGGGGAGACCGCTCCCGACCGTATCCGCGCAGCAGCAGCGCACGGGATTGACGCAGTCGAGATCTGGGGCTGGCGCGATAAGGACCCAGTCGCGATCCAGACGGCTCTGGAAGACACCGGTGTCACGTTGCTGTCGCTCGTGGTCGACCCGCAGTTGCAGATCACCGACCCGACGACGCACGACGAGTACCTGTCCGGTGTCCGCGACTCGCTGGTCGTCGCGCACATGCTCGGGGCGCCGAACCTCGTCGTCTCCGCGGGGAATGAACGCATTGGAATTCCGCGTGAGGAGCAGCGAGCCGCGGTCGTCGCCGTGCTCCGAGCCGCCGCCCGACTCGCCGCTGAGGCAGGCATCGTACTTCTGCTCGAACCGCTGAACTCCAAGGTGGACCACGTCGGCACGTTCCTCTCGTCCACGCGGGAGGGGCTGGACATCGTCAAAGAGGTCGGCTTCGGCAACATGCGTCTGCTGCTGGACGCCTACCACGCGCTGATGATGGACGAGGACCTTGCAGAGGTGATCGGTGGCGACGTCGAGTTCGTCGGCCACGTGCAGATCGCCGACGCCCCTGGCCGCCATGAGCCAGGCACCGGCACGATCGACTGGGACATGCAACTGCGGACCCTCCGGCGCCTCGGCTACACGGGGTACTGGGGCATGGAGTACGTCCCGTCGGCGGACACTGTTGCCTCGCTCGTCGCCGTCGAGCAGATCTCGAAAGCAGTGGAAAAGGACATGGCCTCTTCACGACGATCGGGAGCCGCATTGCAGCGGGGAGACTGAACCTTTGGGCGAGGATCAGGAGCGTGTTGTTCAGGTCAGAAAACCGCCCCGGGGACCGTCCTACGGGAGCAGTTCCGTGGGTTCAAGAAACACGTTGGCCACGAGCGCACACTGCTCAACCCCGTCACATCACCCAGGGAACTCTGGCGTGGAGCCGCCTACAGCGGCGCTGAACTGGAGCGTCTTGTTTGTCGTTCCGCCGGCCGATCCAGCTGAACAAAAGCCAAAGGCCCCGACTTCCGCGTGATCATGCGGATCTCGGGGGCCTTCGTCATCTAAGGAAAATGGCGGAGAATGGGGGATTCGAACCCCCGAGGGCTTGCACCCAACACGCTTTCCAAGCGTGCGCCATAGGCCACTAGGCGAATTCTCCTGGGTCGCCATCACCCCTGCGGGCGACGGCTCACAATATCTTAGCGGACGCCGGAGGCGCCGATGTTCACGGCCTCCCAGGTCCACCCGCTACACTGGTTCGCGGCTCCCCACGTGGCGCCATCCAGGCCAACTCCCCCAGGGCGGAAACGCAGCAAGGGTAACCGGGCTCTGGCGGGTGCGTGGGGGGTCTTTTTCGTGTTCAGGCACCCATCGCACGTGCCGCGTAGAGTGTGGGCAGCACAGCAGCTGATCACCATCCTCCAGATTGTTCTACGCTTTGTAGAATGACACTCCGACGAGTCGAGGTGCGCGTATGACCGAGCAGGAATCTGTCGAGCACGGGATCGCCGAGCTCGCATCCGAGGCGTTCGTGGTCGGGTTCCCGCTCGCGTTCGATCTGGAGCAGGTGGGGCGGTTCACCCACGAAGGGCTCGGTGCGGTGCCGCCGACGCCGTTCAACACGTTCGGGCACGCGCGCACGCTGGCCGGCCCGGAGACGACGTTCGTCTCGGTCAACAACGACACCCTGTACTCGATCGCGCAGCTCGACCTGAGCGTCGGGCCGGTCCGACTCACCGTCCCGGCGGTCCCCGACCGGTACTACGTGCTCCAGTTCGTGGACGCCTGGACCAACAACTTCGCCTACGTCGGCACCCGGGCGACCGGCTCGGCGGCGGGTGAGTTCCTGCTGGTCGCGCCCGGCTGGGAGGGCGAAGGCCCGGATGACGGCACGGTGATCCGTTTCCCGACCCGGGTCGGCACGATCGTCGGCCGCTGGGCGGTCGCAGGGGAGGAGGACCTCCCCGCCGTGCACGCGCTCCAGGACGCCACCGCGCTCACCCCGACGCGGGAGACGTTCGCGCCGGCCGGCATCCCGGACGTTGCGGCCGGCCCGACGGAGGCGCTGACGTTCTTCGAGCGGATGCGGGTGTGGTCGCAGGAGTTCCCGCCGGCCGACCACGACCGGGACGCGCTGGCGACGTACGAAGCCATCGGCCTCACCGGCTCGACGCCGATCGCCGAGCTTCCGCGGGAGGTCCGGGACGCGCTCGAGGAGGGGTACGCCGTGGGCAAGCAGGCGCTCGAGTCGTCGCTGCACACGTCCGTGCCGACGACCGACGGCTGGCAGGTGAACCTCCACGTCTTCGACTACAACACCGACTTCTTCGAGGTCGGCGCGCTCGACGGGCGCGCCTGGCAGCTCACCGACCCGACCACGCGGTACGCCCGCCGGGCCGGCGCCGCGCTCGGCGGCCTGTGGGGCAACCACGGGTACGAGGCCGCCTACTTCCCGACCTACGTGGACGCCGCCGGCGAACAGCTCAGCGGCGCGCACGCGTACCGGCTGCGCCTGAGCCCGACCCCGCCGGTGCACGCGTTCTGGTCGCTGACCATGTACGATCTCCCGCATTTCTTCCTGGTGGCGAACCCGATCGGACGGTACTCGATCGGCGACCGCACGCCGGGGATCGTCTACGACGACGACGGCGGCCTGACCATCACGATCAGCGCGACCCGTCCGGCCGACGCGAAGGCCGCCGCCAACTGGCTGCCCGCGCCCGAGGGCGAGTTCCGCCCGCTGCTGCGGCTGTACGCGCCGGGGGCCGCGGTCCTCGACGGCACCTACCGCCTCGCGCCGATCGAGCGCACAGACAGCAGCGGCACAGACAGCAGCGGCACAGACAGCACCGACACAGACAGCACAGACATCGGCGCTCCCGACACCGGCACCGGCACAGACCGCAACCCAGACGAGGAGACCCGCTGAAAGTGGCCCGTTCGCTCTACATCACCTCCGCGGAAGGACACACCGGCAAGTCGACGGTGGCGCTCGGAGTCCTGGAGTCGCTGCGGCACTCCGTCGAGCGCGTCGGCGTGTTCCGGCCGATCGCGCGCTCCGTCGTCGAACGGGACTACGTGCTCGAGCTGCTGCTCGACCGGGTGGCCACCGACCTGAGCTACGAGGAGGCGATCGGCGTCACCTACGACGACGTGCACGCCGACGCGGACGCGGCGCTCGGCGAGATCGTCCGGCGCTTCCGGGAGGTGGAGGCACGCAGTGACGCGGTCGTCATCCTCGGCTCCGACTACACCGACGTGGGCAGCCCGACCGAGCTCGGCTACAACGCGCGCATCGCCGCGAACCTGGGCGCGCCCGTCCTCCTGGTGCTGGGCGGCCGGATCGGCCAGGGCTTCGGCGAGCGGCTGGGCCAGGCCGAGCCGCGCTCGCCGGAAGAGCTCCGCCAGCTCGCGGAGCTGGCCCTCGCCGAGCTGCGTCAGGAGCACGCCGGTGTCGTGGCGGTCATCGCGAACCGGGCGGATGTCGACCGGCTCGACGCGATCGTGGCGGCCGTCAGCAGCGCAGTGGAGGCAGCGGGCCCCGCCGTCGCGTCCGGCCCCGACCTCCCGCCGGTGTGGGCGATCCCGGAGGACCTCTTCCTGGTCGCCCCGAGCATCCGCTCCATCATGGAGGTCACCGGCGGCGAACTGATCGCGGGCGACGAGGCCCTGCTGGCGCGCGAGGCGCTCGGCGTGGTCGTCGGCGGCATGTCGATGAACAACGTGCTGCCGCGGCTCGTGGAGGGCTCGGTGGTCGTCGTCCCCGGCGACCGCACCGAGGTGCTGCTCGCCGTGCTGATGGCCAACGCGTCCGGCACGTTCCCGTCCATCGCGGGCATCGTCCTGAACGGCGGCTTCGACCTCCCGGAGCCCATCGAGCGACTGCTCGGCGGCCTCCGCTCGCCGTTGCCGATCGTGCGCACCGGCCTGGACACCTACGACACCGTCGTGCGCATCACGCACGCGCGCGGCCGGCTCGCCGCCGACTCGCAGCGCAAGTACGACACCGCGCTCGGGCTGTTCGAGCGGCACGTGGACGCGGAGCGGCTGCTCGGCCTCCTCGACGTCTCCCGGCACGCGGTGGTCACGCCGCTGATGTTCGAGTACGACCTCATCGAGCGCGCCCGCGCCGCGGACAAGCACATCGTGCTGCCGGAGGGGAGGACGACCGCGTCCTGCGCGCCGCCGCCACGCTGCTGGCCCGCGGCGTCGCGCGCCTGACCATCCTCGGCGAGCCGTTCGAGGTGCGGTCGCGCGCGATCGAGCTCGGTGTGGACATCGGCAAGGCGGAGGTGCTCAGTCCGTTCGACGACGTGCTGCGGCTGCGCTTCGCGCACGAGTACGCGAAGCTCCGGGCGCACAAAGGCATCACCGTCGATCAGGCCGCCGACACCGTCACCGACGCCTCCTACTTCGGCACGATGATGGTGCACCTCGGCCTCGCCGACGGGATGGTGTCGGGCGCGGCGCACACGACGGCGCACACGATCCGGCCGGCGTTCGAGATCATCAAGACGACGCCGGGGGTGTCCGTGGTGTCGAGCGTGTTCCTGATGGCGCTGGCCGACCGCGTGCTGGTCTACGGCGACTGCGCCGTGGTGCCGGACCCGACGGCCGAGCAGCTCGCCGACATCGCGGTGTCGTCGGCGCGCACGGCCGCGCAGTTCGGCATCGAACCGCGCGTGGCGATGCTGTCGTACTCCACCGGCGACTCCGGGGCGGGCGCCGACGTGGACAAGGTCCGCACCGCGACGGAGCTCGTTCGGGAGCGCGCACCACAGCTCGCGGTCGAGGGTCCCATCCAGTACGACGCGGCGGCGGACGCGGCGGTCGCGGCGGCGAAGATGCCCGGCTCGCAGGTCGCCGGCCGAGCGACGGTGTTCATCTTCCCCGACCTCAACACCGGCAACAACACCTACAAGGCGGTGCAGCGCAGCGCGGGAGCGGTCGCGATCGGGCCCGTCCTCCAAGGCCTCCGCAAGCCGATCAACGACCTGTCGCGCGGCGCCAGCGTCGAGGACATCGTGGACACCGTGGCGATCACCGCGATCCAGGCGGCGCTGTCATGAGCGTGGTGCTGGTGGTCAACAGCGGCTCGTCGTCGCTCAAGTACCAGCTCATCGACGCCGAGAGCGACGACGCGCTGGCCTCCGGGCTCGTCGAGCGGATCGGGGAGTCTTCCGGTCACATCCGGCACGCGGGTCCAGACGGCACCTGGGAGAGCACGCTCGCGATCCCGGACCACACCGCCGCGTTCCGGGTGATGCTCGACGCGTTCGCCGCCGAGGGGCCGAACCTGGACGAGAACCCGCTCGCAGCAGTCGGGCACCGCGTCGTGCACGGCGGCAAGCGGTTCTTCGAGCCGACGATCGTCACCGACCTGGTGGAGATCAACATCGAGGACCTCTCCGACCTCGCGCCGCTGCACAACCCGGCGAACCTCCAGGGCATCCGCGCGGCGAAGAAGGCCTTCCCCGACGTGGAGCACGTGGCGGTCTTCGACACGGCCTTCCACCAGACGCTCGCGCCGGAGGCCTACACCTACGCGATCGACGCCGCGCTCGCCGACCGGCACCGCGTCCGCCGGTACGGCTTCCACGGCACTTCGCACAGGTACGTGTCGCGCGCGGCGGCGGAGTTCCTCGGCCGGCCGCTCGGCGAACTGAAGCAGATCGTCCTCCACCTCGGCAATGGCGCGTCGGTCTGCGCTGTCGACGCCGGCCGCTCGGTCGACACCTCGATGGGGATGACACCGCTGGAGGGGCTCGTCATGGGCACCCGGTCCGGCGACCTCGACCCGGCGGTGCTGCTGCACCTGGCCCGCCGCGCGGGACTCGGCATCGACGACCTCGACGAGCTGCTCAACCGGCGCAGCGGCCTGCTCGGGCTCTCCGGCCACGGCGACATGCGGGATGTCCGCCACGCCGCCGAGTCGGGCGATGCCGCCGCGCGTCTCGCGCTCGACACCACCGTCCACCGGCTCAAGCACTATATCGGCGCCTACACGGCGGAGCTCGGCGGCCTCGACGTACTGACCTTCACCGCCGGCGTCGGCGAGAACGACGCGCGGCTGCGCGCCGAGGTGTGCGCGGGCCTGGAGGTGCTCGGCATCCGGCTCGACCCCGAGCGCAACGCGAGCCCGTCCCACGACGCGCGGTTGATTTCCACGGACGACTCGCGGGTCGCCGTGCTGGTCGTGCCGACCGACGAGGAGCTGGAGATCGCCCGCCAGTCGCTGCAGGCGGTGGGTGCGGGCTGAGCGGGCGGGTGCACGATGCGGCGGCGCGGCGACGGAGCGGGGCGGGACGGCAGGACCACCCGGAGGGCCGGGCTGCGGCCCGCGCTGGCCGCCTCGGCCGCCGCGGTGCTCGTCGCCGGTGTCGCGCTGACCGGATGCGCCTCTGACGGCGACCAGGTCGGTCCGCGGTTCATCACGCCGCCGCTGATCCGGTACAGCTCGGTGCTGTGGCCGGTCCCGCTGGAGCTGATCGACGCCGAGCCGGGGACCCGCGTGCGCATCTCAGCGTCCCTGGACTCCTCCCGCGGCGCCTGGACGTCGGCCGCCAGTTACGACGTCGGCAGCGACGGGACGGTCGACCTCGCGCACGACAAGCCGCTGTTCGCGCCGTTCACGGAGCCGGACTCGGCCGGCCTGTTCTGGTCGCTGCGCGGCCCGACGCTCGGCCCCGTCGACCTCGCCCGGCAGTGGATGTACGACACGAACCCGGTCACGCTGACCGCCAGCGACGGCGACCGCGTCGTCGCCCGGCGCACCTTCCGGCTGCAGGGACTGGGCGGCACCCTCCACGAGCGCACCGTGTACACGCACGACCTCGCGCCGTCCGGGGCGGGCGGCGCGCTCCCGCCGCATGAGACGCACGAGGACGGGCCGATCGGCCGGTTCTACGACGCGTCGTCCCTCGAGCGGCCGACCGGGCCGGCGGTGCTGATGTTCGACGACCCGACCCCGGGAGCCTCGTCCGACTTCACGGCGGCACTGCTGTCGCAGTTCGGCGCCTCGGTGTTCGTCGTCCCGATGACCTCGGCGGACGGCGTGCACCTGTCCACGGTGACGGACGCCGGGACGCTCTCGGCGATCCTGGACTGGCTGGACGGGCTCGCCTCCGTCGACGCCCGCCATGTCTTCGTCTACGGCACCGGCGCGTCGGAGCAGCTCGCGATCTGGGCGGCCACCCGGTTCCCGACCCGGCTGCACGGGCTGTTCGCCGGTGCAGGGCCCGCGGAGCTGCTCTGCCTCGCGGGGTCGAGCGCGTCGCCGGTCTTCGAGGGCAGCGTCGGCGTGCCGTGCGAGCGCAGCCCGGGCATCGGGACCACCGCCGCCCCGCCGCTGAGCGGCGTGAACGGGCCGGTCGTGCTGACCTGCGGCCAGGTCGACGATGTGTTCCCGGGGGCGTGCGCCGTGCAGCAGGAGCTCACCGCCACCCGGACGCCGCGCGCGGGCGACAAGCTGCTCGTGGGCCTCGGCGCGGGGCACGCGGTCACGGTGCCGCCCGGCCTCCCCATCGCGCTGCCGGCGCCGGGCGACAGGTCGGGCGCCGACGGCCAGGCGACGGAGCAGGCGCGGATCGCCTTCTGGAACGCGGTCGGGCAGCTGCTGCTGCGGGCGGTGCTGTCGTGAGCGGCCGGTTGCGCGCGCTCGCCGCCGCGGCTGCGATCGTCGCGGTCGCGGCCCTCACCGGCTGCGTCGCCCCGGCCGGCGGAGCCCGCATCGTCGTCGCGCGCTTCGGAAACGCCACCGCAGATCCGGTGGTCGTCTCGCTCACCGGTCTGACGCCGGGGGAGGATGTCGTCCTCCGCGCCACCGCGACCACCACGGCGGGGACGTGGGCCTCCCGAGCCCTCTACGCCGTGCCGCCCAGCGGACGGGTCGACCTCTCCTCCCAGCAGCCGATCATCGCCCCCTACGTGCGGCCCGCCGCCGCCGCGCCGTTCTGGAGCATGTCCGGCCCCTCCCTCAGCCAGTCGCAGCTCGAACACGCCTGGGCCGAGGGTCCGGTGCAGGTCGAGCTCACCGCCGAGCAGGAGGGTGCGCGGGTCGCGGTCGCCGAGGTACCGCGAACGCCGCTGGCCGCCCAGAGCGTCGAACGCGCCGTGACGGTGGACGCCCTCGCCCGGGCGGCCGCCCCCGCAGGCGCCGCGCTCTCCGTCGACGAGCGCCAGGCGTTGCGCGCGGGCACCCTGTTCACCCCGCTGCCGACGCTCGTGCACCCGCGGCCCGGCGTCGTCCTGATCGACGGCGACGGCGACGCCGCGTCCGCGGCCTTCGCCGCGCGCCGCATCGCCGCGATCGGCTTCCCCGTGCTCGTGCTGCCCGCCTTCGGGCCGGAGGGGCAGATCCCCGGCTCTGCCGCCCTCTCGGTGGAGGCCTTCGACGCCGCGCGCGCCTGGCTCGCGCGGGATCCGGGCGTGGACCCCGACCGCATCGTCGTCTACGGCACCGGCCGCGCCGCCCCGCTCGCGCTCTGGTTCGCGGCCGGCGAGCCGCAGACGGTGTACGGCGCCATCGCCGCGAGCGGGCCGACCGCCGAGCTGTGCGCATCGTCGTCCGGCGCCCCCATTCTGCTGAGCGAGGGCCGACCCGTGCCGTGCGTGAGCGCGAACCGACGGATCGCGGACACGCCCATCCTGCCGTTGAACCGCATCCCGGGGCCGCTCCTCCTCGCCTGCGGCACGGCAGACGAACTGCTCCCGAGCGCGTGCGACTGGACCCGCGCGGGGGCCGAGGAACGCGGCGCGCGGGCGGTGGGGGAGACCCTGATCGCCCCGGGCGCGGCGCACGAGCTGAGCGCGCCGCCGATGCTGCCGATCGGACTCGACGGCCTCCCGCCGGCCACGGCGCAGGCGACGGAGGACGCCAGGGTGGCATTCTGGTCGCGGGTGACCGCGCTGCTGGAAGGAGCCATCGGACCGTGAAGCCCGCCGGAAGGACCCGCTCCGCCGCGCGCCGCGTGCTCGCGGCGTTGGCCGGCGTCGCGCTCGCGGCGGTCGCGTTGGCGGGCTGCGGCGCCCAGCAGGGGGCGGCGGGCCCGCGCTTCGCACTGAGCGCCGACCCGAGCCCGGTGTGGCAGCCGGTCGGCATCCAGGTGCTCGCGCTGCCGCCCGGCCAGGAGGTGACCATCCGCGCGTCGCTGATCCCCGGCGGCCTGTGGTCGTCGCAGGCGGTCTACGCCGTCCCCGCGGACGGCGTGGTCGACCTCGCGCGGGACGTCCCGCTGGAGGCGCCGTTCACCGGGGCGGACGGGATGGGGCTGTTCTGGACCATGCGCAGCAGCACCGGGGAGGCGGCGACCTCCGACGTGACCTGGGGCGGCTCGTCCTTCTCGGTCGACCTCCAGGCCTCCGTCGCCGGGCGCCGGGTCGCCGAGACGCGGGTGCAGCGCACCGGGCTGTCCGTGGCGGCGCCGTCGCGGGCGGTGTTCGACGACGGCATCACCGGCGACTACTTCCAGCCGACGAGCGCGGTGGAGGGCGTGCGGCCGGGGATCGTCGTGTTCGACGGCACCGATCCGGGGAGCCGACCGGTGTGCTCGTGTCGGCGACGCTGGCGGCCTTCGGTTTCCCGACGCTCGACCTCTCCACCTACGGCTCGGCCGGGCAGCTCGGCCCGCTGCGCAGCCTCCCCGCCGAGCGGTTCCTCTCGGCAGTGAGCTGGCTCCGCGCGCAGCCCGGCGTCGACGACCAGCGCATCTTCACCTTCGGGGCCTCGCGCGTCGCGCAGCTCGCGCTCTGGGCGGCCTCCGCCTACCCGGGCACCGTCTACGGCGCGATCGCGCCGGGAGGCACCACGGGGCTGATCTGCCCGTCGCCGGTGCCGAGCCCGGCCGTCACCGTCGGTGGAGCCTGGGTGCCGTGCACGACGGGCACCCACGACCCGGCGCCCGCGGCGGTGCTGGACGTCCAGCGCATTCCCGGGCCGGTCGTGCTCGGCTGCGCCGGCAGCGACGAGGAGCTCGCGAACGGCTGCGCATGGCTGGACGCCGCGGCGCTCAAGCGGCCGCTCCGGGAGGGCGACGCGTACCTGAAGGCGCCCGACGCGACGCACCTGTTCTACCTGCCGCCGTACACGCCGCTGCTGCTCCCTCCGGCCCCCGCGGCGCAACCCACGGAGCGGGCGAGGGAGGCCCTCTGGGCGGACATCCTGGCCGCGCTGACGGCTCCGTCGTCGGTGCCGGGGCACTGATTCCGGGCGGCGCGCGGGCGCTGCCGAGCGCGGTCGCTCCGGAGTCTTCGCCGCACGGCCGGATTGTCGGCGGCGGCAAGTAGCATGTGTGGGTGGTAACCGCTCTGTATCGCCGCTATCGGCCCGACACCTTCGCCGAGATGATCGGCCAATCGCAGGTGACCGAGCCGCTGATGACGGCGCTGCGCACCAACCGGGTGAACCACGCCTATCTGTTCTCCGGGCCGCGCGGCTGCGGCAAGACCACGTCGGCCCGCATCCTCGCGCGCTGCCTCAACTGCGCCGAGGGGCCCACCGACACTCCGTGCGGAAAGTGCGAGAGCTGTGTCGAGCTGAGCCGTGACGGCTCCGGGTCGCTCGACGTCGTCGAGATCGACGCCGCCAGCCACAACGGCGTGGACGACGCGCGCGACATCCGCGAGCGCGCCATCTTCGCCCCCGCGCGTGATCGCTACAAGATCTTCATCCTCGACGAGGCGCACATGGTCACGCCGCAGGGCTTCAACGCCCTGCTGAAGATCGTGGAGGAGCCGCCGGAGCACGTGAAGTTCATCTTCGCGACCACGGAGCCCGAGAAGGTCATCGGCACCATCCGCTCGCGCACCCACCACTACCCGTTCCGGCTCGTCCCGCCCGCGCAGATGCTGGAGTACGTCCAGCAGCTCTGCGACAGCGAGGGGATGACGGTCGCTCCGGGCGTGCTCCCGCTCGTGGTGCGCGCCGGAGGCGGCTCGCCGCGTGACACGCTGTCCCTGCTCGACCAGCTGATGGCCGGCTCGGAGGGCAGCAGCATCGAGTACGAGCGCGCGGTCGCCCTGCTCGGTTACACGCACGCCGCACTGCTGGACGAGGTCATCGACGCGATCGCCGCGCGCGACGCGGCCGGAGCGTTCGCGGCGGTCGACCGTGTCATCCAGACCGGCCAGGACCCGCGGCGTTTCGTGGACGACCTCCTGGAGCGGCTGCGCGACCTGATCGTGGTCGCCGCGACGAGCGTCGACGGCGCCTCCGCGGTGCTGCGCGGCGTGCCGCAGGACGAGCTCGACCGGATGGGCGTGCAGGCGATGAAGTTCGGCGCCGCCGAGCTCAGCAGGTCCGCGGACATCGTGAACGCCGCACTCACCGAGATGACCGGCGCGACGTCGCCGCGCCTGCACCTGGAGCTGATGATCGCGCGCGTGCTGGTGCCGTCGAGCGACGACAGCGAGCGCGGGGCGCTGGCACGCGTGGAGCGCCTGGAACGGCGGGTCGGCGTGAGCGACGCCGGTGGGGCGCGGGAGGCTGCTGCGCCGGTAGCCGCTGCTGCGCCGGTGCCCGCTGCTGCGCCGGTGGCCGCTGCTGCGCCTGCGCCGGTGGCCGCGCCCGTTCCCGCCCCGACTGCTTCGGCACCGGCTGCTTCGGCACCGACTGCTTCGGCACCGGCTGCTTCGGCGCCGGCCGCTGCTCCCGTGTCGACGCCGGCCGCGGCGGAGACCGCAGAGCCCCCCGCGAAGGCCGCAAAGCAGGCTCCCGCACCCGCGGCTCCCGAGCCCGCCGCCGCTCCCGCTGCGCCCGCCGCCGTGGGCGCGGTGAGCACGCAGCAGGTCAAGGACTCCTGGCCGCAGATCCTCGATGCCGTGCAGCGCGCCAAGCGCAGTGCGTGGATGGTGGTGTTCACCGCACAGGTCCGGTCGCTGAACGGTGACGTGCTGACGCTGTCGTTCCCGAGCGACAACGATGTGCAGAGCTTCCGCCAGCCGCAGTCGCAGGGCGGTCAGGGCGTGAGCGAGTACCTGCGTCAGGCGATCATCGACATCCTCGGCATCCGGGTCAAGTTCATCGCGCGCGCCGACGCCGCCCCGTCCGGCGGGGACCCGGCCCGGCCGTCCGCGGGCGCGCCCCCGGCTCCCGAGGCGCCGACCTGGCCCGGAGCCGACGGGGACGGGACGGCTGCCGCACGTCCCGCGTCGCCCGCCTCCACCTCCCGGCCGGCCGGCGGTGCACCGTCCGCGTCGTCCGCCGCTCCGGCGTCGTCCGCCGCTCCGGCGTCGTCCGCCACTCCGTCGTCGTCGGCCTCGGTCACCGAGTGGGCGACCGTCGCGATCCCGTCGTCCGCGCCCGCCGCTGTGGCCACGCTGGAGCGACCTCAGGCCCCCGCGGCGCGTGTCGCCGCCGCCCCTGCTCCGGCGGCGACTACCGCCGCGCTGCCCGACGACCTTCCGCCGGACGACGTCGAGCCGCCCGAGGAGATCGAGCCGCCGTACGAGTCCGCCGTCCCCGAGGAGCCGGCGGGCGACTGGTCCGCCGCGCCGACGGAGCCGGCCGCCGAGTCCGCGCGCCCGGCCCGCGCCGCCGCGCCGGAGCGCACCGCTCCCCAGAGCCAGGCCTCTCAGCGTCCCTCCGACCGTCCGGCCGCCGAGCGTCCGACTCCCGAGCGTCCTGGCCCCGAGCGTCCTGGCCCCGAGCGCTCCGCCCCCGCCTCCGGTGCCCGCACGCCCACCTTCCAGGCGCCGCAGCGCTACGGTGAGGCGGTCGTCCGCGAGATCCTCGGCGCGCGCTTCCTGGAGGAGCAGCCCGCCCCTCCCATGAACGGCATGAGGTAACGGCGTGTACGAGGGCATCGTCCAAGAGCTGATCGACGAGCTCGGCCGCCTTCCCGGCATCGGGCCGAAGTCGGCGCAGCGCATCGCTTTCCACATCCTGCAGACCGAGAGCTTCGACGTCACCCGGCTGGCCGAGGTGCTGCTCGAGGTGCGCGACAAGGTGCGGTTCTGCGAGATCTGCGGAAACGTGTCCGAGCAGGTGACCTGCTCGATCTGCCGCGATCCGCGCCGGTCGCCCGACACCATCTGCGTGGTCGAGGAGGCCAAGGACGTCGTCGCCATCGAGCGCACACGCGAGTTCCGCGGCCTCTACCACGTGCTCGGCGGCGCGATCAGCCCGATCGACGGCGTCGGCCCCGACGACCTCCGCATCCGGCAGCTCATGCAGCGCCTCGCCGACGGCACGGTCCAGGAGGTCATCATCGCGACCGACCCGAACCTGGAGGGGAGGCCACAGCCACCTACCTCAGCCGGCTGCTGACCACGCTCGAGATCCGGGTCACCCGGCTCGCCTCCGGCCTCCCGGTCGGCGGCGACCTCGAGTACGCCGACGAGGTCACCCTCGGCCGTGCCTTCGAGGGCCGCCGCCAGGTCTCCTGACCGCGACACCCGCGGCCCCTCGGCGTTACGTCACATGGCCGGGAGGGCATATCTCCGGCCGGTAGAATGGGTGCTTCCGTGAGTTCTGGAGTGCCTGTGGCCCTGATCGTTCAGAAATACGGCGGCTCGTCCGTCGCCGACGCCGAGAGCATCAAGCGCGTCGCCAAACGCATCGTCGAGACGCGCAAGGCGGGCAACGAGGTCGTCGTCGCCGTCTCCGCGATGGGCGATACCACCGACGAGCTGGTCGACCTGGCCCACGAGGTCACGCCGATCCCCGCACCGCGCGAGCTGGACATGCTGCTCACGGCGGGCGAGCGCATCTCGATGGCGCTGCTCGCGATGTCCATCAAGAGCATGGGCTACGACGCGCGCTCCTTCACGGGCAGCCAGGCCGGCATGATCACCGACGCCCAGCACGGCGCCGCCCGCATCGTGGACGTCACACCCGGCCGCATCAAGGAGGCGCTGGACGAGGGCGCGATCGCGATCGTCGCCGGGTTCCAGGGCTTCAGCCGCGACACCCGCGACATCACGACCCTCGGCCGCGGCGGCTCCGACACCACCGCCGTCGCCCTCGCCGCCGCGCTCAGCGCCGAGGTCTGCGAGATCTACACCGACGTCGACGGCGTGTTCACCTCCGACCCCCGCCAGGTCCCCCTCGCGCGCAAGATCGACCGCATCACCAGCGAAGAGATGCTGGAGCTCGCGGCCGCCGGCGCCAAGGTCCTGCACATCCGCGCGGTCGAGTACGCCCGCCGCCACAACGTGACCCTGCACGTGCGCTCCTCGTTCTCGAACCGGGTGGGCACGTACGTCCTCAACGAAGCAGCAGCGGCCGAAGCCGCGAAGAAGGATGGAACCGTGGAAGAGCCGATCATCTCCGGAGTCGCCACCGATCTGAGCGAGGCGAAGATCACCGTCGTCGGGGTGCCCGACGTCCCCGGCAAGGCGGCGCAGATCTTCAAGATCGTCGCGAAGGCCAACGCCAACGTCGACATGATCGTCCAGAACGTGTCCGCTGCGGCGACCAGCCTCACCGACATCTCGTTCACCCTTCCCAAGTCGGAGGGTCAGCGCGTGCTGACCGCGCTGAGCAGCGAGCGCGACGAGGTCGGCTACCAGGCCCTCCAGTACGACGACCAGATCGGCAAGCTCGCGCTCGTCGGCGCCGGGATGCGCACCAACTCGGGCGTCTCGGCCAAGCTCTTCGAGGCGTTGTACGAGGCCGGTATCAACATCGAGATGATCTCCACCAGCGAGATCCGCATCTCGGTCGTGACCCGCGCCGACACCGTGGCGGAGGCCGCCCGCGTCGTGCACACCGCCTTCGGGCTCGACGGCGACGAGAAGGCGATCGTCTACGCCGGCACCGGCCGCTGAGCCGCATCCGCCGCTGAGCCGCATCCGCCGCTCGCGGGAATGGCAGCCGACGCCATCCCGTTCCCCTCTTCAGACCACGACCTCGAAGGACAACACCATGAGCGAGACCACTCCCGGCCTTGACATCGCCGTCGTCGGCGCCACCGGCCAGGTCGGCGGCGTGATGCGCCAGCTTCTCGAGGAGCGCGAGTTCCCGGTGGCGAGCATCCGCTTCTTCGCCTCATCCCGCTCGGCGGGCACGAAGCTGCCGTTCCGCGGCGAGGAGATCACGGTCGAGGACGTGGAGACCGCCGACGTCTCCGGCATCGACATCGCCCTGTTCTCGGCCGGCGCCACCGGCTCCAAGGCGCACGCGCCTCGATTCGCCGAGGCCGGCGCCATCGTCATCGACAACTCCAGCGGCTGGCGGATGGACCCGGACGTGCCGCTCGTGGTCTCCGAAGTGAACCCGGAGGCGATCGACGACGCGCGCAAGGGCATCATCGCGAACCCCAACTGCACCACGATGGCTGCCATGCCCGTGCTGAAGGTCCTGCACGAGGAGGCCGGCCTCCAGCGGCTCATCGTGAGCACCTACCAGGCCGTCTCCGGCTCCGGCCTCGCGGGCGCCGAGGAGCTGGCCGGCCAGATCCGGACCGCGGTCGCCGACGAGAACCTGCTCCAGCTCGTGCACGACGGTTCGGCTGTGGCCATGCCCGCACCGGTCAAGTACGTCCGCCCGATCGCGTTCGACGTGATCCCGCTGGCGGGGTCGATCGTCGAGGACGGGTTCAACGAGACCGACGAGGAGAAGAAGCTCCGCAACGAGAGCCGGAAGATCCTCGGCCTCCCGGAACTGCTCGTGAGCGGCACCTGCGTGCGCGTGCCGGTGTTCACCGGCCACTCGCTGTCGATCAACGCCGAGTTCGCGTCGCTGCTCAGCCCCGAGCGCGCCACCGAGCTGCTGTCGGACGCCCCCGGCGTGAAGCTCACCGACGTCCCCACCCCGCTGGAGGCCGCCGGCCAGGACCCGAGCTACGTCGGCCGCATCCGCGCGGACGAGGGCGCGCCGGAGGGCCGCGGCATCGCGCTGTTCATCAGCAACGACAACCTCCGCAAGGGCGCCGCGCTCAACGCCGTGCAGATCGCCGAGCTCGTCGCCGAGCGCCTCGCCGACCGCGTCGCCCGCTGACCCTTCGGCGGAGGGATGTCTCGATATCGAGACAGATCCCCGCGCGACGACAGGGGATGACCGCACTCACCGTAGGATTGTCTGGTGAGCACTGACCCCATCGACGTCGTCCTGATCGGCGGCGGCATCATGAGCGCGACGCTGGGCTCCATGATCCAGCGCGTCCAGCCCGACTGGACCATCCGCATCTACGAGTCCCTCGGCGAGGTGGCCCAGGAGAGCTCGAACCCGTGGAACAACGCAGGAACGGGCCACGCCGCCCTCTGCGAGCTCAACTACATGCCGGAGGCCGCCGACGGCAGCGTCGACCCGGCCAAGGCCATCAGCATCAACGAGCAGTTCCAGCTCAGCCGGCAGTACTGGGCCTCCCTCGTCGCCGAGGGCCACCTGCCCGACCCGCGCACCTTCATCAACGCGACGCCGCACATGACGTTCGTGCGCGGCCGTGACAACGTCCGCTACCTCCGCAAGCGCTACGAGGCGCTCAAGGACCAGCCGCTCTTCGAGGGCATGGAGTACTCGGAGGACCCGGCGATCATCGGCGAGTGGACCCCGCTGCTCACCAAGAAGCGCAACGCCAAGCAGCGCATCGCGGCCACCCGCCAGACCGCGGGCACCGACGTCGACTTCGGTGCGCTGACCCGCGCGCTCGTCGACGACCTGGTCGCGAACGGTGCCGACCTCGCGCTCAACCACAAGGTTCTCAGCATCAAGCGCACCCCCGACAAGCTGTGGAAGATCCGCGTGCGGCACGAGGTCGGCCACACTCCGCACGAGGCGCTCGCGCGCTTCGTCTTCGTCGGAGCCGGCGGCGGCGCCCTGCACCTGCTCCAGAAGTCCGGCATCCCCGAGATCAAGGGCTTCGGCGGCTTCCCCATCTCCGGCCAGTTCCTCCGCACCTCCAACCCGAAGATCGTCGCGCAGCACCAGGCGAAGGTCTACGGCAAGGCCGCGGTCGGCGCTCCGCCGATGTCGGTCCCGCACCTCGACACGCGCGTCGTGGACGGCGAGACCTCCCTGCTGTTCGGCCCCTACGCGGGCTTCAGCCCCAAGTTCCTCAAGAGCGGGAGCTGGTGGGACCTGCCCGGCTCGGTCCGCGCCGGCAACCTCGGCCCGATGCTCGCGGTCGCGCGCGACAACTTCGACCTCATCAAGTACCTGGTCGGCGAGGTTCTCGCCAACCGCGAGAAGAAGATGAGGGCGCTGCAGGAGTTCATGCCCACCGCGAAGTCGGAGGACTGGGAGCTCATCACCGCCGGCCAGCGCGTCCAGGTGATGAAGAAGGACCCGAAGAAGGGCGGCGTGCTGCAGTTCGGCACCGAGGTCATCGCCTCCGCCGACGGCTCGATCGCCGGCCTCCTCGGCGCGTCCCCGGGCGCCTCGACCGCCGTGCCGATCATGGTCGACCTGCTGAAGCAGTGCTTCCCCGACCGTTACGCCGGCTGGCTGCCGACGTTGAAGCAGCTCATCCCGACGGTCGGCACGACGCTCAACGACCGGCCCACGGAGGCCGCGCGCGTGCTCGCCGAGACCGCGTCGGTGCTCGACCTGGCGGAAAGCCCCGCCGGTCAGGTCGTCCGGGCCTGATCCCGGGCATCCGCAGCCGATCCGTACCCGGCGGTACGGATCGGCTGGACAGCCGTGCCCGCGACCTGTTATCGTCGTCCACGCTATGAAGTAGAACCTCTTCTCGTCCCGCGCCCGAGGCGCCGTCGAACGAGCGAGCGACCCATAGGTCCTGCGCCGCCTGGTCATCCAGCACCGGGCGCTCCGGCGCACTCGTGACGGAAGTCCGCCCGGCGGGAGCCTGCTCCGTGATGGAGCGCCCGGAAGGTGGTTCGCTTTGCCAACACTCACTCTCACCCCACTGCGCGCCGACGGTGTGTCCGTCCGCTACGGCGACCGGCGCGTCCTCTCGGATGTCTCCCTCACCGTGCCTCCCGGCGCCCGCGTCGGCCTGATCGGCGAGAACGGCGCGGGAAAGTCGACGCTGTTGCGGGTCCTCGCCGGGGCCGAGGCCCCGGACACCGGGGTGGTCTCGCGGCCCAAGCGGGCGGGCTTCCTCTGGCAGGAAGTCCGCTTCCGGCCCGACGACACACTCGCGACGCTGATCGAAGACGCCCTCGCCGAGGTTCGCGCCATCGAGCACGAGCTCGAGGCCGCCGCTGCCGCGCTCGCCGGCGACGACCCGGCCGCGCACGCGCGGTACGACGCCGCCCTCGCGGCGGCCGAGTTCGCCGAGGTGTGGTCGATCGACGCGCGTCGGGACGCCCTCCTCGACGGGCTCGGTGTCGGCGCCATCCCGCTGGCCCGGCGGCTGGACGAGGTCTCAGGAGGCCAGCGCAGCCGGTTCGCGCTGGCCGCGCTGCTGCTCGGCCGGCCGGAAGCGCTGCTGCTCGACGAGCCGACGAACCACCTGGACGACGCGGCAGCGGCGTTCCTGGAGGGGCAGCTCCTCGGCTGGCACGGTCCGGTGCTCTTCGCGAGCCACGACCGCGCGTTCCTCGACTCGGCGGCCACCGGCCTCCTCGATCTGGACCCGACCCGCTCCGGCACCACGGTCTTCGGCGGCGGCTACAGCGCGTACCTCGCCGAGAAGGCGGCGGAGCGGCACCGCTGGGAGAAGCAGTACGCCGACGAGCAGGCCGAGCTGAAGGAGCTCATGCACGCGGTCGACGTGACCGCGCGCTCCATCGCCTGGTCGGGCAAGGTGCGCGACAACGACAAGTTCGTGAAGTCGTACAAGGGCAACACCCTGGACCGGCAGATCAGCCGGCGCGTGCGCAATGCGGACGGCCGGCTCGACGAGCTGACCCGCACGCAGGTGCGCAAGCCGCCGAAGCCGCTCGGCTTCGCCGGGATCCCGGCGGGGTTCCAGGCCGTGAGCGGGGAGGGCGGGTCGCTGCTGCAGGCGGACGACCTCCACGTCCCGGGGCGGCTGAGGCTCGACCGGTTCGCGGTGGAGTCGCAGTCGCGCGTGCTCGTCACCGGCGCGAACGGCGCGGGCAAATCGACGCTGCTCTCGGTGCTCGCCGGGCGGATCGTCCCGCTCGTCGGCACGGTGCAGCGCCGGCGCGGACTGCGGGTGGAGCTCCTCGAACAGGACGTGCGCTTCGCGGACCCGACGCAGACCCCGCGCCGGATCTACGAGCTGGCGCTGGGCGAGCGGCGCGCGGAGTCGGTCCCGCTCTCGGGGCTCGGCCTGATCGCGCCGCGCGACCTCGACCGGGAGGTCGGCTCGCTGTCCGTGGGGCAGCAGCGGCGGCTCGCGCTTGCGCTCATCATGGCCCGGCCGCCGCACGTGTTCCTGCTCGACGAGCCGACCAACCACCTCTCGCTCACCCTCGCGACCGAGCTGGAGGCGGCCCTCGGCGGGTATCCGGGCGCGGTCGTGGTGGCGAGCCACGACCGGTGGCTGCGCGAGCGCTGGTCCGGGGAGGTGGTGTCCCTGCGGAGCGCCACACCGCACGGCGCTTGACGATCATTCGAACGTATGTTCGAATAGTTCCATGAGGTGGAGCGGGCAGGAGCTGACGGTGGAGACGCCGTCGGCCCTGCCCGGTCTCGCCCGGCTGAACAACCTGGTGCGGTCGGTGCGCACGCCGGAGTTCGCGAACATCACCTTCCACGAGATCCTCGCCAAGTCGGCGCTCAACAAGATCCCGGGCGGGGAGGGCCGATGCCCTTCGGCTGGACGATCAATCCCTACCGCGGCTGCTCGCACGCCTGCGTGTACTGCTTCGCCCGTCCCACGCACAGCTATCTGGAACTTGACCAGGGCAAAGACTTCGACCAGGAGATCATCGTCAAGGTCAATGTGGCCGACGTCCTGCGCAAAGAGCTGACGAAGCCGAGCTGGGGGCATCACCCGGTCGCGCTCGGCACCAATACCGATCCGTATCAGCGGGCGGAGGGGCGCTACGCGCTGATGCCCGGCATCATCGACGCGCTGGCCGACTCGGGCACGCCGTTCAGCATCCTCACCAAGGGATCGCTGCTCCGGCGCGACCTCGACCGGCTGGCCGAGGCGGCGAAGCGGGTCCCCGTCGACCTGGCGATGTCGATCGCGGTCTACGACGACGAGCTGCAGCAATCGGTCGAGCCGGGAACGCCTACGACCAAGGCGCGCCTTGCGACCGTCACCGCAGTCCGCGAGCACGGCCTCGATTGCGGTGTCTTCCTGATGCCGATCCTCCCGTATCTCACCGACACGCGCGCGCACCTCGATGAGGCACTGCGCCAGGCGAAGGAGGCCGGAGCCACCAGCGTGCTCTACACCGCGCTGCACCTGAAGCCCGGGGTCAAAGAGTGGTACTACCTGTGGCTCGGCCGGGAGCATCCGGAGCTGCTGCCGAAGTATCGCAGCATGTACGGCCGCGGCACCTACGCGCCCAAGGAGTACCGCGCGTGGCTGGCGGCGCGGATCAAGCCGCTCATCCGAGCGCACCGGCTCGAGCGCGGGCAGGAGGATCCGCTGACCGGGGGAGTGCGGTCGTCGGCGCTCGGGATGCTGCGCGACGGCGAGGGTGAGCGCCGGGCGGTGGAGCGCGGGGCGTTGGAGCGCGGCGCGCCCGGAGGCGGCCCCGCAGACCGGGTCGCGCCGGAGGAGATCGCGCCGGAATCGGCGCTGGTGTCGCTGGGGGTTCAGCCGACCCTCTTCTGAGCGGGGTGCGCGCGATCGGCCACTGCGTGTCGCGGCGCGGAGCGGCCACCGCGTCGCCGGGGGTACAGCGCGCCGTCCCGCCGGGGTACACAGCGGGCGGGAACGCTGCCATAATCCCCACTGGGAGGCCGCCGACGCGCGGTATCCCACCGGCGCCTCCCCGTCGGTCCCCCTTGCGCCGAAGGAGTGCGGTGTCGCTCGGCCTTCCCAGCCACCTCTCCAGGGCGGCGAACTCCCGCGCCCTGGCCACCGCGGCCCGCTGGACCGCGCTGGTCTGTCTGGAGATGGCGGCGGTCAACGTCGCGGTCTCGACGGTCGGCGGCGCCACCGGCGCGGCCTCCTGGATCAGCACGCTCGTCCTGCTGCCCATGATCGCGCTGCTGGTCCTGCTGTCGAATGGACGCACCGTCCTGCTCACGGTCGTCTACCTGCTGGTGGGCGCGGTCTGCACCTACTTCTACGTCTACGTGCTCTTCGTCAGCACGCCGGAGTATCAGAACACCGACCTCCTCGTCGTCGCCCTCCCCGTCGTCGCGATGACCCTCGTCGGCGGAACCGGGACAGGCTCCCTGCTCGGCGTGCTGTGGGCCACGCTCGGGTTCGCGCTCGCGGAGGCCGCCGTCCTCCTCGCGGCGACCGCGGCCGGGCGCGACTTCCGGCCCGACGCGATCTCGTTGAGCGCCTATCTGCTGCTGGTCGGCGTCCTCGCCTTCGACGGGCTCACCCGGGGCGCGCGCTCGCGGACGCAGGGCGCCATCCACCGAGCGGTCCGCGACGCCCGGCTCGTCGACCTGCGGCGCGAGCTGCTGGCGGAGTCGACGGCCGACCTCCACGACACCGTGCTCAGCGAGCTGCTCGCGGTCGCCGCCACGGAGCCGGGGAGCTCCCCGCGCGGCTCCGGCAGCGCATCGAGTCCGATCTCCATCGGCTCGGCGGCGCCGGGCTGCCCTCCGACGACCGCGCGCCGGCCGACGAGGACCCCTGGTACGACAGCGAGCTGCGCCGGGCCATCGAGGACGCGCGCGACGAAGGCCTCGCCATCGACGTGTCCGGGGAACGGGAAGCGGTCGCCCTGCTGGCCCCCGACGCGCGCCGTGCAGTCGGCCTCGCCGTCCGCCAGTGCCTGGTCAACGTATTGCGCCACTCGGGCAGCGCGACCGCCGAGGTCGCGTTCTCCAGCGGCAGGACCTCCGTGTCGGTCATGGTCGTCGACGGCGGTCGCGGCTTCGCGGCGGCCGGGGCGCCGGGCAGCGACCGTCTGGGGTTGCGCCAGTCGGTGCACGACCGCATCAGCAAGGTCGGCGGGACTGTCACCGTCTACTCCGCCGAGGACGTCGGGACGACCGTCATCATGACGCTCCCGGTCGCGGAGGGCGCATGAGCCAGGTGCTGTCCGAGACGATCGTCCACTACCGGTCGCTGCCGGTCGAGCGCACGCCGCAGCGGCTGGACCCGCTCGGCGTCCAGTCCGCGTGGCTCCTGGTGCCGCTGCTCAGCGTCGTCGCCGTGGCCTACGCGGTGTTCTCCACCTTCCAGCACCACGCCCAGTTGCGCAGTCCCGCCCTCGCGGTCTGGGCTGTCGTCGTGCTGCTCGTCGCCGTCGTCGTCGCGACCATCCGCACGCACCCCGGCCTCGCGCCGCTCGGGCTGTGGTCGCATCTCGCGATCGTCGGCGTCGCACTCGTCGGCGGCTGCCTTTTCGACGCGGCGGTCTGGGGCCACAACCAGCGCATCCAGGACGACTGGGGGCAGATCGCCGTTGCGCTGCTGCTGATGGCGATGCCGCTCTACCGCCCGGTCGCCGAAGTGCTCACGGTCGCCGCGCTCGCGGCCCTCGTGCTCGGTGGGCTGGCCGCGGTGCAGGGGTCGTCGCTGCTCATCTCCAACCACCCGCTCGTGTATGCGAGCATCGCCGCGACACCGGTGCTCGCTCTCGCGTCGGGCGGCGCCGGTTACGCCTGGACCATGACCGGCGAGACGCTCCGCTGGCGGGAAGTCGCCCAGGCGGGGCAGCTCCGGCTCGATGCCGAACTGCGGCAGGTCGCCGCGCGGATGATCGCGCAGGAGCGCGCCACGGCGCTGAACGCCGAGGCGGTCCCATTCCTGACCGCGCTGGCCGCACGCGGCGTCATCACCGAGGAGGACAGGCGGCACGCGCGCAGCATCGCCGAGCAACTCCGGGCCTCCGCGGTGGAGGCTCTCGAACGGAGCTGGCTGGCCGAAACGGTAGCGCTCGCGCTCACGCGCCGAGGCGCCGGGGCGGGGGCGGGCCACGGCGGCCGGGTGAATGACCCCGACCAGCTCGAGCAAGTGTTGAGCGAGGAGCAGCGCGCGGTCGTCGGCGCACTCATCGGGACCGTCGCCGCCCTCCCCGGACTCGCCGTCGACAGCCTGGCCGTGACGGTGGCGCAGCCCGGTGCACCGGTCTTCCTCCTCACCGCCCGGGTCGACGAGCCGCGGCGCGAACTCCGCTCCGCGCTCGTCCCTTACCTCAGCGCGCTGCAGTCGGTGTCGATGGTGGCGTCGATGCGCGTTCGCGCAGGCGGGCTCATCGTCCGCTTCGCCTATCCTGAGAGGCGAGCACCATGAGTATCAGCACGGCACATCCCGGATCCACTGCGACTCCGATCCGGCTCGCCATCCTCGACGACCACGAGATCCTCCTCGACACCCTCGCCGCCTGGATCGAGCGGAACGCCCCCGACTTCGACCTCGTCGTGCGCGCCGGGAGCTGGCTGGAGCTCGTCCACAGCGACGCGTTCCCGACCGACCTGGTCATCATGGACCTCCAGCTCCGCGAGTCCGTGTCGATCGGCGCGCGCGTTCGCACGTGCCGCGCGGCCGGTGCGAAGGTGGTCGTGCTGAGCGCCGTGGACACGCAGGAGGACCGCGACGCCGCGCTGGCCGCCGGCGCGGTCGCGTACGTCACGAAGACCCAGCCGATGGCCGAGCTGATCGCCGCGGCGCTCGCCGCGATGGGTCGCGACAGCGCGCCAGGGCAGAGAGAGCCGGCACTTGCCTGGCGTCCGCGTCCGACCGTCCCCGAGGCCTCCCGCCCCAAGCTCAGCGATGGCGAGCGGCAGGCGCTCGTGCTCTACGCGGACGGCCGCACGACCTCCGAGGTGGCCCGCGCGATGAACGTTCAGTACGAGACTGCGAAGACGTATCTGCGCCGCGTCCGCGAGAAGTACGGCAAGGTCGGCAGGCCGACGAGCTCGCGTGCCGACCTCATCCGCCGCGCCGCGGAGGACGGCTACCTCACCTGAGCCTCCGGCGCCCGCATAGGATTGCTCCGTGGCAAAACTGTATTTCCGCTACGGCGCTATGAACAGCGGCAAGAGCACCGCCATGCTGCAGGCTGCGTACAACTACGAGGAGCGCGGTCATCGCGTGCTGCTCGCCAAGCCGGCGATCGACACCAAGGGCGACATGGGAATCCTGTCGCGGCTCGGGGTGACCCGCCAGGTCGATTTCCTGATCGCGCCGGAGACCGACGCGTACGGGCGCTTCCAGCAGCACCGCGAGCGCACGCTCAAGCGCCACGGCCGCGACGTGAGCGCGCTGCTCGTGGACGAGGCGCAGTTCCTCACCGAGGCGCAGATCGACGACCTGCTCCGGATCGCGCTGCTCGACGACGTGCCGGTGCTCGCCTACGGCATCCGCACCGACTTCCAGACGGTCGCTTTCCCCGGCAGCCGGCGCCTCCTGGAGGTGGCGCACAGCCTCGAGGAGCTGAAGACCATCTGCCGCTGCGGCCGCAAGGCGATCTTCAACGCGCGCAAGGTCGACGGTGTCTTCGTCTTCGACGGTGACCAGGTCGCCATCGACGGCGCCTCGGTCAGCTACGAGGCGCTCTGCGGCAACTGCTATCTGGACGAGAGCCGGGGCGTGCTGAACAACGGCCGCCGGCACTGGCCCGCGACCTCCCCCACCGTCTACGACAGCGAACCGGACCCGGACTTCACCTGATGCGCATCTCCGTCATCGGCGTCGGCTACCTCGGTGCCGTCCACGCCGCAGCCATGGCCGACCTCGGCCACACCGTCGTCGGCGTCGACGTGGATGAAGCGAGGATCGCCGCCCTCTCGGAGGCGCGCGCGCCGTTCTTCGAGCCCGGCCTCCCGGACGTTCTCGCCACTGCCACCGCCAGCGGGCGGCTGCGCTTCACCACCGACTTCGCCGCGATCGCCGATGCCGACGTGCACTTCGTCGCCGTCGGCACTCCGCAGTCCGCGGAGGGCGACGCCGCCGACCTCCGGTTCGTGGACGCCGCTTTCGACTCGCTGCTGGCCCACGTCAAGCCCGGCGATGTGATCGTCGGCAAGAGCACCGTCCCGGTCGGCACCGCCTCCCGGCTCGCGGAGCTCGTCGCCGAACGCGTACCCGGCGCGACGCTCGCCTGGAACCCGGAGTTCCTCCGTGAGGGCTTCGCCGTCAAGGACACCGTGAGCCCGGACCGGCTCGTCTACGGCGTGCCCGAGGGCGAGCAGGGCGCGCGCGCCGCGCGCATCCTCGACGAGGTGTACGCCGGCGCGGTGGCGAACGGAACACCGGTCATCGTGACCGACTACGCGACCGCGGAGTTGGTGAAGGTCGCGGCGAACGCGTTCCTGGCCACGAAGATCTCGTTCATCAACGCGATGGCGGAGATCGCCGAGGCCAGCGGCGCCGATGTGACGCAGCTCGCGGACGCGATCGGTCACGACGCGCGGATCGGCCGGCGCTTCCTCAACGCCGGCGTCGGCTTCGGCGGCGGCTGCCTGCCGAAGGACATCCGCGCGTTCAGCGCCCGCGCCCGGGAGCTCGGCCGTGGCGACGCGGTGCGGTTCCTGGACGAGGTGGACAAGATCAACCTGCGCCGCCGCGAGCGCGTGGTCGAGCTGGTGCGCGAGGAGACCGGCGGCCTCGACGGCGCGCGGGTCGCCGTGCTGGGGCTGGCTTTCAAGCCGCACTCGGATGACATCCGCGACTCCCCGGCACTGGACATCGCCGTGCGGCTCGCCGACGGCGGGGCGATCGTCACCGCGACCGATCCGGAGGCCAACGCGAACGCGCGCCGCCGCGCTCCGCAGCTCGCGTACGTCGAGACGGCCGCCGAGGCCGCCGCTGACGCGGACATCGTCGTGCTGATCACCGAGTGGCCGGAGTTCACCGGGCTCGACCCGGAGGAGCTGGGCGCGCTGGTCTCCCATCGCCGGGTCATCGACGGCCGCAACGCGCTCGACGCGGAGCGGTGGCGCGCCGCGGGGTGGCAGTTCCGCGGACTCGGGCGCTGACTCCGTTCGCCGGGGAGATGCCCGCGAGGGCTCCTCAAAAAACTGAGGATTTGTTACCTTTGTGTCATGGCGACTGGTCTCTCGCACCACGACGCGCCGCCGCGACCCGCGGCTCCGCCCTCCGGGCCGCGCCTGCGCCGCCGTGACGTCGTCATCCTCGTCCTGATCATCGTCGCCGTCCTGGCGTTCCTCGCGGTCGCGTGGATCGGCGTGCGGGGGTTCCTCGCCCAGCAGGAGCTCAACGCCGCCGTGCCGGACGTGAAAGCCGTCCGCGCCGCCGTTGCGGCGGGCGACCCCGCCCAGGCCGCGTCGGCCGCCGCCGATCTGCAGAAGCACGCGCACGCCGCGATGTCGCTCACCAGCGACCCCGTATGGCAGCTCGCGCAGGGCATCCCGTGGGCGGGCGCGAACCTGTCCGCGGTGAGCACGGTCTCCCGGGCCACCGACACCGTGGCCTCCGACGTCATCAAGCCGCTCGTCTCGATCGCGGGCGCGGTGGACCCGCGCACCCTGCGGCTGGCGGGCGGCAGGCTGGACCTCGCGCCCATCGTGGCCGCCCAGCCCGTCATGGCCAGGGCGGAGACAGCCTTCGACTCGGCCCGGACCGACATCGGCTCCATCGACCGGAGCAGTGTGATCAGTCCGATCGGCTCCGCCGTCGCCAAGATGCGCTCCCTGATGTCGGAGGTCGCCCCCGACCTGCAGGCCGTCGGCAACACCGTGCGGCTCCTGCCCGGGATGCTCGGCGCGGACGGACCCCGTTCGTACCTGATCGTCGCGCAGAACCCCGCCGAGCTCCGTGCCACAGGCGGTCTCATCGGCTCGATCGCGCTCGTGAACGCCGACAAGGGGGCGGCGACCCTGTCCACCGAAGTGGCGGGGACCTCCATCGGTCCGTGGCCGACGCCCGTCTCCGACGTGCCGGCCGCGACCTCCGGCCTCTACGGCCCCTTGGTCGGCCGGTACCTCCAGGACGTCAACTACACCCCCGACTTCCCTCTCGCGGCGCGGACGGCCGCGGCGATGTGGGTGCGCACGCACGGCGGGGCCGTCGACGGCGTCATCACCGTCGACCCGGTCGTCCTGAGCGCGATGCTGAAGGCGACGGGGCCGGTCGCGCTGCCGACCGGGGACGTGCTGACCTCCGCGAACGCCGTGCCGCTCCTCCTCAGCGGAATCTACGCGCGCTATCCCGACGCCCCGCAGAAGCAGGACGCCTTCTTCACCAAGGCGGCCTCAGCCGTGTTCGACCGCGTGATGGGCGGGGTCGACGGTACGGCGCTGGTGAAGGCGCTCGCCGCCTCCGGGACCTCGAACCGCATCCAGATCTGGAGCTCGCACCCGTCGGAGCAGTCGATCCTGCAGACCACGACGCTCGCCGGCGCCCTGCCGGTGTCCACACCGGAGACGGCCGCCCTCGGCGTCTACTTCAACGACGCGACCGGCTCGAAGATGGACTACTACCTCCGGACCTCGGTGGCCGCGGGAGCCGCGGTGTGCCGTGCCGACGGGAAGGTGACCTCGATGCTGGAGGTCACTCTGACCAACAGCGCGCCCGCGAACGCCGCGACCGCGCTTCCGGCGTACGTCACCGGTGCCGGCAGCTACGGGGTCCCGCCCGGCGATATCAAGACGCGGATCGCGTTCTACGGACCCGATCAGGGGCTTCTCGCGTCGGTCAAGAGCAAGGGTGCGGACATCCCGTCCATCGCGGGCACAGACGGCGGGCGCCCGGTCGCGGTCGTGGAGGTGCAGCTCGTGCCGGGCGAGTCGAAGACGGTGGACGTGGAGTTCCTCGGCACCGTGCAGTGGGCTCCCGGCCTGACGGTCGACGTCACCCCGACCCTCAAAGGGGACGGGTCCACCCCCGATGTGGGGGCACGCCCCGCGGTCTCGAGGATTGCCGTCCCGTGCGCCTCGGCAGTAAAATGAGAATTATTCATTAAACCCGACGACTGGCCGGGCGAGGGAAGGCGTACCCGAATGTTGAAGAAGATCCTGGCGGCGGCAGCCGTCACCGCGGCGCTGCTGCTTTCGGCGCCCGCGGCCGCGAACGCCGTGCCGTACCCGAGCGGTGCGCCGTGCACGTTCGACGTGAGCGTGACGCAGGCCGGACACACCGCCACTCTGACGTGCATCCCGGGCACCTGGGCGGGCGGGGAGACCATCACCTGGGTCGGCAGCGGCTCGAACGGCTCCGGCATCGTCATGGCGAGTTCGGTGACGTTCAGCAAGCACTCCAACTCGGACGGCAGCGACGTGCTCAAGGTGACCCTCCCGTCCGACGCGACGGGCGTCTACACGATCACCGGCACCGGCGCCACGAGCGGCCACGTCTGCTCCGCGTCGCTCACGGTGACGCCGGCCGACGCGACCTCGTCGACCATCAACGACCCGGGCAGCTCCGGCCTCGCCGACACCGGCTCCGTGATCGCCGAGTGGTCGATCTGGGCCGGCGGCGGCCTCCTGATCATCGGCCTGGTGAGCGTCGCGGTGGCAGCCTGGATGCGGAAGGTGCGGTCGTCCTGACCTGACCGGACCCGTCCCGGACGGGTCCGCCGGAATGGCGGGAGGGCGGCAGCGGTTGCCCTCCCTGTGACCTCCACCAGCATCCCCCTCAACGTCCTCGACCTCGCCAGCCGGCCAGCCGGCGGCAGCAACGCCGACGCGGTAGCCGGGACGGTCCGCCTCGCACAGCAGGCGGAGCGTCTCGGCTACCGGCGTTTCTGGGTGGCCGAGCACCACGGGATGCCGGCGATCGCCTCCAGCGCCCCGCCCGTCCTCATCGCCGGCATCGCTGCGGCGACCGAGCGCATCCGGGTCGGCTCGGGCGGCGTGATGCTCCCCAATCACGCCCCGCTCGTCGTCGCCGAGCAGTTCGGCACCCTCCGCGCCCTGTACGGCGACCGCATCGACCTCGGCATCGGCCGCGCGCCCGGCACCGACGGCGCCACCGCGTTGGCCCTGCGCCGCAGCGCGGAAGGCCTCGGCGTGGACGACTTCCCGCAGCAGCTCCTGGACCTGTTCGGCTTCTTCTACGGCGGCCTGAGCGACGCGAACCCGCTGCACGGCATCACGGCCGTGCCGGGCCTGGGCGACGCCCCGCAGATCTGGCTGCTCGGCTCCAGCGGCTACAGTGCCCAGGTCGCCGCGGCGCTCGGCCTCCCGTTCGCGTTCGCCCACCACTTCGCGGGGGAGAACACGGAGGCCGCCCTGGACCTCTACCGGTCGCGTTTCGAGCCGGGGGAGCAGCTCGCCGAGCCGCACGCGATGATCGCCGTGAACGTGGTGTCGGACGACGACCCGGAGCAGGTGCGCGCGCTGTCGCTGCCCGGGCAGCTCTCGTTCCTGCGGATGCGCCGCGGCCTCAAGCCGCAGCCGGTGAGCATCGAGGAGGCGCTCGCCTACGAGTTCAGTCCCGCGGAGGAGGAGTTCATCGCCGCCCGCAACGCCCGTCAGGCGATCGGGACTCCGGACCACGTGAAGGCGCGCCTGGATGCGCTGATCGCCTCGACCGGTGTGGACGAGCTGATGATCTCCTCCGGCGCCGCGACCGTGGAGGGCCGCATCCGGTCGCTGGAGATCGTGGCGGGGCTGTACCCGGCTGCCTGACGGCCTCCATGACGGACCGTGACGGCCGGTGGGGCACTCCGGGAGGGCCGGGGGTAGCGTTGGCCGCACTCCCGACCCCCACCCAGCGAAGGCGGTACCCCGCATGGCACACGCACCACACGTCGTCGGCGTGAGCGGCAGCCCGACGGCGCCCTCCCGCACGACGGTCCTCGTGGACGAGGTGGCACGGTCGTTCGCCGCGGCGACGGGCGGGACCTCCACGACCATCGAGTTGGCGCCCCTGCTCGGCGCGCTCGGCGCCGCCCCGTTCCGCAGCGGCCTGAGCCCGCGGGTGCAGGAGGCGCTGGAGACGGTCGAGAAGGCCGACGTCATCGTGGTCGGCTCGCCCGCCTACCGTGCCACCTACACCGGCCTCTTCAAGCTGTTCTTCGACCACATCGGCCAGTACGCACTCATCGACAAGCCGATCGTCCTCACCGCGACCGGCGGCAGCGACCGCCATGCCCTCCTGGTGGAGCACCAGATGCGCCCGCTGTTCGGTTTCTTCCAGTCGCTGACGCTCCCGCTGGGCATCTACGCGAGCGAGTCCGACTTCACCGACTACGCGATCTCCTCCGTCGACCTCCGCGAGCGCATCAACACGACGGTGTCGCGCACGCTGCCGCTGATCCGCTCCCACATCGACTCGGAGTCGCTGTACGCGACCGTGGACTTCGCGCGGCCGGATGCGTTCTGAAGAGCACGATGCGTTCTGGGGAACCACGGCGCTTTCCGAGACAGACGACAAGAGCCGGTTCGAATCATCGAACCGGCTCTTGAATGTGGGTCGGGGTGACAGGATTTGAACCTGCGGCCTCTTCGTCCCGAACGAAGCGCGCTACCAAGCTGCGCCACACCCCGGTGGCCCGAAGGCCTCATCTAGGATACACGAGCGCGAGGGGTGCGAATGACCACGCGGCTCACTCCGACGCCGTCAGCGTGACCAGCGTCGCCTCCGGCCGGCAGGCGAACCGTACCGGCGCGTAGATCGACGTCCCGAGCCCCGCCGACACGTTGAGGTAGGCCGCGCGGAACGCGTGCCGCCAGATGCTGAGGCCTTTGACCTGCGATCGCGGGATGTCGCAGTTCGTGACGAGCGCGCCGAAGCCCGGGACGCACACCTGGCCGCCGTGCGTGTGGCCCGCGAAGATCATCGAGGCGCCGTAGGTGACGAACGCGTCGAGCACCCGCCGGTACGGGGCGTGCACGATGCCGAGTGTGACCGTGGGTCGCTCCGTGCGCGGCTTGTCCGTCGGCCATGTCGCGTCGTCGGAGTACGGGTCGTCCTCCCGCAGCTCGTCCAGGGCGCCGGGGATGGCCTCCACGCGGTCCGCCTGGATGTGCGGGTCGTTCACGCCGAAGAACTCGAGGTGCGTTCCGCGGATCTCGAGGGCGCCGGCGGCGTTGTTGAGGTTCAGCCAGCCGAGGCTCTCGAAGTACGCGGTGAGCGCCTTGTCGTCGAGCCTGGGAGCGGTCGACGAGTGCCGCTTCGACGGGCCGAAGAAGTACTTGAACGGGTTCTTGAGCTGCGGGCCGTAGTAGTCGTTCGAGCCGTGCACGAACACGCCGGGGATGCCACGGAACGCGTCGAGAGCGGCGCGGATGCCCTCCAGGCCGTTCTCGTGGCTGAGGTTGTCGCCCGTGTCCACGATGAGGTCCGGCTGGAAGCGCGCGAGCTGGCGGACCCACTCCTGCTTGTCCGCCTGCCACGGCGCCATGTGCAGGTCGGACAGGTGCAGCACCCGGATCGGTTCGGCGCCGGCCGGCAGCACAGGGACGCTCACCTCGCGCAGTGTGAACGCGCGCCGCTCCACGAGCGAGCCGTACGCGAACGCGGCCGCACCCGCACCGGCAAGCACCGCGAGTGCGGTGCCCACCGGCTTGAAACGCGAAGTGCCGGCCACTAGCCGCCCGCTCCCGGTCCGGGAGGGGGGTGCTCTTCTGCAGAGTGAGGGTCACCGGGGTGCCGGCCTTCGCGGCCGTTCCCGCCCCGGGGTCCATGGCCTGGACGATGTCGTCGGGGGAAGCGCCAGCGCCGACCTTCGCGACGAAACCGGCCGCCGCCAAGGCCGCCTGCGCCGCCGAGAGCTTCTGCCCGACGACGTTCGGGATCGCGACCAGCGACCCGTTGCTGGTGTAGATCGTGATGACCGTGCCCTTGCCGACGGACGAACCGGCGGGCGCGTTGGTCGACGCGACCGTGCCGGCCGGGGCGGCCGAGTCCTGCGGGCCGCCGTCGGCGCTGTCGAGGCCGAGGCTGGTCAGGATGGCTTTCGCCTCGTCTGGGGTCTTGCCGGTGAGGTCGGGGACAGCGACCTGGACGCCCTGCACGAGCTTGCTGGGAGGTGTCGGGAACGGGTCGCCGCCGTATTTGCCCACCGCCGCGGACATCATGGTCCGCATTACCGACGAACGGAGCGACGCGGGAGACTTGCCATGCGTCGGGTAGGTGGCTCGCATGTCCTGATGTCCGGTCACATTGCCGACCCAGTACGCACCGGCGACCTTGGTGGTCGAGGCGACCAGCCAGAGCTGTTCGTTGTTCTCGGTGGTGCCCGTCTTGCCGAGCATGTCCTTGCCGGTCGTGTTCATCCCGCTGGCCGTTCCACCGCCCTGAAGCGGCCCCTGGAGGCCCTTGGCCATCGCGTTGGCGATCGCGGGGTCGATCGACTGCGTGCACTTGCTCGCGGGCGGCGGCACCTCCGTGCCGTCGCCGCTGACGATCTTGTCGATGGCGATCGGCGAGCAGGTCATACCGTTGTTCGCGATGCCGGCGAAGGCCGTCGCCATCGTCAGCGGGGCGATGTTGTTGGTGCCGAGCACCGACGCGGGTGTGGTGCCGAGCGGTGTGCCCGTCGCGGTGTGGACGCCGAAGGCCTCCGCCTCGTTGCGGATCTGGCAGAGGTCGAGTTGGTAGGCCATTGCGATGAAGGCCGTGTTGATGGAGTTGGTCGTGGCGTTCTGGGCGGAGCGGATGCCCTCTTCGCCGGGGGAGTCGTTGGTCGGGCGGTAGGTGCCCGTCCAGTCGCCGTCGCAGGTGTTCTTGAACCTCGTGTAGGTGCGGAGGTTCGCGTTCACGGTCTCGTTGAGCGAGTGCCCCTGCTTGAGCCACTCGGCGAGGGTGAACACCTTGTACGTGGAGCCGACCTGGAACCCGCCCGAGCCGCCGTAGGCGTAGTCGGTGGCGTAATTGATGCTGGTGTACTGCGCGCCGGAGTTGAGGACGTCCGGGTCCTGGCTGTACTGCTTGTTCTGCGCCATGTAGAGCACGCGGCCGGTGCCGGGCTGCACGCCGACCAGCACGCCGCCGATGTCGACCTTGTAGACCTGCGGCACATACGACGCGAGCGTGTCCTCCGCCACCTTCTGCAGGTCGAGGTCGAGCGAGGTGTAGATCTTGTAGCCGCCGCGGTTGAAGGTCGCAGTGCGGGTGTCCACGTCCTTGCCGAAGGACGGGTCGTTGAGGATGATCTTCTGCACGTAGTCGCAGAAGTACGCCGCCCCGCCCGCCGTCTGACAGCCGCGCGCCGACGGGGTGACCACCGGCTGGATCGGGGTCTTGATCGCCTCGTCGTACTGCGCCTTGGTCAGCTTCTTGTACTCGTACATCTTGCCGAGGATGTAGTCGCGGCGGTCCTTGTTCTTGGCGTAGCCGTTGGCCGCGCCGTTCGTCGCCGAGTCGGGGCTGTCGATCTTGAGGCCGGTCGGCTCGTTGACGATAGCGACCAGGCTCGCGGCCTGCGCCGGGGTCAGCGCTGCGGCCGTGGTGTTGTAGTAGTAGCGGGCCGCGGCCTCGATGCCGTAGACCGAGCCGCCGAAGCCGGCGATGTTGAGGTAGCCCTCGAGGATCTGGTCCTTGGTGTACTTCTTCTCGAGGCCGATGGCGTACTTCATCTCCTTGACCTTGCGGTCCGGAGTGACGCCCGTCGAGTCGTCGACGCAGTTCTGGTACGTCTTCTTCTCTGCGGCGGTCTTGATCGGCATGGCCTCGCACTTCTGCAGCAGCACGTTCTTGACGTACTGCTGGGTGATCGAGGAGCCGCCCTGCACGCCGCCTCCGGAGACCGTCGACAGCACACCGCGCATGGTACCTTGGATGTCGACGCCGCCGTGGCTGTAGAACCGCGGGTCCTCGCCCGCGATGGCCGCGTCCTTGACGGCCTGCGACATCTGGTCGAAGCCGACCGGGAGGCGGTTCTGGGAGTAGAAGGTCGCGAGCGGGACGTTCTGGTCGCCGTTCTTCGCGTAGATCGTGGTCGGCTGGGCGAGCTGACCGATCTGAAGGTACTCGGGGAGGCCCTCGAAAACGCCGATGCCGTTGTTGGCGGCCATGCCCGTCACGGCGATGGCGGGGGTGACGGCAGCGGTGACCAGAAGACCGGCCACGGCACTCATGCCGACGAACGCGCCGACTGCTCCGAGCACACCTCTAGCCTGTGGTTTTTGCGCAGACATATGATCAATCTAGGCGATGAACCTGATAAACCCCCCGAATGAAAAGAGCACCATGCTGCGCTGGGAATACCTTACGACTCCTCTCATGATCCATAACACGGCCGCGATCCTCAACAACTGGGGTTCCGAGGGGTGGGAGCTGGTGCAGGTGGTGACCGGCCCCGAAGGCGGTCTGGTCGCCTACCTCAAGCGCCCGGTGCCGACCGAGGACGCCGCCTGATGGGCGCCGTCGAAGCCCGCCTGGCCGAGCTCGGGATCGACCTCCCGGACGTCGTGCCGCCGGTCGCCGCCTACACGCCGGCCGTCGTCGACGCCGGTCACGTCTACACCTCCGGCCAGCTCCCGATGGTCTCCGGCGCCCTGCCGGCGACCGGCAAGGTCGGCGACGGCCACGGCCTCGTCCCGGCCGACGACGCCAAGGAGTACGCCCGCCTCTGCGCGCTCAATGCGCTCGCCGCGGTCAAGAGCGTCATCGGCTCGCTCGACCGCGTGACCCGCGTCGTGAAGGTCGTGGGCTTCGTCGCGTCCGATCCGTCGTTCACCGGCCAGCCCGGCGTGATCAACGGCGCGTCCGAGGTCCTCGGCGAGATCTTCGGCGACGCCGGCGTGCACGCCCGTTCCGCGGTCGGCGTCGCGGTCCTGCCGCTCGACGCGCCTGTCGAGGTCGAGATCGTCGTCGCGTTCGAGTAGAAGCCGGTTCGAGTAGAAGCCGGTTCGAGTAGAAGCCGGATGAACGCGAACCGCCGCGGATCGCAGTGATCCGCGGCGGTTCTTCGTCGTTTGCGCCTTTTTCGACCGAGGCGCCTACGTGAGCTTCGCCTGAATGGAGCTCATCACGGCGGTGTCGGCGAGCGTTGTCGTGTCGCCGACCTCCCGGCCCTCCGCCACGTCCTTCAGAAGACGGCGCATGATCTTGCCCGAGCGCGTCTTGGGCAGCTCGGTCACGATGAAGATGTCGCGCGGACGGGCGATCGCGCCGATCTGCTCGGAGACATGCTTGCGCAGCGCCGCCGCCACGTCGATCGACTCGGCCGTCTCGAGCTGGTTCTGCTTGATGATGACGAACGCGACCACGGCCTGCCCGGTCGTCTCGTCCGCCGCTCCGACCACCGCAGCCTCGGCCGTGAGGGGTGCGCGACCAGCGCGGACTCGATCTCGGCGGTCGAGAGACGGTGGCCCGAGACGTTCATCACGTCGTCCACGCGGCCCATCAGCCAGATCTCGCCGTCCATGTCGTAGCGGGCGCCGTCGCCGGCGAAGTACTTGTCGCCGAACTTCGACCAGTACGTCTCCACGAAGCGGTCGGGGTCGCCCCAGATGCCGCGCAACATGCTCGGCCACGGCTCGGTGACGACCAGGAGACCGCCCTGGTCCTTGCCGACCGGGACGCCCGCTTCGTCCAGGATGTCGATCGAGATGCCCGGCAGCGGAACCTGTGCACTGCCCGGCTTGAGCGTGGTCACGCCCGGGAGCGCGGAGACCATGATCGCCCCGGTCTCGGTCTGCCACCAGGTGTCGACCACGGGGGTTCCGCCTCCGCCGATGACGTCGCGGTACCACATCCACGCCTCGGGGTTGATCGGCTCGCCCACCGAGCCGAGCACACGCAGGCTGGACAGGTCGAACTTCTGCGGGTGCTGGCGCCCGATCTTCATGAAGGAGCGGATGGCGGTCGGCGCCGTGTAGAAGATCGAGACCTTGTACTTCTCGATGATCTCCCACCAGCGACCAGGGTGCGGGGTCTCGGGGGTGCCCTCGTAGAGCACCTGAGTGGCGCCGTTGGCGAGCGGGCCGTAGACGACATAGGTGTGGCCGGTGATCCAGCCGACATCGGCGCTGCACCAGTAGACGTCGGACTCCGGGTGGAGGTCGAAGACGTTCTTGTGCGTGAACGCCGCCTGGGTCAGGTAGCCGCCGGAGGTGTGCAGGATGCCCTTCGGCTTCCCGGTCGTGCCGGAGGTGTAGAGGATGAACAACGGGTTCTCGGCGGGGAAGGCCTTGGCGACGTGGTCCGCGTCGACGAGCGCGATCTCGTCCTGCCACCACAGGTCGCGGCCCTCGGTCCATTCGACCTCGTTCTCGCCGCGCTTGACCACGAGCACGTGCTCGACCGTCGACTCGCCGTTCGCGAGCGCGGCGTCGACGGCGTCCTTGAGCGGGAAGACCCGGCCCTTGCGCCAGCCGCCGTCGGCCGTGATGACGAGCTTGGCCTCCGCGTCGTCGATGCGCGAGCGAAGGCTCTCGGCGCTGAAGCCGCCGAAGACGACGGAGTGGACGGCGCCGATGCGGGCGACGGCCAGCATCGCGATGACGGCCTCCGGGATCATCGGCAGGTAGATCGCGACCCGATCGCCGGCCTGGACGCCCAGGCTCGTGAGCAGGTTCGCCGCCTTCTTGACCTCCGCGGTCAGCTCGGCGTACGTGATCGTGCGGCTGTCGCCGGGCTCGCCCTCCCAGTGGATGGCGACCCGGTCGCCGTTGCCGGCCAGGACGTGGCGGTCGAGGCAATTGAAGGCCACGTTGAGCTCGCCGTCGTCGAACCACTTCGCGAACGGCGGGTTCGTCCAGTCCAGCGTGCGCGTGAACGGGGTGTGCCAGTGGAGGAGGTCGCGCGACTGGTCGGCCCAGAATCCGAGCCGGTCGGCCGCCGCGCGTTCGTAGAGCTCGGCCGTCGCGACCGCGTTCGCGGCGAACTCCTCGCTGGGCGCGAACCGCCGGGCTTCGTGCAGCAGGTTGTCGATTGTGTTGCTCATGGGGAGTCTTTTCGCTCCTTTGCGATGCTGGTGTTCGAGTCGTGGCGCGACAATCCATGACTCTACAGCCAGCAGGTGACGGCCTCCGAGCAGACTTGCGTTTGCATGGATTCTGCGTAAACTAGGCAGCGGCCGAATGACAAATTCTGGCGTGCGGCGCAATCGATTCCCCCCAATCATGCGCCGCAGTGGCCGCACCTGTTCCCCCCAATAGGTGCGGCCCCCTTTTTTAACCCGGCGGCTCACGCTTCGTTCTTGTCGTGAGGTTGTCCACGGCCGGCTGTGGATGAAGCGGGTTCTCCACGGATCGCCGGCTCCGGACCCGGGCGTCCTTCGGGCTCCGTAGCGTCGCGGGCATGAGTAATTCAAGCCAGTGGATCACGCCGTCGATCGCCCGATCCGGGGTGAGTGATGGGGGCGGGCGCTTCGGTCCAGCCAGGCGCGGGTATCGCGGTGCCCTGGAGGCGCCGCCACCGCTCAGCGCACCGCCGCTCAGCGCTCCGCCGCTCAATGCACCGCCGCTCAGCGCACCGTCGCCTCCCTCGCGCGCGATGCCCGCCCCCGACATGTGGAACACCTTCGGCCCGCTGGCGCCGTACCTCATGCGCGACGGCGTCACAGATCTCTTCCTCACCGGCGACGGCGTCCTCTGGTCCGACGGCGGCCCGCGCGGCCTCCACCGGGTGGAGGGCTGGACGCCCGACGCGCTCGCCGCACGCCGGCTGGCCACGCGGCTGATCGCCACCGGCGGCCGGCATATCGACGAGGCCACCCCGTTCGTCGACGTGAGGCTCCCCGGCGGGGTCCGCGTCCACGCGGTGCTCCCGCCCATCTCGACGGGAGGCACTCTGCTGTCGATCCGCGTGCCCGCGGCCGCCGCACTCACTCTGGACGACCTGCTCCGGGTCGGTTCGCTGACCGCCGATGGCGCGGCCCTCCTCCGCGCCGCGGTGTCCGCCCGGACGAACATCCTGGTGACCGGAGCCGCCGGCGCGGGCAAGACGACCCTGCTGGCGGCCGTCCTGGCGCACGCGCCGCCCACCGAGCGCATCGTGCTCATCGAGGATGTCGCGGAGCTCCGCATCCCGCACCCGCACGTCGTCGGCCTGCAGACCCGCCAGCCGAACCTCGAGGGCGCCGGCGGGGTCGGACTGCGCCGCCTGGTACGGGAGGCGCTCCGGATGCGGCCGGACCGGCTCGTCCTCGGCGAGTGCCGGGGCGAGGAGGTCGCCGACCTGCTCTCCGCCCTGAACACCGGACACGACGGCGGCGCCGGCACCCTGCACGCCAACTCGCTGGGCGACGTCCCCGCCCGGATGGAGGCGCTGGGCGCCCTCGCCGGCCTGGGCGACATCGCCACCGCTCGGCAGACGATCAGCGCGATCGGGCTCATCGTCCACGTCGAGCGTTCGGGGGACCGCCGCCAAGTAGCCGGCTTCGGACGCTTCACGACCACCGCGGACGGACGACTCGCGGTGGTGCAGCATGAGTGAGCGACGCCACACTGCCCGCGAGCGCGGCCGCCCCGCCGACGACCTCCTGTCCAGTTCCGTGGAGGCGCTCGCCGTGCTCCTCGATGCGGGCATCTCGCCCCGCTCCGCGTGGGAGTACGTGGCCGCGGAGGCGACGCATCCCGCGGTGACGCGGGCGGCGACGCTCGTCGCGGCGGGGACGTCGCCCTCCGAGGCGCTGGCCGTGGCGGGCCGGCGAGATCGGGTGAGCGCCGGGGACGAAGCGAGGGCGTCTGGTATGCCTGAGCGGCGTGGCCGGTATCCGGCGGCGGCCGGCGGAGAGGCGACGCCCACCGCGACCGCGCGTCACGGGGCGCCCGGCGGCGGCGATGCCGGCGTGGCCGCCGTCGCCGCGGCATGGGGCGTCGCGGAACACGCGGGCGCCTCGCTCGCACCGGCGTTGCGCGGTGCGGCCGAGGCTCTGCGCGATCGTGCCGGAGCGGAGCGCGACGTCGCCACCGCGCTCGCCGGGCCGCGCGCGACGGCACGGCTGATGACCTGGCTCCCCGCGGTCGGAGTGGTCATGGCCTACGCCATCGGAGTGGATGTGATCGGGACACTCGTCACCGGTCCGCTCGGCTGGATGGCGGCCGGATCGGGGTGCGGTCTGCTCATCGCGGGCCGGGCCTGGACGCGCCGGCTCGTCCGGTCGGCGTCGCGGACGGGGCCGATCGCGGGGATCCAGCATGACCTGACGGCGATCGCTCTCGCCGGAGGCATGTCGGTGGCGGCCGCTCGGGAGACGATCGCACAGGTCGCGCGCCGCGTCGGCCTCGCCGCGGTCGTGGATGCCGACACGTCCGTCGACAGAGTGCTCCGCATCGCGGAGCGAGCGGGAGCGCCGGCGATCGAACTCCTGTCCACCGAGGCCCGGCAGGAGCGGCGGACCGCCCGCGCCGAGGGCCGCCGACGCGCGGAGCTGCTCGCCGTGCGGCTGCTGCTCCCGCTCGGCGTGTGCGTGCTGCCCGCGTTCGTGCTCCTGGGCGTGGTGCCCGTCATCCTCGCGATGATGTCCTCCACCTTCGCCGGCCTCACATGAGTTGCCCACAGATCCGGGAGCGCCGCCCATCGCCGCGACGCCGGACGAGACGATCGATGTGTGCCGCCGTACGGCGGCGCAACGACAGAACACCAACAAAGAGAAGGGACCACACATGCGGGAGATCATTCACCGGCTGCGCTGGGAGGAACGGGGAGCGAGCACGGCGGAGTACGCCGTCACGACGATGGCCGCGGTGGCATTCGCCGGCGTGCTGCTGATGCTGTTGCGCGGCGACGAGGTGAAGTCCATCCTCACCGACCTCGTCAGACGGGCACTCACGGTCGATGGCTGACGATGGGGGAGGGCGCCGAACGTTCGGAGGTCGCTTGCGTGCCGCGGCTGACAGCACGGCAGCAGGACAGCCGGGCGAAGGTCTGGACCGGTCGTGCGCCGGCTTGTGCGCTCTGCGGACCGACCGGGGGAGCGTGACGGCCGAGTTCGCGGCGGCCCTTCCCGCGGTGCTCGTGTGTCTGGCGCTCTGTGTCGGCGCGGTCCAGGCGGGCGCTCAGCAGGCGCGGCTGCTCGATCATGCGGGGGCCGCCGCGCGGCTCATCGGTCGGGGGACGCAGCGCCCCCACCGCCGGAGGGCGCTTCACGTCGTGTCGGGTCCGACGACGGGCTGCTGTGCGTGACAGTCACCGCGCCCAGCCGTGCCGGGGCACTCGGCGCCGTCGGGCTCACCGTGTCGGCTCGCTCGTGCGTGCTCGACGACACAGAGGAGGGATGACTCATGGCTCAGTGCTTCTCCGGCGGCGGGGGTTTCTCCGGCGTTAAGGGTTCCTCCAGCGGCAGGGGCGACTCCGGCGCCGGTGAGCCCGCGTTTCCGCGGCGGCGGGAGCGCGGGGCAGGGACGGTCCTCGCGCTCGCCGTCGTCGCGGTGACCGTCACGCTCACGACCGCGGCGATCGGCGTGACGGGGGCCTGGGGCGCGCGTCAGAAGGCACGGGTCGCCGCCGACGCCACGGCGCTCGCCGCGGCGGACGTTGCGGTGGGCAGGATGAGCGGTGAGCCGTGCGCCCGGGCCGATGCGGTGGCACGGGCGAACGGCGCGGTCATGGAGGGATGCGCCGTCGCGGGGGTCGTCGTCAGCGTCGAAGTGTCCGTCCCCTACCTCGGCCGAGCGGCCTCTGCGGCCGCCCGCGCGGGTCCGCCGGGATCGCCGTGATGCGCTTCGGGTCGTGGCGGAACGAGAGCGGCGCAGCCGGCCGACCGCGGCCCCGCACGGCCCGGCCGTCGGCGGCGCGCGCCCGGCTTCAGTCGAACACCGTCTCCACGTACCGGTACGCCACCGCGCTCGGAAGCGAGCCGCTCGGATCGTCGGACGCGTACTCCGTCTCCGAGGCGGAGCCGCGGACGTACAGGTAGTGCTTCCCGCCCGCCGCAGCGCGGAGTTCGAGGCGGGGTCGTGGTTCGCCCGAGTCGAGGAAGGAGGTCGAGATCGTCTTGCCTTCGAGGGGGCCGTCGATGAGCTTGGCGGTGTACGTCGTCATTGAGGTCGTTGCCATACCGACATTGTCCACCCGGGGCGCAGCGAGCAACAGGGCCGGCCGCACGAGCCGTCCGCCCGCGGCGAACGAGGCGTCCGGCGATTAGGCACACAACCGGCCTAGGTGTGTATGGTTTGCCTGTTGGGCCGTGCGGCCCACGCTCGCCGCCTTCTGTGCGGCGCTCGGGGAGCGCGCGTCGGACCAATGAGGTCCCTGCGAACACAGTTGCTATATAAGAGGAGTCAAGTGCCTGGCACGAAGAAGCTCGTCATCGTCGAGTCGCCGAACAAGGTGAAGTCCATCGCCCAGTACCTCGGCGAGGGCTACGAGGTGATGGCATCCGTCGGACACATCCGCGACCTGATCGAGCCCAAGAACCTCCCCCGGAGTTGAAGAAGGGGTCGCTCGGCAAGTTCTCCGTCGACGTCGAGAACGAGTTCGCTCCCTACTACGTGGTCTCCGACCAGAAGAAGAAGACCGTCGCCGACCTCAAGCGCGCCCTCAAGGACGCCGACGAACTCCTGCTCGCCACTGATGAGGACCGCGAAGGGGAAGCCATCGCCTGGCACCTGGTCGAGGTCCTCAAGCCCAAGGTGCCCGTCAAGCGCATGGTCTTCCACGAGATCACCCGGGAGGCCATCGAGAAGGCGCGGGACAACACGCGCGAGATCGACACGGCCCTCGTCGACGCGCAGGAGACGCGCCGCATCCTCGACCGGCTCTACGGCTACGAGGTGTCGCCGGTGCTGTGGCGCAAGGTCGGGCCCGGACTCTCGGCCGGTCGCGTCCAGTCCGCGGCCACCCGCCTCGTGGTGGACCGCGAGCGCGAGCGGCTCGCGTTCGTCGCGGCCTCCTACTGGGGCCTCACCGCGCAGCTCCTCCCGGAGGACGCCGCCGCGTTCGACGCACGGCTCGCCCGGCTGAACGGCGAGCGCGTCGCGACAGGCCGCGACTTCGACGACCACGGCCGGCTCACCTCCGGCGCCACGATCCTCGACGAGACGTCCGCGCAGGCGCTCGCCGACGCCGTGCGGCAGCAGAGCACGGCCGTCACCGTCGCGAAGGTCGACTCCAAGCCCTACTCGCGTCGCCCGGCGGCGCCGTTCACGACCTCCACGATGCAGCAGGAGGCCGCCCGCAAGCTGCGCTTCTCGGCCCGCCAGACGATGAGCGTCGCACAGACGCTCTACGAGAACGGCTACATCACCTATATGCGCACCGACTCCGCGTCGCTGTCGCAGCAGGCGACGAACGCGGCGCGCGCGCAGGCGGCGAAGCTGTACGGTCCGGAGACGGTCCCCGACAAGCCGCGCACCTACGCCTCCAAGAGCAAGAACGCGCAGGAGGCGCACGAGGCGATCCGTCCCTCGGGCGAGGTCTTCCGCACGCCGGCCGAGCTCGAGAAGTCCCTTCGCGGTCCCGAGCTGCGGCTCTACGACCTGATCTGGAAGCGGACCGTCGCGTCTCAGATGGCCGACGCCAAGGGCCAGACCGCCTCGGTCACGGTCGAGGCGCGGATCGGCGACGGCCCGCTCGACGGCACGGTCGCCGAGTTCACCGCGAGCGGGACGGTCATCACCTTCCGCGGGTTCCTCAATGCGTACGAAGAGGGCAGGGACGAGGAGCGCAACGCCGACGCGGGCGGCGAGGCGAAGCTGCCGCCGCTCACGCAGGGACAGGCTCTCGGCGTCAAGGACGTCGCGGCGGACGGCCACGAGACGACCCCGCCGCCGCGCTACACCGAGGCGAGCCTCGTGAAGACGCTGGAGGAGCTCGGCATCGGGCGTCCGTCGACGTTCGCGAGCATCATCTCCACGATCATCGACCGCGGCTACGTCACGCAGCGCGGACAGGCACTCGTGCCGAGCTGGGTCGCGTTCTCTGTCGTGCGTCTGCTGGAGGACTACTTCGGCGACCTCGTGCAGTACGACTTCACGGCCGAGATGGAGGACGACCTCGACCGGATCGCCGACGGCGAGGCCGAGCGCGTCGACTGGCTGAACAGCTTCTACTTCGGCAGCGACAAGCACAAGGGCCTGCGCCGGGTGATCGACAACCTCGGCGAGATCGACGCGCGCAGCATCAACTCGATCGCGATCGACGACGGCGTGACGCTGCGCATCGGCAAGTACGGCCCGTACCTGGAGGTGCAGGAGCCAGGGGCCGCCGAGGACGCGACACCGCGCCGCGTCAACCTCCCGCCGGAGCTCGCCCCGGACGAGCTCACGCCCGCCAAGGCGAAGGAGCTCATCGAGGCGCCCGTCCAGACCGACCGCGAGCTCGGCACGAACCCGGAGAGCGGCAAGCTCGTCCTGGCCAAGGACGGCCGCTTCGGACCGTACGTGACCGAGGCCGACCCGGAGGCGGAGCCCGAGGTGGACCCGCAGACTGGCGAGGTCGTCGAGCCCAAGAAGACCGCGAAGAAGACCGCGGCCAAGCCGCGCACGGCCTCGCTGTTCAAGTCGATGGATCTCTCCACGATCGACCTCGACACCGCACTGCGGCTGCTCGACCTGCCGCGCACCGTCGGGACCGACCCGGAGACGGGGGCGGAGATCCAGGCGGCGAACGGCCGCTACGGCCCGTACCTGAAGAAGGGCACGGACACGCGATCGCTGCCGAGCGAGGACGACATCTTCGGGATCGACCTCGCCGGCGCCGTCGAGCTGTTCGCGCAGCCGAAGTACGGCAACCGCCGGGCCTCCAGCGCGCTCAAGGAGTTCGAGGCCGACCCCGTCAGCGGCAAGCCGATCAAGATCAAGGACGGCCGGTTCGGCGCGTACGTGACCGACGGCGAGACGAACGCGACCATCCCGAGGGGTGAGACCGTGGATGAGGTCGACTTCGCCCGCGCCGTGCAGCTCCTGGCCGACAAGCGCGCGAAGGGGCCGGCCAAGAAGCCGGCCGCGAAGCGTGCGACCTCGCGGACCACCGCGGCCAAGGCGACCGCGACGAAGACCGCGGCCAAGACGACCGCGGCGAAGACCGCGGCCAAGACGACCGCGGCCAAAGCCACCACTGCGAAGGCGAAGGCCGCCCCCAAGACCGGCACCTCGACCCGCGCGGCGGCGAAGAAGTCCGCCGAGTGAGCGAGTCGCCCACCGGCCTGTTCATCACTCTGGAGGGCGGCGACGGCGTCGGGAAGTCGACGCAGGCCGCCCTTCTGGAGGAGTGGCTGCGCGAGCGCGGCCGGACCGTCCTGCGCACCAGGGAGCCCGGCGGCACGCCCGCGGGGGTGGAGATCCGGGAGATCGTCCTCCACCACCGCGGCGACATCGCGCCGCGGGCGGAGGCCCTGCTCTACGCCGCCGACCGCGCCCACCACATCGCCACGGTCGTCCGTCCGGCCCTGGAGCGCGGCGAAGTCGTGGTGCAGGACCGGTACATCGACTCGTCGGTCGCCTACCAGGGCGCCGGGCGCGTCCTCGACGCCGACCAGGTGCGCGACCTCTCGCTCTGGGCGGCCGAGGGGCTGCTCCCGGACCTGACGATCCTCCTCGACCTCGACGAGACCGCGGCCCGCGCCCGGCTGGACACGTCCCGCACGCGCTACGACCGGCTGGAGGCCGAGCGCTCCGAGTTCCACGCGCGCGTCCGCGCCGCGTACCTCGGGCTCGCCGAGGCCGAGCCGCAGCGGTTCCTCGTGGTCGACGCCGCCCTCCCGGTCGCGGAGATCGCCGCCGACATCCGCCGCCGGCTCGAGGACCGCATCTGACCGCCGCACCCGCGCCCGCGCTGTCCTCCGTGCCCGCTAGCCTGGAACGCATGGCGGTGTGGGACGACCTGACGGGTCAGGATGAGGCGATCGCCGTCGTCCGCTCCGCCGCCGAGGCGGCCACGGCCTCCGGACCCGCCGCCGAAGCGGCCCGCGGCATGACGCACTCGTGGCTCATCACGGGCCCTCCCGGGTCCGGCCGCTCCAACCTCGCCTACGCGTTCGCCACCGCCCTGCTCAGCCCCGGGAACCCGGAGGGCGACCTCGCGGCGAAGCGCCAGGTGGAGGCCCGCACGCATCCCGACCTCGCCGTCCTGAGCACCGAGCGCGTCATCATCTCCATCGAGGAGGTCCGGTCGCTGGTGGCGAGCTCGCAGTTCGCTCCGTCCGTCGGCCGGTTCCGGGTGATGGTCATCGAGGATGCCGACCGGATGACCGAGCGCACCTCCAACGTGCTGCTCAAGGCCCTGGAGGAGCCGCCGGAGCGGACCGTCTGGATCCTCTGCGCGCCGAGCGACGCCGACCTGCTGCCGACGATCCGCTCGCGCGTCCGCACGGTGCGGCTCAAGGTCCCGGACGTCGCGGATGTCGCCCGCCTGATCGAGCGCCGCGACGGTGTGGACAGCGCCACCGCCGAGCGCGCGGCGCGCCACGCGCAGAGCCACATCGGGATGGCGCACCGGCTCGCCACCAACGAGGAGGCGCGCCGTCGGCGCGCGCTGACCCTTGACCTCGCGCTCGGCATCCGCTCCGTGTCCGGCGCGGTGCTCGCCGCCGCCACGCTGCTGGAGGTGGCCGGCGCGGACGCGAAGGCCATCACCGAGGAGCGTGACGCCGAGGAGCGCGAGCACGCCCTCCGCTCGCTCGGGATCGAGCCGGGCGGGGCCATCCCGCCCGCGTTGCGCGGCCAGCTCCGCCAGCTCGAGGAGGACCAGAAGCGGCGCGCCACCCGCAGCCTCCGCGACGGCATCGACCGCATCCTCACCGACCTGCTCTCGCTGTACCGCGACGTGATGATGCTGCAGCTCGGCAGCGGCAGCGAGCTCGTGAACGTCGAGCTGGGCGACCGCCTGACCGCTCTCAGCGCGCACACGAGTCCTGCCGCTACGCTCGCCGCGATGGATGCCGTCACGACCGCACGCGAGCGGATCGACGGCAACGTCGCTCCCGCCCTGGCCCTGGAGGCCATGCTCACGACGATCCTGCGTGGCGGAGCCGCGCGAAGGGGGACAGACCTGTGACCATCCGAGAGGGCCGTCCGGCCCGCCGGCGGGCCGCTCGCACCGTCTTCGTCGCGATCGCCGCCGTCGTCGCGTTGACGCTGACCGGCTGCGTCACCATGTTCATTCCCTCGAAGTCGTCCACGACCTCCACGCCGGCGCCTGAGAAGGTCTCCGCCGCGCTTCAGCCGTTCTATCGGCAGAAGCTGGTCTGGTCCGACTGCGCCAGCGGCAAGCAGTGTGCCACCGCCAAGGCGCCGCTGACCTGGAGCGACCCTTCCGCGGGCCAGGTCTCGCTGGCGCTCATCCGCCAGCAGGCCAAGGGCACCAAGCAGGGCTCCCTGCTGGTCAACCCCGGCGGCCCGGGCGGCTCCGGCTACGACTTCGTCAAGGACTCGGTCGACTACGCGACCGACAAGACGCTGCAGAGCCACTTCGACATCGTCGGCTTCGACCCGCGCGGAGTCGGCCACTCCACGGCCGTCAAGTGCTACGACGCCCGGCAGATGGACGACTACCTCTACGGGATCACCCCGGTCAGCGCGGGTCCGACCAGTGGATCGCCGAGAACACCGCGATCTCCCAGCAGTTCGGCGCCGCGTGCGCCAAGAACACCGGCGCGCTGCTCAGTCACGTCGACACGGTGAGTGCGGCGCGCGACCTCGACCTCCTGCGGGCGGCGCTCGGCGACACGAAGCTCAACTATCTCGGCTACTCCTACGGCACCTACCTGGGCGCGGTGTACGCCGACCTCTACCCGGGCAAGACCGGCAGGCTCGTCCTGGACGGCGCGCTCGACCCGGCGGCGAGCAACGACGAGGTCACCAAGGTGCAGGCCGTGGGCTTCGAGAGCGCCCTCCGCGCGTACCTGAAGAAGTGCCTCACGCAGAAGGACTGCCCGTTCACCGGCACCGTGGACGACGGGATGAAGACCATCTCGGAGTTGCTGGCCGCGGTGGAGCGCAGCCCGATCCGCAACACGGACGGTCGCGAGCTCGGCGCGAACACGCTGGTGACGGCGATCATCTACCCCTCTACGACGCGACCGCCTGGTCGTACCTGAGCAGCATGTTCGCGAGCGTGATGAAGGGCAACGCCTCGGTCGCCTTCACCCTGGCCGACGGCTACAACAGCCGAAACAGCGATGGCACGTACTCGGACAACTCCACGGAGGCGTTCACCGCGATCAACTGCCTCGACTACAGCTACGACGCCGACCCCGCCGCCATGCGTGCACGGGCGGCCGAGCTCGCGGTCGCGGCGCCCGTGATCGGACCGTACATGGCCTACGGCGACATCGGCTGCGCCACCTGGCCGGACAAGAGCACCGTGCAGCGCGGCCCGATCACGGCGAAGGGCTCCGCGCCCATCCTCGTCGTCGGCACCACCAACGACCCGGCCACCCCGTACGTGTGGGCGAGGAACCTGGCCTCCGAACTGGAGAACGGCCACCTGCTCACGTACAAGGGCGAGGGGCACACGGCATACAACAAGTCCAACTCGTGCGTGAACAACACGGTGGACGACTTCCTGGTGGGCGGTACCGTGCCGCCCACGGGCAAGACCTGCTGACACCCGGGACCGGGAAGCCGACACGCTCACCGCGGTGAGTGGTGCAATTTTGCAGACGGTGAAATAATCGAACGCGTGACTGCAGAGATAGGGACGGCGGAGGCCGAGCTGGGCCTCCGTGAACGCAAGCGCATCGCGACGAGGCGCGCCATCCAGCTCGCCGCGCTCGAACTGGCCAGCGAGCGCGGCTTCGACCATGTCACGGTCGACGAGATCAGCCACGCGGCGAACGTCTCGCCGCGCACGTTCTTCAACTACTTCCCGTCGAAGGAGTCCGCGATCATCGGCGAGCTCCCCGAGCTCCCGGATGAGGCCAGCATCGAGCGTTTCATCGAGGCCGGCCCGGCCGAGTCGATCCTGGACGGGATGGGCCGGCTCCTCATTGCGGCGATCGAGACGGGAGACCTGGACGGCGACCTCGACGGCGGTCACGCGGGCGAGAACGCGGCCAGCGCGAAGGAGCTGCACGCCCTCCGCCGTGCGCTCCTGAAGGGCAACCCGGAGCCGTTCGCGCAGCGGATGGCGAGCATGCACAAGTTCGAGGACGCCCTGAGCGCCGTCGTGCAGCGCCGGCTGGCGCACGACGAGCCGGCGCTTGCGGGCGATGAGGAGACACTCCACCAGCGCGCGCGCCTCGTCACCTACGTGGCGTTCGCCGGGATGCGGCACGCCTGGTCCTGCTGGGCCGACCACGGCGGCGTCGAGCCGCTCGCCGACCGCCTCCGCAGCTCGTTCGCGCAGCTCCAGTCCCTCGGCGGCCAGCTCGACTGACCCGAGCCTTCCCCCTCCGGGCGTGGTCGAAAGCACCCCGGGGGATCGGGTAAGCTATCTGACTGTGCCCGGGCGAGAAGCCCGGCCACGCCGCCCTAGCTCAGTCGGCAGAGCATCTCACTCGTAATGAGAAGGTCAAGGGTTCGATTCCCTTGGGCGGCTCCGTTTCGTCACTTCTCCTCCCGCCTTTCTGCGAGTCCAGGCAGACTTGTGATTCTTCTGTGGTCGGCCACCGTGTCGGCGTAGACTCTCCGCAAATTGAGGATTAATCAATTTGTTTTTGGGGATGTCATGGAAACGACGACGAGGTCCCGCCGGGCGCGTGTGCTCGGCATGTTCACCGCAGCGGCCAGTGCCCTGCTGCTCGTCGGCGGAGGGGTGTCGCTCGCCGCACCGGCCGTCGCCGACACGATGCCCTCGAATCCCAGCAATCCGGCCACCCCGCCCACTGTCGGTGCGACAGCTCTGCCCACCACGCAGATGGACGGCGTCGCCTGGGACCAATGGGTCGTCGGCAACAACGTCTACGTCGCGGGCAAGTTCAACAACGCGCGGCCCGCCGGCTCTCCCGCGGGCTCGAACAACACCACGCGCAGTAACTTCCTCGTCTACGACATCACGAACGGCCTCCTGAACGCCGGCATCAACATCCCCTTGAACGCTCAGGCTCTCGCGGTCGCAGCGACTCCGGACGGCTCGCGGGTGTACATCGGCGGCGACTTCACGACGGCGGGCGGCGGCAACTACTACCGGATCGTCGCGTTCAGCACCGCGACCGGGCAGATCATCAGTTCCTTCCGGCCGATCATGGAGAGCGAGGTACGTGCGCTCGCGGTGACCAACACTGCGGTCTACGCCGGCGGGACCTTCTCGAGCGTCAACGGGACGCCCACCGGCTACATCGCGAAGCTCGACCCGACGAGCGGCGCCCTGATCACCTCGTGGAAGGCCTCGGCCGACTACGTGGTCGACGCCCTTGCGGTCAGTCCGGACGGCACGATCGTCTATGCCGGAGGCAGGTTCCAGCATGTCAACGGCGAGCCGCACTACGGCCTGGTGATGCTCGACGGGACCACAGGCGCCACCCGCCCATTCCCCGCCAACAACGTCGTGAGGGACGCCGGCCTCTACGCCGGGATCACGTCGCTGGCCGCGACCTCCGATCGCATCTACGGCTCGGGCTACGTCTACGGTTCCGGCGGCAACCTCGAAGGGAGCTTCTCGGCGGATGCCGTCACCGGCGCCCTCGTCTGGCTTGAAGACTGCCACGGTGACTCCTACTCGGTGCAACCGCTCGGCAGTGCCCTCTACGTCGCCGGTCATCCCCACGACTGCAGCAACGTCGGCGGCTTCCCCGACACCAACCCGCGCACCTTCCACCACACCCTCGCGTTCTCCCAAGCGCGGACCGGAACGCTGACCAACAACGGGAACACCGCCTACGCCAATTTCGCGGGTCAGCCGGCGCCGACGCTTCAGACCTGGTTCCCGAACTGGACCATCGGGACGTTCACCGGAATGTACGAGGCCGTGTGGTCCCTCTCCGGCGACAGCCGGTACCTCGTGGCCGGCGGCGAGTTCACCGCGGTCAACGGTCAGGCGCAGTACGGACTCACCCGGTTCGCCTTCGACGCCGTCCAGCGCAGCACGACCGGGCCGAACAACAACACTGCGCTCACACCGACGGCGACGTCGACGACGTCCGGGCAGGCCAAAGTCTCCTGGACCTCCACCTACGATCAGGACAACTATGCGCTCACCTATGCGCTCTCGCGCGACGGGGACACGGCCCATCCCGTCTACACGACGGTCAAGGGCGACAACTTCTGGAACACCGGGCCGATGGGCTTCACCGACACCGGGCTCGTGCCGGGGAGCGCGCACACGTACACGCTCACGGTCACCGATCCGGACGGCAATTCGATCGCGCGCGTCGGCAACAAGGTCGTGGTCGCGGGAGGCGGGACGAACCAGCCACCTGTCGCCGCCTTCACCTACGGCACCAACGGGTTGACCGTCAGCGTCGACGGGTCTGCTTCCTCCGATCCGGACGGGACCATCGCAGGCTACGCGTGGACGTTCGGCGACGGCGGGACGGCGTCGACGGCGACCGCCACCCATCAGTACGCCGCAGCGGGCTCCTACACCGTGACGCTGAAGGTGACCGACAACCAAGGCGCCACCAACTCGCTGTCCAAGACCGTGTCGGTGGCGACGAACACCGGAAACGTGCTCGCACAGGACACCTTCGCGCGAACGGTCACCGGCGGATGGGGGTCCGCGCCGACCGGCGGCGCCTGGAGCGTCGCGGGCACCGCGAGTGCGTACACCGTCGGCTCCGGAACCGGGAACATGATCGACCCGGCGGGCTCGACCAAGACGGCCGCGTTGAACTCCGTGTCCTCGAGTCGCGCGGACACGACCGTCACTTTCACGACCGACATCGCAGCGACGTCCGGCGGAGCGTTCGTCTCCGCTATCGGACGACAGGTCGGGTCCGCGGATTACGAGGCGCGCGTGTGGATCAGTTCGACCGGCGCCGTCCAGGTGCAGCTCCTGCAGAGCGGCAACGCCCTCCAGGTCGCGTCGGTGAGCGGCCTCGCGTACACACCCGGAATGCAGCTCGACCTGCGCGTGCAGGTCGTGGGCACATCGCCGACGACGCTGCAGGCGAAGGTCTGGGCGGCCGCGGGCACCGAGCCTGCGTCGTGGCAGGTCAGCCTGACCGACTCCACGGCGGCATTGCAGACGGCAGGCGGTGTGGGCCTGCGTGCCTACCTGTCGGGCACGGCGACCGTGTCGCCGATCACCGTGAAGTTCGCGGACTACCAGGTGGTCGCTGTGCCGTGAGCCGCCATCGCTTCCTCGTCTCCTTCCGGGACGCGCCGGGTGCGTTCGGGGGGAGCGCGGGAGTGATGGCCTGCGGCGGAGCGGAGGCCGCCGATTGGTGCTCTCAGGGAACGCCGGTACTATACCCGGATGCGCGAACCGGACCAGCGCGACTCCGGTGCAACCGACGGCACCGGGTCTGAATCGACGAATCCCCCGACCTCTGCTCTCCCCACCGGGGACTCCTCTGCGACGAGTGAGCCCGGCGCGGGAGCGACCCCGTCCGGCCGGCGCTCGGCCGCCGGGGCGCGTTCGGCAGCGGGCGTGTCCGCCGCGCTCAGCGGCGCCGTCGCGGGCGTCATGTCGGCCATCCGCACGCACCCGAAGGCCTGGATCGCCGCCGGCGCCGCCGTCGCGTTCGTGCTCCTCGGCACGGGCAGCGTGGCCCTCGGCGCGACGGTCGGCTCAGCGCCGGCCGGGGCTGCGGCCGCCGCGCCGCCGACCCACTCGGCGACCCGCACGCCCACCCCGACCCCCACTCCCACCGCCGACCCGGCACGCCCCGTGCCCGCCGCCCAGCCGGCTGCGAGCCGCATCCGCACCTGCTCGGTGGCCTCCCTGGCCCAGGACGGCCGGCTCGGCAACCTGGAGGCCCAGGTCGTCGACGCCAAGACCGGTCAGGTGCTGTTCGACCGCAACGGCAGCAAGCCCGGCCCGACCGCGTCCGTGCTCAAGACGCTGACCTCCGCGGCGGCGCTCGCGACGCTCGGACCGGATTACCGCGTCCAGACCAGGGTCGTGGCAGGCAGTATCCCCGGCCAGGTCGTCATCGTGGGCGGCGGCGACGTGACCCTGTCGCGTCTGCCGGGCGGCCAGGGCGCCTTCTACACGAACGCGCCCTCGATTCAGGATCTCGCCACCCAGACCAAGCAGGCGCTCGGCGGCCAGCCGGTGACCTCGATCGTGGTGGACACATCGCTGTTCGGCGGCCCGCTGTGGCAGCCGAGTTGGGACGAGCACGAGGAGCGCGTCGTCGAGGGCTCGACGCCGTACATGTCCGCGCTGATGGTGGACGGCGACCGGGACAACCCGGGCGCTGTCGAGTCGCCGCGCAGCACCGACCCGACCGGCCGCGCGGTGCAGTACTTCCAGCAGTACCTCGGCACGAACGTCCCGGTGACCTCGGGCGCAGCGCCGGCGGGCACCCGGCAGCTCGCGGCGGTGCAGTCGCAGCCGGTGACGACCTTGATCGATCAGGCGATGACCTACTCGGACAACACGATCATGGAGGAGCTGGCGCGACTCGTCGCGATCAAGACCGGCGCAGGCAACACCTTCGACGCCGAGAACGCGGGAGTCCTGGCCGGGCTGAAGGCCTACGGTATCGACACCACCGGCATCCACATCGCCGACGGCTCCGGGCTCAGCGCCGACAACGCAGTGCCGCCGTCCTACCTGACGCAGCTCTTCGTCAAGGTGCTCAACCGGCAGAACGGGCTCGGCGTGGTCTACGACGGGCTGCCCGTCTCGGGCCGGACCGGGACGCTCGGCCCGGGCTACAGCCGGTTCACCGGGGCGAGCTCGGTCGCGGACGGTGCGGTGCACGCCAAGACGGGCTGGATCAACAACGGTTACACGCTCTCCGGGATCATCGACGCGGCCGATGGAGCGCAGCTCACGTTCGCTGTGTACGCGCTCGGCCCGGTGAGCGACAATGCCAAGCAGGCGATCGACGCGCTGACGACCGGCTTCTACAAGTGCGGGGGCAACCTCACCAACGGGTGAGCCGGGCGTCGGGCGTCCAGGCGACCGGCGATCAGGCGAGCAGGGAGGCGGCGATGGGCAAGGCGCTGTTCATCATCGACGTGCAGAACGACTTCACCGAGGGCGGAGCGCTCGGCGTGGACGGGGAGCGGCGGTGGCTGCGGCCATCACCGAGCACCTCCGCGCCCACGCCGACGAGTACGCGATCATCCTCGCGAGCCGCGACTGGCACGACCGCGACAACGACAACGGCGGCCACTTCGCGACCGACGCCGAGCCGGACTTCGTGAACACCTGGCCCGTGCACTGCGTCGCGGGCACGAACGGCGCGGACTATCATCCCGCGCTCGACACGTCCCGCGTCGGTTACCACATCCGCAAGGGACAGGGCGTGCCGGCCTACTCGATCTTCGAGGGGCGGACGGACGCCGGCTCATCGGTCCACAACCTCCTGGACGAGCACGGGATCGACACGGTCGACGTGGCGGGGATCGCGACCGACTACTGCGTTCGGGCGTCCGCGCTGGACGCGCTGAGGCACGGCCAGCGGGTGCGGGTGCTGACGACGCTCGTCGCCGGCGTCGCCCCCGATTCGTCCGAGGCCGCTCTGGCGGAACTCGCCCACGCCGGCGCCGAACTCGTCTGAACTGCCGAGTACGCCCGAATCCAGCCGGAGGCGGCCGAGTACGCGGATTATCGACGTACTCGAGGTTGCGCACTATGCTGATTGCTAGCTTGGTTAGGTAATCGCAGGAGGCGAGGGCGTGATGTCGGGGAAGCCGTCAGTGTGGCTGCGGGTGGTGGTGCCGACAGCGCTCATCCTGGTCTGGCTCGTGTTGGCCGGGATCGGGGGCCCCACCTTCGGCAAGCTCTCCGGAGTGTCCAGCAACGACCAGGCCGCATTCCTGCCGGCCAGCGCCGAGTCGACCGCGGTGCAGGACTGGCAGAAGCGGTTCACCGACTCGCAGGCGGTGCCCGCGATCGTGGTCGTCCAGTCGGAGTCGACCATCCCGCAGAGCGATCTCGCCTCCTTCGCCGCGCTCGGCGCGAAGCTCGGCGACGTCACGGGCGTGCAGGCTCCGGAGGCCGGTCAGAGCACGAGCGTCGCCGGGCCGATCCCCTCGCAGGACGGCCGGGCGGTCGAGTTCATCGTCCCGGTCGCCGACACGAACAACGTGAAGACGGTCGTCGCCGAGCTGCGCAGCGTACTGAAGAGCGAGCTGCCGTCCGGGACGCAGGGCTGGGTCACCGGGCCGGCCGGTCTGACCGCCGACCTGGTGAACGCGTTCGGCGGCATCGACGGGATCCTGCTGTTGGTCGCGGTCGGTGCAGTGTTCGTGATCCTGCTGCTGGTGTACCGGGCACTGCTGTTGCCGGTCCTGGTGCTGCTCACCTCGGTGTTCGCGCTGTGCGCGGCGATCCTCGTCGTCTACCTCTTCGCGCTCTGGGGCTGGATCAAGCTCAGCGGCCAGAGCCAGGGCATCCTCTCGATCCTGGTGATCGGCGCCGCCACCGACTACTCGCTGCTGCTCGTCGCCCGCTACCGGGAGGCGCTGGAGCAGAACGAGTCGCGCTGGACGGCGATCGTGAAGGCGTGGCGGGCGGCGTTCGAGCCGATCCTGGCCTCCGGCGCGACGGTCATCCTCGCGTTGCTCTGCCTGCTGTTCTCCGACCTCAACTCGAACAAGAGCCTCGGCCCGATCGCCGCGATCGGGATCGTCTTCTCGCTGCTGTCGGCACTGACGCTGCTGCCGACCCTGCTCGCAGTCTTCGGCCGGGCGTCGTTCTGGCCGTTCCGGCCGAAGTACGCAGGCGGCGAAGACGCGCACGTTCACGCTCACGCGCACGAAAGCGAAGAACGCGTCCCCGGGCTCGAGGGCGTCCGCGGGTTGTGGCGGCGTGTCGGCCTCCTCATCGCGCACCGGCCGCGCCTGACCTGGATCGTCTCGTTCGTCGTGCTCGTCGCGTGCGCGGTCGGCCTGACGCAGCTGAAGGCCAACGGCGTCGAGCAGACCGCGCTGGTGCTCTCCCAGTCGGACGCCGTCGACGGCCAGAAAGTGCTCGCGAAGCACTTCGACGCGGGGTCCGGCGCGCCGGTCCTGATCGTGGCGAAGGAGGCCGACGCGGACGCCGTGCTCGCGGCCGCGCAGAAGAACGACGGCATCTCGGCCGCGACCCTGTATGCCGGGAACGTGCGGCCGACCCGGCCGGGCCAGAGCGCGTCGCCGCCTGTCGTGAAGGACGGCCGCGTCCTCATCGAGGCCACCCTGAAGGCTCAGCCCGACTCGGCTGAGGCGGAGCAGGTGGTCCGCGACCTGCGGCGCGACCTCCCCTCGGCAGGGTCCGGCGTGCTCGTCGGCGGCGTCACGGCGATCGCCCTCGACACCAACGACACGGCGCAGAGGGACCTGCTGCGGATCATCCCGATCGTGCTGCTGGTCATCCTGCTCGTGCTGCTGCTGCTGCTGCGCTCGATCCTGGCGCCCGTGCTCCTGATCGGCAGCGTCGTGCTGTCGTACGCGGCGGCGCTCGGCGTCTCGGCGCTGGTGTTCGACCACCTGTTCGGCTTCCCGGGAGCGGACGCGAGTGTGCCGCTGTTCGGCTTCGTCTTCCTGGTCGCTCTGGGCGTGGACTACAACATCTTCCTGATGACGCGCGTGCGGGAGGAGTCGCTGCGGCTCGGCACGCGGCCGGGCATCCTGCGCGGGCTGGGGATGACCGGCAGCGTCATCACGTCGGCGGGCGTCGTGCTGGCGGCGACGTTCGCGGCCCTCGCGGTCATCCCGATCCTGTTCCTGGTGCAGATCGCGTTCATCGTCGCGTTCGGTGTGCTGCTCGACACGGTGCTGGTGCGCTCGCTGCTCGTGCCGGCGGTGTCGTACGACGTGGGCCGCGCGATCTGGTGGCCGTCGAAGCTGTGGAGGACGCCCCGGCAGTCTGTATAGCGGCAGGCCGCCGACCGCTGCTCGGATGAGCAGAATGCACGCCGCGGCGTCGACTCGTTGCCGCCTCTTCACCTGTCGGTCAGAGTGGCATGCATGACCCCCACGATCCTCGAGCCGGTCCTCGGCGCGTCGATCGGCGGCGCAGGCGCCGACGACGCCGCACTGCTCCGCCGGCTCTACCGGACCCTGGCGACCGTCCGGCGCCTCGACCGCGAAGCGGTCGCGCTGCGCGGCCACGGCGTCCTCCCCGGCTACGTCGACTCCCGCGGCCGCGAGGCGGTGCAGGTGGGCGCGGCGCTCGCCCTGCAGACCTCGCGCGACCGCGCCTTCCCGACCGCCCAGGAGCCCGGGATGGCGATCGCCCTCGGCGCCGATCCGGCGGCCGTGCTGCGCTCCGCGCGCGGCGTCGACGCCGTCGAGGGGCCGGTGACCCACGCCGTCGGCTGGGCGCTCTGCGCGAAGCTCGACCGCACCGGAGGCTGCGCCCTCACCCCGCTCGGCGCGGGCGCAGGCTCGGCCGCGGAGCTGCGCACCGCGGTGACGACAGCGCGCACCTCCGCCCTCCCCGTCGTGTTCCTGTCCGGCTCCGGCCGCACCGAGGGGCGGGGATGCCCGTCCTGCTGGTCGACGGCGCCGACGCGCTCGCGGTCCACGACGCCACCGTGAAAGCGCTCGAGCTCGCGCGGTCGGGTGCGGGGCCCGTCCTCATCGACGCCGTCCTCCCCGGCCCGACCGCGTGGCCCGCGCGTGACCCGCTCGTGGTCTGCGAGCAGCGGCTGCGCGCCACGGGGACGGTGGACGACGGCTTCTTCGCCGAGGTCGCCGACACCGCGGACACCCTCGCCGACCGGCTGCGCGCCCGGCTCACCGTCGGAGCCTGAACCCGGCCGTCATCGGCGAGGATGGGACCATGCGCATCCACGTCGAACGCCATCCCGGAGCCGAACCCGTCCTGCTGGTCCACGGCTTCGCGACCACCGGCGCGCTCACCTGGGAGTCCACCGGCTGGGTCGCCGCTCTCGCCGAGGCGGGCCGCGGCGCGCTCGTCCCCGACCTGCGCGGCCACGGCGCGTCCGACGCGCCGCACGACCCGGCGGCCTACTCGCCGAACCTGCTCGCGGGGGACCTGCTCGCCGTGCTGGACGAGCAAGGCCTCGACCGCGTCGACGTCATCGGGTACTCGATGGGGAGCTGGGTGGCCCTGGCCCTCGTCGGCCTCGCCCCCGACCGCGTACAGCGGCTCGTGGTCGGCGGCGTCGGCACGGTGGAGCAGTTCGCCCACTGGGGCGTGACGGCCGTGCAGCGGGCGATCCTGGACGGTGCGGACACGCTTCCCGCCGACGCGCCGCTGGCGCCGCTCCTGACCTCGCTGCGGGAAGCTCCCGGCATCGACCGCGAGGCGCTCGCCGCCTGTGCAGCCGGGATGGCGCAGCATCCGCTTCCGCTGGCCTCCACCGTGCCGACCCTCGTGGTGGCCGGCGACGCGGACCCGGTCGCCCAGGACGCGGACGAGGCCGCCCGCCTGCTCGGCGCCGAGCTGGTGCTCCTGCCGCGACGCAACCACATCACGGCACTCAGTGCCCGCGCTTTCAAGCAGGCTGCCCTTCCCTTCCTGGGAGCTTCGGTCAGCCTGTAGGTGACGCAGCCGCCGGGTCGTACGATGTGCGAGGAGCGAAGGAGTGCCCGCATGATCGACAGGCTGGATGCCGACCTCATCGCGCTGCTGACGGAGGAGCCCCGGCTCGGCGTGTTCGAGGCGTCGAGGAGGCTCGGCGTCGCGCGCGGAACCGTGCAGGCCCGGCTCGACCGGCTCCAGCGCACGGGGGTGATCAAGGACTTCGCGCCGACGATCGACAACCTCCGGCTCGGCTTCCCCGTCACGGCGTTCGTCACCGCGGAGATCACGCAGAGCGACCTCTCGGTCGTGGACCACCTGCGGGGCATCCCCGAGGTGCTGGAGGTGCATACCGTGACCGGGGCGGGGGACCTGCTGATCCGGGTGGTCGCGCGCTCGAACGCCGACCTGCAGCGGGTGATCAGCGACATCCTCAGCGAACCGGGCATCAGCCGCACCTCCACGGTGATCGCCCTGGAGACCACGATCGAGCACCGCAGCGTGCCGCTGGTGGAGTCCGCGGTGGAGGACTGAGCGCCCGACGCGGCTACGAGACGATACGAGACGAGGAACGACGATGGATGAGAAGACCCTGCTGGAGCGCGTGCCCGACCGCCTGTTCATCGGCGGCGAGTGGCTACCCGGCTCGAACGGCACCCTGAAGGTCTACGACCCCGCCACCGGCGACCTCATCCGCCAGATCGCCGACGCGTCGGTGGAGGACGGGGCGCGCGCGCTCGACGCCGCGGTGGCGGCGGCCGACGACTGGGCGGCCACCCCGCCGCGCACTCGCGGCGAGATCCTGCGCCGCGCCTTCGACCTGCTCCAGGAGCGCCGCGACGAGTTCGCCCTGCTGATGACGCTGGAGATGGGAAAGCCGCTGGCGGAGTCCAACGGCGAGGTCACCTACGGCGGCGAGTTCCTGCGCTGGTTCTCCGAGGAGGCCGTGCGCATCGCGGGTCGCTACGGGACGAACCCCGAGGGCACCGGGCGCATGATCGTGTCGCAGCACCCGGTCGGGCCGTGCTTCCTGATCACGCCGTGGAACTTCCCCTCGCGATGGCCACCCGGAAGATCGCGCCGGCGCTCGCCGCGGGCTGCACCGTCGTGGTCAAGCCGGCCGAGCTGACCCCGTTGACGACGCTGTACTTCGCCCGGCTGCTGGAGGACGCCGGCCTCCCGGCCGGCGTGCTCAACGTCATCACGACGTCCACGTCCGGAAAGGTCTCCGCGCCGATCATCGCGGACGCGCGGTTGCGCAAGCTGTCCTTCACCGGCTCCACCGAGGTGGGACGGAAGCTCCTGCAGCAGGCGTCCGAGAACGTCCTGCGCACCTCGATGGAGCTCGGCGGCAACGCCCCGTTCGTCGTGTTCGACGACGCTGACCTCGACCGGGCGGTGGACGGCGCGATGCTCGCGAAGTTCCGCAACATCGGGGAGGCCTGCACGGCCGCCAACCGCTTCATCGTCCACGAGGACGTCGCGGACGAGTTCGCCCGCCGGGTCGCCGACCGTGTGAAGGCGATGAAGATCGGCCGTGGCACCGAGGACGGCGTCACGATCGGCCCGCTCATCAACGAGGACGCGGTCGACAAGGCCGCCGAGCTCCTGGAGGACGCGGTCTCGCGCGGCGCCACGGTCCTCGCGGGCGGCTCGCGGGTCTCCGGGGCCGGCACCTTCTTCGAGCCCACCGTGGTCACCGACGTACGCGCCGGGAGCGAGATCCTGAGGCAGGAGATCTTCGGCCCCGTGCTGTCGATCGTCCGCTTCCACGACGAGGACGAGGCGGTGCGCATCGCGAACGACACGGAGTTCGGACTGGTTTCGTACGTCTTCACGAAGGACCTCGCGCGCGGCCAGCGGATGATCGAACGGCTGCAGACCGGCATGATGGGGCTCAACGTCGGGGTCGTCTCCAACGCCGCGGCCCCGTTCGGCGGCGTGAAGCAGTCGGGGCTCGGGCGCGAGGGAGGCCTGGAAGGCATCCACGAGTACCTCAGCACCAAGTACACGCTGACGCCCGACCCGTTCGGCGTCTGACGCGAGGAGCGCACCATCATGGCCACCGAAGCCGTCATCGTCGACGTCGTCCGCACACCCTCCGGGCGCGGCAAGCCGGGCGGCGAGCTGTCCGACATCCACCCGGCCGACCTCCTCGCCGGGGTGCTGGCCGAGGTCCTCCACCGCAACGGCGTCGACCCCGCGCTCGTGGACGACGTCATCGCCGGCTGCGTGACGCAGGCGGGCGAGCAGGCCGGCAATATCGCCCGCACGGCGCTGCTGAGCGCCGGGTTCCCCGAGGACGTCCCTGGCGTCACGATCGACCGGCAGTGCGGCTCCAGCCAGCAGGCGGCTGCGTTCGCCGCGCAGGGCGTGATCGCGGGCGCCTACGACATCGTGATCGCCTGCGGCGTCGAGTCCATGAGCCGCGCGCCGATGGGCTCCAACCTCGGCGGCGCGTCCCTCGGCGGCGAGCTGCTGCACGCCAGGTACCCGGAGGGCCTGGTGAACCAGGGCGTCGCGGCCGAGCTGATCGCCGAGCGCTGGGGGTTCTCCCGGGAGGAGCTCGACGCGTTCGCTGCGGAGTCGCACCGGCGTGCGGCGGAGGCGGCGGCCTCGGGCGCGTTCGAGGACGAGCTCGTGCCGGTGCCGACGCCGGACAGCGGGAGCGTCACGGCGGACGAGACCATCCGGCCCGGGACGACCGCGGAGAAGCTGGCCACGCTGTCGCCGTCGTTCCGCACCGACCGGCTCGCGCAGCGCTTCCCCCAGCTCGACTGGCGGATCACGCCGGGCAACTCGTCGCCGCTGACCGACGGCGCCTCGGCCGCGCTGATCATGAGCGCGGAGGCCGCGGCGAGACTCGGGCTCCGGCCGCGGGCGCGTTTCCACTCGTTCGCCGTCGCGGGCAGCGACCCGCTGTTCATGCTCACCGGCATCCTCCCGGCGACGCGCAAACTGCTCGATCGCAGCGGAGTGAAGCTGGAGGACATCTCCGCGTACGAGGTCAACGAGGCGTTCGCCCCGGTGCCGCTGCTGTGGCTGCGCGAGTTCGGCGCCGACCCGGCGCGGCTGAACCCGCGCGGCGGTGCGATCGCACTGGGCCACGCACTCGGCTCGTCGGGCACGCGTCTGCTCGGCACGCTGCTCAACGAGCTGGAGGCCTCCGGCGGCCGGTTCGGCCTCCAGACCATGTGCGAGGGCGGGGGCACCGCCAACGCCACCCTCATCGAACGTCTCTGACCCCGGCGCCACCGCGCCACCCCGCCCCACCGCCGAGTACACCCGAATTCAGCTAGATTCCGTCGAGTACGTGGAACATCCGCGTAGTCGGCGGTCGGAGAGAGGACCCACCCATGCAGATCGACGGATGTTCGGCGCTCGTCACCGGCGGCGCCAGCGGCCTCGGCAACGCCACCGCCCGCGCGCTCACGGAGGCCGGCGCCCGCGTCGTCATCCTGGACCTGCCCAGCTCCGAGGGTGAGAAGGCCGCCGTCGCGCTCGGCCCGCACGCCCGCTTCGTCGCCGCGGATGTCACCGACGCGGAGCAGGTGCAGGCGGCTGTGGACGCCGCAGGCTCCCTCGGCCCGTTGCGGATCGTGGTCAACTGCGCCGGGATCGCGACGGCGCAGAAGGTCATCGGCCGCGACGGCGTTCTCCCGTTGGAGAGTTTCGAACGCGTCATCCGGGTCAACCTGATCGGCACGTTCAACGTGGTCCGCCTCGCCGCGGTCGCGATGGCGGAGACCGAGCCGGTGGGCCAGGACGTCCCGGGGGCCAGGAGCGCGGGGTCATCGTCAACACCGCCTCCGTGGCCGCGTTCGACGGCCAGATCGGCCAGCCCGCCTACTCGGCGTCGAAGGGCGGCGTCGCCGCGATGACACTGCCGCTCGCGCGCGAGTTCGCCCGCAGCCTGATCCGGGTCGTCACCATCGCGCCCGGAATCTTCGAGACGCCGATGATGGCCGGCCTCCCGCAGGCGGCGCAGGACTCGCTGGCCGCGCAGGTGCCGCACCCCTCGCGGCTCGGCCGCCCCGCCGAATACGCGCACCTTGTGCGCTCGATCGTCGAGAACCCCATGCTCAACGGCGAGACCATCCGCCTCGACGGCGCCATCCGCATGCAGCCGAAGTAGCCGCGATTCGTCACGAATGTCGCGAATCCCCGCGGTGAGTTCCGGCGGTGAGTGCAACACCCTTCGTTTTGGTGAGGGGTTGGGATGGGTTCGCATTCGTCGTTAGAGACTCGCGTTGCGGCGCTTGGGTTGTTGGTGGAGGGCATTTCCGCTGCGGGCGTGGGCGGCTGGTTGGGGTTGCCGCCGGGTCGGGTGGAGCGGTGGGCGAGGCTTGCTGGCATGAAGTTTGAGCCGGGGAGTCGTTCGGGTTTGTTGCGTGTCGGGCCGCCGGGGGTGGTGGGCGCGGCCACTGGTCACGGGCGTCGATTGTCGTTGGCGGATCGGACTCTGATCCAGACGGGGCTGGCGCAGGGGTTCTCGATGCGCAGGATCGCCGCCCTGGTCGGGGTGTCTGCCTCGACGGTGTCGCGGGAGGTCGCCCGGTCGAGGTGGTTGCATCGGGGGCAGTGGCAGTATGAGGCGGGAGTGTCGCATCAGGTCGCCGCGCAACGGCGGGCCAGGCCCAAGCGGCGCAAACTGGACCGGCATCCGGTGTTGCGGGCTGCGGTGGTGGAGCAGTTGAACGACCGGTTCTCCCCGCGACAGGTCGCGGGTCGGCTGCCGCACTTGTTTCCGGGGCGAGAGGATATGCGGGTGTCCTCCGAGACGATCTATCAGGCCCTCTATGTTCAGGGCAAAGGCGCGTTGCGGCACGAGCTGACCGTGGTCAAAGCGTTGCGCTCCGGGCGGAAGGGGCGCATCCCGCAGTCCAAGCTGCCGCGGCGCAGCAACCGGCCCTGGCTGGAGGGAGCCCGGATCAGTGAGCGACCAGCGACGGTCGCCGACCGCGCCGTTCCCGGGCACTGGGAAGGCGACCTCGTCGTCGGCCCCGGCAACTCCGGGATCATCACCCTGGTCGAACGCTCCACCCGATTCGCCCTCCTAGGCCGGCTGCCCGGAACGCGAGACTCCGCCACCGTGATCGACCGGCTCACCGAAATGATCCAACAGCTGCCCGCCGCTCTCTTCAACACCCTGACCTGGGACCAAGGCACCGAAATGGCCGAACACGCCCGATTCACCGTCGCTTCCGGCTGCCCGGTATTCTTCGCCGACCCGCACTCACCCTGGCAACGCGGCAGCAACGAGAACCTCAACGGGCTGATCCGGGACTTCTATCCCAAAGGCACCAACTTCAACACCATCACCGACACCGACCTCGCCGAAACCCAACGACTGCTCAACATCCGCCCACGTCAGACCTTGAACTTCCACACCCCAGCCGAGAAACTCGACGAGCATCTAAAAGGTGTTGCACTCACGAGTTGAAACCACCCGCACCAATCGCCACATTCGTGACGAATCGCTGAAATCGCGATTCGTCACGAATCGCGCGAATGGCCGCGGCAATCGCAACATTCGTGCCGAATGTGAGGGCTCACGCGCCCGAGTGCGCCTCCAGGAACGTGTACACCTCGGAGTCGTCCACGCCGGGGAACGACCCCGACGGCAGCGGCGACAGGATGTGCGCGTGCAGGCGCGCACTCGGCCACGCCTTCCCCGACCAATGCCCGGTCAGCTCGGTGGCCGGTCGCTTGCAGCACGACTCGTCCGGGCAGCGGGACTCGGCGCGCGCCGTCGTCTCCCGGCCGCGGAACCACTTGGCCTGGTCGAACGGCACGCCCACGCTGATCGAGTAGCCGCCGTCCGCAGTGCTGCCGGTCTGCGTCGAGCACCAGTACGTCCCGGCCGGGGTGTCGGTGTACTGGTAGAACTCCGTGGTGCGGTTGGTGCGCGCGAACGCGTTGCGGGCGCCCCACTTGCGGCAGACCACCTGGCCCTCGATGGAGCCGGTGACGTCGGTCGGAAGCGGGAGGCTGTCGTTCTCGTAACCCTTGTAGAGGGTGCCGTCGTCGCCCACGCGGAGGAAGTGCAGCGGCATGTCCAGGTGCCGGGTCGCCAGATTGGTCAGGCGCAGCGCGGCGGCCTCGTGGGTGACGCCGAACGCGTCGCGGAAGTCCTCGACGGCGAGGTCCTTCTCCTTCTTCGCCTGCCGCAGGAAGGCCACGGCCGCGGCCTCCGGCATCAGCGCGCACGCCGCGAAGTAGTTGATCTCCAGCCGTTGCCGCAGGAAGTCCGCGTAGCTCGCCGGGCGTTCGTGGCCGAGCAGCCGGTGCGCCATCGCCTGCAGAGCCATCGACCGGAGGCCGTGCCCGCCCGGGATGGACGCCGGCGGCAGGTAGATCCTGCCGTTCTCGAGGTCCGTGATCGAGCGGGTGGAGCGCGGGAGGTCGTCGACGTAGATGAGCTCGAAGCCGAGCTGCTCGGCCATGACGCTCACCTCGCGGTGGGTGAGCGCACCGCGGACGTGACCCGACGCGCGCACGCGCTCCTCGGCGAGCCCCTCGATATCGGGGATGTAGTTGTTCTGCGCGCGCATCCGCTCGCGGAGTTCCGTGTTCGCACGCCGGGCCTCCTCCGGCGTCGCGATCGCCTCGCTGGCGCGCCGCGCGAGTTCGCGGTGCAGGCCGACCAGGGCCTCCAGCGTCTCGGTCGGCGTGCCCTTCGTCGGCTTGACGGCGGGGAGTCCGAGCGAGCCGTAGAGCGAGCCCTTCTGGGCGCGGGAGAGCTCGATCTCGAGCGCTGCGCGCGCGTCCGGCGGTTCGGCGGACAGCAGCTCGGCGAGCGGGACGCCGAGCGCGGTGGCCAGGGTGCCGAGCAGGGAGACGCGCGGCTCGCGCTTGCCGTTCTCGATCAGCGAGAGCTGGCTGGCGGCGACCCCGGCGGCGGCGCCGAGCTCGTCCAGGGTCAGGCCGCGCTGGGTGCGGAAGTGCCGGATGCGGTGCCCGAGGGTGGCGACGTCGGCGGTCGCCGCGTCGGTGGCGAGGGAGTTCATCCCTTCACGATAGCGAAAGAATCGCAATTCTTTACGGCCGATTTCTCGCCCACGGCTATGAATCCTGTCCGATCCTGGAGTCGCAACCCGATCTTTCCAACCGAGAGGACGACGGAATGTCCATCGCCGAGCTCCCGCTGACCGACCAGGCGCACGACGCCGACGCCGACCACGAGACGCACGCGTACCGCACGGCCTCCACCCCGGCCGCACGGCAGGCGGCCGCCACCGAACCGACCCGCCCGACCGGCCTCGCCGGCCTCCGCGCCTGGGTCGCCGAGATCGCCGAACTCACCCAGCCCGAGAGCATCGTCTGGTGCGACGGCTCGCCGGGGAGGCGGACCGGCTGACCAAGCAGCTCGTGGCCGAGGGCAAGCTCATCCGGCTGAACCCGGAATGGCGGCCCAATAGCTTCCTCGCGCGCACCGACCCGAGCGACGTCGCCCGCGTCGAGGACCGCACCTTCATCTGCTCCCTGAAGGAGGAGGACGCCGGCCCGACCAACAACTGGCGCGAGCCCGAGGCCATGCGCGCCGAGCTGCGCGGGGTCTTCGCCGGCAGCATGCGCGGCCGCACCATGTACGTCGTCCCGTTCTCGATGGGACCGCTCGGCGGTCCGATCTCCCAGGTCGGCGTCGAGTTGACCGACTCCGCCTACGTCGCCGTCAGCATGGGGCTGATGACCCGCGTCACCGGCAAGGTGCTGGACCTCATCGACGCCGGTCAGCCCTGGGTGCCGACCGTGCACAGCGTCGGCGCTCCGCTGATCGACGACGCAGGGGCGCGTCACGATGACGTGACCTGGCCGTGCAACACGACCAAGTACATCGTCCAGTTCCCGGAGACGCGGGAGGTCTGGTCGTACGGCTCCGGCTACGGCGGCAACGCCATCCTGGCCAAGAAGTGCTTCGCGCTGCGGATCGCTTCGGCGATGGCACGCGACGAGGGCTGGCTGGCCGAGCACATGCTGCTCGTCAAGGTCACCTCGCCCGAGGGCCGCGCCTTCCACTTGGCGGCGGCGTTCCCGTCCGCGTGCGGCAAGACGAACCTCGCCATGCTGAGGCCGACCATCCCGGGCTGGAACGTCGAGACCATCGGAGACGACATCGCCTGGCTCCGGCAGGGCGCTGACGGGAGGCTGCGCGCCATCAACCCCGAGGCCGGCTTCTTCGGCGTCGCGCCGGGGACAGGCGAGCTGACCAACAAGACCGCGGTCGAGACGCTCTGGGGCAACACGATCTTCACCAACGTGGCGCTCCGCGACGACGGCGACGTGTGGTGGGAGGGCCTCACCGAGACGCCGCCCGACCACCTCATCGACTGGCAGGGCAACGACTGGACTCCCGAGAGCGGTCGCCCGGCGGCGCATCCCAACTCGCGCTTCACGGTGGCTGCGGCGCAGTGCCCGGCCATCGCGGACGACTGGGACGCCTTCGACGGCGTGCCGATCGACGCCATCCTGTTCGGCGGCCGCCGTGCGACGAACGTGCCGCTGGTGGCGCAGGCCCGCGACTGGAAGCACGGCGTGTTCATCGGCGCGACCATCTCGTCGGAGAAGACGGCCGCGGCCGAGGGCACGGTCGGCGAGCTGCGCCGCGACCCGTTCGCGATGCTGCCGTTCTGCGGTTACAACATGGCCGACTACTGGGGCCATTGGCTCGAGGTCGGCGAGAAGCTCGGGTCGAACGCGCCCGCGGTGTTCCAGGTGAACTGGTTCCGCAAGGGCGACGACGGCCGTTTCCTGTGGCCCGGGTTCGGCGAGAACTCGCGCGTCATCGAGTGGATCGCCCGCCGCGTGGAGGGCACGGCCGGCGCCGCCTCGACGCCGATCGGCCGCCTCCCGCTGGTGGAGGAGCTCGACTTGGACGGTCTCGACCTCCCGGCCGAGGACGTCGCCGAGCTCTTCGAGGTCGACCGCTCCAGCTGGCTCGCCGAGTGCGACCTCACCGAGCAGTACTTCGAGCAGTTCGGGACCCGCGTCCCCGCCGCTCTCCGCGCCGAACTCGCCTCCCTCCGCTACCACCTCCACGCGTAGCAAGCCATCGCTTCCTCACTTTCTCCCGCTCGCACCCGGCGTGTCGCGAGAGAAAGTGAGGAAGCGATAGCTGCGTCAGACGAGGAGTTGGTGCTTGGCTAGGTCGCGGTAGAGGGGGTGGACGCGACCAGTTCGGAGTGGGTTCCTACGCCTACTACGCGGCCGTGGTCGAGGACGACGATCTGGTCGCTGTCGACGACGGTGGAGAGCCGGTGGGCGATCACCAACAGGGTGCGGTCCTCCGCGACGGCGTCGATGGCCTCCCGCATGAGCTGCTCGTTGCGTCCGTCCAGGCTGGAGGTCGACTCGTCCAGCAGCAGCACCGGGGGAGCGGCGAGCAGCGCGCGGGCGATCGCCAGGCGCTGGCGCTCGCCGCCGGAGAGCATGATGCCGTCCTCGCCGACCGGCGCGTCGAGGCCGAGGTCGCTGCGCTCCAGCACCTCGGTGAGGTTGACCGCGTGGAGGACGTCGACGCACTGCTCGTCGGTCGCGTGCGGCGTCGCCAGCCGGAGGTTGTCGCGCAGCGAGCCGGCCAGCACCGGCGCGTCCTGCTCGACGTAGCCGATGTTGGAGCGCAGGGCGACGCGGTCGAGTGTGCGGATGTCCATCCCGCCGAACCGCACCTGGCCGGCCTCCGGGTCGTAGAAACGCTCGATCAGCGCGAGGATCGTCGACTTGCCCGCGCCCGACGGGCCGACCAGTGCCGTCCGCTTGCCGCGCGGCACCGTGAAGCTCACTCCGTGCAGCACGCCGCCGTGCGCAGTGGCCGCCGCGTCGGCGCCGAGCCCTGCCGCGGCCTCCGCCTCGGCCACGACGTCCACTCCGCCGAGGGCGCCGAGGGCGATGCGCTCGGCGTCGGCGGGCGGGGCCGCCACGACGGACGGCTCATCCCGCTCCGGCGACGACGGGTAGGCGAACTCCACGTCCACGAACTCGATCGCCGGCGCCTGCGGGGCGAGGCCCTCGTTCGCCGCGCCCACGGTCATCCCGAGGGGCGCGATGTCGCGGTCGAACTGGTCCTCGGTGGGGAGGTCGAGGATCTCCTGGATGCGGCCGAGCGCTCCGAGCGCCGAGTTCACCGCGGTGATGGCACCGAACGCCTGACCGAGCGGCAGGATCATCATGAACAGGAAGAGGATGAACGCGACCAGGTTCGCGACGGTGATCGCCCCGCTCGCGACTCGGAACCCGCCGACGCCGAGCACCACCAGGAACGACACCTGCATCGCGATGCCCGCGACCGGCACCACGAGGGCGGAGATCTTGGCGACCTGGATGCCCATCCTCCAGGCCCCGGTCGCGTCGGCGTCCACCGCGGCGATCTCCCGCTCGGTCGCGTTCGAGGCGCGGATCGTGCGCACCGAGCTGATCGCCCGCTCGACCGCGGCGGCGAGGTCGCCGACCTTGGTCTGCGCCTTCTGACTGGCGACGCGGATGCGGCCGGACAACAGCGTGACGACGACGATGGAGACCGCGACGACGAGCACGGTCAGCCCGAGCAGCACCGGGTCGATGATCAGCATGGCGATGAGTGCGCCGATGAAGGTCAGCGCGCCGCCGATGGCCTCCACCAGCCCCTGCGTCAGCACCGCCCGCAGCAGTGTGGTGTCCGAGCCGACGCGCGACACCAGGTCGCCGGTGCGGCGCGTGTCGAACTCGCTGATCGGGAGGCGCAGCATCCGCCCGACGAGCTTGCGGCGCGACGACAGCACGACGCCCTCGCCGGTGCGCTGCAGCAGATAGTGCTGGTAGCCGGAGATGAGCGCGGACACGACGACGAGCGCCACGAGACCCCAGACGATCCCGTTGAGCGGCTCGCCCTTGCCGACGATGGTGATGACCTGGCTGACCAGCAGCGGCTGGGCGAGGCTCGCCGCGGCGCCGAGCACACTCAGCACGACGACGAACGAGAGCACGCCGCGGTGCTCGAGCAGGTAGGGGAGGAGCTGGCTGAACCGCGCGCGCGGTCCGGTGTCCGCCTCCCGCCGCGCGAAGGGCGAACGGCGGCGTGGAGCGGCGGTGGTGTCGGTGCTCATGGGGTTCCTTCGAGAGGAGTTCGGGATGCTGCTTCGACCGTACTTCCTGCGGGCTGCCGGTTTGCTGACACCGGCGAAATGTCCGCGGCCCGGACTACAGTGCTGAACTATGCCGCCGTCCGTCATCACCGCCGCCGACCTCGTCAAGAAGTACAAGGACTTCCCGGCGGTCGACGGCATCAGCTTCGAGGTCGAGGCGGGGGAGTCGTTCGGGCTCCTCGGCCCCAACGGCGCGGGGAAGTCGACCACCATGCGGATGATCGGCGCAGTCTCCACGCGAACGGCGGGCGAGCTGAGCATCCTCGGGCTCGACCCCGACCGGTACGGTCCCGAGATCCGGTCGCAGCTCGGCGTGGTGCCGCAGTCCGACAACCTCGACACCGAATTGCGGGTTCGCGACAACCTCATCGTCTACGGGCGCTACTTCGGCCTCCCCTCGGCACGGGTGCGCCGGCGCGCCGACGAGCTGCTGGCCTTCGCGCAGCTGGAGGACAAGGCCAAGGCGAAGGTCGACGACCTCTCCGGCGGCATGAAGCGCCGGCTCACGATCGCGCGGGCCCTGATCAACGACCCGCGCATCCTGCTGCTGGACGAGCCGACCACCGGCCTCGACCCGCAGGCCAGGCACATCCTCTGGGACCGGCTGTTCCGGCTCAAGGAGCAGGGCACGACGCTGGTGCTCACGACGCACTACATGGACGAAGCCGAGCAGCTCTGCGACCGGCTCGTGGTGGTGGACAAGGGCACGATCATGGCAGAGGGAACCCCTGCCGCCCTCATCCGCCGGTACTCGACGCGGGAGGTGCTGGAGGTCCGCTTCGGCTCCGAGCGCAACGCCGAGGTCGCGCCGCGGCTGGAGGGCATCGGGGAACGCGTCGAGGTGCTGCCGGACCGCATCCTGGTCTACAGCGACGACGGGGAGGCCGAGCTCGCCCGGTTGACCGACCGCGGCCTCCACCCCCTCACCAGCCTGGTGCGCCGTTCGAGCCTGGAGGACGTCTTCCTGCGGCTCACCGGACGGAGCCTGATCGAATGAGCACCGCCGCACCGGTGGATGAGGGCACGCGGGCCGCGCTCGCCGCCGCAGGACGGCCGCGCCGGTTCGGCGCCTGGTACGTCGCGGAGCACCGCTTCCGGGTGATGCGCTCGTACCTGCAGACGTTGCTCGTCACCGGCTTCGGGAACCCGTTCCTCTACCTGTTCGCGATGGGCGTCGGCCTGGGGAGCCTGGTGAGCTCCCACATGGGGCCGACCGCGGTCAACGGGGTCAGCTATCTGGCCTTCGTCGCCCCCGCGCTGCTCTGCACGGCCGGCGTCACCGTGGCGAGCGAGGAGTTCACCTACCCGGTGATGCTCGGGTTCAAGTGGAATCCGACCTTCGTCGGCATCAGCGCGTCTCCGGTCGCGCCGGGTCAGATCATCGACGGCGTCGTCATCTCGGTGGTGGCGCGGCTGCTCGGAACGAGCATCGTGTACTACGCGTTCATGCTGCTGTTCGGCGCGGTGCCGAGCCCGTGGGGCTGGCTCGCCATCCCGGTCGCGACGCTCGGCGGCCTGGCGTTCGGCGCGCCGGTGATGGCGTATGTCGCCACGCTGGAGCAGGACACCGGCCAGATCGCGATGTTGATGCGGTTCGTGCTGCTGCCGATGACGCTGTTCTCCGGCACCTTCTTCCCGTTGGCCTCCATGCCCGTCTACCTGCAGTGGATCGGCTGGATCTCGCCGCTCTGGCACTCCACCGAGCTCGCCCGCGTCTTCGCCTACGGGTACGCCGAGCCGCTGTGGCTCACGTTCGTGCATGTCCTCTACCTCGCGGCGCTGTTCGTCGTGTTCTGGCGGTGGGCGCGCCGCATCGCGGGGCGGAGGCTGAACAAGTGACCACCACCCGCGACCCGCTGATCGAGACCGTCTCCCGGTCGGGTCCGCTCCGGGCGCTCTACGCCGGCAACGCCCGGTCGGTGATGCAGCGCGGCTGGTCCGCGACCCGCAGCACGAACTGGCTGGTCATCGTCTCCGGGTTCTTCGAGCCGATCTTCTACCTGCTCTCGCTCGGTATCGGCTTCGGCAAGCTCGTCGGCGACGTCACGACGGCCGGCGGCCAGCAGGTGCCGTACGCGGCGTTCATCGCTCCCGCGCTGCTGGCGACGGCCGCGATGAACGGAGCCGTGTACGACTCCACCTGGAACGTGTTCTTCAAGATGCACTTCGCCAAGCTCTACGAGGGGATGCTGTCGACCTCGCTCGGCCCGCTCGACGTCGCGCTCGGCGAAATCCTGCTGGCGCTGCTGCGCGGCGCCGTCTACGCGGTCGGCTTCATGATCGTCATGCAGGTGCTCGGCCTGAACCTGTCGTGGTGGGCGCTGCTCGCCCTCCCTGCGGTGCTGCTGATCGCGTTCGGCTTCGCCAGCTTCGGGATGGGCGTCACCAGTTACATGAAGACCTTCCAGCAGATGGACTGGATCAACTTCATACTGCTGCCGATGTTCCTGCTGTCGGCGACCTTCTACCCGATCACCGTCTATCCGGAGTGGATCCAGTCGATCATCATGGCGCTACCGCTGTGGCACGGCGTCGAACTGGTCCGTGGCCTGACGACCGGCGCCGTCGATGCCGGGATGCTGTGGCACGTCGTGTACTTCGCCGTGATGGTCGCGCTCGGCCTGATCCTGACGACCCGCCGCCTCCGCGCCCTTTTCCTCGACTGACACGACCCCCTCCGAGGGAGGAGGGGTCAGCTCACGTTGTCGGTGAACTCGATGTCGCGGGTCTCCTTCGACAGCAGCAGCGCGATGAGCGTGAGCACACCCGCGGCCGAGAGGTAGACGCCCACCCAGACCGTGCTGCCGCCGCCGATCGTCCACAGCCACACCGCGATGGTCGGCGCGACCGCCGCTCCGAGCACGCTCGCCAGGTTGTACGCGATGGCGGAGCCCGTGTACCGGACGTTCGTCGGGAACAGTTCGGGCAGCTCAGCGCCCATCGGCCCGAAGGTGAGCCCCATCAGCGTGAAGCCCACGATGAGCAGCGCCATCGTGCCCACGATGCCCCCGGCGAAGAGCGGGACGAACAGCAGGCCGAAGAGGATGATCCCGAGCGTCACCCAGATCAGCGTTTTGCGGCGGCCGAATCGTTCGGCGAGCGGGCCGGCGACGAGCGTGAAGACGCCGAAGAACACCACACCGATGATCAGCATGACCAGGAAGTCGTTGCGCGCGTAGCCGAGTCCGGGCACGAACCCTGCCGCCGAGAACGTCTTGAAGAACTTCCGGTGACGTGACGAAGAGCCGCGGAGCGTGCACGTCGGTCGGGCGTCGCGCGGGCGGAGAAGGGAACGGGACGCTTGTGGCGTCCCTTTCACCCTATGCCGCGCGCGTGGCCCGGCCGAATCGGTGCGCTCGCACCGCTCGATAGGCTGGAGGCATGGAAACCCTCTTCGCCGTCCTCCACGTCGTGTCCGCTGTGTTCATCGTGGGGCCGATGGCCATCCTGCCGATGACGGCGATGCGCGCGGTGCGTGCGGGCAACGCGGGTCAGGTGGAGGTCCTGGCCAAGTCGACCAACCTGATCTCGCTGCTGTCGCTGCTGGTGGCGTTCTTCGGCTTCGGCGTGATGGGTCTGTCGGACAAGAAGGACGACCTCAGCATCGTGACGCCGTGGATCCTCTGGTCGATCATCCTGTACGTGATCGCGCTCGGGCTGACGCTGTTCCTCGTCGTGCCGACCATGCGCCGCGCCGCCGAGGCGATCCGCGGAGGCGAGTCCTCGAAATACCCGGCGATCGCGGCGGGCTCCGGCGTTGCCAGCCTGCTGCTGGTCGCCGTGGTCGTGCTGATGGTGTGGAAGCCGTAGCCTCCCGCCCGAACCCTCAGCCGCGCAGCTCCCGCAGCGCGATCGCGGTCACCAGGGCCGCGTGCGCGGCCTCCTCGCCTTTGTCCTCCTTCGAACCGGGGAGGCCGGCGCGGTCGAGGCCCTGAGCCTCGTCATCCAGGGTGAGCACGCCGAACCCGACCGGCTTGCCGGTGTCGAGCGCGACCCGGGTGAGGCCGTCGGTCGCCGCCGCCGAGACGTACTCGAAGTGCGGGGTGCCGCCGCGGATGATCACGCCGAGCGCGACGACCGCGTCGGCGCCGGACTCCAGCGCCGCCTTGCTGACGACGGGGAGCTCGAAGCTGCCGGGGACCCGCACGAGCGAGTAGTCCGCGCCCGCGGCCTCCAGCGTGCGGGTCGCGCCCGCGATCAGGCCGTCGGTGATCTGCTCGTGCCAGGTGCCGGCGACGACGACGACCCGCAGGCCGCTCCCGTCGACGGCCTCGGTCGCGTTGGGTGCTCCGGCTCCGCTCATCGTGCTGTCCTCTCTGCCGCGACGGCGGCTGCATCGTCATCGGGGTCGATCTCGGCGATCACGTGACCCATGCGGTCGCGCTTGGTCTCCAGGTAGCCCTCGTTGAACACGCCGACGCCGACGACCAGCGGCACCCGCTCGTCGACCGCGATGCCGTGCTCCTCGAGCTGGCGCACCTTCTCGGGGTTGTTGGTGAGCAGGCGCACCGACTCGACGCCGAGGTCCTGCAGGATCGCAGTCGCCGCGCCGTAGTCGCGGGCGTCGATCGGCAGGCCCAGCGCCAGGTTGGCGTCGAGGGTGTCGAGGCCGTCCTCCTGGAGCTTGTAGGCGCGCAGCTTGTTGATCAGGCCGATGCCGCGGCCCTCGTGGCCGCGCAGGTAGACGACGACGCCGCCCTCGCGCTGGATGGTGGCGAGCGCCGCGTCGAGCTGCGGTCCGCACTCGCATTTGAGCGAGCCGAACGCCTCGCCGGTCAGGCACTCCGAGTGCACCCGCACCAATGTGCCCTCGGCGGCGGGCGTGCCGGAGACGATGGCGACATGGTCGGCGCCGGTCATCCGGTCGCGGTAGGCGCGCATCCGGAAGGTGCCGTTGGTGGTGGGGACGGTCGTCTCGACCTCGAAGATCACCCGCGACGACTCCGGGATGGGCGTGGGGGAGGTGAGCTGCTGGTCGCAGTGGAACTCCTGCAGGTACGCGATCAGCGCCTCGATGGTGATCACGAGGACGCCCTCGCGCTCGCCGAGCTCCAGCAGGCCGGGCAGGCGCATCATCTCGCCGTCGTCCGCGACGATCTCGGAGATGGCGCCGACCGGGGTCAGTCCGGCGAGCTTCAGCAGGTCGACGGCGGCCTCGGTGTGGCCGTCGCGCTCCCGCACGCCGCCGTCCACCGCTCGCAGCGGCATGATGTGGCCGGGCCGGTGCAGGCTGGTGGGCGTGGACTCCGCGTCGGCGAGCACCCGCAGGGTGTGCGCGCGGTCCGCGGCGCTGATGCCGGTGGACAGCCGGTTGGCGGCGTCGACGCTCACCGTGTAGTTGGTGCCGCGCGCGTCCTCGTTGTTCGCGACCATCACCGGAAGCTCGAGGCGGTCGGCGATCTCGTTCGTCATCGGCGCGCAGATGAAGCCGGATGAGTTGCGCACGGTCCAGGCGATCCACTCCTGGCTGGCGAGCTCGGCGGCGATGACGACATCGCCCTCGTTCTCGCGGCTCTCGTTGTCGACCACGATGACGGGCCGGCCGGCGCGCAGCTCGGTGAGGGCCTCGGGGATGGTGGCGAGCGTCATGACGCACTCCGTTCTGTGGCGGTCTCTGCTGGTTCGAATCGGGCGGCGAGGTCGGGCTCGAGTGCGAGCATCCGCTCGACGTGCCGGGCGAGGATGTCGGTCTCGATGTTCACGCGGTCGCCGGGGACGCGGTCGCCGAGCGTGGTGGCGGTAAGCGTCTCGGGGATGAGCGAGACCTCGAACCAGCCGTTCTCGCGCCCGCCGCCGACGTCGCTCACGGTGAGTGATACGCCGTCGATGGCGATGGAGCCTTTGCGCGCCACGAGCGGCGCGTGGGCGGGGTCGAGGCTGAGCCGGACCACGCGCCAGGCGCTGCCGTCCTCGATGGAGAGCACGGTCGCGGTGCCGTCGATGTGACCCTGGACGATGTGGCCGCCGAGGCGGTCGCCGACCTGCGCGGCACGCTCCAGGTTCACCAGTCGGCCGGGCGTGACGTCGTCGAGCGTGCTCATCGCGAGCGTCTCGGCCATCACGTCGGCCGTGAACGTCTCGGCGTCCTGGCCGATCACGGTGAGGCAGACGCCGCTGACCGAGATGGAGTCGCCGTGCCCGGCGTCGCTGACGGCGAGCGGTCCGCGCACGGTGATCCGCATCGCGTCGGCGTCGCGAGCGACGGCGACGACCTCGCCCAGCTCTTCGATGATTCCGGTGAACACGCTCACGCCTCCTGGTGGGTGGTCGGCACGGGCACGGCCCGCAGGTACAGGTCGACGCCGAGTCGTTCGACGTCGAGGATGCGCAGCTTGCGCTGGTCGCCGATGGTTTCGGCGCCGATGTCGCCGAGCGCGAGCTTCGGGCCGCCGAGCAGCGACGGCGCGAGGTAGATCGCGTACTCGTCCACGAGCCCGGCGGCGACGAACGCGCTCGCGAGCGTTGGGCCGCCCTCCACGTAGACCCGGCGGAAGCCGCGCTGGCGCAGGTCGGCGACGACTTCGTGGAGGTCGTGGGTGCCCTCGAAGATCACGGGATGCGGGTGCCGGAAAACCGCGGCGTCCTTCGGTACGGCGCGCGTGCCGACCACCACGGGCGTCGGTTGCGTCGCGAGCAGTTCGCCTGCGTCGCCGCGCGCGGTCAGGCTGGGGTCGTCGGCGAGCACGGTGCCGGTGCCGACGACGATCGCGTCGGAGGCCTCCCGCTGCTCGTGGACGCGCTGCCGGGCCGCGGCGCCGGTGATCCAGCGGCTGGTGCCGTCGGCGGCGGCCGTGCGGCCGTCGAGCGTGCTGGCCCACTTGACCGTGATGTGCGGCCGGCCGAGGCGCGCGGCCGTCAGCCAGTCGCCGAGGAAGCGCTCGGCGTCGTCGGCGAGCACGCCGCCGATCACCTCGACGCCGGCCTCCCGGAGCCGGTCGGCCCCTCCGCTGGAGTGCCGGCCCGGGTCGGCCACCGCGTAGACCACGCGGGCGACACCCGCGGCGATCAGCGCCTCCGAGCAGGGGCCGGTGAGCCCCCAGTGGTTGCACGGCTCCAGCGTCACGACGGCGGTGGCGCCGCGAGCGCCGCCCTCGGGGAGGGTGCTCAGCGCGTCCACCTCCGCGTGCGCGGTGCCGGCCCCGCGGTGGAAGCCCTCCGCGATCGTGCGCCCTTCGGGGTCGAGGATCACGCAGCCGACGCGCGGGTTCACGCCGGTGGCCGGGCCGCCCTCGGCGAGCCGCAGCGCGGTGCGCATCGCCGCTTCCCATTCTCCAGTCCGGGTCATCCGGGCGTCGTCCTGTCTCTCGCTGCGAGATCTCTCTCGTCATGTGAGACGTGATGCCGGGGTCGCTGGAGCCGAAAGCTCGCGTTCGCGACGGTCGTCGACCGCCGACGTGCGCCTCCCATCCGGACTGAGCGCCCAGGCTCACGCCTGCACGCATTACCGTCGGTGCCGGAATTCCACCGGCTCAGCAGGGGGCTCTCGCCTCCCGCTCGCGGACTGTCACCGCCGGTTCGGACTCTCACCGACCCCGGAGCACGTTCTTCTGTTGTCGAGTCTAGATCAACGCGGGAACGGGGGAAGTATTCCCCGGACATATGCGGACATGGAGCGGCAGCGTTTTGCCTGCGGCCAGTTGGTAGGCTCAGTGAACGCTGGCGTCTCAGATGTATAAGTGTTAATGGAAGATTCCGTAGGCGAATAAGGAGCAATGATGCGGTTCGAAAACGGAAACGACGCCCATGAGTGGCCGAATGACATGACGATTCGCGTGTCCGACGGCGCGAACCTGCTCGACCTCTTGTGGTTGCGCCACATGGCTGCCGGAAATGCTGAACCGTCACTGCCGCCCGCTGCGCTTCCCGGTGAACCGGTTTCCTCGGATGACCACCGACTGGTCGGGACCTGGGAGAAGCTGTGGAAGGAGTGCCTCGAGCACTCGCGGCATGTGCATGAGCTCGACCCGCTTGCGGTGGCGGAGCACCCCGAGCTCTGGGCCGCACCCGACATCGGAGCGTTCGCGGACGAGCTAGGTCTCGATGCCGGCGAGGGCGTACGTTCGTGGCGAGGAACTCCCGATTTCTACAATGCCGAGAGGGCGGTCGTCGAGGATGTCCGCGTCGCCTGGCAGCGCGGTCTGCGGACGGTCATCGAGCTCCCTCTCGCCGGCGGGTACTGGCGGAAGCTCTCCGCGGCGACGCTCGTCGTTTCGAGTGTCACCCGCCGCGACGTGGCCGGCTACTCGGAGGCGTTGCGTTCGTTCGGGCGGATTTGAGCAAGCGGGTGTCACCGCCGCGATGACACCCGCTCGTCGCGCTCGGTCGGTCAGGAGTGGAAATTCTCTCCCGGCGATCCGGATGCGCAGACGGCCCCGTTGTTCATGACGACGTTGGAACCCGGGAGCACGTTAGCGAAGCCATCCCCGGGCATCGAGAACGACCAGCTACTGCTCCAGGAGGACCCGCTCGCGCCGCCCCACCAGTACGAGGGCATGCCCGACCATCCCCACACCTGCACGGTCCAGTTCTTTGCGATCACGGGCCGCGGAACAACGAACCCGGTGGAGACGAATTTCGAATTGCCGCGACTGACAGCGTTGATCCACGAGTTGCCGCAGGGGCCCTCGACCCAGGTGGTCCGGCTCATCGCGAGTGACTTCTCGAACCGGATGGCTTCGGGACTCACGGCGACCGAACGCTGCTGACCATCGCTGTCCGTGACGATCTGGTAACCGTTCGCTTCCGCGACGGCGGAGTCGAATCCGGACGGGACCATCGCGACGGAGATTGTCTGCGTCTCCGCGGTCGCGTCGTCCGCCTGGGCGGCGAGCGCGCCGGATAAGACGAGCGCGCCGGTGAGTGCCGCAGCCATGCCGACGCGGATTGCGTTGAGCGCAAAGGTCATGGGGGTTTCCCTTCATCGTTGAATTCGCGACCCGATTCCGATCGCCGACTTCAACACTACAAACGTTAGATTGCAGTTAGAAGGTTAAATTTCAGGGGAGTCAGGCAGCGTCCTCCACCGGCCCCACCGCGCTGTGCGGCGCCGCAATATCCGCCAGCGCCCGCGCCGTCCCCTCGTCCACGATCAGGTCGGTGATGAGCCCAGCCGCGAGCGCGCCGCGGAGGCTGTGCACCTTCGACGGTCCGGAGACGATGCAGACCCGGCGCGGCACGCGCTTGATGAGGTCGATGTCCGGCCCGCTGGCCCGCTCGTTCAACGGGATGCCGTGGTGGCTGCCGTCCTCGCGGAAGAACACCGTGGCCACGTCGCCGACGACCCCGGACGCGTCCAGCGACGCGTAGTCGTCCGCGTCGAGGTAACCGCCCGCGTACACGTGGGAGCGCACCTCCGAGAACGGCGAGCCGAGGCCGAACAGCGCGACGTCCATGCGCTCCTGGATGTCGAGGATGCGCCGCGTGCTGCGCTCCCGCCACATGGCCTGCTTGGTCTGCGGGTCGTCGAACAGCGCGGGGACCGGGAACTCCTGGATCGTGCCCGAGTAGGTGTCGCCGAACCGGCGCAGGATCTCGGACGCGTACAGCACGCCGGTCGTGTAGGTGTTGCCGGCGCCGTTGAGCTGCACGAACTCCACGTTGTGCAGGTCCTTCGGGATGAGGTGCCTGCTCAGCGCGCTCATCGTCGAGCCCCAGGCGACCCCGACCGTGGTGTTGGAGTCGATGAAGCGGTCGAGAATCCGTGCAGCGGAGATGGCGACGCGCTCCAGCCGGTCGACGTCGCTGATCGCGCTCGGCATCGGGACGATGTGCGCTCCGATGCCGTAGCGGGCGTGCAGCTCCTGCTGGACCCGGGTCGCGGCCTCGTGCGGCTGAGCGATCTGGATCGTGACCAGCCCGGACGCGCGCGCATAGGAGAGGAGCCGCGAGACGCTGGAACGCGAGGTGTGCATCTCGTGGGCGATGGCCTCCATCGTCAGGTCCTGCATGTAGTACAGGTGCCCCGCCTTCAGGGCGTCGCGGACCTTCTCGGGGAGGTTCTGGGTGTCGGGTGCGGACATTCGGGGACCGCTTTCTGGTTTCGGATACTGCTGCCTGGGGTTCGGGGATGGCGCTGCACGTATGTGCATCCGGCTTGATCGAAGTTGTGCCGGCATCGAAGACTATAGCGAAACCCATCGCCGTTCAGTAGAAGCACCAGGAGTATCCGTGACGACGCAGTCGAATGTCCGCCCCGAGATCCAGCAGCTCCGCGAGCGCCCGAGCGCGCAGGTCGTCATCGTCGGCGGCGGTATCAACGGGCTCGGCACTTTCCGCGACCTCGCCCTCCAGGGCGTCGACGTGGTGCTCGTGGAGCGCAACGACTTCGTGTCGGGCGCGTCCGCCGCCTCCAGCCACATGATCCACGGCGGCATCCGTTACCTCGAGAACGGCGAGTTCCGGCTGGTCAAGGAGTCGGTGACCGAGCGCAACGGCCTGCTGAAGATCGCGCCGCACTACGTCAAGCCGTTGCAGACGACCATCCCGATCTACTCCACGTTCTCCGGCATCCTCGCCGCACCGCTGCGCTTCCTCACCCACAAGCAGGGCAAGCCGAAGGAGCGCGGCGCTTTCCTGATCAAGACCGGCCTGACGATCTACGACACGTTCTCGCGCGAGGGCGGAACCGTCCCGCGGCACAGCTTCCACGGCCGCCGGAAGTCGCTCGAGACCCTCCCGAAGCTCAACCCGGGCCTGAAGTACACCGCCACCTACTTCGACGCCTCGGTCCACGACCCGGAGCGACTCGCGCTCGACGTCCTCGCCGACGGCCTCGCCGCAGGCCCGCACGCCCGCGCCGCCAACTACCTGGAGGCGATCGGAGCCCAGGACGGCGGCGTGCTCGTCCGCGACCGGGAGACCGGCGACGAGTTCGCGATCACCGCCGAGGTCGTCGTCAACGCGTCCGGCCCCTGGACCGACCTCACCAACGCGGCCCTGGGACGGGCGACGCAGTTCATGGGCGGCACCAAGGGCTCGCACATCGTCCTCGACAATCCCGAACTGCTGGAGGCGTGCGACGGACGCGAGATCTTCTTCGAGAACAACGACGGCCGCATCGTCCTCATCTACCCGCTGAAGGGCAAGGTCATGGTCGGCACGACCGACCTCGACGCCGACATGGCGGTGCCCGCGGTGTGCACCGAGGAGGAGATCGACTACTTCATCGAACTGGTCGCGCACGTTTTCCCAACGATCCCGGTCACCCGTGAACAGATCGTCTACAGCTTCTCCGGGGTCCGTCCGCTGCCGCACCACGACGACACGGCGCCCGGCTTCGTCTCCCGCGACTACCGGATCGTGCCCGGCACGATCGCCGGCCTCGGGGACACCACCGTCCTCAGCCTCGTGGGCGGCAAGTGGACGACGTTCCGCGCCCTCAGCGAGCATCTCGCGAACGAGACGCTGGAGGCTCTGGGCGTGACCCGCACCGTCTCCACCCTCGGGCTGCCGATCGGAGGCGGTGCCGGCTTCCCGGCCAGCCCGCAGGCGGAGCGCGACTGGATCGCCCGCTACGGCGCCGACGTGGGCGCGGCGCGCGCGAGCGTGCTGCTGCACCGTTACGGCACCAAGGCCGCCTCCGTCATCGACGCCATCGCCGGCTGGGAGGGGGAGGACACCCCGCTCGCCGCTGCGCCCGACTACTCCCGCGCGGAGCTCGACCACCTCGTGCGCACCGAGCGGGTAGCCCACCTCTCCGACGTCTTCCTGCGCCGCACGAGCTTCGCGTTCACCGGATCGGTCTCGATCCCGCTGGTCCACGAGGTCGGCGAAATCGTCGCAAACGCCCTCGGATGGTCGCCAAACCGGCGCGCGGAGGAGGAAGATGCGTTCCAAGCGGAACTGGCAGCCGCCCACCGGGTGAACCTGGCGTCGGGGGACGGGAGCGAAGCCGCGGCGCTCCGATAATGCACGAACGTGCATAGAACGGTCCTTGCCCGGGCGGACCCGACCGCAATAGCGTTCAAAGGCCCACCCTGGCGAGAGCCACACCATCGCACGACAGGGTGCGGGTCAACTGAACAACTGGAAGGTCAACGTGGACAATATCGGTATTGATTTCCTGTCAGAGTTGTGCGGAACGGCAATGCTGGTGCTTCTCGGTACTGGTGTCGTCGCGAACGTCGCCCTGATCAAGAACAAGGGCTTCAACGGCGGGTTCCTGATGGTGAACTTCGGCTGGGGCATCGCGGTCTTCTCGGGTGTCGTCGTCGCCTACAACTCGGGCGCGCACCTGAACCCCGCGGTGACGCTCGGCCTGGTCGCCAACGGCGCCAAGACGTTCGGCAGCGCCGCCGGGCACACGCTGGTGCCGGTCAACTTCGTGACGATACTGCTGTACATCGTCGCCCAGCTCATCGGCGCGTTCATCGGCGCGTGCCTCACGTTCCTGGCGTACAAGAAGCACTTCGACGAGGAGCCCGACCCGGGCAACAAGCTCGGCGTGTTCTCCACCGGCCCTGCGATCCGCAGCTACGCCTGGAACCTCGTCACCGAGGTCATCGGCACCTTCGTGCTGGTGTTCGTGGTGATCGCCTTCGGTCACCAGCCCGGAACCGCGGCGGGCCTCGCCGCCCTCGGCGCACTGCCCGTCGCCCTCCTGGTGGTCGGCATCGGCGCCAGCCTCGGTGGTCCGACCGGTTACGCGATCAACCCGGCACGTGACCTCGGTCCGCGCATCGCGCACGCCGTCCTGCCCATCCGGGGCAAGGGCACCAGCGACTGGTCCTACTCCTGGGTCCCGGTCGTCGGCCCGATCATCGGCGGTCTGCTCGCCGGCCGGCTGGCGCTGCTGCTGCTTCCGATCCTCACCAAGTAACACCCGGGGGCCGGCCGGGGAGACCCCGACCGGCCCTCATCAGTCCCACCCCAAAACAAAGGAGTTACGTATGGCCGACTACGTCGTCGCTATCGATCAGGGCACGACAAGCACCCGCGCGATCATCTTCGACAAGTCCGGGTCGATCGTGTCGACCGGGCAGCTCGAGCACGAGCAGATCTTCCCCCGCGCCGGCTGGGTCGAGCACGACCCGAAGGAGATCTGGAACAACACCCGCGAGGTGATCGGCCAGGCCCTCTCGAAAGCGGACCTCACCCGTCACGACATCGCGGCGGTGGGCATCACGAACCAGCGCGAAACCGCGGTGGTCTGGGACAAGAACACCGGCGAGCCCGTCTACAACGCCATCGTCTGGCAGGACACCCGCACCCAGCCGATCGTCGACCGCCTCGCGGCGGACGGCGGCGTCGAGCGGTTCAAGCAGATCGTCGGCCTCCCGCTGGCCACCTACTTCTCGGGCACGAAGATCGCCTGGATCCTGGAGAACGTGGAGGGCGCCCGCGAGCGCGCCGAACGCGGCGAGCTGCTGTTCGGCAACACCGACGCGTGGGTGCTCTGGAACCTCACCGGCGGCCCGGACGGCGGCGTGCACGCCACCGACGTGACCAACGCCTCCCGCACCATGTTCATGGACCTGGAGACCCTCTCCTGGCGCGACGACATCCTCGAGGTGTTCGGCGTGCCGCGGTCGATGCTCCCGGAGATCAAGGCCTCCTCCGAGGTCTACGGCACGGTGGAGTCGTCCAGCCTGCTGCGCGAGGTGCCCGTCGCGGGCATCCTGGGCGACCAGCAGGCGGCCACGTTCGGCCAGGCGGCGTTCGATCCGGGCGAGTCCAAGAACACCTACGGCACCGGCAACTTCCTCATCTTCAACACAGGTGAGGAGATCATCCACTCCAAGAACGGCCTCCTGACGACGCTCGGCTACAAGCTGGGCGACGACAAGCCGCACTACGCCCTGGAGGGTTCGATCGCCGTCACCGGCTCGCTGGTGCAGTGGCTGCGCGACAACCTCGGCCTCATCTCCAGCGCCCCCGAGATCGAGGACCTGGCCAAGACCGTCGAGGACAACGGCGGCGCGTACTTCGTGCCGGCGTTCTCGGGCCTGTTCGCGCCGTACTGGCGGTCGGACGCGCGCGGCGCCCTGGTGGGCCTCACGCGTTACGTTAACAAGGGCCACATCGCCCGCGCGGCACTGGAGGCCACGGCCTTCCAGACCCGCGAGGTGCTCGACGCGGTCAACGCCGACTCCGGTGTGGACCTCACCGAGCTGAAGGTGGACGGCGGCATGATCGCCAACAACACCCTCATGCAGTTCCAGGCCGACATCCTCGGCGTGCCGGTCATCCGACCGGTCGTCGCGGAGACGACCGCCCTCGGTGCGGCCTACGCCGCCGGCCTCGCGGTCGGCTTCTGGGAGAACCTGGACGACCTCCGCAAGAACTGGCAGGAAGACCGCCGCTGGGAGCCGAAGATGGACGACGCCGAGCGCGACCGCCAGCTCCGCCTCTGGAAGAAGGCCGTCACGAAGACGTTCGACTGGATCGACGAGGACGTGAAGTAGCCCCCGCGCAGTGCCACCGAGCGCCGTCCGGCATGTTGCCGGGCGGCGCTCGCGCGTCGTGAGCGTCGCGTGCGCCTCGAGCCTGAGGATCCTTCCAGATTCCTCATCCGCGAAAAAGGTTTCCCGCAGATTGCTGCCTTAGCTTCGAAGCATGAGGCATTCCACGGTCGAGCGACCGACCCCGGTGCGGCACGGCCGCCTGCCGGTCCGTCGCGCCCGGGGACCGGTCGCGCGCCTGCTGGCCGCCGTGGTCGCCGTCGCCGTGGTCTCGGTCGGCGCCGTCGCCGCGTACGCGGTGCAGGACACCGTCCGCTCTCTGAAGCCCTCCGTCCACCTGGTCTCCGCGGCGGGCAAGGCCGTCACGGTTCCTGATGTCGGCGCGGAGTCCGGGGCCGTCAACATCCTCCTCGCCGGAACCGACACCCGCACCGGCCAGGGCGGCCAGTTCTCGACCTCCCAGGAGCTCGCGGGAAGCTCGGGCGCCGGCAACAACGACGTCACGATGATCCTGCACCTCTCGGCCGACCACCAGCACGCGACGGTGATCAGCATCCCGCGCGACCTGATGGTGCCGATCCCGTCCTGCCCGACCTCGGGCGGCGGTTCCACGTCCCCGCAGGACAGTGCGCAGTTCAACACGACGCTGTCGACCGGCGGGCTCTCCTGCGTCGTGCTCACGGCGGAGGCGCTCACCGGTCTCAGCATCCCGTACGCGGCGGAGATCAGCTTCGACGGCGTCTCGGCGATGTCCAACGCCGTCGGCGGTGTCACCGTCTGTCTCGCCACGCCGCTCACCGATCCGTACGTCGGCCTCAACCTGCCGGCCGGTCAGCAGACTCTGGTCGGCGCGCAGGCGCTCGCCTTCGTCCGCAGCCGCCACGGCGTCGGCGACGGCAGCGACCTCGGCCGGATCAGCAACCAGCAGCTCTTCCTGTCGTCGCTGCTGCGCAAGGTGACGAGCGCGGGGGTGCTGGGCAACCCGCTGACGCTGTTCACGCTGGCGAAGGCCGCGACCTCCAACCTCACGCTCTCGGACACGATGGCCTCTCCGACCACCCTCGTGTCGATCGGCCTCGCACTGAAGAGCGTGCCGCTGAGCGACTTCGTCTTTCTCCAGTACCCGGCGATGACCGACCCCAACGACGTCAACCGTGTCGTCCCCGAGCCGACGGGAGTGGACGCCCTCAAGCAGGCGCTCGCCTCCGACACCCCGGTGCAGCTCACGGGAACGACGGGCAACGGAACGGTGTCGGCGACCCCGGCCCCGTCGGCATCGCCGTCGAGCGCGCCCACCGCGGCCGCGACGCCGACGCCGAGCGCCACGTCGAGCGCCGCCGGCGGCAGTACGACGAGCGGCGGCACGACGAGCGGCAGCACTCCGGCCCCGACCTCCTCCGCGGTCAGCCTCCCGTCGGACGTCACCGGTCAGACGGCCGCGCAGCAGACCTGCACGAAGGGCAACTGAGTCAGGTCGTCGTGCGGGTGGTCGCCCGGTCGAGCGCGGCCATCAGAGCCGCCGGCTCGGGGACGTCGAAGAATGCCATCGGCAGCGGCGAGAGGATGCCGTCGAGCCCGCTGTTGAGCGGAACCTGGCCGCGCGAGAAGCCTCCGACGCCCACCGATCCCGTCCAGACGACGCTGACGTGGCTGTCCCCGGTCCAGGTGGTCGTCCTGTCGCTGGCGACCGGGGTCTCGATCAGTTTGCCCCCGACGACGGCGAACGCCCGGCGATCGGTGACCGCGTAGGTCGAGTGGAGTTGCCGATAGCGCTTGACGAGGAATCGGAGAAAGACGTAGTCGACGCCCACCGCCATGAACAGAAGCCCGAACAGGCTGAACAAGCCGCCGGTCTGGGCGGCGGCGACCGTCCAGAAGATCGAGAAGCCGAGGAAGAACAGCCCGAACGGGACCAGGAAGACGTCGGACCGGTTGAACAGCCGGCCGGCGTCCGGCCGTCCCGACCACAACAGGTGCTCGCCCGGCCGGAGACGGGTGCGGGCGACGGTATCGGCGGACTCGATCATGGGCGCAACTCTAATGGGCCGTTGCGGCGCGCAACCGCATTGGGCCTGCGACGCGGATCAGCGGCTGAGCGCCCCCACCAATCCCGCGAGCCCGCTGAGCTCGATCACGCCCACCTCGGCGGCCTCCGCCGCGTCGTCGGCCGTCGGCACGTCGCCGCGCCGGTTCAGCCACACGCCGGTCAGTCCGGCCCGCGCTGCGCCGATCGCGTCGGTGTGCAGGCGGTCGCCGACGTACGCCGCCTCGGAAGGCCGCACCCCGAACACCGAGCACGCGTGCTCGAAGATGCGCGGGTCCGGCTTCGCGACGCCGACTTCGCCGGACGCGATCAGGTGGTCCATACGGGTGTCGAGCCCGACGGCCTCCACCTTGCGGCCCTGGAAGGCGAGGTCGCCGTTGGTGATGAGCCCGAACCGCACGCCGGGGAACGCTGCCCGCAACGCGTCCAGGCAGGGGAGCGCGTCGTCGTGCAGCGACCAGGCGGCGACGTAGTGCTCGAAGTAGTCCGCGAACCAGGCGCTCGCCTCGGCGTCGCTCAGCTCGACGCCGTGCCGGGCGGCGAAGTCGCGGGCGCGCGCCTGACGTTGGCCCTCGAAGCCGAGTCGGCCGGCGAGATAGGAGTGGTAGTGCTCCTCCTCCAGGTCGTGCCAGAGCGCGGTCAGGTCGACGGCCTCCATCGTCCCGTACGGCTCGCCGAGGCGGCCGGCGTACTGCTGGATGCCCGTCGACACCGCCGCGCGATGCGCGAACAGCGTGTCGTCGAGGTCGAAGAGCACCACGCGCGGGCCGGTCACAGCGGCGCCTGCGCGGAGGTGAACGCCGGCCAGCCGGCCGCCGGCCAACCGTCCGCCGGCCGCCGCGGGTCGCCGGGCAGGAGCGCAGCCTGCCATTCGTCGCGCCGGACTCCGCGGTGCGGGGCGCCCAGCCGCGCGACACCTTCCCACTGGAAGCCGGCCCGGCGGGCGACGGCGGCGCTCGCGACGTTGCCTGCGTACGCGTGCCACACGACCCGCTGGAGGCCCAGCCCCGGGGGCCCGTCGAACGCGTAGTCGAGCACCAGGTCGACCGCGGCGGCCATCCAGCCGCGCCCGCGGGCCTCCGTGGACAGCCAGTAGCCGATCTCGCCCTCGCCGTCGTGGAGGTGGTGCAGTCCGATCATGCCGTGCAGGAGGCGCGTCTCCGCGTCGCGGAGCGCCCAGGTGCACTCCCGCCCGCTCGCCCAGCCGTCCGGGACGGTCCCGGTCACGAACCGCTCCGCGTCCGCGCGCTCGTAGGGCGACGGCACGGTGGTCCACGCGGCGACCTCCGGATCGCGGCAGAACTCCGCGATCCGGTCGATGTCGGCCTCCGTCGGCGCCGACAGGACGACAGCGCCGCCCGCCAGCTCCACCGGGGCCGGAGGCATCAGTGCGCCCGCCGCAGCAGGCCGATCGCGTTGAAGGCCTGGGCGAGCGTCCGCTCGGCCACTTCGCTCGCCCGCTCCGCATTGCCCGCGAGGATGCGGTCGAGTTCGGCCGGGTCGGAGAGCAGGTCGAGGGCGCGTTCGCGGACGGGGCCGAACGTCTCCACGACGACCTCCACGAGCCCCTTCTTGAAGTCGCCGTAGCCCTTGCCGTCGTACTCCAGCTCGATGTCGGCGACCGCCCGGCCGCTGAGCGCCGAGTAGATGCTGAGCAGGTTGGAGATCCCCGGCTTGCCCGCGCGGTCGAACGAGACGACGCCGTCGGTGTCGGTGACGGCGCGCATGATCTTCTTGCGCGTCACGTCCGGCTCGTCCAGCATCCAGACGATCCCGGCGCCCGACTCGGCGGACTTGGACATCTTCGACTCCGGGTTCTGGAGGTCGTAGATGCGCGCGCCGTCCTTGAGGATCATCGCCTGCGGCACCACGAACGTCTCACCGAACCGGCTGTTGAACCGCTCCGCGAGGTCGCGCGTCAGCTCGACATGCTGGCGCTGGTCGTCGCCGACCGGCACCACCTCCGCGTCGAACAGCAGGATGTCGGCCGCCATCAGCACCGGATAGGCGAACAGCCCGACCGAGGTCGCGTCGGCGCCCTGCTTGGCAGCCTTGTCTTTGAACTGCGTCATCCGGGCGGCCTCGCCGTACCCGGTGATCGTGTTCAGCAGCCAGGCGAGCTGCGCGTGCGCGGGCACGTGCGACTGCACGTAGAGCGTGGAGGCGGACGGGTCGATGCCCGCGGCGATGTACTGCGCCGCCGTGCGCCGGGTCTTCTCGCGGAGCTCCGCCGGGTCCTGCGCGACGGTGATCGCGTGCAGGTCGACCACGGAGAAGAAGGCGTCGTGGGTGCTCTGCAGCTCTTTCCACTGCAGGAGGGCGCCGACGTAGTTGCCGAGGTGGAGGGAGTCCGCCGACGGCTGCATGCCGGAGTACAGGCGGGGGAGTGTGCTCATGTCACTGCTTTCGGTCGAGAGGGTGCGGATGCTAGAGGGCGTAGTCGACGACCACAGGGGTGTGGTCCGACCATCGCTCGTCGTAGGCGGCCGCACGGTCCACCGCGTAGTTCTTCACCGTCGCCGCCAGCGCGGGGAGGCGAGCTGGTAGTCGATCCGCCAGCCGGTGTCGTTGTCGAAGGCCTGCCCGCGCCACGACCACCAGGTGTACGGTCCGTCGACCTCGCCTGCCGCCTTGCGGCCGACGTCGACCCAGCCGAGCCCGGCGCCGTCGTTGTAGCGCGGGTCGTCCTCCGCGCCGAGGAAGCGGTCGAAGTAGGCGCGCTCCTCGGGGAGGAAGCCCGCCTTCTTGACGTTGCCCTTCCAGTTGCGGATGTCGAGCTTCCGGTGACCCACGTTGAGGTCGCCCATGACCACGGCGTACTCGCTGTGCTTCACGAGCTGGGGGAGACGGGCCTCCATCGCGTCGAGGAAGGCGTATTTGGCGTCCTGCTTCTCGGTGCCGGCCTCGCCGGAGTGGACGTAGGCGCTGACCACGGTGACGACGGTGCCGCCGACCTCGTAGTCGGCCTCCAGCCAGCGGCCCGCGCTGTCGAAGTCGGGCGCGCCGAGCTCGACGCGGTGGATCTCGGCGCGCGGATGGCGGCTCGCGATCGCGACGCCCGCGCGGCCCTTGGCGGTGGCGGGGTCGTGCACGATGTCCCACTCGTCGCCGAGGAGACCCTGCAGGTCTTCGCTGGCGGCGCGCACCTCCTGCAGCGCGAGGATGTCGACGTCCCTGCTGTCGAGCCAGGCGCCCATGCCCTTGCGGTAGGCGGCCCGGATGCCGTTGACGTTGACCGTCGCGATGCGCAGGGGTTTCGAGGGCATGCCTCCAGCCTACCGGCGGGCGCCGACGCCGCTGTCGTCGAGCAGGTCGTTGAGCCGGTGCTCGGCCTTCTCGACCCGGCGCTGCGCGCTCAGCCGGGCCAGGAACCTCGACCCGGCCAGCTCGTCCCTCGCGTTCTGCAACTCGGCCTTCGCTACAAGCACCCGCGCCTCGTACTCCGCCGCCGCGCGCTCGGCCGCCGCCTGCTCCGGGGTGATCATGCGCGGCGAGATGCCGCTGTCGAACATCCCGACCGCGATCCAGGAGGCCGACAGCAGGATGACCCGCGAGACCAGGTTGAACCAGATCAGCAGACCGACGAACACGGCGAACGTCGCCAACAGCGGATTCTTCGTCGCTCCCGTCAACAGCAGGCCGCCGAGCGCGCTCAGCCCGGCCAGCACGCAGGCGCCCAGGAGCACCCCGAAGAAGAGGTTGCGCCACGGGATGGCGACCCGCGCCATCACCCGGAACATCGCGCCGAGCGTGAAGATGTTGAGGACCACGGAGATGAGCAGGCCGGAGAACCGGGTGAGCGCGTCCGACCAGAACGTGTCCGAACTGAGCCCGACGAGATGGATCAAGAAGGTCACGGCCTGCGTGCTGATGATGGAGATGAGCGCGGAGAACATCAGGACCAGCCCGAACCCGAGCGCCAGGAACAGGTCGCGGATCTTCTGCAGCACGTAGTTCGTGGTGTCGCGGCTCAGCCCGAACACCGCGCGCACGGCCTGGCGGGTGTAGTACAGCCAGCCGATCGCGGTCCAGAGAAGGCTGATCGCCGCGACGATGCCCGACCAGCCGAACGCCGTCGCGGACTCGAGCTGCTCGGAGTTGATGATGCCGGTCGTCGTGTCCGTCGAGATGAGGCCGGGGATCGCCCGGTTGATGATCTCGACCAGGGACTCGTAGATGTCCTGGTTGCCGCTGAGCCAGACCCCGGTGGCGGAGAAGCCCAGCCAGACCGCCGCGAAGACGGCGAAGAGCGACTGGAACCCCATCCCGGCGGCCCGCAGGTTGCCGTCGGAGTGCGAGAAGTTGATGTAGACCCGGTACGGCCGCAGTGCCTGCACCCACTTCGCCCACCGGGACACCCGCGCGACCGGCTTCTCCAGCCGCTCCTTCAGGGGCTCCGTGGCGTCGAGGATGCGCTCCTTCAGCGTCTCCTCCGGCTCGACCGTGCCCTCGGCGCGCTGCAGGGCCGGATCGGGCTGCGCCGTCACCGTTCCCTCCCCGTGTCGCGACTTCCTGGCCACGCCGCAAGGATAGCGAGTCCGCGGCGGCCGCTGCGGTGCGAACCAAGCACGGACACTTCTTTGCTCCAGGTGCTAGATTGTGCAGGATACATTTCAGTTATGGTCCGAAAGGCTTCTGACGTAGTGAACGGCATTACCCCCCCCCCCGCATCGCCTGGTGTAAGTAGGCGCACACTTGCCAAGACGGCGGCCTGGGCCGCCCCGGCCATCGCCTTGGCCGCCGCCTCGCCGGCCCACGCGGCGTCCGACCCCGTCCGCGGCACGATCGGATTCGGCAACGGGGCGTACGCCGTGCCGACGGGCGCGGAGATGGAGATCACGGGCTGGCTGGCCCCCATCTCGGGCTCGTTTCCCGCTGACATCAAGCTCGTCGCGTCCTTCGGCCTCGACGACTCCGGGTTCACGGTCACGTCGGGCCCGGTCGTCCTCGCGGACAGCCGCACGTTCAGGATGACCATCCTGGCGCCGAAGGTCACGACGGAGCGGAGCGTCACCCTCAGCGTCGAAAGCACGTCGCATCTCGGCTACACCGGGGCGACGACCACCCTCACCGTTCTCGAGCCGGGATTCCTCGAGGCCGGCTACGGCATGGTCCCGATCGCCACGCAGTGGCGGCGGAGTGCGCGCACGGACCTCGACGACACGGTTCGCTGGTTCGAGCCGATGGCCGTCGCCTCGGGCGCCGCCCTCCCGGTGCCCAAAGCGAACATCGACCAGCCTTGGCTCGACCTGCGGTTCCACCTCTATCCGTCGCCCTCGGCCAACTACAACAACTTCAACAACGACACCTTCGCCGCCGCTGTCCGCACGGGAGGCTTCCCGCCGCCGTGGACGGACCTGGACACCTCCACCGAGGTCACGATCGACCGTTACGAGGTGAACGGCGTGCCTCAGGACGCGAGCGCGGCCCTCACCACCGTGCTCGGCTCGTCGTCGGTCAGAGGTGACGGCACCCTCGCCGGCCGGGCGACGGTCAGCGCCTGCGGGTACATGCCGAGTGTCGATGCGAGGGGCAGTGAATTCCAGTACACCCAGACGAAGACGGTGTATGCCACCGTCCCGTCCGGCTTCCCCACGGGCTCGGTCGCCGAAGCCAGGATCGTGACCTCGATCATCCGAAAGGACGGCGCCGCGTCGAAGATCGGCTTCGTCGTGCGTTACACGTACTGAGGATCCTTCCGGCGGAGGCGCCCCTGGGCGCGGGGCGCCTCCACCGCATGCCCGCTCACCTCAAAGTTTGCCTGACGATGTGCAATTGAGCACGGTTAGCCAGTAAGATTAGCGTGAAACATTTCAGCATGCCCAAGAAAGGCTTCTTCTCGTGAACGACACACCCGACTCCGAGGCGCCACGCCTCGTCTCCCGACGCACGGTCGCCAAGACGGCCGCCTGGGCCGCACCGGCCATCGCCCTCGCCGCCGCATCGCCGGCCCACGCCGCCTCGGCCGCCACCTCGACCGGCGTGATCTACATCCCCCAGAGGATCTACTTCGTACAAGAGGGCAGCGCCTTCCCCATCGAGGGCACCCTGACTCCGGCCGAGGGCGGCACCCTGCCCGCCAACTTCCGGCTCCAGGTGGAGGGCGCCGACGGCTTCCGAGTGCTGACCGAGCCCGCCATCGTCTACACCGACAACGGAATCACCTTCTCCTTCTTTGTGTCCGCGCTCAGGACCGGCGCCGCTGAGGGCGTGCTGACGGTCTCGAGCAATTACCCCGCCACGTCGTGGGCGCCGGACGCGACGACACTGAGGAAGAATCAGGCTCCGCCGCTGCCGGAGGGCAGCCCGAGGATCTTCTTCTCGTGGGAGGACCAGTACTACACCGTCGCGGCCAAGAACGATGGCTTCACCGGTTTCCACACCGTTACCGGACAGATCCGCGTGCCCGAGGGAACCAAGCTTCCGGCGGACATGAAGGTGAAAGCCCAGACTGCGACCGATCGCTGGAACGTCGTCGGCGCCGGAGATGACGGAGTGGTGCTCGACGTCACTCCGGAGGGCATCTTCTCGTTCGACGTCGTCCAGCGCTACGACAACAGCCACTTCGGGTTCTTCGAGGTCGTCTGGATGTCGCCCCAGATCCCTCAAAGCGCCAGGTGCATCGTGGGCGACTGGACGAAGCCGAAGCCTGACGACTGGAACGCCATCAAGCCCGAGGGCTGGGACGACCTCTGGGGCTGACCCCGTCGTAGCCCGACACGCGCGGAGGCGCCCCTGAGAGATCGGGGGCGCCTCCGCCTGTTCGTGCGGTCGCGCTCTGCGGTTCGCTGACGCCCCACGAACGACGAAGGCGCCCCCGGCCTCCCGGGGGCGCCTTCGTCGTCGGAGCGGATCGCTCTGCCGGTTGCGGCCGGCGTCAGACCTTGCCGCGCATGATGGCCTGCTTGACCTCCGCGATGGCCTGCGTCACCTGGATGCCACGGGGGCACGCGTCGGTGCAGTTGAAGGTCGTGCGGCAGCGCCAGACGCCTTCCTTGTCGTTGAGGATGTCGAGGCGCACCTGCGCGTTGTCGTCGCGCGAGTCGAAGATGAAGCGGTGCGCGTTGACGATCGCGGCCGGGCCGAAGTACTGGCCGTCGGTCCAGAACACCGGGCAGGACGACGTGCACGCGGCGCAGAGGATGCACTTGGTGGTGTCGTCGAAGCGCGCGCGGTCGGCGACCGACTGGATGCGCTCCTTGTCCTTCGGGGGAGTGCTGTTCGCGACGAGGAACGGCTGCACCTCGCGGTAGGAGGCGAAGAACGGCTCCATGTCGACGATGAGGTCCTTCTCCAGCGGCAGGCCCTTGATAGCCTCGACGTAGATCGGCTTGGAGATGTCCAGGTCCTTGATCAGCGTCTTGCAGGCGAGCCGGTTGCGGCCGTTGATGCGCATCGCGTCGGACCCGCAGATGCCGTGGGCGCACGAGCGGCGGAAGGTCAGCGAGCCGTCCTGCTCCCACTTGATCTTGTGCAGCGCGTCCAGGATGCGGTCGGTCGGGAACATCTCGACGTCGAAGTCCTGCCAGCGCGGCTCGGTGTCCACGTCCGGGTCGAACCGGCGGATGATGAGCGTCACGGTGAACGACTGGACCGGGGCCTCCGGGGCCGGGGGAGTCTCGAGCACGGCGCTGGACATCAGTACTTCCTCTCCATCGGCTGGTAGCGGGTCACGACGACGGGCTTCCAGTCGAGTGTGATGTGGTCTGCCGCGTCGGCGGAGTGCGGGTCGCCGGTGAGGTAGGCCATCGTGTGCTTCATGTAGTTCTCGTCGTCGCGCTTCGGGAAGTCGTCGCGCATGTGGCCGCCGCGGGACTCTTTGCGGTTGCGGGCGGAGAAAACGACGACCTCGGCGAGATCGAGCAGGAAGCCCAGCTCGACGGCCTCCAGGAGGTCGGTGTTGAAGCGCTTGCCCTTGTCCTGCACCACGATGTTCTTGTAGCGCTCGCGGAGGCGGTGGATGGTGCCGGTGACCTGCTCCAGCGACTCGTCGGTGCGGAACACCTGCGCGTTCCGGTCCATCTCGTCCTGCAGCTCCTTGCGGATGGCCGCGATGCGCTCGGTGCCGGTCCCGTTGCGGAGCCCGTCGATCATCTCGCGGACGGCCTTGGCCGGGTCAGCCGGCAGCGGCACGGCGGTCGCGGTCTTGACGTACTCCACCGCGTTGTTGCCGGCGCGCTTGCCGAACACGTTGATGTCGAGCAGCGAGTTGGTGCCGAGACGGTTGGAGCCGTGCACGGACACGCAGGCGCACTCGCCGGCGGCGTAGAGGCCGGGGACGACGGTGGTGTTGTCGCGCAGCACTTCGGCGTTGTTGTTGGTCGGGATGCCGCCCATCGCGTAGTGCGCGGTCGGCATGACCGGCACCGGCTCCACGACCGGGTCGACGCCCAGGTAGGTGCGGGCGAACTCGGTGATGTCGGGGAGCTTGGTCTCCAGGACCTCCGCGCCCAGGTGGGTGCAGTCGAGGAGGACGTAGTCCTTGTGCGGGCCGGCGCCGCGGCCCTCCGCGACCTCCTGGACCATGCAGCGGGCGACGATGTCGCGCGGCGCGAGGTCTTTGATGGTCGGGGCGTAGCGCTCCATGAACCGCTCGCCGGACGCGTTCCGGAGGATCGCGCCCTCGCCGCGGGCGCCCTCGGTGAGGAGGATGCCCAGGCCCGCGAGGCCGGTCGGGTGGAACTGGAAGAACTCCATGTCCTCCAGCGGGAGCTTCTTGCGCCAGATGATGCCGACGCCGTCACCGGTGAGGGTGTGCGCGTTGGAGGTCGTTTTGTAGATCTTGCCGAAGCCGCCGGTCGCGAAGACGATCGCCTTGGAGTGGAAGACGTGGAGCTCGCCGGTGGCCAGCTCGTACGCGACGACGCCCGCAGGCTGGTCGACGCCGTCGACCTCGTTCATGATCACGTCGAGGACGTAGAACTCGTTGAAGAAGTTGATGCCGAGCTTGACGCAGTTCTGGAACAGAGTCTGCAGGATCATGTGCCCGGTGCGGTCGGCCGCGTAGCAGGCCCGGCGGACCGGAGCCTTGCCGTGGTCGCGGGTGTGGCCGCCGAAGCGCCGCTGGTCGATCTTGCCCTCGGGCGTGCGGTTGAACGGCAGGCCCATGTTCTCGAGGTCGATGACCGCGTCGATGGCCTCCTTGGCGAGGATCTCCGCCGCGTCCTGGTCGACCAGGTAGTCGCCGCCCTTGACGGTGTCGAAGGTGTGCCACTCCCAGCTGTCCTCCTCCACGTTGGCGAGCGCCGCGGCCATGCCGCCCTGCGCCGCGCCGGTGTGGGAGCGGGTGGGGTAGAGCTTCGAGATCACCGCGGTCTTCGCGTGCGGGCCGGCCTCGATCGCGGCGCGCATGCCGGCGCCGCCTGCGCCGACGATGACGATGTCGAACTCGTGGTAGTGGACGCCGTCGATGACGGTGGATTCGGTGGTTTCAGTTGTCACAGCGTTTGTTTTCCGTCAATCAGTCACTTGGCCGGGCAGAACGAAGGCAGGTCGGCCGCGTGGGCTCCCGCCGGGCACGGGTCGAAGGTGAAGATCACCAGCGTGCCGAGCACGATCAGAACGACGACAGCCGCGAGGACCGCCCACTTGAGGATGCGGTTGACCATCACGTTGTGCGCGTAGTCGTTGATCAGGGTGCGCATGCCGTTGCCGCCGTGGATGAGGGCGAGCCACAGCATGAGGAGGTCCCAGACCTGCCAGAACGGGGTGGCGTACTTGCCCGCGACGAACGCGAAGTCGATCTGCTTGACGCCGTCGCCGAGGACGAGGTTGATCAGCAGGTGGCCGAAGATGAGGATCACCAGCAGGAGGCCGGAGAGCCGCATGTAGATCCAGCCCCACTTCTCCCAGTTGACGCCCTTGCGGGCCGGGCGGGCCGGCGTGCGCGGAGCCTCGATGGTCGTCACGTCAGTTCACCTCCGAGAAGATGTGGATGAGCTGGGTCGGCACGAAGCCGGCCATGAGGATCACCCAGAGCACGATCACGATCCAGAACATGACCTTCTGGTACTTGACGCCCTTGCTCCAGAAGTCGATCAGGATGATCCGGATGCCGTTGAAGGCGTGGAAGATGATCGCTGCGACGAGCGCCATCTCACCGAACCCCATGATCGGGTTCTTGTAGGTGCCGATCACCGCGTTGTACGCCTCCGGGCTGACCCGGATGAGCGAGGTGTCGAGGATGTGGACGAGAAGGAAGAAGAAGATGGCGACGCCGGTGATGCGGTGAAGCACCCACGACCACATGCCCTCACGGCCGCGGTACAGCGTGCCGCCCGGCCTCGACTTCGTCGGTTGCAGGGTCCCTGCCGCTTGGTCTGGCACGAACAACCCTCCCTGGTTGCGATCGCTGAAAGAACGCGCACGAAGCGCGGGCCAAGTCTATGCCGCGGGGCCGCTCCGCGCTGCTTAGGGTGCCCTTGGTTATCTCGACGTCGAGATAAATGGGGGATCGGCGCTGAGGCGCTGCGGCTCAGAGCACGTCGGTCGAGCCGGTGACTTTCAGCGCGTCCACCACCGACTTCACCCGCTGAGCGTTGTCGGTCGTCGTGACCAGCAGCGCGTCGGGCGTGTCGACGATCACGATGTCCTTCACGCCGATCAGGCTGATGACCCGCTTGGTCTGGCTGACGACGATGCCGCTGGAGGCGTCGGCGAGCACCCGGGCGTTCTCGCCGAGGATGGCCAGGTCCGTGGTGCGCCCGCCGGAGTTCAGCTTGGAGAGCGAGGCGAAGTCGCCCACGTCGTCCCAGTCGAAGTAGCCGGGGATGACAGCGAGTCTCCCCGCGGCCGCCGCGGGCTCGGCCACCGAGTAGTCGATCGCGATCTTCTCCAGGCTCGGCCAGATCCGGTCGACCGCGGGGCCGCGGGTGGCCGGGTCGTCCCAGGCCTCCGCGAGCTCGAGCAGCCCGGCCAAGAGCTCGGGCTTGTTTCGGCCGATCTCCTCCAGGAGCAGGTCGGCGCGTGCGATGAACATGCCCGCGTTCCACAGGTAGGAACCGCTGTCGAGGTAGCTCTCGGCGGTCGGCAGGTCCGGCTTCTCCACGAACGCCCGGACCGCGAGCGCGCTCGGGGCGCCGGTCACCGTCAGCTCGCCGCCGCAGCGGATGTAGCCGAACCCGACGGCGGGCTCGGTCGGCTTGATCCCGATGGTGGTGATGTAGCCGGCGTCGGCGGCGGCGACGGCCTCTTTCACGGTGGACGCGAACAGCCGCGTGTTGCGGATGACGTGATCGGCGGCGAACGACCCGATGATGACGCCGGGCTCGCGCCGCTGCAGGATGGCCGCGGCCAGCCCGATCGCGGCGGTGGAGTCGCGCGGCTCGGACTCGAGCACCACGTTGGCGTCGGCCAGCGCCGGAAGCTGCGCCTCGACGGCGGCCCGGTGGGCGCGGCCGGTGACGACCATGATCCGCTGCTCCCCGGAGATGGGGGCCAGCCGGTCCCAGGTGTTCCGCAGCAGCGTCTGCCCCGACCCGGTCAGGTCGTGCAGGAACTTGGGGGCGTCCGCCCGCGACAGCGGCCACAGCCGGGAGCCGATCCCGCCCGCCGGGATGATGCTGTAGAACCGGTCGAGCGCGCCAGGAGAAGTCATGACGAAAGGATACCGAGCGGTGCTGGTCACCTCCCGTTCACAGCAGGGACACACCCCGACGAGACACTGAGGTCATGCGCGTCGCCGTCGTCAGCGAGAGCTTCCTCCCCACTGTGAACGGGGTGACCACCAGCGTCCTCCGGGTGCTCGATCATCTGGCCGCGGAGGGCCACGAAGCGATCGTGATCTGTCCGGAGGCGGGGGCGCCGGAGGAGTATGCGGGGTACCGCATCCACCAGGTGCCCTCCATCGCGTACCGGCAGTTCCCGGTGGGGCTGCCGAGCCCGCAGGTGCAGCGGATCCTCGCCAGGTTCGAGCCCGACGTGCTGCATGCCGCCTCTCCCTTCTTTCTGGGCGCGCAGGCCATCGCCGCCGCCAACCGGGTCGGCGTGCCCTCCGTCGCCGTCTACCAGACCGACGTCGCCGGGTTCGCCCGCCGCAACGGGCTCGGGATGACCGCCGCCATCGCCTGGAAGTACGTGCGCTGGGTTCATGAGGGCGCCGATGTGACCCTCGTTCCCTCGTCGGCCAGCGAGTACGACCTCCGGGAGGCCGGGGTCCGCCGCCTCGCCCGCTGGGGACGCGGCGTCGACCTGGAGCGGTACCACCCCAACAACCGGCGCACCGCCGCGGCGGCCGCCCTCCGCGAGCGGCTCTCGCCCGACGGCGAGGTCGTCGTCGGCTACGTCGGCCGGATCGCGCCGGAGAAGCAGGTCGAGCGGTTGCGCGTCCTGCGCGGGCTGCCGAGGGTCTCGGTCGCGATCGTCGGGGACGGGCCGGCTCGCGAGGCCGTCGAGCGGGAGCTGCACGGCGTCCCGACCACCTGGCTCGGCCGGCTCGGGGGAGCCGACCTCGCCGCGGCCTACGCGGGCTTCGACGTGTTCGTGCACACCGGGTCCGAGGAGACGTTCGGGCAGACGGTCCAGGAGGCGCACGCCTCCGGCCTCCCGGTGATCGCCCCGCGCGCGGGCGGACCCATCGACCTCGTCGAGCACGGCGTCGACGGGCTCCTCTTCCCTCCGGCCGACGACCGCGGGCTGCGCGCCGCCGTCTCCATGCTCGCCGCCGACGCGCCGCTGCGCCTGCGGATGGGGGAGGCCGGACGCCGTCGCGTGCTCGGCCGAGGCTGGGACGTCCTCTGCGCCGAGCTCGTCGGGCACTATGAGCAGGTCATCCTCGACTCCTGCACAGACGTCCGCCGCGGCGGGGTCCAGCGCACCGGCACGCTGCGCGCGTACAGTTAGGTGGCGCTGCCGCCCGGGTCGCCGGGCGTTGCGGGCCACCTCGATCTTCCGCGCACCAGGAGGTGAACCTTGGCGAACCTGAACCGACGCGGCATCCCGATGCCCTTCGTGTCCCGAGCCCGGCGGGTCGATCCTCCCAGTTCGCCTGAGCCCGTCCTCACCGAGCCGCAGCGCGCCGCCCGTTCCAGCATGGTGGACAGCGCGATCTACGCCGACGGCGTGCGCGTCGCCTCCCCGCACACCCTGGCCGAGACCTACCGCGCGCTGGACGACACCCCGGGCGGCGTCGCCTGGATCGGGCTCTACCGCCCGACCGAGCAGGAGCTCATGTCGCTGGCGGAGGAGTTCAGCCTCCACCCGTTGGCGATCGAGGACGCGATCGTGGCCCATCAGCGGCCCAAGCTGGAACGCTACGACTCCGTGCTGTTCGTGGTGCTGAAAGCGGCCAACTACCTGGACGCGCCGGAAGAGGTCGACTTCGGCGAGCTGCACCTCTTCGTCGGACCGAACTTCGTCATCACGGTGCGCCACAGCGAGTCGCCCGACCTGTCGACGGTGCGGCACCGGATGGAGCGGGAGCGCGAGCTGCTCGCGCTCGGCCCGCAGGCCATCCTCTACGCGATCATCGACGCGGTCGTGGACGCCTACAGCCCGGTCGTCGCGGGGCTCGCCAACGACATCGACGAGATCGAGACGCAGGTGTTCGGCGGCGACGCGCTGGTCTCCCGGCGCATCTACGAACTGTCGCGGGAGGTCATCGACTTCCAGCGGGCCACGCACCCGCTCTCGTCGGTGATGGTCGCCCTGGAACGTGGCTCGGCGAAGTACGGCGTCACCGAGGAGCTGGAGCGGCGCCTGCGCGACGTGGCCGATCACCTCACCCAGGTCAACGAGCGGGTGGACGGCTTCCGCTATCTGCTGCGCGACATCCTGACGGTGAACTCGACGCTCGTCGCCGAGCGCCAGAACGAGGAGATGACCCGGCTGGCGCACTCCACCCACCGGCAGGGCGAGGAGGTCAAGAAGATCTCCTCCTGGGCGGCCATCCTCTTCGCGCCGACCCTGATCGCGGGCATCTACGGGATGAACTTCCACAACATGCCGGAGCTGGCATGGCCGCTCGGCTACCCGCTGGCGGTGCTCGCGATGGTGGGGTTGAGCACGCTGCTGTACGTGGTGTTCAAGAAGCGCGGGTGGATGTAGCGGGCAGTCTGCTCCCTTAAGAGGGCCGACCGTTTCCGGCACAGAGAAGTTTGCTCAAATGAGCAGGTGCCAAACAGCCGCGCATTTGTAACGCTTGCATGAAGAAGCCGGATTCGACCACAGTGCGGTTCGTCATATTCGGTAACGTGCACTGCATATCCTGCCCGCGCGCACCCGAGCGGGCACTGCATCTTGGAGGACAAAACCTTGACAATCACAGCCCGTAAGGCCGCCCTCACCGGCGTTGTCGCAGCCGGCGTCGTCGCGCTGCTCGCAGCCTGCGGTTCGGCGCCCAGCTCGACCAGCACCGCCGCGAACTCGAAGTACCTGCCCTGCATCGTCTCCGACCAGGGCGGCTTCAACGACCGCTCGTTCAACCAGCTCGGTCTGGAGGGCGTCCAGGAGGCCGCCAAGAAGATCGGCAGCAGCTACAAGCAGGTCCAGTCGAAGAGCGCCAACGACTACCTTCCGAACATCAAGAGCCTGATCCAGCAGGGCTGCAACATCATCGTCGCCTCCGGCTTCAACCTCGTCGCGCCCGTCAAGCAGGCCTCCGCGGAGAACCCGAAGGTCAACTTCGTGATGGTCGACGACAACAGCATCAAGGCCGCCAACGTGAAGCCCGTGGTGTTCAACACCGACGAGGCCGGCTTCCTGGCGGGCTACGCCTCGGCGAGCTACTCGAAGACCGGCGTGATCGGAACCTACGGCGGCCAGAAGCTGCCGTCGGTCACCATCTTCATGGACGGCATCTCGGACGGCGTGAAGTACTACAACCAGCAGAAGGGCGCCACCAAGAAGGTCATCGGCTGGGACGTCGCATCGCAGGACGGCCAGTTCGTCAACAGCTTCGTCGACCTGAACACGTCCAAGACGATCGCGCAGACCATGCTCGGCCAGAACGCCGACGTGCTCGCCCCGATCGGCGGCCCGATCTACCAGGGCGCCGCCTCGGCGATCAAGGACGGCGGCAAGAACGTCGCCCTGATCGGTAACGACGCCGACGTCTTCCTGACCGACCAGAACGGCTACAACAGCCTGTTCCTCACCTCGATCATGAAGAACATCAAGCCGACCGTCTCGACGATCGTGCAGCAGGCCGCCTCCGGCAGCAAGTTCGACAACTCGCAGTACGTCGGCACGCTGAAGAACAACGGCGTCGGCATCGCCCCGTTCCACGACTTCGCCTCGAAGGTCGACTCCGGCCTGCAGGGCGAGCTCGACAAGATCAAGGCCGGCATCATCGACGGTTCGATCAAGGTCGAGTCGCCGTCGGCGTTCTCGGAGTAAATCCCAGCGACACCCGGGAGGCCGGCCTCGTGCCGGCCTCCCCACCTCGTCCGCCCCGGCCGACGCAAGCCCGACACCCCACAAGGCCCCCATGAAACTCGAACTCCGCGGTATCACCAAACGCTTCGGCGCGCTGGTCGCCAACGATCACATCGACCTGACGGTCGAACCCGGCGAGATCCACTGTCTGCTCGGCGAGAACGGCGCAGGCAAGTCGACCCTCATGAACGTCCTCTACGGCCTCTACCAGGCCGACGAGGGCGAAATCCTCCTGGACGACGTCGTCCAGGACTTCGCCGGACCCGGTGACGCCATGAAAGCGGGCATCGGGATGGTCCACCAGCACTTCATGCTCATCCCCGTCTTCACCGTCGCCGAGAACGTCATGCTCGGCCACGAGCAGACGAAGTTCGGCGGCCGGCTCGACCTCGCCGCGGCCCGCGCGAAGGTGCGCGAGATCTCGGCCCGCTTCGGATTCGACCTCGACCCGGACGCCCTGGTCGAGGACCTTCCCGTCGGCGTGCAGCAGCGCGTCGAGATCATCAAGGCGCTCTCCCGCGACGCCAAGGTCCTCGTCTTCGACGAGCCGACCGCTGTGCTGACCCCGCAGGAGACCGACGAGCTGATGACGATCATGCGCCAGCTCGCTGAGAGCGGCACGGGCATCGTCTTCATCACCCACAAGCTCCGCGAGGTCCGCGAGGTCGCGACCCGCATCACCGTCATGCGTCTCGGCAAAGTCGTCGGCGAGGCGGAGCCCACGGCCTCCAACGCCGAACTCGCCTCGCTCATGGTCGGCCGCAGCGTCGAGCTGAGCGTCCACAAGGAGACCCCGAAGCTCACCGAGAACAGCCTCCGCGTGCGCGACCTCACGGTCTCCGACGCGGCCGGCGTCGTCCTCGTCGACAACCTGAGCTTCGAGGTCCGCGGCGGTGAGGTGCTCGCCATCGCCGGCGTGCAGGGCAACGGCCAGACCGAGCTGACCGAGGCCCTCCTCGGCCTGCAGAAGCGCGTCTCCGGCTCCGTCGAGCTGGACGGCAAGGAGATCCTCGGCCTGTCCGTGCGCAAGGTGCTCGACGCCGGCGTCGGGTTCGTCCCCGAGGACCGCAACGTCGACGGGCTCGTCGCCGAGTTCTCGATCGCCGAGAACCTGATGCTCGACCGCTCGGGCCGCGGCCCCTTCGTCAAGGGCTCGAACCTCCAGCTCAAGTTCCGCGACACGTTCGCGGAGGAGAAGACGAAAGAGTTCGACGTCCGCGCCCAGGGGATCACCACCCACGTCGGCCGGCTCTCCGGCGGCAACCAGCAGAAGGTCGTGCTCGCGCGCGAGCTCAGCCGCGACCTGCGACTGTTCGTGGCGGCCCAGCCGACCCGCGGCCTGGACGTCGGCTCGATCGAGTTCGTCCACGAGCAGATCATCGCCGCCCGCGACTCGGGCGTGCCTGTCATCGTCGTCTCCACCGAGCTCGATGAGATCGTCGCGCTCGGCGACCGGATCGCCGTCATGTACCGCGGCGGGATCGTCGGGATCGTCCCTGCGTCGACGCCCCGCGAGATCCTCGGCCTGATGATGACGGGCGAGGCCCCGCCGGCCGAATACCTCGTCGATGCGCAAGGAGCCTCCGCATGAGCGACCAGATGCCCACTGCCGATGTCGAGGCCGCCGTCGGGGAGACCCCAGTCGATGCCCCGGCACTCGACCAGATCCCCGAGGAGCAGCGCGCCACCGAGCCGCCCGCTCCGGAGATCTCCAAGACCCACCGCGTCCTGCGCGAGATCGCGTCGGGGAGCGTCGTGCTCTCCATCTGCGCGGTCATCGTCGCGCTCGTCGTCGGGGGCGTGTTCATCGCCCTGACGAACCAGCAGGTGCAGCAGGCGCTCGGCTACTTCTTCGCGCGTCCCGCCGACACGTTCGCCGCGATCGGCAACGCGGTCGGCGGAGCGTACGCCGCGCTGTTCCAGGGCGCGATCTACAACACCCACGCACCCGACTTCGCCACCGGCATCCAGTCGCTGTCGACGACGCTGACCTTCGCCACGCCGCTGATCGCGGCCGGTCTCGGCGTCGCCCTCAGCTTCCGGGTCGGCCTGTTCAACATCGGTGGCCAGGGGCAGATGCTCATCGCCGCGCTGTTCGCGGGCCTCGTCGGCTTCAAGCTGCCGATGGCCCCGGGAATCCACCTGCTGATCGCGGTGATCGCCGGCCTCATCGGCGGCGCGATCTGGGCGGCGATCGCCGGCGTCCTGAAGGCGTACACGGGGGCGCACGAGGTGATCGTCACGATCATGCTCAACTACATCGCGCTCAACCTCCTCAGCTATCTGCTGACGACGTCGTTCCTGCGCGCTCCCGGCGCGAACGACCCGCGCACCCCGCCGACGCTACCGACAGCGGTGTTCCCGAAACTGTTAGGGAGCAACTATTCGTTGGACATCGGCATCATCCTGGTGGTGCTGGCGACCATCGCGGTCTGGTGGCTGCTCGAGCGCTCGAACCTCGGCTTCCGCTTCCGCGCGGTCGGGGAGAACCCGAACGCCGCCCGCGTCGCCGGCATGTCGGTCCGGTCGATCTACGTCTGGGCGATGGTCATCTCCGGCGCCCTCGTCGGTCTCGCCGGCGCCACTCAGGTGCTCGGCCAGATCACGACCGGCTTCGGCAGCGACATCGACGCCGGCATCGGATTCTCGGCGATCACGGTCGCGCTGCTCGGCCGCTCCCGGCCGTTCGGCGTGCTGGTCGCCGGCATCCTGATCGGCGCGTTCCAGGCCGGTGGATTCGCGATGCAGGCCGCGGACAACGTCCCGGTCGAGGTCATCGCGATCATCCAGTCGGTCACCGTGCTGTTCATCGCCGCGCCGCCGCTGGTGCGCGCCATCTTCCGGCTGCCCGCCCCGGGCAGCGCACCGCGCCGTCGCCGCTCGGCGACCCGCACGAAGGGAGCGGTCGCCCGATGACCGTCATCACCCAGCCCCCGCCCCGGCACTGGCCGACGGCGAGACCGCGCGCGTGGTCGTGCGCCACTGGCGCCTGCCGATCGTCTTCGCGGTGTTCAGCGCGATCAGCATCCTGTTGTTCCTGGTCTTTCCGCGCCCGGGCACGACGACGTACACGTTCAGCACGAAGAGCGACTTCTTCACGATCCCGAACGTCCAGATCCCCTCGATCGCGACCGGCATCGTCGTGACGGTCATCGCCCTGGCCATCACCGCCGTCGCATTCGTCCTGGTGTCCCGGGGCCGGAGCGTCCCGCTCTGGCTGAGCGCGATCTTCGCGTTGGCGCTGCTGGTCGGGTTCATCACCTGGTCGGTCGGCGACGGCACGGTCCCCGTGGCCGGCCTCCTCGCTGCGGCCCTCGGCCTCAGCGTGCCGATCATCTACGGCGCGATGGGCGGCGTGCTCTCCGAGCGCGTCGGCGTGGTCAACGTGGCGATCGAGGGTCAGCTGCTCGGCGGCGCCTTCACATCGGCGATGCTCGCGACGATCACCCACTCGGTCGTCGTCGGCCTCATCGGGGCCGCAGTCGCCGGAGTGATCGTGTCGTTCATCCTGGCGGCCTTCTCGATCAAGTACCTGGTCGACCAGGTCATCGTCGGCATCGTGCTGAACGTGCTCGTGTCGGGCGTCACCGGCTTCTTCTACACGGCTGTGATGGCGAACAACACGGCGGCATTCAACCTGCCGCCGACGCTGCCGAACCTGCCGATCCCGCTGCTCAGCCAGATCCCGGTGATCGGTCCGGTGCTGTTCGACCAGACCCTGATCGTCTATGTGATGTACGTGGCCGTCGCCGGCGTCTACTTCTTCCTCTTCCACACCCGCTGGGGCCTCCGGGTCCGCGCCGTGGGCGAGCACCCCAAGGCGGCCGACACGGTCGGCGTCAAGGTCAACTCGACCCGGTTCTGGACGGTCCTGATCGCGGGTGCGATCGCCGGCTTCGGAGGCGCGTACTTCACGATCGGCGGCGTCGGCGGCTTCGTGAAGGACATGACCAGCGGCCTCGGCTACATCGCGCTCGCGGCTGTGATCTTCGGACGCTGGGACCCGATCCGGGCCACGCTAGCCGCCCTGCTGTTCGGCTTCGCCGGCGCGCTGCAGAGCCTCCTCGGCCTGCTGCACGCGCCGATCCCGAGCGAGTTCCTGCGCATGCTGCCCTACCTCGTCACCATCTTCGCGGTGGCCGGGCTGGTCGGGCAGTCCCGCGGGCCGGCGGCGTCGGGCAAGCCGTACATCAAGTCATGACCGACGCGATCGACTGGCCGGCGCTGCGCGCCGCGGCGAACGAGGCCATGACGCACGCCTACGTGCCGTACTCGCAGTTCCCGGTCGGCGCCGCGGCGCTGGTCGACGACGGCCGCATCGTCAGCGGCTGCAACGTCGAGAACGCCAGCTACGGCGTCACGCTCTGCGCCGAGTGCGGCCTGGTGTCGTCGCTGGCGATGAGCGGGGAGGGCGGCTCGTCGCGTTCACCTGCGTGAACGGCGACGGCGACACTCTGATGCCGTGCGGGCGCTGCCGCCAGCTTCTCTACGAGCACTCGGCCGAGGGGATGCTGCTGGAGACGGTCTCCGGCATCCGCACCATCGATGAGGTGCTGCCTGACGCGTTCGGGCCGCGCCAACTCGCCGCCTACGCGGAGGAGCACGGCGCCGCAGAGGCGCCTGTCTCCGTGGACCACGGGAAGACCGCACGACCGACGACTAAGAGGGTTACATCTTCGTGAGCACCGCAGCAGGGGTCGAGGCATTCGACGCCGTCGACCTGATCAGGACCAAGCGCGACCGTGGCGAGCTGACCACGGCGGAAATCGACTGGCTGGTGGACGCGTACACGCGCGGCTACGTCGGCGACGAGCAGATGTCGGCCATGACGATGGCGATCTTCCTGAACGGGATGACCCGTCGGGAGATCCGGGATCTCACGCTGGCCATGATCGCGTCGGGCGAGCGGATGGACTTCTCCGGCCTCGGCAAGCCGACCGCCGACAAGCACTCCACCGGAGGCGTCGGCGACAAGATCACCCTCCCGCTGATGCCCCTGGTCGCCTCGTTCGGCGTCGCGGTGCCGCAGCTCTCCGGTCGCGGCCTCGGCCACACCGGCGGCACGCTCGACAAGTTGGAGAGCATCCCGGGCTGGCGCGCGAACCTCAGCAACGAGGAGATGCTCGCCCAGCTCCGCGGCCCGGGCGGCGTGATCTGCGCCGCCGGCTCCGGCCTCGCGCCCGCCGACGGCAAGCTGTACGCGCTGCGCGACATCACCGGGACGGTCGAGGCCATCCCGCTGATCGCCTCCTCGATCATGTCCAAGAAGATCGCGGAGGGAACGAGCGCGCTGGTGCTCGACGTGAAGTTCGGCTCCGGCGCCTTCCTCAAAGACATCGACAAGTCGCGCGAGCTCGCCCGCACGATGGTGGAGCTCGGCAAGGACGCGGGCGTCGCGACCTCCGCCCTCCTCACCGACATGAACGTCCCGCTCGGCCTCGCCATCGGCAACGCCAACGAGGTCCGCGAGTCGGTCGAGGTGCTCGCCGGCGGCGGCCCCGCCGACATCGTCGAGCTGACCGTGGCGCTCGCCCGCGAGATGCTGACGCTCGCCGGGCAGCCGGACGCCGACGTGGAGGCCGCGCTGAAGGACGGCCGCGCGATGGACAAATGGCGGGAGACCGTGCGCGCACAGGGCGGCGACCCCGACGCGGCGCTGCCCGTCGCCCGCGAGACGCACACCGTGCTCGCGGAGTCGGACGGGGTGCTCGTGGAGCAGCAGGCGCTGCCCTTCGGCATCGCGGCGTGGCGGCTCGGCGCGGGCCGCGCGCGCAAGCAGGACCCGGTGCAGCACGCCGCGGGCGTCGACCTCCACGCCAAGCCGGGCGACGAGGTGCGCGTGGGCCAGCCGCTGTTCACGCTGTCCGCCGACGAGCCCGCCCGCTTCGAGCGCGCCCTGGAGGCGCTCGAGGGCGCCTACCGTATCGCGCCGCTGGGGACGCCGTTCGAGCGGGGACCGTTGGTCGCCGAGCGCATCGGCTAGTAGTCGGCGCCGGCGATAGCGTCCGAGAATATGCAAGCATTGTAAATGCTTTCAGTTTAATGTGAGGCTTCTCACGTGAAGGCGGAACCTCCGCCTGATTGAGAGTCGCACCAGTGGACCTACACCCACGCCGTCCCGTGCCCGGGTGGAGCGCGCTCGTCGGCGCCGTCCTTCTGGTCGCGAGCGTGTTCGGGCTGGGTCGTGTCGGATGGAGGCTTGTTACCTGGCATCGCTGGGGGAGGGTGCTTGTCCAGTGGGACTGCCGCCGTTCGAGACGCCGCCGGTTCCCATCGACATGTTCCACGACGGGTTCCACCGCTTTCCCATTTATGTGAGCTGTTCGTATCCGACGGTCTATGACGACTGGCTCGGGTGGAACATCACCTTCGGCTGGGAATACAACTGGATACTGCCGCTTCTGGTCGCGACTTTCATCGCCTCCCTCGTCCTGATCCGGATGAGTAGACGAAACACCAGAGGTATGGAATGAAGAAGCTTATGTTCGCCGTCGCCCCCGTGCTCGGCGCATTGCTCGTCGCCGGCTCCCAGTCCGGCTCGCCGTCGTCAGCGATCACGGCGGATCCTGCTCAGGAGCTGCCGGAAAAGACGACGCAGATCCTCGAGCTCGATCAGCCGGTCGACATCGTCGACGCGACAAGAGTCGCGTCGGGACTCGACGAGACCATCACCGCGTACCGCTTCGACAATGGAAACGTCGTGGGAGAGTACGTGCCGACGGACGATTTCCCAGCGGAGGAGTTCGTCGCCAAGTTCGCCAGCGATTACGGCACACGTCCGGCGTTCGTCGGCATCGTCGTCGAGAAGGACGTTCCGAAGAACTCACAGCGGATGCGTTCTGGGCCCGCACCTTCTCCGATCGTGACCGACGCAGCGCCGATCGACGTGCTTCCGGCGAGCGGCGGCGAGGTCGGTTCGCAGATGGCCGAGATCGAGAACCACGCGATGCAGGAGGTCGAAGGCGCTTCCGTGTTGCGAAACTCGCGAGCGGCGACTGATGTGGAGCGCTGGGCCCCCCAGGACATCGAGATCCAGGCCTATGCGGATGTCACAAACGGTTCCAAGCCGACCTTCCAACACGCGGGCTGGTGGATCGATCCCCTCGGGAACAACACCAAGCAGATGCCTGCAGGCTGGGGTATGGAGATCGAGGTCAACCTCTCGAACGGCGACGAGGGAGGTTCTCGTCCCTACTGTGCTGGCGGGTACAAGGAGAACAACTGGGCAGTGAACTACGGGTGGAGCTGGAGCCTGATGACCGGCTTCGGCGGCAACGCGGGAGCGGTCGGTGCGTATGCCGACTACAACGATCTCTCCGACCCGTGCGGGAAGAACTCGATCGCCATCGGGATGCGGTGGCCGCAGAATCTCGCCTACAACTACGGAGCCCAAACCTACCTCGTCCAGGTCATCGCTCCGAGGGGCAATCGTTCGTACGCGTACGTGAGCGCAAACTTCCAGGCAGTGAGCGACCTCGGCTGCCAAATGGCGCCGTGGATGGCCTACACCGACTGCATGGGCACTGTCAGCCCGACGTGGCCGGGGCCAGGCGATACGAATGTCACCACACTGAATGCGAAGCGAAACTGGACGGTTCCAAACGCCTGCTGGCGTTCGCAGAACTACGGCCGGACCGCGCCCGAACCCCTGACGTGGTGCCCATTCCATTGACCTGGCGCGACGCGGCCGCGTTTCCCGATCCAGGGCGGCGCGGCCGCGCCCTCCCCGGTAGATTGGCCTCATGAGCAACGACGAGGCGTACGCCCTTCCCGACGGAACCGACATCCGGGCGCTGCCCAAGGTCTCCCTGCACGACCACCTGGACGGCGGGCTCCGCCCCGCCACGGTGCTGGAGCTCGCGGACGGCATCGGCCTCCAGCTCCCGGCCGACGACCCCGACGCGCTCGGCGCCTGGTTCGCCGAGAAGTCCAACTCGGGCTCGCTGGTCGAGTACCTCAAGACCTTCGACCTCACCACCGCGGTGATGCAGACCCGCGAGGGCCTCAGCCGCGTCGCCCGCGAGTTCGTGCAGGACCTCGGCGCCGACGGCGTCGTGTACGGCGAGATCCGGTGGGCGCCCGAGCAGCACCTCACCCGTGGCCTCACGCTCGACGAGACCGTGGAGGCAGTCCAGGAGGGCCTGGAGCAGGGCATCGAGGACGTCCGCGCCACGGGCAAGCGCATCCGCGTGGGCCAGCTCGTCAGCGCCATGCGCCACACCGACCGCAGCCTCGAGATCGCGGAGCTGGCCGTGCGCCACCGCGACCGCGGCGCCGTCGGCTTCGACATCGCCGGGCCCGAGGCCGGCTTCCCGCCCTCCAACCACAAGGCGGCGTTCGACTACCTCGCGTCGCAGTTCTTCCCGGCCACCGTCCACGCGGGCGAGGCCGACGGACTCGACAGCATCCGCAGCGCCCTCCTCGACGGCCGCGCCCTGCGCCTGGGCCACGGCGTGCGCCTGGCCGAGGACATCACGATCGAGCGGCAGGACGACGAGAACACGTACGTGACCCTCGGCACGCTGTCGCAGTGGGTGAAGGACCGCGAGATCGCGCTGGAGACCAGCCCGACCTCCAACCTGCAGACCGGTGCGATCGCCGCGTGGGGCGACGACATCCTCGACCACCCGTTCGACCTGCTGTACCAGCTCGGGTTCCGCGTCACGGTCAACACCGACAACAGGCTGATGAGCGGCACGACGCTGACCCGCGAACTCAGCATCCTCGCCGACGCGTTCTCGTACGACCTCACCGACCTGGAGATCTTCCAGCTCAACGCCGCGGCCGGGGCCTTCCTCCCGGTCGAGCAGCGTGAGGAACTGGCGGAGATCATCACAGCGGGTTTCGAGGGTTCGTGACCCGCTAACGCGTACGCTGGTCCCATGCCGCTGCCACCGTTGCCCGCCACCGCTGTGACCGTCGGAGCCCACGCGTCCGACTGGCGCGACGCGGTCGAACTCGCGGGCGAGGCGCTGGCGCGGTCCGGCGCGACGGAGGAGTCCTACGGCACGCGGATGATCCAGGTGATCGAGGAGTTCGGCGCCTACATCGTGATCGCGCCGGGGCTCGCCCTGGCCCACGCGCGTCCCGGATCGGACGTGAACCGCGACGGGCTGTCGGTGGTCACGCTGGACGACCCCGTGGTGTTCGGCCACCCGCACAACGACCCGGTGTCGGTCGTGATCGGCCTCGCCGTGACGTCGCCGGAGGCGCACGTGTCCAGCGTCGCCGAGCTGGCGAACGTCTTCAACGACCCCGACGCGATCCCCGCGCTGGCCGCGGCGGGCGACGTCGCGGAGGTGCAGCGCATCCTGACGCTCAGCGAAGAGGAGGCGGCGCGATGACAGAGGCGGCTCGGGGGCGACGCTGTGAAGATCGTCGCCATCTGCGGGGCCGGGATCGGCACCTCGGGCATCCTGAAGGTGAACGCCGAGCGCGTGCTCGACCGCCTCGGTCTCGACGCGGACGTGACCGCAGCGGATGTCGCGAGCGTGGGCTCCGCGTCGAGCGACGCGCAGATCATCCTCACGTCGCCCGAGCTCGTCGACCGGATCGGCCCGACCAACGCGGACGTCATCGTGGTGCAGAACTACTTCGACCTGGACGAGCTGGAGCAGAAGCTCGACGAAGCCCTCGGCTGACGCTCCGCGATTCGTCACGAATGTGCGTGCGCGACGAAGCCGACATTCGTCACGAATGTCGGCTCTCGCGCGGCGAAAGGCGACATTCGTGACGAATGTCGGGGCGATTACGCGGTGAGGTCGCGCATCGCGGCGGCGAGGGCCGCGACGCGGGCGGTCGCGGTGGCGCGGCGGGCGGCCACGTCGCCCTCGTCGCTGGAGGCGTCGATGTAGATCTTCAGCTTCGGCTCGGTGCCGCTCGGGCGGACCATGACGCGCGAGCCGTCCGCCAGCACGATGCGCAGCACGTCGCTCGGCGGCAGCGCGCCGAAGCCGTCGCGGAGGTCGTCGATGTGGTCGACGGCGACGGCGCCCAGTCTGCTCGGCGGGGTGGCGCGCAGCGCGGCCATGATCTCGCCGATGCGGGACAGGTCGGTGACCCGGATCGAGATCTGGTCGCTGGCGAAGTAGCCGAAGCGCTCCGCGAACGCGTCCAGGTGGTCCGCGATCGTACGGCCGGAGGCGGCGAGGTCGTTCGCGAGGTCGAGGAACGCCGTCGCGGCCGAGATGCCGTCCTTGTCCCGGATGGTCTGCGGATTGACGAGGTAGCCGAGCGCCTCCTCGAAGCCGAAGATCAGGCCCGGGGCGCGGGAGACCCACTTGAACCCGGTGAGGGTGTCGGCGAAGTCCAGGTGATAGGCCGCGGCGACGGCGGCGAGGGCCGGCGACGACACGATCGAGCAGGCGAGGGCGCCGAAGGCGGCGCCGTCGGTCGAGGACCGCTCGGCGAGCTCGGCGGCGCGCCAGCCGAGCAGCGCGCCGACCTCGTTGCCGCTGAGGCGGCGGAAGCCGTCGGCCGACCCGTCCGGGATGGCGACGGCGAGCCGGTCCGCGTCGGGGTCGTTCGCGATGATCAGGTCCACGCCCGCGGCGCGCCCGGTCGCGAACGACAGGTCCATCGCGCCCGGCTCCTCCGGGTTCGGGAAGGACACGGTCGGGAACGCCGGATCGGGGTCGCGCTGCTCCGCCACGACGACCGGGGTCGAGAACCCGGCGCGCGCGAACACAGCCTCTGCGGTACGCCAGCCGACGCCGTGCATCGCGGTGTACGCGAACGTGACGGCGTCGCGCGGTGCGGTGGTGGTCGCGACGGCGGCGGTGGCCTCGATGTAGGCGGCCTCCACGTCGCCGCCCGCGATCTCGAACTGCTCCGAGCGCGGGAGGTCGCCGATGTCGCCGCGCGCGAGCTCCAGGATGTGCGCCTCGATCTCCGCGTCTGTCGGCGAGACGATCTGCGAGCCGTGGTTCTCGCCGCCCAGGTAGACCTTGTAGCCGTTGTCCTCCGGCGGGTTGTGGCTCGCCGTGACCATGACACCCGCGCTCGCATCGAGGTGGCGCACGGCGAACGCGAGCACCGGGGTCGGCAGCAGCCGGGGGAGCAGGACCGCCCGCACACCGGCGCCGGCCATCAGCTCGGCGGTGTCGCGCGCGAAGACGTCGGAGTTCTTCCGGCCGTCGTAGCCGATGACCACCGACGGCCGGCCACCCTCGGCGTGCTCCAGCAGCCAGCGGGCGAAGCCGGCGGCGGCCTGCGAGACGAGCACCCGGTTCATCCGGTTCGGCCCCGCCTCGATCCGGCCGCGGAGGCCGGCGGTGCCGAACTCGAGCCGGGCGTCGAAACGCGAGTGGAGGTCGTCCACGGCCTCCGCGGAGCCCGCCTCGGCGGCGACGATCAGGGACTGCAGCTCGTCCCGGGTCTCGGGATCGGGGTCCTGCGCGAGCCAGGTGCGCGCCTGTTCGAGGAGCTCGGGCGTGTCGACTGCGTTTCCGTTCGTTGGGGTCACAGAGCCTCCACGATCCGGGCCAGCAGGGCGCTGATCACCGGCTCGGCCTCGCGGCCGGCGTCGATGACCTCCTGGTGGCTGAGCGGGGTCTTCTGGATGCCGGCAGCCAGGTTGGTGACGAGCGACATGCCGAGGATCTCCATGCCGGCCTGACGGGCGGCGATGGCCTCCAGCGCGGTCGACATGCCGACGATGTGACCGCCGATCGCCTTGGCCATCTGCACCTCGGCCGGCGTCTCGTAGTGCGGGCCGCGGAACTGCGTGTACACGCCCTCGTCCAGGCTCGGGTCGATGGTCTTCGCGAGCTCGCGCAGGCGCTTCGAGTAGAGGTCGGTGAGGTCGATGAAGGTCGCGCCCTCCAGCGGGGAGTCCGCCGTCAGGTTGATGTGGTCGCTGATCAGCACCGGGGTACCGGGCTTCCAGTGCTCCTTGATGCCGCCCGCGCCGTTGGTGAGGACCATCGTGTTCGCGCCGGCGGCCGCAGCGGTGCGGACGCTGTGCACGACCCGGCGGACGCCGTGGCCTTCGTAGTAGTGGGTGCGCGCGCCGATGACGAGCGCGTGCTTGCCGTTCGCAAGGCGGAGCGAACGCAGCGTGCCGGCGTGGCCCTCCAGCGCCGGCTTGCTGAAGCCGAGGATCTCGTGGGCCGGGAGGACGGCGACGGTCTCGCCGATCAGGTCGGCGGCCTTGCCCCAGCCGCTGCCGAGGGTCAGGGCGATGTCGTGCTTCTCGACGCCGGTCTTCTCGGCGAGCTGCCGCGCCGCCTCCTCGGCGACCTCGAACGGGTCGGTCGCGGGGTCGTCCAGCGGGTTCTGAGTGGTTTCGAGCATGAGGCAACTCTACTGAGCGACTCCCGGCGGTACAGCGTCCGCCCGGTTGCGCATCGGTGCACCGGGATACGGAAGAATAAGGAGCATGGCCTATGAATTCGAGCGCAAGCAGCGGATCGCCGTCCTCGGCGGCGGACCGGGCGGTTACGAGGCGGCGCTCGCCGGCGCGCAGCTCGGCGCGGACGTCACGCTCGTGGAGCGCTCCGGAGTCGGCGGCTCGGCCGTCATCACCGACGTCGTCCCCTCCAAGAGCCTCATCGCCACCGCGGAGGCCACCAACTCCATCGCCGAGGCGACCGACCTCGGCGTCCAGTTCTTCTCGCGCGGCGAGAGCGGCAAGCCGGTCCGTCCCGAGATCGCGGTCAACCTCGCGGCGGTCAACAAGCGTCTGATGGGCCTCGCCCGCCAGCAGTCGGAGGACATGCGCGCCGAGCTCGTGCGCGCGGGCGTCCGCATCGTGACCGGCGAGGGCCGGCTGGACGGCGAGAACGCGATCATCGTGTCCACCGGCACCGGCGACTCCGGCACCGACTTCGACCGGGTGGAGGCCGACACGATCGTGATCGCGGTCGGCGCGAGCCCGCGCGTCCTGTCCTCCGCGGTCCCGGACGGCGAGCGCATCCTCACCTGGACCCAGCTCTACGACCTCGCCACCGTGCCCGAGCACCTGATCGTGGTCGGTTCCGGCGTCACCGGCGCCGAGTTCGCCTCCGCGTACACCGCCCTCGGCTCGAAGGTCACGCTGATCTCGTCGCGCGACCAGGTCCTGCCGGGCGAGGACGCCGACGCGGCCCGCGTCATCGAGAACGTCTTCAAGCGCAACGGCATGCAGGTGCTGTCGAAGTCCCGCGCCGAATCGGTGGTCCGCACCGAGAACGGCGTCGTCGCGACGCTGACCGACGGCCGCACGGTGGAGGGCAGCCACTGTCTGATGGCCGTCGGCTCCATCCCGAACACCGCGGGCATCGGCCTGGAGGAGGCCGGCGTGCAGCTCACGCCGTCGGGCCACATCCGGGTCAACCGGGTCGCGCGCACGTCCATCCCGAACATCTACGCGGCGGGCGACTGCTCCGACCTGCTGCCGCTGGCCTCCGTCGCCTCCATGCAGGGCCGCACCGCGGTCTTCCACGCGATGGGCGACGCGGTGAACCCCATCGAGCTGCGCAACGTCACCTCCAACATCTTCACCCAGCCGGAGATCGCGACCGTCGGCTGGAACCAGAAGCAGATCGAGGAGGGCATCGCGCAGGGCGACATCTACAAGCTCCCGCTGAAGTCCAACCCGCGCGCCAAGATGCTCGGCATCCGCGACGGCTTCGTGAAGCTGTTCGCGCGGACCGGGTCGGGTACTGTGATCGGCGGCGTGATCGTCGCGCCGCGGGCCTCCGAGCTGATCTTCCCGCTCGCGCTGGCGGTGGAGCACCGGCTCACGGTGGACCAGGTGGCGAGGGCGTTCACGGTGTACCCGTCGCTCTCCGGGTCGATCTCGGACGCCGCGCGGGCGATGCACATCGTGCTCTAGACAGGAGGCCACACCGGATGGAGGAGGTCCTGGTCGTCGGCGTCCTCGCCGTGCTGACCATCGCGGCCGCCACCGTCTACGGGCAGCGCTTCGGGGTGGCGTCGCCGCTCATCCTCGTCGTGGTCGGCATCCTGGTCTCGTTCCTGCCGTTCGTGCCGGTGCTGGAGGTCCAGCCGCAGTGGATCATCGCGGGCGTGCTGCCTCCGCTGCTCTACTCGGCGTCGGTGTCGATGCCGTCGATGAACTTCCGGCGGGAGTTCGGCGCGATCGGCGGCCTCTCGGTGGTGCTGGTGATCGTGAGCTCGGTGCTGCTCGGGCTCTTCTTCGCCTGGGTCATCCCGGGCCTCGGGCTGGCGTGGGGCGTGGCGCTCGGCGCGATCGTCAGCCCGACCGACGCGGTCGCGACCGGGATCGTCAAGCGCGCGGGTGTCTCGCCGCGCGTCGTCGCCATCCTGGAGGGCGAGAGCCTCCTCAACGACGCCACCGCGCTCGTGCTGCTGCGGGCGGCGGTCGCGTCGGCGGCGGTGGCCTCCTTCACGATCGGCGCTGTGACGCTGTCGTTCCTCTACTCCGTGGTCGTCGCGGTGGTCTTCGGCTGGGTCGTCGGGCGGCTGAACCTGGTCGTGCGGGCGCGGGTCAAGGACGCGACGGTCAACACGGTGCTGTCGTTCACGGTGCCGTTCCTGGCCTCCATCCCGGCCGAAGCGTTGGGCGCTTCGGGGCTGGTCGCGGCGGTGGTGGCCGGGCTGATCACCGGCAGCCGCGGGCCGCGGGTGCTGTCGCCGGAGCACCGGCTGTCGGACACCCAGAACTGGCGGACGGTCGAGCTCGTGCTGGAGGGCATGATCTTCCTGACGATGGGCCTGGAGCTGTTCGGCATCGTCCAGAAGGTGCAGAGCGACCACTCCGGCGTGCTGCCTGCGGTCGGCATCGCCGCGGCCGCGCTGCTGCTCACCCTGGTGGTGCGGGCCGCGTTCGTGGCGCCGCTGCTGGCGCTCCTGGCCCGCCGCGGGCGCCGGCGTGAGCGGATGCGTCCGGCGCTGACCAAGCTGCAGGAGCGGCTGGAGGACCCGGAGGCCGCGCGGCGGCTGCTCGAGCAGGGGCCGCCGCCAGCGGACGCGGCGGTCGCGCTGCCGGAGGGCGCGGACCCGTCGGAGGACCCGGAGGCCCACGCGGACGTGCTGGCCGCGGACCCGGCGATCGCGCACGCGGAGGTGGCGAAGGTCGCCGGCGTCCCGGAGGCCGCGGCCGTCACGCGAGACCGGCTCGGGGCACCGTCGGGCTGGCGCGGTCGGCTGATCCGCCGGCAGCGCCGGCGGCAGCGGACCTGGACGGTCGAGAACATCGCCCGGTTCGGCACCCGGCTGCGGCGGGTGCTGGCGGACATCGACTACTTCACCGGGACGCCGCTCGGCTGGCGCGAGGGCACTGTCGTCGTCTGGGCCGGGATGCGCGGGGCCGTCACGGTCGCCGCCGCGCAGAGCCTCCCTTCGGACACGCCGGGGCGCTCGGTGCTCGTGCTCATCGCGTTCCTGGTCGCGGCCGGGTCGCTGCTGCTGCAGGGCGGGACGCTCGGGCTGGCCCTGCGCGTGGTGAAGCCGACGGCCTCCGACCCGCAGGCCGAGAGGGAGGAGCGCCGGCGGCTCCTGGAGCTGCTGCACGACGCCGGGCAGGCGGTGCCGCTGCCGGAGACCGCCGAGCGGACGCCCGAGGCGTTCCACCAGCACAAGTCCGCGCGGCTGAAGCGCATCCGCGCCCAGCGGGACGCGCTGCTCGACGCCCGCGACGACGGCACCTTCAGTGCCGACGTGCTCGCCGGCGCCCTCAGCAACCTCGACGCCGACGAGATCAGCATCGACCTCAAAGGCGACCCCACCGAAGCCACCGGCTAGCCACGCTGTCGCCACCGGAGGACACCTGCCCTCCGGTAGCCCCGATCTCCTCCGTTGACTGCGAATCCCGGGCGTGTCGTTGCGAATCTCCTCCCCTCCCAACACAGCGGCCGAAGCGAGTTCTCCACAGATCGGGCCAGCGTCGGACACGCGAGCGGATCGTTCTGGAGTGTGGAGGGATGAGCTGGCACAGGGTACTTCGTGAACGGGGCGGGGCGGCGACGCGGCGGGAGTTGCGGAGCGTCACTGATCGCGCGCTGACGACGGCGGTGGATGAGGGAAGGCTTCGGCGGCCGAGGCGCGGGGTCTATGCGTTGCCGGAGCTATCGCGTGAGGCGCTGGCGGCGCTTGCCGCCGGCGGGAAGTTGTCGTGCGTGTCGGCGGCGAGGAGCTATGGGCTGTGGGGAGGCCAGGACGGCCGGCTGCATCTGAGCGTCCACCCGCACGCGGGGCGAGTTGCCGACGACGCTGTGCGGCACTGGGGTGCGTGCGACGAGCATCCCGAGCTGTGGCGGGTCTCTCTGGCGGACTGCCTTCGGTCGGTGGTCGATTGCGCGGACGAGGAGACCGCGGTCGCGGTCCTCGACACTGCGCTATCCGCGCGGATTGTCACCATGATCGGGCTGCGAGGAGTCTTCGCGGCGAGCGCCCCTCATGCCAGAGCGGTGGCGGCACGCGCCCGACCCGGATCCGACTCCGGCGTGGAGTCGATTCTCCGCCAACGACTCACCGCCCGCGGTCACGTCGTCGAACAGCAGGTGGCGGTGCCCGGAGTGGGCCGCGTGGATGCCCGGATCGACGGCCTCCTGTTCGTGGAGATCGACGGGTACGCGTTCCACTCGGGCAGGGAGGCGTTCGAACGGGACCGTGCCAGGGACACTGCGCTCGCCCTCCTGGGTGCGCGACGGCTGCGCTTCCCGGCTCGGGATGTCCTGGGGGACGCCGATGCCGTCGTCGCCGTGATCGAGGGTGTGCTGGCAACGGAGGAGTTCCGCGCGTGAAGGACCCGGAATCGCAGCCAACGGAGGAGATCGGGGCCCGGGGAGGGGGATCTCCTGCGTTAGCTGCGGAAGACAGGGTGGGGACGGGAGGTGGGTTAGAGGATGTTGAGGAGGAGGTGGCCGGAGGAGACGGTCTCGCCGACGGTGGCGTTGATGCCGGCGACGGTGCCGTCCTTGTGGGCGGTGAGGGGCTGCTCCATCTTCATGGCCTCCAGCACCAGCACCAGGTCGCCCTTGACGACCTCGTCGCCGTCGGCGACCGCGACCTTCACGACGGTGGCCTGCATGGGCGCGGTGACCGAGTCGCCCGTCGCGGTGTCGACCGCGTGCGCGCCGGAGCGGCGGCGGGGGGCGGGAGCGGCGGGCTCCGCCGGGCCGCCGCCGCTGAGCAGGCGCGCGGGCAGCGACACCTCGATGCGCTTGCCCTCGACCTCGACCACGACGTTGCTGCGGCGCTCGGCGGCGCCGGTCGCGCCCAGCTCGCCGGCCCACGGCTCGACGCCGCCGGCCCACTCGGTCTCGATCCAGCGGGTGTAGATGGAGAACGGCTCGCCGTCCTGCGGGGCGAAGGCGGGGTCGCGCACGATCGCGCGGTGGAAGGGCAGCACGGTCGGCAGGCCCGCCACCTCGAACTCGTCCAGGGCGCGGCGGGAGCGCTCCAGCGCTTCCTCGCGGCTGGCGCCGGTCACGATGAGCTTCGCGAGCATGGAGTCGAACGCGCCGGAGATCACGTCGCCCGCCTGGATGCCGCTGTCGACGCGGACGCCGGGGCCGCCCGGGGCCTTGAAGACGTGCACGGGCCCAGGGGAGGGGATGAAGTTGCGGCCGGCGTCCTCGCCGTTGATGCGGAACTCGAAGGAGTGGCCCCGCGGCGCCGGGTCGGCGTAGTCGAGCTCGCCGCCCTCTGCGAGGCGGAACTGCTCGCGCACGAGGTCGATACCGGTGACCTCCTCGGAGACGGGGTGCTCGACCTGGAGGCGGGTGTTGACCTCCAGGAACGACACGGTGCCGTCCTTGCCGATGAGGAACTCGCAGGTGCCGGCGCCCTGGTAGCCGACCTCCTTGAGGATGGCCTTCGACGCGCTGTAGAGCTTGTCGAGCTGCTCCGGGGTGAGGAACGGCGCGGGCGCCTCCTCGACCAGCTTCTGGTGACGGCGCTGCAGCGAGCAGTCGCGGGTGGAGACCACGACGACGTTGCCGTAGGCGTCCGCGAGGCACTGCGTCTCGACGTGGCGCGGCTGGTCGAGGTACTTCTCGACGAAGCACTCGCCGCGACCGAATGCGGCGATGGCCTCGCGGGTGGCGGAGTCGAAGAGTTCGGCGACCTCGTCGCGGGTGCGGGCGACCTTGAGCCCGCGTCCGCCGCCGCCGAACGCCGCCTTGATGGCGACCGGGAGGCCGTGCTCGTCCACGAAGTCGAGGACCTCGGCCGCGTCGGCGACCGGGTTGAGGGTGCCGGGCGCGAGCGGAGCGCCGACCTTCTCGGCGACGTGGCGGGCCGACACCTTGTCGCCGAGGCGCTCGATGGCTTCCGGCGACGGGCCGATCCAGGTCAGGCCGGCGGCGATGACGGCGCGGGCGAAGTCGGCGTTCTCGGCGAGGAATCCGTAACCGGGGTGCACGGCGTCGGCGCCGGAGCGGCGGGCGACCGAGAGGATCTTGTCGATGACCAGGTAGGTCTCGGCGCTGGTCGTGCCCTCGAGGGCGTACGCCTCGTCGGCGAGCCGGACGTGCAGGGCGTCCCGATCCTGGTCGGCATAGACGGCGACAGAGGCGATTCCGCTGTCTTTCGCGGCACGGATGACGCGGACGGCGATCTCGCCGCGGTTGGCGATGAGGACCTTCGAGATACGGGGCACAATTCCCTAGCCTATTGCGGGAGCCGAACCAGCTTTTGGTCGATCCCCACAAAAAAGCATTTGCGCCACGTCAGAGAGTCGACAAATGGCCGTGGATCCGGATCATGCCCGGTTCCACAACTCCGTCCACTCGACGCCCAGCCGGCGCACCAGGTCACGCAGGGTGGACAGCGAGAGACCGACGACGGTGCTGGGGTCGCCGTCCACGCGGGCGATGAACGGGCCGCCGAGGCTGTCGATGGTGAACGCGCCGGCGACCTCCAACGGCTCACCGCTCGCCACATAGGCGTCGATCTCGGCGTCGGTGACGTCGGCGAAGGTGACCGAGGCGACCGCCGTCGCGCCGACCGCGCCGTTCTCCCGCCCGTCGCGGTGGTCGATCAGCCAGTGCCCCGAGTGGAGCATGCCGGTGCGGCCGCGCTGCTGCAGCCAGCGCTCGCGCGCGACCTCGGGGAGGTGCGGCTTGCCGTGGATGTGCCCGTCGATCGCGAACGCCGAGTCGCCACCGAGGATGAGGCCGTCGATCGGCTTCCCGTGCAGCGTGCCGCGCACGGCCTCCGCCTTGAGCCGCGCGAGGAGCTGCACCATCGCCTGCGGCGAGAGCGGCCCGTGCTCGGCCTCCGCCGCCGCGACGGCTGCCGGCTCGTCCACGTGGGACGGCACCACGATCGGTTCGACGCCGGCCGCCCGCAGCAGCGCGAGGCGGGCGGGGGAGGTGGAGGCGAGGTAGAGGCGCATGGTCACCTGTGGGATGCTCGATGGATGCCCCAGAAGGACGAGGTCGAACTCGACATTATCAATGTCGCGCACGGCGGCGTGTTCGTCGCCCGCCACGAGGGCCGCGTGGTCTTCGTGCCCGACACCATCCCGGGGGAGCGGGTCCGCGCCCGTGTCGCCGACCGCGCGCACGACCGGTTCTGGCGCGCGGAGCTGCTGGAGGTGCTGGAGCCGGCGGCCGAACGGCGGGAGCACGTCTGGGGCGCGGCGTCGGTGCGCCGGGCACCCGGGCAGCGCGCCGGCGGCGCGGAATTCGGCCACATCCGGCTCGACCACCAGCGCGAGCTCAAGCGGCGCGTGATCGTGGACGCGCTCGAGCGCACCGCGAAGCTCGACGCCGACGCCATCGAGGCACTCGGAGCGGGTGCGGGCCCGGTCGTGGAGGCCGTCGCCGGCGAGACCGACGACGGCACCGGCTGGCGCACGCGCGTCCGCCTGCAGGTGGGCGAGGACGGAACGATCGGGCCGTACGCCGCCCGGACGCACACCATCGTCCCCGTCTCCGACCTCCCGCTGGCGACGGCGGCCGTCGAGGCGTCGACTCCATTCGGCCAGCGCTTCCCCGGCGCGGAGTCGGTCGATGTCGTCGCGACCGGCGCCGGCGCGACCCACGTGCTCGTCAACGACCTCCCCGAACGCCGCGGCAAGCGGCTGATCCGGCCGCGCCGCCGCCCGGTGCCGATCCGCGAGCGGGTGGGCGAGCGCGAGTTCCGGCTCGACGCGCGCGGGTTCTGGCAGGTGCACCGCCAGGCGGCCGCGACGCTCACGGAGGCGGTGCGCTCCGCGGTGGACGAGGCCCTGTTCGACCCGCGCGCCGCGAACCTCGACCTCTACGGCGGCGTCGGCCTCCTCGCCGCCGCGCTCGGGGACCGGTTCGGCTCCACCCTCCGCATCACCTCGGTGGAGGCGGACGAGGCCGCGACCGACGACGCCGCCGAGAATCTGGCCGAGTGGGTGGGAGCCAGCGCCGTGACCGCGCGGGTGGAGCGCTTCGTCACCGGCCTGGCCGCGGAGGCCACCGTCGCCGAGCGCGCCCGGTTGCGCGCGGCCACCGTCGTGCTCGATCCGCCGCGCTCCGGCGCCGGACGGGAGGTCGTCGAGGCCATCGCCTCCATGCGCCCCGCCCAGGTCGTCTACGTCGCCTGCGACCCCGTCGCCCTCGCGCGCGACCTCGCCTTCTTCGCCGAGCGCGGCTACCCTTTGCGCGCTCTGCGGGCCTTCGATCTGTTCCCGAACACTCACCACGTGGAGGCCGTCGCCACGCTGGCCCCGTGATCGCCCGGAATACATGTACTCGCGCACTACGATGGTCAGCATGGTGCGAGTGGCAATCGTCGACGATCACGAGTCCGTGCGGCTCGGGCTCAAAGCGGCCTGTCAGGACGCGGGCTACGAAGTGGTGGTCACGGCGGCGACGGTGGACGGCTTCGTTCAGCAGCTCGGCACGCGCGAGTGCGATGTCGTCGTGCTCGACCTGTCGCTCGGCGACGGCTCCAAGGTGACCGACAACGTCAAACGCGCGCAGGCCACCGGCGCCGCCGTGCTCGTCCACAGCATCGCCGACCGGGTCGCGAGCGTGCGGGAGGCGCTCGCCGCGGGCGCCGCGGGTGTCATCCCCAAGTCCTCGCCGACCACCACCGTCATGAACGCGATCGAGACGGTCGCGCGCGGCGACGTGCTCAACAACCTCGAGTGGGCCACCGCGATCGACGCGGACAGCGACTTCGCGAAGGCCCAGCTCGGCCGCAGGGAGCGCGACGTGCTCCACCTCTACGCGTCCGGCCTGCCGCTCAAGGCGGTCGCCGCCCAGCTCGGCATCGCCAACTCGACGGCGCGCGAGTACCTCGACCGCATCCGCGTGAAGTACGTGGAGGTCGGCCGTCCGGCCCCGACGAAGGTGGACCTTCTGCGTCGCGCGGTCGAGGACGGCATCCTGCCCGGGCTCGACCCCGACACGGGCAATGAGCGCGCCTAGCGTCCAGCGCTCCGCCTCCGGAGCACCCCTCGAGACCGCCAAGCCGCGGAACCCGCTCAGCAGAGCCAGGATCGAGCGGATCTCGGACCGCACGGTGTCGGCGTTCGGCCTCGTCTTCGGGCTGCAGACCTTCCCCACCGCGCTCGGGCAGCTCGGCGCGCTGCGCAGTCCGTGGGGCCTCATCGTCCTGGTGGTGATCTTCGGCGGCCTCGCGTTCACGGTGCTGCTGGCGATCTTCGCGCAGCGCTTCGTGAAGGTCACGATGGGTGTGCTGTCGGTCGTCTACTTCGCCGCGATCGTGACCTGGCCGCTGCTCGCGTCCGACCCGACGGCGTTCGCGTCGGACAAGCCGTGGGTCTGGTTCCTCTGCTCGGTCTTCACCGCGTTCGCCGCCGTCGCCTACCCGCTGTGGCTGGCCATCGCCTACACGGTCGTGACCCCGATCGCCTACGGCATCGTGCGCGCGCTTCCCGCGGGCGGGGGAGTCGGCGTCGAGTTGGCCGGGCTGGACGCCGTCTACGCGATCATCCTCGGAGGTGTCATCCTCGCCATCATCGCGATGATGCGGCAGGCGGCGACCGCCGTCGACGTCGCTCAGAGCCAGGCGCTGGCCAAGTACGGCAACGCGGTCCGCCAGCATGCGACCGAGGTGGAGCGCGTGCAGGTCGATGCGATCGTGCACGACAGCGTGCTGACCACGCTGCTGTCGGCCGCGAGCGCCCGCACGCAGGAGCAGAAGGACCTCGCCGCGCGGATGGCCGCCGACGCGATCGGCCACCTGCACGCCGCGGAGGCGTCCGGTCCGGAGGACCAGACCCAGGTCGGCGTCGAGCAGCTCTCCGACCGATTGGTGACGGCGGCGCGGGCGTTCTCGTCGCCGTTCGAGGTGGACGCGCGTGACCACGACGAGCTGCACAGCCTCCCCGTCAACGTCGCGGAGGCCGTCTACTCCGCGGCCGTGCAGGCGATGGTCAACAGCATGCAGCACGCCGGCGGCGACGAGGTGCGGCGGAGCGTGGTCGTCCGCGGTGGCGAGCACGGTGCGGCGGTCCGCGTGACCGTGACCGACAACGGCCGCGGCTTCGACGCCGACGAGGTTCCGGCCGAGCGGCTGGGCCTGCGGGTGAGCATCCGCGAACGGCTGGCGAAGGTCGGCGGCCGCGCGAGCGTCGAGTCCGCGCCGGGCCAGGGCACCACGGTGACCATCGTCTGGCCCGCGGGCGAGCACGGCTCGATCGTGGAGCGCGAGCAGGAGGCCGCCGGATGATCACCCTCAACCGCGTGCTGTTCCTCGGCCTGGGAGCACTGTTCTCGGCCTACCACCTGTTCCTCGCGCTGTCGTCGCTCTCGATCCCCGGGTCCCCGGGACCGGCCATCGTCGCGATGGCCCTGTACGCGGTCGCCACCGTGATCAGCCTGTGGCCGACGAGCCCGACCAAGATGCCGCTGTGGCTCGCGGCGTTCGACCTCGCCGTGTGCGTGGTCATCCCGATCCTGGTCACGAGCGAGCTGAACCCGGCGAAAGACAACGGCTACGCGACCTGGTACGTCGCGGCGGTGGGCACGCTGATGACGATCGCCGCCGTGCGCCGCCAGCAGTTCGTGGCGTGGGTCGGCGTCGGCTTCCTGGCCGTGCAGACGGTCGTCTGGGCGGGGCTCGGCGCGCTCGCCGGGCTGGGCGTCATCGGATCGGTCGTCTGGGTCGGCGTCGCCGTCGTCATCTCCGGCTCGCTCGCTAAGGCTGGCCGCGACGCCCTCCAGTTCGCCCGGGCGGAGCGGGAGGCCACCGAGTGGCAGGCTGCGCAGGAGGCGCACGTCATGGAGCGCCAGCTCCGGCTGCGGCAGACCTACCGCGTGGCCGCGCCGATGCTCGCCGAGATCGTGCGTCGCGGCGGTGACCTCACTGAAGCGGAGCGGCGCGAGTGCCGCTATCTGGAGGGCGCCATCCGCGACGAGATCCGCGGCCGCCGCCTGCTCAACGACGACGTGCGCCGGGAGGTCATGGACGCCCGCCGTCGCGGCGTCGTCGTGAGCCTGCTCGACGAGGGCGGGATCGACGACCTCGACCAGAGCGGACTGGAGACGGTGCTGCGCCGTCTCGCGGACGCCATCCGCGGCACCACGACGGACAAGCTGATCGTGCGGACGGTGCCACGCTCGTCCAAGACCGCCGTGACGGTGGTGGGCCTCCGGATGTCCGACGACGGCGCCGCCAACGCGCTGGGCGCGGAGTCGGAGGACGACGAGGTCGACCTCTGGCTGGAGATCCCGCGCCCGCTGGTCGACGTCGTCGCCTGAGCCGTGGCCGAGGGGCACGTAAGCGCCCTTCTTCCGCGCGTCTGGGGGGCGTTTACGTGGCCCTCGGCGACGGACGACAGGGGTTAAAGAGATGAAAGGGGCCGACACCCGAATTTGTCGGCCCCTTTTCAAACCCCGAGTCAGGACGACAACCCGAATATCGTCCTGACTCGCCCCCAAAGCACTCGCCCGCTTACCCTAGTCGGCGAGTGATTGGCGGTGTAACTCACGAGGAGAGACACCTAGCAATAACAATATTGTCGCCAGGGCCGATAAATACATAGTCGTCATTTTGGGGGACCCTGGGGGACACTGCGCGAGTCCCGCGGGCCGGCGGTGGCGGATTGTCGCGTGTCCCGCGTGTGGGGGACACTCCGACCGGGGTACAAAACCGGTTTCGGGGTACGCCGGGCGAGCGTCAGCCCGAGAACGACCGCCACGCGCCGGCCCCCGGCGTGAGGGGCTTGCGGAGGCCGCGCTGCGTGCGCTCCCAGCCGTCCGGTCCGCGCTGGGGCCGGGCGTCCCGCGCCGCCGCAGCGGCCTCCGCCGCGGCCGTCGCGAGAACGGCGGTGACCGCGGCGATCTCCTCGGGCGTCACGCCCTTCGTGAGGAAACGCAACTGCGACGGGTCGAGCGGGGACGGTCCGGCCGACGCTGCGTGCGCGCCGGTCACAGCGGGATGTTCCCGTGCTTCTTCGGCGGCAGCGACGCGCGCTTGGTGCGCAGCGCCCGCAGCGCCTTGATGACCGAGATGCGCGTGGCGGCCGGCTCGATCACCCCGTCCAGCTCGCCGCGCTCGGCCGCGAGGAACGGGCTGGCGACGTTGTAGGTGTACTCGCTGGCCAGGCGGGCGCGCACGGCGGCGACGTCCTCGCCGGCCTCCTCCGCGCGCTTGATCTCGCCGCGGTACAGGATGTTGACCGCGCCCTGGCCGCCCATGACCGCGATCTCGGCGGTCGGCCAGGCGAGGTTCAGGTCGGCGCCGAGCTGCTTGGAGCCCATGACGATGTAGGCGCCGCCGTAGGCCTTGCGGGTGATGATCGTCACCAGCGGCACGGTGGCCTCCGCATACGCGTAGAGCAGCTTCGCGCCGCGCCGGATGACACCCGTCCACTCCTGGTCGGTGCCGGGCAGGTAGCCGGGCACGTCGACCAGTGTGAGGATCGGGATGCTGAACGCGTCGCAGAAGCGCACGAACCGCGACGCCTTCTCGCCCGCGTCGATGTTGAGCGTGCCGGCCATCGAGCTCGGCTGGTTGGCGACGATGCCGACCGAACGGCCCTCCACCCGGGCGAAGCCGATCACGATGTTCGGCGCGAACAGCGGCTGGATCTCCAGGAACTCGCCGTCGTCTACGATTCCTTCGATGATCGTGGTCACGTCGTACGGCTGGTTGGGGGAGTCCGGGATGATCGTGTCGAGCCGGCCGTCGGCGTCGGTGATCTCCAGCTCCGGCTCGGCCTCGAACACCGGCAGCTCGGCCAGGTTGTTCTGCGGCAGGTAGCTGAGCAGGGTGCGCGCGTAGTCGAGCGCGTCCTCCTCGTCGCTCGCGAGGTAGTGCGAGACGCCGGAGATCTTGTTGTGGGTGAGCGCGCCGCCGAGCTCCTCGAACCCGACGTCCTCGCCCGTGACGGTCTTGATCACGTCGGGGCCCGTGACGAACATGTGGCTCGACTTGTCGACCATGATCACGAAGTCGGTGAGGGCGGGGGAGTACACCGCGCCGCCCGCCGCCGGGCCCATCACGATGGAGATCTGCGGGATGACGCCGGAGGCCGCGGTGTTGCGGCGGAAGATCTCGCCGTACTTGCCGAGTGCGACCACGCCCTCCTGGATGCGGGCGCCGCCGGAGTCGAGGATGCCGATCATCGGCACGCCGGTCTTGAGCGCGTGGTCCATGACCTTGATGATCTTCTCGCCCGCGACCTCGCCGAGGCTGCCGCCGAAGATGGTGAAGTCCTGGCTGAAGACCGCGACGTTGCGGCCGTGGATGGTGCCGACGCCGGTGACGACCGCGTCGCCGTAGGGCCGCTTGGCCTCCATGCCGAACGCGTGGGTGCGGTGGCGGACGAACTCGTCGAACTCCACGAACGAGCCCTGGTCGAGGAGCAGGTCGATCCGCTCGCGGGCGGTCAGCTTGCCCTTCGCGTGCTGCTTCTCGATCGCAGCCTGGCCGCTCGCGGTCACGGCCTCGTGGAACCGCTCCTTGAGGTCGGCGAGCTTGCCGGCGGTCGTGAAGGGGTCGGGGGTCTGACGTGCTTCGGTGTCGGTCACGCCGTTCACTCTACCTGCCGGCCGAACGGCGATGCCGTCTACGGATTCCTACAAATCCGCACGTGTTCGCTGGCAGAATTGAGCAATGAACTTCCGTCGCAGCCGGGCTGTCGTCCCCGTCCTCGAGGTGCTGCCGGAGGCCGCATCCACCAACGACGTGCTCCAGGCGCGCGCTGGAGACCTGCCCGACCTCGCCGTGG